>NZ_JBOBQH010000009.1:0-183995 GCF_050585765.1 Bacillus sp. ATD | reverse complement strand
AAGAAATTTGTGAGGTTCACTATGAACCTGGCAAGGTATTGTTCATGCTGAATCAGACCCTTTGGTTAAGTATATATACTTAAATGAAACCAACAAACGACAGTTCAGTCTGTACCATCGTTTCTCCAGAAGTGGGGAACGAAACAGATATACATGGGCATAAATGAGGGGAACAAAAAGGTGAGAAAAACACTATCCTTAATTTTACAAATTTTTGATAATATTGATAATAGTTTCAGAAAAATAAAGAGAAAGAAGGATTGTGAAGTATGTTCAAAAAAAGTATATTGGCTTTATCCTCAGTAGCCCTTTCAGTTTCACTTTTTGCACCATTTGCGAGCGCAAAAGAAATTAAAAAAGAAGAGTCAGTGAAGCAAAATGTAACTATTGCTAATACATACGCTTACACAACTCTACTACAAGAAAGTGTTAAGGTGAAAAATCAAGAGGTTAGTGGAGAATTCACTACTCAAGGTATTAAAGGTAAAATTGTTTCTGCGGCAGTAAGAGCCTTAGCTCAAGGAATTCGTAGTGGCTCATGGGTGGTCTCAAAGATTATTGGTTGGTTAGATGAAGGTGCTGCAAAAGCATTTAGAAAGCATGCCGATGATATTGCGGACGAGCTTGATTACATTGCAAAAATACCTGATTTAGCTGTTGATACTGTAAGAAAGAAACTCTATAACTATCTAGTAAATGATTTAGAATTAGATTCAGGAGATGCATTAGTGATAGCTGAAGCTGTTGAAGGGGTACTTTGGATACTTCTATAATTCACAGGAGGGCTATAAATGACTAATCCATTAGAAGAAAAAGTTGAACTACTTGAACGAGAAATTGAAGATCTTAAATGGCAAATCTTAAAGCTCAGTAATGCAAAACTGGATGATCCAAGATACCCTTATTCCAATTGGTTAATTCAACATAATATTTATAGTGAGAAAAGAAGAGAATTGGAATATGTTTTATCAGTCTTAAATGATCGTATTCTAAATAGTCCTCAGCCACCAGAACAATATCGAAAAGAGATTGAAGGCATTTCAAGTCAGGAGTTACATAATGAGAAAGTTCCTGATTTTGCAGAAGTGCGTGATATCTTGTCTAAAGTTCTTGGAATTAAAGAAAAGAAAGTGATTGCGCTCCTTAATGCTCTGAAAGATGAAGGGAAATTTAAGGATTTAAGTGAAAAACTATTAGATGAGATTTATTAAGAATTAGACTCCCTTGGGGGTCTTTTTTATGCAGTGTGTTAAAATATGGATGGGTATTCTTGTTATCACAAGGAGAGAGAAGGAGGGGCGCCAATGGATTTGGAAGATTACTTCAAAGCAGCTATCAAGTCATACTGTAAGCGACATAATATGTCACCCCAAAAAACAAATATAAAAACACGAAAAAATAAAAAAAAATAAAAAACAAATTGTATTCTTAAAGTTTTATAAGATTTGTAATGCATTTCATTTGATTTTAATTAAATCGGAAGTGTTTTTTTAATTCAAATATAAAAACACGAAAAAATAAAAAAATAAAAAACAAATTGTATTCTTAAAGTTATAGGGTTTGTAATGCATTTCATATGATTTTATTTAATAGAAGAGGGAGAGAGAAGGTGTTTTTTTAATATTAATATAAAAACACGAAAAAATAAAAAAAATAAAAAAACAAATATATTATGTAATGCATTTCATTGGAGATATGTTATAATCTGTTTATAACAGATGCTATACACATTGTATAGCATATAATAAAAAACTAGGGTGCTACCAACACCCCGGTAAAAAGTTGCCCATGAGCCGTATGCTCATAAGTAATTCATTATAGACCTATCCCTTCAGGCTTCCAATCTCAAGGGAGGTCTATTTTTCGTTTCCAATTAACACAAATAAACCCAATGCATTTAACAATAGCGCAGAAAAATTAATCATTATCATGATAGATTCATAAATTGACATCAATGGTATATCACCTGCCTCATCCCGTTAAAATTAGGGAGATATGGCTCATGGACAACTTATTTATTATGATTCTACCACAAATTCAGAAAAAACAGAACAAAAATTGCCAACATGTAACAAGATGCAAAAATTAGAGGACGGAAATTAATCCTGTCCTCATTCAAAAATGTGCGGTTAAAAGAGAGCAAAAGATGGAGTTCCGTTTTGTTACTCCATAGCTAATGGTCAATCAGACGAGTTGTGTAGCTGGCCGATGGTGTCACATCGGAGTCACAAAAACTTTAAAAACTACTTAGTAATAACAAATATTAATCAGGAAACTAAATCCCATGACCCCTTATGTGACAAGGGTTAGGCGATTTTTTAGGATTGTTAAAGATTAGTCAGAATACGTGTCTCGTCCTTGACAGGGTAGAGGTCGCTGGTTCGAGCCCAGTCGGAATCATAGCTTAAACCCTTGCGTAGCAAGGGTTTTTACTTTGCATATTTATTGATTTTGCCATCATTCATCGAGTTGGGGACGGGTTGGGGGCGGAAGTTTTCTAAGCTGATTTTGAAGTGAATTCAAAATCAGCTCTGTTTCTATGCTAGGTTTAATGGATTATAAGGTTTCAATCTTCTTTTCTATTTTTTGAATAACTTGATCGAGCCATACTAATGGAGATACTCCGTAACCACGGATGTCCACTCCGTCAGCAGCTTCATCGATAAAATCATTCTTTTCTTCATCCGAATAATCACTGTTAATAAAATCTTTTAATGCAGCTATATCAGTTTCTTGCTCTTCTTTTGAAATCTCTTCTAAGTATTCGTTCAGTGCTGACTCTGGAGTTTCTATACCTTGATAAAAAATTCCTCCTAGAAATTGAAATACAGGTTCAGGAATTTCGATTTCAATCATTACTTATCACCACCAAGAAATGTTAACTTCAAATCTGAGAAATGGTGCGTATCTTATTCTATATAGCTTTCTGCTATATCAATATCGTTTGTCATTTCTAAGTCAGGGTATTTTTCATCTAATTTTCTTAAACAATTAATAAGTTCTTTACTTTGTAAACCTTCAGCTAAATCTTCAAATACTTCATTGATCCAATATAAATCTTCTTTATTACAATTTTCTAGATAGCTAATTGTATTTTCCTCATTTTCTGAGAGAACTTCAATTATTTCATCCCAACTTTTTTGAATTCCATAGTCATCATTAAGATTAAGTTTTTTTCGTTTAATTGATATAGTTTTCATTTTTTTCTCTAAATTCATATTGATCCTCTTAACTAAGCAGGGCTATTATTTTCCTATTGCCTTTCCTATTGTTACATCTCCATCATGGAAAAATTCAATAACATAACCAGATTCGCTGAACATGAAAGTATCGGAACCTACAGCAGTTACATCATCAATTACGTTTAAGGCGTTGTCTAAGCTGGTTTTTACAGCTGGATATCACCGTAAGCCCAAAGGAGAATAACAGTTTTATCATCTATTTTATTCTCAATTAACCATTCATCAATATCTTCAGCGTAATCAATAGATCTGTGAGAAGTTACTTCATCCCATTTAATTTTTCCCCATGATGTGAAGGGGAAACTTTCACCAAGTTGTTCATGATATTTACGTGTCTCAGAAATAGTGAGGACTTCTTTGTCATTTCCAAGAGCTTCTAGACATTCTTCGTATAAAGTCATATTAACACTTCCTATTTATTTAAATGTTTTAAAAGTGATTTATAAGTTTCTTCGTTTCCGTTAAAAGGTATATAATTTCTTTGCTTTATCTCCTTTTCCATTTCTATAATCCTCAACATTTATATGAGGTCCCTTTTCAGGGTCATAATCTAATCTCCAAAGGACTTTATTATCTCCAGACATTCGGCCAGTAACTTTACCAAAGCCTGCGCTTTTAGATAAAGTACCTATAAAAGGTTTTGAATCTATTCCTAATGGTCCCGGGAACCGTAATTTGATTGGTGTTGGTATTTGTTATAGCAAGTCAGGAGGCGCTAAATACTACACTGCTGAAAAGTTGGCTATCAAGTTTGTGGCGTAGCTGCTTAAAGAGCGCGGCTGGGGAATTGATTGTGTCCGTAAACATCAGAACAGAAGCGGAAAGGATTGCCTGCACCGCATTTTAGCTGAGGGCAGATGGAACCAAGTTAAGTCAGCCATTGAGTCAGAATTAAAGGTGCTGGGAGGAAAGACAACATCTAAACTGTTATCATCTGCGTCTAAAGCTTCTGGGGGCATTTACACAGTCAAAAAAAGTGATACTCTTCCGTTTTTTAAAAAAAGGGAGTTTAATTAATGATTAAAAAAATTCGATATAATTAATGAAATATCGACAGAAGATTGTTACCACAAATGCAAAGCAAGAAACGAAAGTGCCCATGCAAATATGCCGAACGTTACAAAGAATCTAAGAAAAGTTTCATATTTTGTAAGTTTCCGTTCTTTTTTTATTTTACCTAATTTCCAGTAAAGGGCGTAGCCGGAGAACAATAAAATTATTTGTCCCAGTTGCGACACGGACTCTAAAAATTCTATATCATTCATTGATTTCACCTCTTATCTAATTATCGCAGGCGGAAAAACTGTTTCCAACAGTTATATAAAAATTAAGCAATCCGTAATATGTCTAATGGTATAAGAAATGATGTTTCCCTTATCCAGTTATTATTTTAACGCAGAAGAACTTTTTTACTAAATCTAGATAAAGCGGAAGGATATTTCTATAGAGAAGTTTATTCACGTTATAAGTTGAATCCATTGTAGGTTTTAAGGCTGGTATTGTTTTAAATTCAGCCCTCGTTGAGTCATTTGTGGGGTCTACTGCGATAAAAGCAAATTACCACGCAAAAAGAGCCCATCTTATATAAGGCGGGCTTTATACCAATAGAAAAAATGTTGTTATGCCTATTTACAATGATCACAACATTTATAAATCACTTACACCAGCCAGTAAACCTATAAGACTCAAAACAATTGTTATAGCAAGGAAAGCCCAGACTAACGCAGCATATGGAGTGTTAATTTCTGTGCTTTCTTTCCACTTGGAAAATCGACTTGTTCTGAATTTTCCTAGCTGAATACATAAAATTACGTTTAATAATACTGATATGACAAGGGCTGTTACTAAATATAAGTTCAAACCCATCAACCTTTCTTTTTTAGGCTTTATCCTAGTGTAATCTATAAGCAGATGTAGATTTCAAGTGTCATTATTCATGTTTTTTTCAGAGACTACATATGATTGTGGAGTTGTTGCAAAGATTCTGATAGAAGGAGTACCATGCCTGGGTTTTGGCTATGACAACAAATATGAAAAACATTAAAGGCTACGGGAATACCACACTAACAGATTTTACCTCAAGGGTCTGATCAACTACGATTTAAAATTAAGAGTAAGTAAACATTATATATACGCCAGTTTCCGGTTCTGGATAAAAAAGGGTCATAAAAGGACCGCCTTAGCTTGCTTTAGATTTTATAGAAAGTGGTCTAAAAGGCACTCGAAGTCGTCTAATGATTTATAAATGGCATCTGCATTTTTCAAGAAAATGTTATAATGAAAAGCCATAAAATGATAGGAGGGGGATTTTCGATGCATTACATAACGGCATGTTTAAAAATCATCAGTGATAAAGACCTTAATGAGATAATGAAGGAATTCAAAAAACTTGAGGAAGAAACGAACAAAGAAGAGGGTTGTATTACATTCCATGCTTATCCGCTTGAGCCATCAGAACGTAAAATAATGCTTTGGGAGATTTGGGAAAACGAAGAAGCTGTGAAAACCCATTTTACGAAAAAACACACAATAGACGTTCAAAAACAAGAATTAACGGAAGTAGAATGGTTAATGAAAAGCAATGTGAATGATTAAAAAGGCGTCTTCAAAAGAGACATTCAAAAACTAAGAATCGGAAAGTTGTTGGCGGATTGTTGTCCAACTCCGCCAACAATATCATGCGGAGAATTAAATTCATATTATTCATAATAAGTTTAAAAGCTTGGAGAAAAAAATGAAAAAGAAAACCCAAATTATCCTTTCTCTTGTAGCAGCACTTATAGTTATATTGATAGCACTACCTGTTCTATCTCCTGTTGTTTTTACAGCTGCTTCTGAAAAAGGAGCAATCAGACACGAAATTTATAAAAGAGGATATCCCTACCAAAGCTACTTTGCAGTTCTCCAAAAAGAAGCTGACAATGAATCTGGGAGTCTTTATTACGTGAATTGGCTAGATTGGAAAGATGAAACGGGACAAACGCCTCACTTATGCTATTCAAAAAAAGCATCAAACGGTAAATACAAAGTAGACTGTGGAACCGGGCCGTAAAAAAATGCCGAGATGGAAGGTCTGCGGATACTGATCACTGGACAGAGAACGCTGTACTTTGGTTGGTGTCCGTTTTTTATTTCGTATACTAAGCTGACACTATCACATCACAGAATCAGGTCGTTTCTAGCAGTTAACTCAAAATCATAAATTCGCTTTTTTCCGGAAGCTTCGGTAAAAAACAAAACTTTTGTCTCTATGATTTTATTTTATAATGTAAACGGTTTCTTATATAGTATACTTATACTATGAATTTGCTCAAGTGGATACTGACAGGAAGGATAGAAAAACAGATGGAATACATAAATTCAAGACAAAAAGAGATTTTGTATCTGTTGTTATCTGAACCTGATGACTATTTAGTTGTGCAAGATTTCGCAGATAGGGTACAGTGTTCTGAAAAAACGATCCGGAATGATTTGAAAGTGATCGAGGATTATCTCAATGAGCATTCTCATGCACAGCTTATTCGAAAACCAGGGTTGGGCGTTTATTTACATATAGAAGAACAGGAAAGGACCTGGCTAAGCCAACAATTACATACTGAACATTTTTCTTCTAGGCAGCGGAGCGATGAAGAAAGAATGCTGCAAATTGCTTATGATTTATTAATGAATCCGAAGCCTGTTTCCGCAAAAGAAATTGCCGCTCGGCATTTTGTCAATCGATCTGCCATTAAAAAGAATTTATACGCAGTAGAAGAGTGGCTGAAGCGTTTTGATCTCACTCTGGTTTCTAGGCAGAGGCTTGGATTAAAGGTTGAAGGGAACGAAAGAAATAAAAGAAAAGCATTGGCAAGAATATCTGATTTGATTCACAATACAGAGTTTACGAGCCAATTTATTAAAAGTAAGTTTTTACATTATGAAATAGACTTTGTGACGAAAGAAATCAAATCATTACAAAAAAAGCATTCTCTCTATTTCACAGATGAAACGTTTGAGAGTTTGCTGCTGCATACATTATTAATGGTCCGCCGCATCAAAATGAAGCAGCCGATCTCGTTGTCCCCGAAAGAAATGGCGGCAGTAAAAAAGAAGAAAGAATATCAATGGACATTTGCTTGTTTGCAACGGCTTGAACCGGTTTTTGCAATCCGTTTTCCAGAAGAAGAAGCCGTGTATTTAACATTACATATATTGGGCGGTAAGGTTCGTTATCCATTACAGAAAGAAGAAAACTTTGAAAATGCTGTGCTTCCTAAGGTTGTAGCGCATTTAATCAATCGTGTTTCAGAGCTGAAAATGATGGATTTTCACAAAGACGTTGATTTGATCAATGGTTTGAACATTCATCTCAATACAGTGTTACAGCGGCTGAGCTACGATCTTTCAGTATCAAATCCTATGCTGAATGACATCAAAAAGATGTACCCTTATTTGTTTCATCTTATCATTGACGTTTTGGAAGACATCAATCAAACATTTGATCTTCATATTCCTGAGGAAGAGGCAGCATATTTGACACTGCATTTTCAAGCAGCCATCGAACGGATGCAGTGCAGCAGCGAGGCACATAAAAAGGCGATCGTCGTCTGCCACATGGGAATCGGGATGTCACAATTGCTGCGGACGAAAATTGAACGGAAATATCACCAAATCGCTGTAATGGCATGTATTGCAAAGGCCGATTTAAAGGATTATATCAAAAAGCATGAGGATATCGATCTTGTCATATCCACCATTGCGCTGGAGAATATAACGGTCCCCCATATTGTAGTGTCTCCGCTTTTAGAACCAGGCGAAGAGAAGAAATTAAGTGCATTTATACGTCAACTGGGCGAACCACACCGCCAAAAACAAAAAACGTTTCAGATGCTGAACAATACGACTCCTTTTTTGGTTTTTTTGCAGCAGGAGGCGGAGCATCGTTACAAGTTAATTGAACAGCTGGCGACAGCTTTGTTTGAGAAAGGCTATGTTGAAAAGGACTATGCGGTTCATGCGGTGATGAGGGAAAAAATGTCGGCGACAAACATTGGGTCAGGCATTGCCATTCCTCATGCGAACGCTAAATTTATTAAACAATCAGCAATCGCGATTGCCACATTAAAGGAGCCGCTTGAATGGGGAAATGAAAAAGTTTCGCTTGTCTTTATGCTGGCTGTCAAACACGAGGATCAAACCATGACAAAGCAGCTGTTTAGCGAGCTCTCATATCTTAGCGAGCAGCCGGCCTTTGTCCAAAAGCTGACGAAAGAAACCAATGTCATGTCATTTTTATCTCATTTGGATTATTAAAAAGCAGGGATTATTCCTTGCTTTTTTTTGTTATAGGGAAAAGTGCCTTTATTTCCGGAACCTATGGTAAAAAAAGCGATTTTTAAGTGCTGATTTCGGTATACAGTTGAGACAAGATCTTATTATTCACACTTTAAAGGAGGTTTCCTATGAAACTGTTAGCGATTACTTCTTGTCCGAACGGAATCGCCCATACGTATATGGCAGCGGAAAATCTGCAAAAAGCTGCAGACAGAATGGGCGTCAGCATCAAAGTTGAGACCCAGGGGGGAATTGGTGTCGAAAATAAGCTAACCGAAGAGGAAATTCGCGAAGCGGACGCAATCATTATTGCTGCAGACCGCTCGGTAAACAAAGACCGGTTTATAGGCAAAAAACTGCTGTCTGTCGGGGTACAGGACGGCATCCGCAAACCGGAAGAATTGATTCAAACCGCTCTTAACGGGGATATGCCGGTCTATCGTTCCGCTGCAAAATCGGAATCTGGCAATCACCAGGAGAAGAAGCAAAATCCTATTTACCGTCATTTAATGAACGGCGTTTCATTTATGGTTCCTTTCATTGTCGTCGGCGGATTATTGATAGCGGTTGCATTAACGCTTGGAGGGGAGAAAACACCTGAAGGTTTAGTTATTCCGGATGACTCCTTCTGGAAAACGATTGAACAGATCGGCAGTGCTTCATTTTCATTTATGATTCCGATTTTAGCCGGCTATATCGCCTATAGCATCGCTGATAAACCGGGTCTTGTGCCAGGGATGATCGGCGGATATATTGCGGCGACTGGCAGTTTTTATGACAGCGCAAGCGGCGCCGGATTCCTTGGGGGAATCATTGCCGGATTTTTGGCCGGATATGCTGCACTATGGATAAAAAAAGTAAAGGTGCCAAAAGCCATCCAACCGATTATGCCGATTATTATTATTCCGGTATTTGCATCTCTGATTGTAGGTTTAGCGTTTGTATTTTTGATCGGTGCGCCTGTAGCTCAAATTTTCGCCTCATTAACGGTTTGGCTGGCGGGAATGAAAGGCTCGAGCTCGATCCTTCTGGCATTGATTTTAGGTGCGATGATCTCATTTGATATGGGCGGACCCGTAAATAAGGTCGCATTTCTGTTTGGATCGGCAATGATTGGAGAAGGAAATTATGAAATTATGGGACCAATTGCTGTCGCCATTTGTATCCCCCCGATTGGCCTTGGCATTGCGACGTTTTTAGGAAAAAGAAAATTCGAGACATCCCAAAGAGAAATGGGG
The DNA here is from genome assembly GCF_050585765.1 of Bacillus sp. ATD. Taxonomy (NCBI): domain Bacteria; kingdom Bacillati; phylum Bacillota; class Bacilli; order Caryophanales; family Bacillaceae; genus Bacillus; species Bacillus sp. ATD. The sequence continues at coordinate 174,202 of NZ_JBOBQH010000009.1, read as the reverse complement.
AAAGCGGCATTTACGATGGGGCTCTTCGGCATTACTGAAGGAGCGATTCCATTTGCGGCGCAGGACCCTCTGCGCGTCATTCCAAGTATTATGGCAGGCTCAATGACAGGTTCTGTGATAGCCATGATTGGCAATGTGGGAGACAGAGTGGCACACGGCGGACCTATTGTTGCAGTGCTTGGCGCAGTTGATCATGTCTTGATGTTTTTTATTGCTGTGATTGCAGGTTCCCTTGTCACCGCTCTGTTCGTCAATGTCCTAAAAAAAGATATTACGGCATCTCCTGTGCTCAGTGAAACTGTACCGTCCTCTGCGCCAAGTGAAGCTGCGGCAGCAAACGAAATAAAGCAGCCAATTCAAGTCGAAAGCCCAAAAGCTGAGATGGCGGAGATAAAAAAATTGACAGACATTATCAGCCCGGAATTAATTGAACCAAATTTATCGGGTGAAACGAGGGATGACATCATTGAGGAAATGATTCAAAAATTGTCCCGCAGAGGTGCGCTGCTTTCAGAGAGCGGGTTTAAACAATCCATTTTGAATCGTGAACAACAGGGAACAACGGCGATTGGCATGAATATCGCGATTCCGCACGGAAAGTCTGAGGCGGTTAGGGAGCCAAGCGTTGCCTTTGGGATCAAAAGATCAGGCGTTGATTGGAACAGTCTGGATGGATCAGAAGCTAAATTAATCTTTATGATTGCTGTACCAAAAGAGAGCGGAGGGAACCAGCATCTGAAAATATTGCAGATGCTATCTCGAAAGCTAATGGATGACAATTATAGGAAGCGCCTGCTCTCCGTGCAAACAACAGAAGAGGCATACAAACTGCTGGAAGAAATCGAATAAAGCGGGGGGATTTTCATGACGATTGAACCGTTATTTTTCAAGCCTGTTTTCAAAGAAAGAATTTGGGGCGGAACCGCTTTAGCTGATTTTGGCTATACCATTCCGTCACAACGAACAGGGGAGTGCTGGGCTTTTGCCGCGCATCAAAACGGTCAAAGCGTTGTTCAAAACGGAATGTATAAGGGGCTCACGCTCAGCGAATTATGGGAACATCACAGACATTTATTTGGACAGCTTGAAGGGGACCGTTTTCCTCTGCTTACAAAAATATTAGATGCTGACCAGGATTTATCTGTTCAGGTGCATCCCAATGATGAATTTGCCAAAATACATGAAAACGGTGAGCTTGGAAAAACTGAATGCTGGTACATTATTGATTGCGAAAAAGATGCAGAGATTATTTACGGCCACAATGCAAAAACAAAGGAAGAACTAATTGCCATGATAAAGCGTGGAAAATGGGAAGAGCTCTTGCGCCGGGTAAAGGTAAAACCGGGGGATTTTTTCTATGTGCCAAGCGGCACTGTTCATGCGATTGGAAAAGGGATTCTGGCTTTAGAGACGCAGCAGAATTCAGACACAACTTACAGATTATATGATTATGACCGAAAAGATGAAGAAGGCAAGCTGCGCGAGCTTCATCTGAAAAAGAGCATCGAAGTGATAGAGGTCCCGTCTATTCCAGAGCGGCAAACGGTTCATCATGAACAAATTGAGGATTTGCTTACAACGACATTGATTGAATGCGCTTACTTTTCGGTGGGGAAATGGAAGTTATCAGGATCAGCAAGCTTAAAGCAACAAAAACCATTCCTTCTTATCAGTGTGATTGAAGGGGAGGGCCATATGATCTCTGGTGAGTATGTCTATCCCTTCATAAAAGGAGATCATATGTTGCTGCCTCATGGTTTTGGAGAATTTAAACTCGAAGGGTATGCCGAATGTATCTTCTCCCATCTGTAACATGGCAGGGCTTGAGAAATACATTTGCGAGTGAAGACGCCTATTCTTCAGCGATGATCTAAATCAAATAAGAGTTTAATAGTCGGAGAAGAAATGCTACACTATTTTCTGTATAAGGTAAAGAATGAAAAAACACGATTCGGTTGGTAGTCCGGATGCATGATTGATCATGTCAGTAACCTTCCCCTCCTCGGGATGTCCATCATTCTTTCGTATCTTTTATGAGGAGGGAATCGTTATGAAATTAACGGTTTACTATGATGGTCAGTTTTGGGTAGGCGTTGTTGAAACTGTGAACAATGGAAAGCTAAGAGCCTTTCGTCATCTTTTTGGCAAAGAGCCGAAGGATTCTGAAGTGCTGGCGTTTGTTCATAACCAACTCTTGAATATGATGGCCCAAACAGAGCAGGAAGGAGTTCGTTTACAAGGCAGACGTCAGAAAAAGATCAATCCAAAAAGATTGCAGCGTCAGGTTTCAAAAGAAGTGAAAAATGCCGGAGTAACTTCAAAAGCTCAAGAGGCAATAAAACTAGAGCTTGATGCAAGAAAGCAAAAGAAAAAACAAATAACGAAAGAACAACGAGAACATGTAAAAGAGCAGAGGTATATGCTCAAAAAGCAAAAAGCGAAAAAGAAGCACAGAGGTAAATAATCCAGCAAAAGCAGGCACTGAGCCTGCTTTTGTAATTACGCCTCTACTTTGTAACATATATCCAATGCATATAATCCTCTGATTTATGATTCAATGTGAACTCTAGCTTTTCCAAAGTTTTTTGTGATCCTAGATTATCATGTTCACATCTTGCGGTAATCCGGTTCACTGCTTCTTGGCTTAATGCCCAGTTTATTAGTTCTTGGCAGGCTTCCACACAATAACCTTTGCGGCGATGACTTTTATTTGTCGCAAAACCGATTTCAATCACGCCATTCTCGTCTGGATCACCTAAAAATCCAGTTCCTCCAACAATTTCATGACTGTCCTTCTTTACAATAATCCATGAATCAAATCCTTTTGTTCCATTGTTTTTCACTAAAATCTCACGGAAATAAGGTAGCGCTTCAAAAAAATCAGAATTTGGCCATTCACCATTTGTTTCATATCCTAAGTCTTTGATCGCTTGATGATCTTGTTTAGACGCGGCGTCGAGAAGGGGAATATCAATTGTTTGTAATCGTAATCGATTCGTTTCAAGGAGAACCATATATCTAATCCTCTTTTCTTTTTACTGGAAATCATAATAACATATAATAATTTTCTCTGGTACCTTGGCAGTAGAAAAAGATGAGGAACTTGAGGGGGATTGATAGGTGAGAGCTAGCCCAGTACCAAAATGGGTAGGAAAATGCTGATGTCAAAGTGTTCCTACCCGTTTTTCTGTGCTGAATGCAGGGTTTCTGATAACATGTTGTGCTACCTTTTCGCAATCAAATAAAGCGATAGGGCTCTTTGGGTTTGAACAGGATTATGAATGATAATGACCCATTGGTTTCTTCGTCTTGGAAAGCTTGCTACCGCATACAATGGAGCAGTATCACGCGGAGTGAACCCGCCATTTACCACATTAATATCCCTTCCTTCAAGATGACAAACTAGGTATTCGCCTGGATTGATGACCTGCTGGTTCGTCCATGCGTAAGAATAAAAGCCGTCGCCGAGATCCTCGGAGGAAGATGGGGGAATAATGCCGTCTACAGTCAATGTGATTTCTCTTCTTCGCTGTCTTTCTGAAAAGTCTGGACTTCTTTGAGGAGTATGAGTATGTGAAGAGTAAGGAATTAACGCAGGACCATACAAGTAATGATACAAAGCAACCACTCCTTATTTTTACATTCATACAAATTGTATGTGGTTGTCATTCGTTCATTCCTGTTTTGTTTCATGTTGATTAATAATGAGCTATAGGCGTCCGGTATAATCAATTTGTCCTTTCGTTGATTCAATGCTAGTAACCTTGAAAATGCAGGTTAGGATGATAGAATTTACATATTAACTGCAAGAAAGAAGATTACATTTACTTTGATAGTGGGTGAAAACGATGGCGAAAAAAATGGCAAAAACAAATGCGGTTCGTCTAATTGAACAGCAGAACATTACTTATGAGTTATTAGGGTATAAAACAGACGGCCAGCCGGCAGATGGCATCTCTGTTTCGGAGAAAATCGGTTATCCTTTGGAGTATGTATATAAAACATTGGTGGCAGCAGCAGGAACTAAACAATATTATGTCTTTGTTGTGCCTGTAGCAGAAGAGTTAGATGTAAAAAAGGCAGCAAAAGTGACAGGGGAAAAGAAAATAGAGATGATTGCAATGAAGGAGCTATTAGCGGTAACTGGCTATCTTCGCGGCGGCTGTTCACCAATTGGGATGAAAAAATTGTTCCCGACCTATATTGACGCATCTGCAGAAACGCTTGATTTTATCATTGTCAGTGCAGGGAAAATCGGTATGCAGATAAAGTTGGCGCCGCAAGATTTAGCCAAATCATGTGATGCCGAATTTGCAGAAATTGTATAGATTGCAGATATAGGGTAAACGAAAAAGCTTAGTCGTATCGATTAAGCTTTTTCCGCATCTCTTTCAAATATGATTTCAAAATAAGCAGCTGCCCCATACCCATCTATACTGGGCGCGAAAATCTGAACGAATCTCCAGCCTCTTTTCGCATAATCATGGATGATTTGCTGGTAGTCTTCTTTAGGCCTTCTTCTCATCGTACTCAGCTCAACTCTTACGAATTCATATTCTTTCATCATTTGATCCCTCCTATTAGGATATACGTAAGATTGAGCAAGAAGTTCCGAAAACCTCAGGGATTATTAACATGAATCTCTTGCTTATTGCATTTGACTGAGTATATAAGTAAAAAAAGAGCGGCCAGAACATATAAGAAAGAGATGATCATTAACGTACTCATTACAGGGTAGTGTTTAGCGGAGTAGATGAAAAAATCAAGCTGTGAAATTTGTTTGTGGCTGCTGACGGTATCCATTCCATTAAGCAGTTTTGAGATTTTAGCAGTATAGTTCCAATCAAATCGATCTGAAACAAGCTCGCTTCCTTGATACCAATTAACAGCGGCTAAAAACAGAAATACCATAATAGAAAATCCAAGCTGAACAACTAAAAATATTCCCTTCACTTTTGTGTGACCTCCAAATCTAAATATGGGAAAATCAAACAATATATTACCACCCTCTGGGTTATTCTTGCAATTTCTCTTTCACGCAACTCGAACGTAAGTCTATTTTTTTATTTGTGTTTGGATTATAATACCTGATGATGGAAAAAGCGTTCGGGTTTATGGATTGGAGAATCATATATTAGCGATTTTACTTATGTACTTTAGTAACACCCGAAAGTAGGCTGGGGGACGGCAGTCTTTTTGCTAATTGTTACTGAATTTTTAAATGTTCGTATTGATAGTAGGAGAAAGTACAGAAGCAGACGGTTCGGCCTTTTCTCCGCTTCGTCTATCGCAAAAGATCTGTTTAATCACTGAACGATTTTCATCTGTTTTGCTGAACTTTGCAATGGGCTGCAAAAAAACATCAACATGCAACGATGGCGGCATGTTTTATATTTGGCTGACTGACCTGATCATTTATTTTGCTTTTAAGTCATCCTATTCAAGAAAGCGATGGTATTTCATGAACAAAGAAACTCTAAAAAACATACTCATGATTTTTTCAATATGCGCAACCCTCCGAGAAACCGATGGCATGCGCATTGCTGATAGCTGGATTTTGAGTGAAATCGTACGGTTTTTGATTTGCATGGCAGTGTTTTTTGCTGTGACATTTCTATTAGAGGCTGTCTTTCCAAACAAAAAAGAGTCACATTAATGTGTGGCTCTTTTTGCATCATCTGATCAGAAACATCACAAATGAATCAATCATCATGATGAAGAACAGCAAACAAAAATAAATGAGCGAATAGACAAACATATCCTTTGCCCACTTCACGTCATCGTCTGTTTTGAATCCCTTGAAGCTTTTTTTGATCCATATGCCCCCAAGAACCAAGGCGGCTAAGAAATAAAATGGGCTCATATGGCCAGTGCCGAGAGAAAAAGGAAATAATAGCGTGATCGGCACCAGGACGGCAATATATTGCATCATTTTTATTTTTGTTACATGATTGCCTTTGACTACTGGCAAAAGCGGAACGCTAGCCGCACGATATTCCTCTTTGCGTCTTATCCCAATCGCCCAGAAATGCGGGGGCTGCCACAAAAACATAATCGTGTACAACAGCACTGCTGCCATACTGAAATCTCCGGTTACGGCACAATACCCCATCAATGGCGGCGCAGCTCCAGGAAAGCTCCCGACAAATGTGCTCCACACAGACGTTCGTTTCACCCATACTGTATAGATGATCGCATAAAAAATAAAGGCGGCCAGTCCGAGAAGGGCCGTTAATGGATTGAGGGAATAAAGCATGGCTAGACCTGCGATTCCTAACACAGTGCCATATGTTAGGATCATGGCTGGCGGCATTTTCCCTGTGACCGAGGCCCTGCTGCGAGTGCGTGCCATTTTTGCATCCATATGCCGATCAAAATAGTTGTTATAGACAGTGCCGGAAGCCATCACAAACGCGGTTCCCAACATTGCTGTCACCATTGTCATCAAAAAAGCCATTCCGGTTAATTGTTTTTCTGCGCTTGCAAACGCGATCCAAAATCCGCCAAAGGCTGCTATCGAGTTTGATATGATAATGCCGGGTTTTGCAAGTTTGATAAAATCGTAAATGGTTACCCGGTTCGAAACTTTTATGTATTTCGTTTCAGATATGGCTGCCGAATCTCTTGTATTCCCCAAAAAATAGACGCCTCCCCCAAAACTGCATGCTTTAGTTATCGTAACAAGAGGGCTATGGAATCACAATTGTTTCCTATATTTGTCATGATATTGTCATTTTTAATAAAAAAAATGGGGAGCTGGACTGCCCCCATTTTGGCAAGCGACGCTTAATATCCGTAACCGCCGCCGAATCCTCCGCCATAACCTCCGCCGTAACCGTACCAAGGGTAGTAAGGCCGCGGGCGCGGGTAATAGTAAGGCGGACGCGGATAAAACGGATAGTACGGTCTTGGATAATAATAAGGCGGATAAAATGGCGGTCTCGGACGCGGATAAAAATAAGGCTGTCTCTCATCATAAGGTGTCATTTGTTCAAATAGCTGTTCATTCAAAGGATAATCCAAGAGGAAAACCTCCCTGCTTTTTTTATTCCTTTTACCATATTCTTGATGCTTAAGTTGGGTGTATGTACATTCATGAAACCCGGTTTATTTTATGACGAAATTCCTTAAAAAGGATTGACATGAACTTCTAAATCTCATAGTATTACAAATGTGAAATAAATGTTACTGAAATATTACAATAGTGTTTCTGAACAGATACAGTTCTAACTGATGAAGAATAAATCGAAATGGCTACGAAAGAAGGAGTTTTTGTTGTTAGTAAAAAGAATCAAATGGTTTCATGTATTAATAGCAGTTGTAATTGTGGTGGGCCTTATCGGCTTTTTCCATAATCATTCGTTGAAAAAAGAAATTGTCATGAATAAAGTAAGAACTGATTCTCAGTATGGGAATGTTGAGATCGCAACGCTTGTCAATGACGGGAAAACGTTTAACTACGCGGTAAACTATCCCGTTTTCAAAAATAAAAAAATGGATTCGGTATTAAAAAGATTCGCAGAAAAAGAGGTTCGCCAATTTCAAAAGGAAACAAAAAACGTTGACCAAGAGCATACGACTAAGCGCAACGAATTAAATGTTGATTATAAAATTGTCCATTATGCCAAACAGACAGTGGCGATTGTATTTAATGAATATAAATATATCGGGGGCGCACACGGTCAAACCGTGAAAAAAACGTTTAACTATGATTTTAGTAAACAAGCGTTTCTTTCCATTGATGATATTTTCAAAGAGGACGCTGACTACTTACACAAGCTTTCGTTAATCGCTTATCACGAGCTGAAAAAGAATAAAGACATTGCAGCGGACGATGCGCTGTTAAAGGAAGGGACGGCTCCGAAAAAAGATAACTTCAGCCGGTTTGCCATTAAGGAAGATTATATTGAACTTTACTTTGATACATATCAGGTTGCAGCAGGCTATCTTGGAGAGCAATCAATTGCCATTAAGAAAAGTCTTTTGAAAGACATTCTGAAAGAACAATATATTGATAAAGCAAAAAATAAAAATAAAATCAAAGAACAAAAGCCGAAGCATGAAGTGATTTCTTTACCCAAAGAGGAAACGGTTGATCCAAATCAAAAAGTCATTGCACTTACTTTCGATGACGGGCCGAATCCTGCGACAACAAATCAGATTGTGGATTCCTTGAAGAAATATAAGGGGCATGCCACGTTTTTTGTTTTGGGGAGCAGGGTTCAATATTATCCGGAAACGCTAATCAGAATGCTGAAAGAAGGAAATGAGGTGGGGAACCATTCGTGGAGCCACCCGCTTCTCACAAGGCTTCCAGTGAAAGAAGCGCTAAAGCAGATCAATGACACGCAAAACATCATTGAAAAAATAAGCGGATACCGCCCGACGCTTGTAAGACCCCCATACGGCGGCATTAATGATGAACTGCGGAGTCAAATGAAAATGGATGTCGCATTATGGGACGTTGACCCGGAAGATTGGAAAGACCGTAACAAAAAAACAATCGTTGACCGTGTCATGAGCCAGGCGGGAGATGGAAGAACCATCTTGATTCACGATATTTACCGCACCTCTGCTGATGCGGCCGATGAAATTATGAAAAAGCTCACCGATCAAGGTTATCAATTGGTCACAGTTTCTCAGCTTGAAGAGGTTAAAAAACAAAGAGAAGCAAATTAGTAGGAAAAGGCTGCCCGTATGGACAGCCTTTTTTCTATTTAATAAGAGCCTGTGGTGGCCCAAACATTCAAGTTCGGCCCTGAATACTTGCCGAAAGCGTAAGAAGTCCTTGGATCTAAATCATATACCATCGGTGTATAACAAGATTTTTGGCCGGCGACCGCTTTTCCGTTGCCGCCTGTAGAATCACAGTTATATCTTTTTCCGTCCGTGTTCCGGGTAATCTCCGCATTTGCTTCAAAGCCTGACGTCAATGTATTATTCATCGTGATTTTTGCCCAAGCCGTTTTACATGTACTGCTGAATTTAAGCTCGACTACTCCAATGACTTGATTGCTGGCATTCACTAAGTTTGAGGATTTTTTTGTAGAGCCGCTGGACGCACAATCATTGTAATAAGGGCTTTTACCATCGTAGGCATGGGTTTCCGCCTTTGCGGGTGCACCTTTGACGGCAAAAACAAATACTACTGCGAATAACACCAATGAAGCCTTCATAAACAGTCTTTTCAATTTATGACCTCCTTAATATGGCAAACAATAAATCATATGGAGGAACAATCAAAACATGCATGCTTTTTTGTGAACAATAAAGGCGGCCGGGAGGATGGAGTTCTTGGCCGCCTTTGGTGTGAGGTTATGCTTTTACATCAATGGTTTGTCCGAGAGTCGGGTGCTGAATCATCTTTAAGGTTTGATCGGCATTTTGCTGGGCGGTGTCCAGCATTTTTTTCGTTAAAGCGATATTTACATTCTGGGCAAGGGATGCTTGATGCATCGCAACCGATAAAGCAGGAATATCCATGGTTCCACCTCCTATGCCTTACCTATCGGCGGGTTTGTATGATTTTACAGTGAAAAATGGCTTAATTTCTCCTGTTGACCCTTACGCTGCGTCATACCGTATGTTTTTGACAAGGAGGGATCAAGATGAATCTTGTCATGGAAAAGACCTTTGAGCAATATGAAAAGCTGTTTTTAATGGAAGAACAAAAAAGAAAGGATGAATTTCGGTATACGATGATGAGTCCGTTTGAAAAGATGTGGGCCGCCATCCATGTTCCGCTGAAAGCGAAGGAGCCAAACGGCTATGATGTGATGATGGCTGCGAAAATGCTTGGCTATTTGGATGTCCGTGATGTTGAAATCGGGCAGAAAGCACTGCGAATACTGAAGGAATCACATGCTTCAGAGACAGCGGAATCTGCACTTCGACAATGCATCCTTTTTGCTGAGCGCGAACAGTTGCGGGTGAATGCAGAGGAGATCAAATTCGGCCTTTATATCGCCGATCCAAATAAGCTTCAGCTGCAAAAAGGCTACTGCGGGTTTGGCGGGATACCGGGCTTTATTCATGTATGGATTCATCCGAACAGTTATAACCTGCCAAGGATTCCTTCCATTATTGCTCATGAGTTTCATCATAATGTGCGGTTTTCGTATACTGATTTTGATCATGGCTCTGTAAGTGTCGGGGATTATCTTGTGATTGAAGGATTGGCCGAATCATTCGCCCGAGAGCTATTTGGCACAGAACGATTGGGCCCTTGGATAACTCGTTTTGATCATGAGGATTTGCAGTATTCCATTGATGTGATCAATGAGGTGCTGGATGTGAAAGGCTTTTCGGAAGTCAGCCGTTATATGTTTGGTGATCCAATTGCTAAAGACCAAGGTTTTAAGCCTGCAGGTTTATCGGCTTTTGCAGGTTATGCGGTTGGATATCATGCCGTTCAGTCATTTATGAATCAACATCATATCACGATAAGCGAGGCCACACGTTTGGATGCGAAGACCATTCTTTCTCAATGCGGGCTGTTTTCTACATGAAAAAAGCGTCACTTTTTGATTCCCAAAACGAGCAGTTCAATGGCGGCACAGGCTGCAATTCCAATTGTATATGCTTCGATATCGCTCCATAAAAAACCGTACCCCAGTACAAGCCCGCCAAGAGAAGTATCCCTAATCTGGTCGATCCATTCGGCATGATAGAGCTGGCTGAATTCAATGACAAAACAGAAAGAAAGACTGATAATGCCCGTTTTCATTGTCTTCAGCTTCCGAAATAGAAATCCGCATCCCGTAAAGATCATGGCGGCCCACAGCGAGTCTCCCAGATAAGTATTGAGGGAATCAGGAAGAGCACTGGCGAATGCTCTGGATCCAAGCCCGAGCCCCATGATCAGTATGGTGAAAGCTGCATATATCCATCGATTTCGCTTCATTGCGAATTGATACCCCGTCTCTTCTTCATCTCCCTGTATTGTAAGAAATATATCTTTTATTTGTCCACTAAAAAAGCGGCTGGATTAGCCGCCTAGGGTGTTTATTTTGCTTTTAGGTTTACATGGTCGGCTGTCTGATCCGTGCCTATTACAAAATGAAGTTCATAGCGGCCTGTGTCATATACATAGTCGATTTCATCGGTAAACGGGACGGTCAACACTCGATTCGCTGGGCCTAATTGCTTCTGCAGCACTTCCGGCGTAACACCGCCTAAATTCAGATGCCGTTCCACACCGGTTCCAAAATAGCGGATTTCTGAAATAGTCATGTCTTTATGATAGGAAAATCCGTAGCCCGGCTGCCCCATATTCCAGTGATATAAATCAAATCGATTGTCTCCCCCGACTGGTCTTTCCGGTTCCCCAAACGCAGCATGGACATCTCCTTTTGTGCTTTTGTTAATGGTAAGGCCTTGCGCCTGCTGAGGCATTTCTCCTTTGTAGGCGGTGTTGTAAAGGTTTTTGACGAGCTCAGCGGCTGATTGGTTTGTGTTTTCATAGAGTGTATTTGTTTGAGCTGCGGCCTTTGCCGGTGCTGAAAAGGACACAGCCCCAAAGCCGGTAAAACAGCTTGTTACTGCTGCTGCCGCAGTTATAGCAGACATTGTCTTTTTCATGTTAATCCCTCCTTATTCATCTACCATTCCGTTTCCCCGTGTTTTTGCAACAAAACATGTGAGTGCGCTTTGTATGTTTTATTGAGTTGTTGTAAGGGAACTGAAATAGGTAATTCGGTATATATAGCAAGAAAGGGGAATGGAGATGGCTGGCAAGAAAAAAATCACAATAAACGGCGTTGAAATGGAAGCGTCAGAGGAACAGACGGTGCTGCAGCTTTTGAATAACAGCTCGATTGAAGTGCCGCAAGTTTGCTATCATCCAAGCTTAGGGCCGATTGAAACATGTGATACGTGCATCGTCAGCATCAATGGTGAGCTGAAGAGGTCGTGCTCCGCTGAATTAAAGGATGGGGCTGTCATTGATACGCTCTCACCTGACGTAAAAAAAGCGCAGGTGATCGGAATGGACAAGATTTTATATAATCATGAGCTTTATTGCACAGTTTGCGATTACAACAATGGGGGATGCGAAATACATAATACGGTGAAGGAAATGAAAATCAATCACCAAAGCATTCCGTTTGATCACAAGCCATACCATAAGGATGAATCCCATCCGTTTTATCGGTATGATCCAGATCAATGTATTTTGTGCGGACGCTGTGTTGAAGCGTGCCAGGACGTTCAGGTCACTGAAACGCTGACCATTGACTGGGAGCGGAAACGCCCGCGCGTCATTTGGGATAACGACGTGCCGATCAATGAGTCGTCATGTGTGTCATGCGGCCATTGTTCAACCGTCTGTCCGTGCAACGCGATGATGGAAAAAGGAATGGAAGGGGAAGCCGGATATTTAACAGGCATCAATAACGAATCGCTGCGTCCGATGATCGAGATCACGAAAGGCGTAGAGACAGGCTACGGTTCAATTCTCGCTATTTCTGATATGGAATCCGCTATGCGTGATGAACGAATCAAAAAAACGAAAACAGTCTGCACCTATTGCGGCGTCGGCTGCAGCTTTGATGTTTGGACAAAGGGCAGAGACATTCTGAAAGTCGAGCCCCAAGAGGAAGCGCCGGCCAACGGCATTTCTACTTGTGTGAAAGGAAAGTTCGGCTGGGATTTCGTCAACAGTGAAGAACGTCTGACAAAGCCGCTGATCCGAGAAGGCGAGCATTTTCGTGAAGCAGAGTGGGAGGAGGCGTTATCGCTGATCGCCAGCAAGTTCACGGAATTGAAAGAAGCGTTTGGACCGGATTCACTTGCTTTTATTACATCGTCTAAATGTACGAACGAGGAATCCTATCTCATGCAAAAGCTGGCCAGAGGAGTCATTGGCACAAACAATGTGGACAACTGCTCGCGCTATTGCCAATCTCCTGCGACTGCCGGCCTGTTTCGGACAGTCGGCTATGGCGGTGATTCAGGCTCAATAACAGATATCGCACAAGCCGACCTTGTTTTGATTATTGGTTCGAACACGTCTGAGTCGCATCCAGTCTTGTCCACTCGCATTAAACGGGCCCATAAGCTGAGAGGGCAGAAAGTGATCGTCGCGGATATCAGAAAACACGAAATGGCAGAGCGCTCCGATTTATTTGTCCAGCCGCGTGCCGGATCGGATATCGTCTGGCTGAATGCGATCGCCAAATATTTAATTGAAAACGGCAAAGCTGATGAGCGCTTTTTGCAGGAAAGAGTGAACGGACGGGATGAATATGTAAAAAGCCTGGCGCCGTACACACTTGAATATGCCGAGGAGAAAACCGGGATCAATCAAGAGACCCTTATCCAGATGGCAGAGATGATTGGGCAAGCTGACAGTGTGTGCGCATTGTGGGCGATGGGCGTGACACAGCATATTGGAGGAAGCGACACGAGCACGGCGATCTCTAATCTGCTGCTTGTGACAGGAAACTATGGAAAACCGGGAGCAGGTTCTTACCCACTGCGCGGCCATAACAATGTGCAGGGAGCAAGCGATTTCGGAAGCATGCCTGACAGCTTGCCGGGCTATGAAAAGGTGACGGACGAACAAGTCCGCCAAAAATACGAACGGGAGTGGGGTGTGCCGCTGCCGAAGGAGCCGGGTATGACTAACCACGAAATGATCGAAAAAATCCATTCCGGCCAGCTGAAAGCGATGTATGTAAAAGGTGAAGAAATGGGTCTTGTCGACTCCAACATCAATCATGTGCACGCCGCATATGAAAAGCTTGATTTCTTTGTGGTGCAGGACATTTTCCTTTCACGTACAGCCGAGTTTGCTGATGTGATTCTTCCTGCGAGCCCGAGCCTTGAAAAGGAAGGAACCTTTACAAACACAGAACGCCGGATTCAGCGGCTGTATCAGGTGTTTGAACCGCTGGGCGAATCAAAGCCTGACTGGCAGATTATTATGGAGGTAGCCAATAAGCTTGGCGCCGGCTGGCACTATGAGCACCCTGCAGACATTATGGAGGAAGCAGTCAAACTGTCGCCAATTTATGCCGGTGTCACCTATGAACGCCTTGAAGGCTACAATTCCCTGCAATGGCCTGTAAGCGCTGATGGAAAGGATTCGCCTTTACTCTTTACGGATCGCTTCCCTTTCCCGGATGGAAAAGCCATTCTTTACCCCGTTCAGTGGACAGAGCCTGAGGAGTTCGGTGAGGAATATGACATTCACGTCAACAATGGACGGCTCTTAGAGCATTTCCACGAAGGGAACCTCACCTACAAATCGAAAGGGATTTCGGAGAAAACACCGGAAGTGTTCTTGGAAATTTCTCCTGAGCTTGCGGCAGAACGAGGGATTCAGGACGGAACCCTCGTCAGACTCGCATCGCCTTTTGGCAATGTTAAAGTGAAGTGTGTGATGACTGATCGTGTCAAAGGGAAGGAAGTGTATCTGCCAATGAACGATTCAGGGGAAGCGGCGATCAACCTGTTAACAGGCAGCCATGCCGATAAGGATACCGATACGCCAGCTTACAAAGAAACCTCAGCCAAGATGGAAATTTTGAAGCGCGATGGAATCAACCCGCTGCCTAAGATCAATCACCGCAACGGCAATCCGCAGCCGCAAATCGGTGTGCAGGTTCAAAAGAAATGGGCGCGGAAGGATTATATTTTCCCTGGCGACGCAGTGAAAAGGGGGATTGGGCATAATGGCTAAAGCGATTAAACGAATTCAGAAAATCCAGGTAACCGAAGAGGATCAGCGAAAGCGTGATTTGCGGGAAATTGAAGATGCCTTAGTCGATCACAAAGAAGCGATTCTCGAAACATTGCATATGCTGGGCCATATGAACGAGCGCGGTGTCCTGCCGTTGCTCCGCGGCCTTTTTGGCCAAGGGGATAAAGTTCTTGATATCCTGGTGAAAAAAGCAGATACAGAGGAAACTGCCAACACGCTGAAAAATCTATTGCTTCTGTTTGGGACGCTCGGCATGCTGGACGTGAAACAGCTGGAGCCTCTCATTTTAAAAGTGAATGCGGGTGTGGCAAGCGCTGTAGAACAGAAAAACAGCGAAGAAAAGACAGGATATTTTGATATTATCCGCTCGCTCAAAGACCCGGAAATCAACAAATCAATTACACTGCTCTTTTCCTTTTTAAAAGGAATGGGACAAGATACAAAGGAGATGGAACGCACGACACAGCCTCCCGAGCACCAAAAACATCATCAGGAACCACGAGAGAAAAGAGGAATGAATAAGCGAGATTGACCTCCCGCCCGAGCCGGCTTCAGCCAGCTCGGGTTTTTTTGATGAAAAGGTCTAATGGACTAGTAAAAAATATTCAAATACTAGGAAGAAGTAAGTTTGTGATGAATGAGATAGAAATAATCGTTACTTTCTTACCTGTTAGGGAAAGGGGATATATGATTATAATGGAAATCGATTACTTTAGATGGGGGAACAATCATGAAAAAAGTCTTATTACTATTATTTGTACTGGTGATTGGGTTTTCACTTTCCGCGTGCAGCCAATCGAGCGATGCATCAGAGAAGGAAAAACCGAAAGAGAAAAAATCGCAAGAAGAGCTTGAAAAGGAACTTGATAAGGAATTGAAAAAAGGCGGTGAGCCGAAGATCAAAAAAGATGATCAAATACATAAAATAGGAGAAACAATTAAAGTAAATGATATTAATTTCACGGTGAATAAAGTGGATCGTGAACAGAATGGCCAATATGGAGATTTGGGTGGAAAAGAATCTGATAAAATAAAAACACTAAAAGGTAATGAAGAGCGGTTAATTATAGAAGTGACCCTAGAATACGTTGGAAAAGGTTCAATGGAATACAGCCGATTAGGATTAGATCTGAAAGACAAGAAGAATAAATCAGTTCGCTCAGTCATTTCATTGGAGGATAAAGGAAAAATGTTTTTGGGGGGGAATCTGGCGTCAGGAAAAAAGGTGACAGGAGTAGTTAGTTATGTAATACCCAAAGGAGAACAGAAAAATTACACATTAGTGTACAACCCTTTTTTAACAGATACTAGAAGTGATAGAATTGAAGAAAGCGCAAAATACAATAAAGATTATTTGATAAAATTAGAAAAATAGATTAAAAAAAGCACGTTTTCATCAGGGAAGAAGCGTGCTTTTTTATAGTGACAAATAATGTGAAGGGGAGAGTGATAAAAGTGCAAACCAAATGGCTGGAACGGGCACAGCGGATTCGGGCTATAGCACAGGCGGGGCTTACTTTTTCCAAGGATGTGTACGACAGGGAGAGGTACGAAGAGCTGATGAAGCTCAGCGCGGAGATGATGGCGGATTACTCACAGACGGACTTGGAAGTTATCACTGATTTATGGAATAGGGAGAGCGGCTATCCGACGCCGAAAGCGGATGTGCGCGGCGCAGTATTTCGAGAGAATCAGATTTTGCTAGTCCGGGAGAAGCATGATGAGCTGTGGTCGCTGCCGGGCGGATTTTGCGAGATTGGTTTATCGCCAGCTGAAAACGTCGTCAAGGAAATCAAAGAAGAGTCGGGGTATGATACAGAACCGTCTCGATTGCTTGCCGTGCTAGACAGCCATAAGCACTCCCATCCCCCTCAGCCTTATCACTATTATAAAATCTTCATCGCATGCAGCATTACGGGCGGACAGGGGGAAGCAGGGATTGAGACGAATCATGCCGCTTTTTTTCCGGAAGACAGACTCCCGCCGCTTTCTCCAAAACGAAACACACCCTCACAGCTCGGCATGCTGTTTGACTTTTTGCGCCATCCGGACAAGAAAACGATATTCGACTAAAAAAGAAAGAGCCTCCGGGCTCTTTCTTTTTTATAGTGTAATGTGTTTTTCGTTGGCGAGTTTCAGAAGGGTCAAAATAGAATCGGCTTCTTTATGGCCGAGTTTTTGCTTTAATTTGTTTTCCTCAACTAGTCGGCTGCCATAAATTTTGACAGAGGCTTTGTCGACGACAGCATGCCAGTTTTCCTGCTTTTTTCCCTCAACAAGCGGTTTTTCATGTCTCTCAGAAAAAGAGAACACAAACAGTGCGAATGCCAGTGAAAGTAGGATGCCGACAACTAGTTTTTTGTAATCAGTCTGTGCTGCCATGTTGTTCTCTCCTTCACCTTTTACCTTCTATTTAATCATAGAACCAGTTTATTTTACATAATGGGAAAGTCATTTTTTGGAGTTAGTGCATTTGGTTGAAAACAGAGATGTTTTTTGAGCGGAGCGGTGCAATTGAATGCATTTTGGATGTGCGTGCTTATGCCTAAGGTCACGTTGTGAGCCAAAACAGCAGCGCAGAATAGAAAAAAATTGAAAGATTAT
Organism: Bacillus sp. ATD; assembly: GCF_050585765.1. Lineage (NCBI taxonomy): Bacteria > Bacillati > Bacillota > Bacilli > Caryophanales > Bacillaceae > Bacillus > Bacillus sp. ATD. The sequence continues at coordinate 156,894 of NZ_JBOBQH010000009.1, read as the reverse complement.
GGTAAGATGAACGAAATTCGAGGGGGAATATATGGTGCCTGCATCGAACATCGTGATCGCCTGCTGTTATTAATTTGATTATATGTGGTAGTCCCTCTCTTTTACGAAAGCGGGAGGTGAAGTGGCACATCAATTGCTAAATTCTTTCAATGGGAGTGACTATACATGAATGTGTTAAACCGCCGGCAAGCCTTGCAGCGAGCGCTGCTCAATGGGAAAAACAAACAGGATGCTTATCATCCGTTCCCATGGTACGAATCGATGAGAAAAGATGCGCCTGTTTCCTTTGATGAAGAAAACCAAGTGTGGAGCGTTTTTCTTTATGATGATGTCAAAAAAGTTATTGGGGATAAAGAGCTGTTTTCCAGTTACATGCCGCAGCAGACAAGCTCTATTGGAAATTCCATCATTAACATGGACCCGCCGAGGCATACAAAAATCCGTTCAGTCGTGAATAAAGCCTTCACCCCGCGCGTGATGAAGCAATGGGAACCGAGAATTCAGGAAATCACAGATGAACTGATTCAAAGTTTTCAGGGGCGTAGTGAGTTTGACCTTGTTCACGATTTTTCATACCCGCTTCCGGTTATTGTGATATCTGAGCTGCTGGGAGTGCCTTCAGAGCATATGGATCAGTTTAAAGCATGGTCTGATCTTCTGGTCAGCACACCAAAGGATAAAAGTGAAGAAGCGGAAAAAGCCTATTTGGAAGAACGAGATAAATGTGAGAAAGAACTGGCCGCGTTTTTTGCCGGCATCATAGAAGAAAAGCGAAACAAACCGGCACAGGATATTATTTCTATTTTAGTGGAAGCGGAGGAAACAGGCGAGAAGCTTTCCGGTGAAGAGCTGATTCCGTTTTGCACGCTGCTGCTTGTGGCCGGAAATGAAACCACAACAAACCTGATTTCAAATGCGATGTACAGCATATTAGAAACGCCAGGTGTGTACGAGGAACTGCGCAGCCATCCTGAATTGATGTCTCAGGCAGTTGAGGAAGCCTTACGTTTCAGAGCGCCCGCCCCGGTTTTGAGACGCATTGCCAAGCGGGATACGGAGATCAGGGGGCACCTGATGAAAGAAGGTGATATGGTTTTGGCGTTTGTGGCATCGGCAAATCGTGATGAAGCAAAGTTTGACAGACCGCACATGTTTGATATCCGCCGCCATCCCAATCCGCATATCGCGTTTGGCCATGGCATCCATTTTTGTCTTGGTGCGCCGCTTGCCCGTCTTGAAGCAAATATCGCGTTAACGTCTTTGATTTCTGCTTTTCCTCATATGGAGTGCCTCAGTATCACTCCGATTGAAAACAGCGTGATATACGGATTAAAGAGCTTCCGTGTGAAAATGTAATAGATAAGGAGACTGGAGATTCATGAAAAAGTACCATATCTCGATGATTAATATCCCGGCGTACGGTCATGTCAACCCTACGCTTGCTTTAGTAGAAAAGCTTTGTGAGAAAGGCCATAGTGTCACGTACGCGACGACTGAGGAGTTTGCGCCCGCTGTTCAGCAAGCGGGTGGAGAAGCATTGATCTATCATACATCCTTGAATATTGATCCTAAGCAAATCAGGGAGATGATGGAAAAGAATGATGCGCCTCTCAGTCTTTTGAAAGAATCACTCAGCATTCTGCCGCAGCTTGAAGAGTTATATAAGGATGATCAGCCTGATCTGATCATCTATGATTTTGTCGCGCTGGCTGGAAAATTGTTTGCTGACAAGTTTAATGTTCCGGTCATTAAGCTCTGTTCGTCATATGCCCAAAATGAATCCTTTCAGTTAGGAAATGAAGACATGCTGAAAAAAATAAAAGAAGCAGAGGCTGAATTCAAAGCTTACTTGGAAAAAGAGCAGTTGCCGGCTGTTTCTTTTGAACAATTAGCTGTGCCGGAGGCCTTGAATATTGTCTTTATGCCGAAATCTTTTCAAATACAGCATGAGACGTTCGATGACCGTTTCTGTTTTGTCGGCCCATCTCTTGGAAAACGGACGGAACAGGAAAGCTTGGAAATGAAAAAGGGCGATCAACCGCTTATGCTGATTTCATTGGGAACAGCGTTTAACGCCTGGCCGGAATTTTACAAGATGTGCATTGAGGCATTTCGGAATTCTTCATGGCAGGTGGTCATGTCGGTCGGAAAATCAATTGATCCAGAAAGCTTGGATGATATCCCTGCTCACTTTACCATTCGCCAAAGCGTGCCCCAGCTTGAGGTGTTAGAGAAAGCTGATTTGTTCATCTCCCATGGCGGGATGAACAGTACGATGGAAGCGATGAATGCCGGTGTACCGCTTGTCGTCATTCCGCAAATGTATGAGCAGGAGCTTACTGCTAAGCGTGTCGATGATTTAGGCCTCGGCGTTTATTTGCCGAAAGAGGAAGTGACGGTTTCCAGCCTGCAGGAAGCGGTTCAGGCAGTATCCGGTGATCAAGAGCTGCTCAGCCGCGTTAAGAATATGCAAAAGGATGTCAAAGAAGCTGGCGGAGCGGAGCGTGCGGCTGCTGCGATTGAAGCGTTTATGAAAAAATCCGCTGTATCGCAGTAAACGACAAAAAACCGAAATCATCAATTCGATTTCGGTTTTTTGTTTAAATATTTTTTTTCATCCCGCATCTCCTGCATTCTCTAAGGAATTTTCCGCCTTTTACAGAGCTTTTGAACAGTGTGTAATCACAATTGTCACAGCGCCCGCTGCGGGCATCCGGATATTCATTGAACTCGTAAACGATCGATGTATCGTAGCCTTTTGTTTCATATTCTTCTTTTTTTGTTTCCATGTCGATCCTCCGTCAAAACGTGTCTGTTGTTTATCTTACAGCAAGCTTCCGGCGTATTCAATGGATTTTGGAGGTTTGGGTTTATCTTGATTTCTCCCTTGGTTTGCGCCAAAATAGCTTTATTAAGCTTGTATACATAAAAAGCCTATACAAAGAGGAGAGGAATCGGGTATGGGAAAAGGGTTACATGGAAAGCGCGTAGCAATCGGGGGCTCCCGAAAAACGGAAGAAATCAGTACAATCATTGAAAAACAGGGCGGAACACCTGTCATCAGGCCTCTCCAAGGCACGGTTTACTTAGCGGAGAAGCAGGTGGAACCGGACTTGCGAACGTTTGTCGAGGAAAAAGCTGACTGGGTCATTTTCACGACAGGCATCGGCACGGAAACTCTGCTCGATATGGCAGAGAAAATCGGTCTGAAAGACGAGTTTCTGCAGGCGATTCGCCAGGCAAAAGCGGCATGCCGGGGATACAAAACCCTGTCTGCGCTGAAAAAGCTTGGGATCACACCGGAAGCTTCAGATGCAGATGGGACAACAAGAGGCTTAATCCGTTCCTTGGAGCCTCACGACTTTTCAGGGAAAAAAGTCATGGTGCAGCTTCATGGAGAAAATGCGCCGGCCCTTATCGCATTTCTTAAAGAAAAGGGCGCGTCTGTCCTGCCGATTCTTCCTTATCAGCACATTCCGCCGGAGGAGGAAACGGTGGAGCGGTTATGCGGGGAGCTGATGAATAATGATATCGACGCTGTTTGTTTTACAACGGCCATTCAGGTTCGTTCCCTGTTTGATTTTGCCAGGGAGCGAGGCTATATCAATGAAGTGAAGACAGTATTCGAAGAGCGCACCATAGCAGCTGCTGTCGGAAAAGTGACTGCTGAGGCGCTGCGGGAAGAAGGCATCACGAGACTGCTTGCGCCAGAGATTGAGCGGATGGGCGCGATGATTATTGAGCTGGCCAAATATTATGAAGAAAAGGAATAACAAGTACAAAAAGCCGCTTTCCAAGGGAAAAGCGGCTTTTGTCTGTTATTCATTCTCCTTTAGCTGCTGATGAACGGTGAATAATGACGGGTATGTCAGCACGCTTAAGATTACGCAAGTCAGCGCGGCTGAGGCCATTGTTGTAAACACGATTAAGAGCTGAAAGCGCACTGCCTGAATCGGGTCCGCCCCGGCTAGAATCTGGCCTGTCATCATGCCGGGAAGCTGGACAAGTCCCAGTGTTTTCTGGCTTTCGAGCGTCGGGATCATACTCATTTTCATCGCTGAAGTAAGAATGCGCTGTATGGATTGCTTCGGTGTGCCGCCAAGCGACAATATTAATTGAATTTCTTCTTTGCGAACGCCAACTTCTGAGCTGAGCCGATTTAAAAACAAACTCGAAAGCACCATCGAGTTTCCGATGACCATCCCGCTGATCGGAATGACATATCGTGCTGTAAGCGGAATGATATGAAGAGACAGCAGAATTCCCTGCGTCACAATTTCTACAATCGCTAATGCAGCAAACACCCTCCAGAACGAACCGATTGTATTTTTCTTTCGTTTGATGACATTTTGTGCCGCCACCGCGAGCATTAACAGCACCATCAGCAGGATAAAAACAGGGTGGTCTCCGCGAAAAATCAGAGACAAAACATAACCGATGATAAGCAGCTGCACCGCGGCCCGGATGGTGGCAATGATCATATCTTTTTCTACGCCGGCTTTAAAGGATTTTGATAAAAACAAGGCGATCAAAACAAAGATCATCGTTAAAGAGAGAGAAAGGTAATCCATTACCGAGTGCCTCCCTTCAAAAACTCTTTGGCTGCTTCATGCTGCGGAGCGGAGAAAAATGTTTCGGTTTCAGCGATTTCAAGCAGCCGCCCCTCCGCCATAAACCAAATGGTATCGGCTACTCGTTTTGCCTGCTCCATATTATGAGTGACCCACATGACTGTCCATTTTTTTTCTCGATGCTGACGTTTGATCAGTTCTTCAATCTCAAGAGCAGAAACAGGGTCCAAGGCCGACGTGATTTCGTCCAACAATAGAATGGAGGAAGGATTTGAAATCGTTCTGGCCAGTGACAGCCTTTGCCGCTGTCCGCCCGATAAGTCTCTGGCGCTTCTGTCTAACAGCTCTGGCGAAAGCCCTGCAAGAGAAGCCAGCTTTTCTGGAGCGTACAGCTGGGATTGATGCAGCCTTTGGACCAGACTTAGATTGTCACGCACTGTCCCGTCGAGCACAGGAGCCGACTGAAACGCGAGGGCAGCCGTTCGTCTCAGCTCATTGACATTCCATTCTCTGATTTCCTTTCCATATATGTTGACTTCGCCGCTGTCAGGCGTTCTCATTAAATTACACAAGGAAAGGAGGGTGCTTTTGCCTGAGCCGGAAGGGCCTAAAACGGCTACGATTGCACCCTGTTGAATGTCTCCGGTGACATCCCGCAGTACATCATAGGTTTGTCCATCTTGTTTATAGCTTTTTCTGACTGATCTGAAGGAGATCGCTGGTATGTTTTGTGTTTGATTATTTGCTTCCATTCCAATAATCACCTTTCAATAATAAATAGGCAGATATTATATTTAACTATACCGTGAAACAGATGCCTTTTGGTAGCAAAGATAAAGGAGAACAGGTTTTCACCTATTCTCCTGCAAATGCTACGCGGTCAGGTTTGACTGTGCTTTCTTTTTCGGTTTTCTCGGCTGTGAAGCGAAGGTATGTAACACCATCCCCGCTATAATAATGAACAAACCGGCAAATGATAATAGAGATGGGAAAACGCCTGACAGAAGAACAATTTCACCAAGCAGCGTGAAAATTACTTCACCGGATTGAGTGGCTTCAACGGCTGCGAGTTTTTGCGGATTGTCTCTTACCATATCAGTGGCCCAGAAAAATAAAACAGTCGCAATGATGCCTGAGCTGACGGCAACGATAAAGGATTGAACGGTTTGCCCCGCTGTCGGCAGGCCGTCTGACCACCAACCGTAAGCTGCTAATAGAAGCCAGAACGGAAGGCTTGCCAATGTCATTCCAAGCACGCGCTGAAATGTATCAAGCCGGCCACCGTATTCCTCGAGCATTCTCCTGTTTCCTAACGGATAGGCAAAAGCCGCAATGACAACCGGCAGCACACTGAAAAGCAGCATCTTTCCTGAAAGCGATTCCGCATGCTGAAGCTGAATCAGAGCCGCTCCAATCAGGATGATCACGGAAGTGCCAAGTGAAACCAGAGGAATCTTTTGCCGAACGAGCTGAGGACCGCCCGGCATATCTTGTTTGACATAAAACAAAGGAGACAAGAGCACACCGGCTACAATTGTAATTTGCCAGGTGCCGGCTATAAGCCATCCCGGACCGTATGCAGCCGCAAATGTGATCGGCGCGTAAAAAAGCACGAAGCCGATAAAGCTCCATTTGAGCCAAAAGAACGGCTTTTTCCGCATCTCTTGTACGAGAGGCGTGAATGTCCCTCTCATGATGACAATCACACATAAAAACGGCACCATAAAAATAAAGCGCAGCGAAGAGCTCCAGAGCCAGCTGCCTCCAGATAACTCCATCGCTCTGTTTAATATAAAGGTAACGGCGAAAAAGAGTGAAGCTAAAATTCCGATAACAATAGCTTTCATGGTATCCCTCATTCTGGCATTATTTTTTATACTATACTATTTGGTATCATGCAGATCAATGGAATCGTGAGAAAAACATCATGTTTTGCGAACCGCTATGTGTGGAAGATAAAAAGGGAGGTGAAATTGATGGAAGCAAAGACACAGACATATTTTTTTCCGGATGACGGCAGGATTCCGAATCACCCTGAGTATCCGCTCGTGGTATATCAAAACGCGATTAAGGATACCAGCCAGGCAGAGCGGATCGTCACCCGGCATGGCTGGTCAAACAGCTGGTTAGGAAGTGTTTTTCCATACCATCATTATCACAGCAATACGCATGAAGTCCTGATTGCATTTAGGGGAGAGGCTGTCATTCAGTTCGGGGGAGAAAAAGGAGCTGTCATCCCTTTCAAAACAGGCGATGCAGTCGTGATTCCAGCCGGAGTCGGTCATAAAAAGCTAAGCTCAAGTCCCGATTTTACTGTCCTTGGCGCCTATCCCGGAGGCATTCAGTATGATATGAAGACGGGAAAGCCGGATGAGCGGGAGGAAGCGGTCAAACAGATAAAGAAGGCGGCGTTGCCGGCGAATGATCCGATCACAGGAAAAAGAGAGCCTTTATTGGAAATATGGGTAAAGTGAAGGGAGAAATTGCTGGATTGTCAATAACTAGTGTCACAGAAACGTTATGACATGAACTCCATATAAATTAATTTCATAATCGAAGCAATTCACGTTCAAATTTTGTTCAAAAAGTGTTATCATATAGAAGGTAATCGAATTGGAGTTTTTTGTGTTTGCTATTTTCAGAGAGAGTAAAGGATTTTGACTTATTCAATTGTTTATTTTTTGATAAAAATAATACTGAATATGGCAAGATGAAAAACTGGGTAGTAAACATTTATTTTTGTAAATGATTGTGCACGAATTCACAATCCTTATTCTTATGCCTTAAAAGCGTGAGACAGGGAGAGGCACTACCCTTTCCAAACAAATCAGCAAACTGCTTATAGTAAAGGAGAATTGGATATGCCAGAAACAATCGATCAAACAAATGCGTCTGTCAGCCAAAGCCAGCAAGATCTTATTGATCAGCTATTAAAGCCAGAAGTTCAAGAATCATTGACTGTTTTAGTTGACCAGCTTCCGAAGCTGACTGAGTTAGTCAATATTTTAACGAAGTCTTATGATTTCGCTCAGTCTGTAGCGACTGACGAAGTGTTAAAAAACGACACAGTCGGTGCGATCACTGAAATTCTTGAGCCTGTAAAAGAAACAGCGAAAGAAGTAGCTGCGACTGCGATCGAAGCAAAAGACCGCGCGGAAGCAAGCAACGAAACAATTGGTCTTTTCGGCCTGCTGCGTATGCTGAAAGATCCTCAAGCTCAAAAGCTGTTCCGTTTTGCTAACAGCTACCTTGAAGTCATGAACGAACGCGAAAACCAAAAATAATCTCAGATTCAAATTGATATAAAGGACGGAGGATATACGATGTCAAAACATATTGTCATTCTAGGCGCTGGTTATGGCGGAGTTCTTTCTGCTCTAACAGTTCGCAAACATTACACAAAAGAACAAGCACGCGTGACAGTGGTAAACAAATACCCAACTCACCAAATCATTACGGAATTACACCGTCTTGCTGCAGGCAACGTGTCTGAAAAAGCGGTTGCTATGCCATTAGAAAAACTTTTCAAAGGCAAAGACATTGATCTTAAAATCGCGGAAGTAAACTCTTTCTCTGTTGATAAAAAAGAAGTTGCGCTTGGTGACGGTTCTACATTATCTTACGATGCGCTTGTTGTAGGTCTTGGTTCTGTAACGGCTTATTTCGGCATCCCAGGTCTTGAAGAAAATAGCATGGTGTTGAAATCTGCTGCTGATGCGAACAAAGTCTTCCAGCATGTTGAAGATCGTGTGCGCGAGTACTCTAAAACGAAAAACGAAGCAGACGCAACAATCCTTATCGGCGGAGGCGGCTTAACAGGCGTTGAGCTTGTTGGTGAGCTTGCTGACATCATGCCTAACCTTGCGAAAAAATACGGCGTAGACCATAAAGAAATCAAATTAAAACTTGTTGAAGCTGGTCCTAAGATCCTTCCTGTTCTTCCGGATGATCTTATCGAACGTGCGACTGCAAGCCTTGAAAAACGTGGCGTTGAGTTCTTAACAGGTCTCCCTGTTACAAATGTAGAAGGAAACGTAATTGATCTGAAAGACGGATCTAAAGTTGTTGCCAACACATTTGTTTGGACTGGCGGCGTACAAGGTAACCCATTAGTCGGTGAATCAGGCCTAGAAGTGAACCGCGGACGCGCGACTGTAAACGACTTCCTGCAATCTACATCTCATGAAGATGTATTCGTTGCTGGAGACAGCGCCGTTTACTTCGGACCAGACGGCCGTCCATACCCGCCAACTGCACAAATCGCATGGCAAATGGGTGAGCTGATCGGTTACAACCTATTCGCTTACCTAGAAGGCAAAACACTTGAAACATTCAAGCCAGTTAACTCTGGTACACTTGCAAGCCTTGGACGCAAAGACGCGGTTGCCATTATTGGTGCTAATTCTACACCGCTTAAAGGTCTTCCTGCTTCCTTGATGAAAGAAGCAAGTAATGTACGATATTTGACACATATTAAAGGACTTTTCAGCCTGGCTTACTAATCCTTTTAATGAATCTGGCATTGCCAAAAGCATTCCTTTCCGAGTGCTTTCTGGCAATGTCTTTTTTTATGTTTATGACAGCGTTAACATTTCATTTTCAAAAAAGAGATTGATCCCAGAGGAATATAAAGGTAAAATAAAAACAAATCAAAATGTTAACGTTAACATTTTGAAATAGAATGAAAGACGGTGAGGACATGGAACCCTTCATGGGCGAAAACTTTTTATTGAAAAATGAAACCGCTGTCACCCTCTATCACAAGTATGCGAAAGACATGCCGATTATTGATTACCACTGCCACTTAAGCCCGAAAGAAATCTATGAAAATAAAACATTTCAAAACATCACGGAAGCCTGGCTGTATGGTGACCATTATAAATGGCGCATCATGAGAGCCAATGGAATTGAGGAGACATACATCACCGGAGATGCGCCAGATGAGGAGAAATTTATGGCTTGGGCGAAAACCGTGCCGATGGCGATCGGAAATCCGCTCTATAACTGGACCCACTTAGAATTGCAGCGTTTTTTTGGCATTTATGAGATTTTAAACGAGAAGTCCGGGCCGTCTATATGGAAACGAACAAATGAACTGCTCCAAGGGGAAGGCTTCGGGGCAAGGGATTTAATCATGAAATCAAATGTAAAGGTTGTGTGCACAACGGATGACCCTGTCGATTCTCTTGAATACCATCTATTATTAAGAAAAGACAAAGATTTTCCTGTCAGCGTGCTGCCTGGATTTCGGCCGGATAAAGGACTTGAGATCAATCGTGAAGGCTTTCCGGATTGGGTGCAGTCACTTGAAGATGCCGCCGCCATATCCATTACAACCTATGATGAGTTTTTAAAAGCGTTGGAAAAACGAGTGCGATTCTTCCATTCAGCTGGCGGCAGAGTGTCTGATCACGCGATAGATTCAATGGTATTTGCCGAAACGACAAAAGAAGAAGCTGGACGGATTTTTGCTGACAGATTACAAGGAACAGAGGTTTCTTATGAAGATGAGAAGAAATTTAAGACATATACGCTTCAGTTTCTTTGCGGGTTGTATGCGGAGCTCGATTGGGCGATGCAGTTTCATATCAACGCTTTAAGAAACACGAATACAAAAATGATGAAAAGGCTCGGTCCTGATACAGGCTATGATTCTATGAACGATGAAGAAATTGCGAAGCCTTTATACAAGCTGCTGAACTCAGTTGAGATGAAGAACCAGCTGCCGAAAACGATTTTATATTCACTGAATCCCAATGATAACTATGTCATTGCCAGCATGATCAACAGTTTTCAGGACGGTATTACCCCGGGAAAAATACAATTTGGCACAGCCTGGTGGTTTAACGATACTAAAGACGGGATGCTGGACCAAATGAAAGCGTTATCAAACGTTGGCCTTTTCAGCCGTTTTATCGGCATGCTCACCGATTCCAGAAGCTTTCTTTCGTATACGCGCCACGAATATTTCAGACGAATCGTCTGCAATTTAATTGGGGAATGGGTGGAAAACGGCGAAGTGCCGCGCGATATGGAGCTTCTGGGAAACATCGTTCAGGGAATTTGCTATGACAATGCGAAACACTACTTTCAATTTCAAGAAGAGAAAGCAAACGTGTAACAAAGTGTCCGCTCAGCATCACTGAGCGGACCACTGCCCGAAAATTCTTAAGACACAGAGGTGGAACATGCGAACTGAACTGGCAAATAAGGTTGTGTCGGTCGAAACGGAAAAAAGGCTTTCGTTGAAGGAAAAAATCTCCTATGGTTTTGGTGATTTTGGCAACGGTTTTATGTTTGATCTCGGCCAGATTTATTTATTGAAGTATTTCACTGATGTAGCGGGAATTCCGGCTGCGATGGCCGGCGGCATTTTTTTAGTCAGCAAGCTGTTTGCGGCGATAACAGATCCAATTGTCGGCTCATCAATCGATTATCGCAAAAACATCGGCAAACGGGGGAAATTCAGGCCTTATTTATTAATCGGCAGCATCGTGCTCGCGGTGCTTACTGTTCTTATTTTTCTGTCTCCAAATGTATCAACGACCGGAAAACTGATTTATGCCTATGCATCCTATATGATTTGGGGCATCGGCTATTCGTTTGTGAATATTCCCTACGGCTCATTAGGAGCAGCAATGACTCAAAATTCTGAGGACCGAACCTCCATTTCGACGTTCCGCCAAATCGGATCACTTGGCGCCTTGTTTATCACAAGTGTGGCCGTAATGCCGCTTCTCGTCAAATTTGATAATCCGAAGGTCGGCTACCCCGTGGTCATGGGCTTGTTCGCGTTACTCGGTGTGCTTTGGTTTTATATTTGCTACCGCAATTGCAAAGAGCGCGTTGTCATATCGGAAGCTCCTAAAGAAAAATTAACATTCAAATCTGTCGTCAAAACATTTATTACAAATAAACCGCTGTTAACCCTTGTCCTAATGACGATTTTTTCAATCTCCGCATACAACATCAAATCCGCCATGCTCGTCTATTTCGCACAATATAACCTGGGCAATGTTGAATTAATGGCTTATATGAACTTCATCATTATTGGTTCTTCCTTTTTGGGCGTCGTATTCCTTCCAAAGCTCGTCAAGATGTTTGGAAAGAAACGAACGGCAATGATTGGCTTTGCCATCAGTGTGGCCGCGGATCTGATCAACTTTATGCTTCCATCTAACGTTTATGTGTTTACCATTCTCGCCAGCATCGCCTTTATCGGAATCAGTATCCCAAACGGCATCACGTGGGCTCTTGTCTCCGATATTATCGACTATGGCGAATGGAAATCCGGCGAACGGAAAGAAGCAACGACATATTCACTTTTCAATTTTTCCAGAAAGCTAGCTCAGTCTTTGTCTGGGTTTCTTTCGGGGATCGGTTTGGGGATAATCGGCTACGTGCCGAATGCAGTTCAGACAGCACAGGCACTGATCGGCATCAAAGCGCTTTTGCTTCTGTATCCGGCCATTGCTTTGGCATTGGCGATGATCATTATTGGTTTTCTTTATAAACTCACAGACCAGCAGCATGCTCAGATTGTTCAGGATCTTCATCAAAAGAGCTGACGATGTAATATAAAGAATATTTGAAATAATCGGTAAATAAAATGTGTTTGCAGGGGTTTTCACTAATGGGTGCCCTGAAGCACTGAAAAGGAAGGAGGCACTTAATTGAAAACGATAACAATTGCAGCTGAAGAAGCAAAGGGATTCGTTCGGAAAAAGCTTGCCGGTGCCGGTTTGAATGAACGAGATGCTGAAAAAGTAGCAGATGTCCTCGTGCACGCTGATTTGCGCAATGTACATTCGCATGGCGTGCTGCGCACAGAACACTATGTGAACAGGCTTTCAGCGGGAGGGATCAACCCTGAGGCACAGCCTGTTTTTAAAGAAACGGGGCCTGTGACTGGAGTGCTGGATGGTGATGACGGATTCGGCCATGTGATTTGTGATATGGCAATGGACCATGCAATTGTCATGGCCAAGAAAAATGGTGTCGGCATGGTCACGGCCGTCAACAGCAGCCATTGCGGGGCGCTAAGCTATTTTGTGCAAAAAGCGGCTGACGAAAAACTGATCGGATTGGCAATGACGCATACGGACAGTATCGTTGTCCCGTTTGGAGGAAGGGCTCCTTTTTTAGGGACAAATCCGATTGCTTACGGTGTTCCGGCTAAGCATAAAAAACCGCTTATCCTCGATATGGCGACGTCCAAAGTGGCTTTCGGGAAGATTCTGCAGGCCCGTGAAGAGGACAAGGAAATTCCTGAAGGATGGGGAGTCGATGAAAACGGAGAAGCAGTAACGGATCCTGACAAGGTTGTTTCACTTTCAACATTCGGAGGCCCGAAAGGCTATGGACTATCGATTGTGGTGGATGTGTTTTCTGGATTGCTTGCTGGCGCGGCTTTTGGCCCTCATATTGCGAAAATGTACAGCGGCCTTGATCAAAAAAGAAAGCTGGGGCATTACGTTTGCGCGATCAATCCCTCCTTTTTTACCGACCGGGATACGTTTTTAGAGCAGATGGATGCCATGCTTCATGAACTGCAGCAGTCTCCTCCAGCTGCTGGAGTCGAGAGAGTGTTTGTGCCTGGTGAGATCGAGCAGCTGCATGAAGAAAGAAATAAGGAACACGGAATATCAATTGCTCGGAGTGTGTATGAATTCTTAAAAAGCAGGTGAGAAAAATGAAAGCGGTTCAAGTACGAAAACCGTATGATCTGGCGACAGAGGAGATAAAGAAGCCGGTTCTTTCAAAGGGTGATGAAGTGCTCGTAAAAGTTAAGCGAGTCGGGATTTGCGGATCAGACATGCATATTTATCATGGGACGAATCCGCTGGCTACCCTCCCGAGAGTCATCGGACACGAGGTAACGGGACAAGTGGAGGCAGTTGGGGCGAATGTACAGAGCCTAAAAGCCGGTGACCATGTGGTAATTGAGCCGATTTCTTATTGCGGAACTTGCTATGCCTGCCGCAAAGGGCGGCCGAATGTTTGTGCCAAGCTCTCTGTGTTTGGCGTACATGAAGATGGGGGCATGCGGGAATATATTGTGCTTCCGGAAAGGCAGCTTTACGCGGTTTCAAAGGACTTGCCTTGGGAGGAAGCGGTCATGGCCGAGCCTTATACGATAGGGGCCCAGGCAGTGTGGAGAGGGCAGGTGGAAAAAGGTGATACCGTTCTGATCCAAGGAGCGGGGCCTATTGGGATCTGTGTGTTAAAAATGGCAAAGCTGGCGGGTGCTGCTGTCATGATGACTGACTTGAACAACGAGCGGCTGGCGTTTGCAAAAGAAAACGGCGCCGATGCTGTTGTAAATGTCCAAGCAGAAAATGTTGCCGAGCGGGTCCGTGAATGGACTGGGCATGAGGGAGCAAATGTGGTCATTGATGCTGTTTGCCTGCCGGAGACTTTTGCGTTTTCCGTTGAGGCCGTTTCACCTGCGGGACGTGTGGTTGTGCTTGGATTTGATGAAAGAGCGGCACAGATTTCTCAGCTGCCGATTACAAAAAAAGAAGTCACAATAACCGGGTCGAGATTGCAGACCAATCAGTTTCCCAAGGTGGTAGAGCTTTTGAATAAAGGCCGGTTAGCGCATAACGGGCTTGTGACCCATACATTTTCAGTGGATGATGTCCATCACGCATTTCAGTTTATTAAGGAGCATCCAGATCAGGTACGGAAAGCCGTCATCGCGTTTGATTAATCGACTGAATCCGGAGGTGAAAGCATGAATATGACATTTCGATGGTATGGCCGAGGAAACGATACAGTCACACTTGAACACGTGAAGCAAATTCCCGGTGTCAAAGGCATCGTTTGGGCTCTTCATCAAAAGCCTGTCGGCGACGTGTGGGAAAAAGAAGAAATCAGAGCCGAGACCGAATATATTCAATCCTATGGTTTTCATGCTGAAGTTGTAGAGAGCGTGAATGTTCACGAAGCGATTAAACTCGGGAACGAAGAACGCGGCCGATATATTGAAAACTACAAACAAACGATCCGCAACCTTGCCGGATTTGGCGTGAAAGTGATCTGCTATAATTTTATGCCGGTTTTTGATTGGACACGCACGGACATGTTCCGGCCGCTGGAAGATGGATCAACCGCTCTGTTTTTTGAAAAGGCCAAGGTGGAAAGCCTTGAGCCCCAAGAGCTGATTCGGATGGTGGAGCAAGCATCTGACATGACACTGCCGGGGTGGGAGCCCGAAAAATTGGCTCGGATCAAAGAGCTTTTTTCGGCCTACAGAACGATCGATGAAGAACAGCTATGGGACAATTTATCATTCTTTTTGCAGGAAATTCTTCCTGTTGCAGAAAGTCACGGTGTTCAAATGGCCATTCATCCGGATGACCCGCCATGGCCGATTTTTGGACTGCCGCGCATTATCACGGGGGAGGCAAGCTATAAGAAACTGCGGGCGATATCAGATTCACCGTCTAATTGCATCACTCTTTGTACAGGTTCAATGGGAGCCAATCCCGCTAACGACATGGTGGAGATCGCTAAGACATATGCCGGCATTGCTCCGTTTTCACATATTCGCAATGTGAAAATTTATGAGAATGGCGATTTTATTGAAACATCGCATGTAACAAAGGATGGTTCGATCAACATTCAAGGCGTGATGGAAGAACTGCATAAGCAGGATTACGAAGGATATGTCAGACCGGATCATGGTCGCCATCTTTGGGGTGAGCAATGCCGACCGGGATATGGCTTATACGATCGTGCCCTTGGCATCATGTATTTGAACGGACTGTGGGACGCCTATGAAGCAATGGTGAAAAAAGAGGTGGACATATGATCCCGCTGCATGAGAACCTTGCTGGTAAAACAGTTGTCATCACTGGCGGCAGCGGTGTGCTTTGCTCTGTGATGGCCAGGGAGCTAGCCCGTCATGGCATGAAGGTGGCGATATTGAATCGGACGGCTGAAAAAGGCCAGGCGGTCGTGAAGGAGATAACGGCGGCGGGCGGCACAGCGTGCGCTGTTGCAGCGGATGTGCTGGACAGGGAGTCACTGGAGCGGGCAAAGAAAGACATCCTTGGCCGATTCGGCGCTGTTGATCTGTTAATTAACGGGGCTGGCGGCAATCATCCTGACGCGATAACCGATGTGGAGACATATGAAGAAGCGGGAGAAGGCCAATCCTTTTTTGATATGGATGAGGGCGGCTTTTCAACTGTTTTTTCCACCAACTTCACCGGTGCGTTTCTGGCCTCGCAAGTGTTTGGAAAAGAGCTGCTGAAGGCGGATTCACCGGCGATTATCAATCTTTCTTCCATGAGTGCTTATTCACCTATGACGAAGGTTCCGGCATACAGTGCTGCCAAGGCGTCTATCAATAACTTTACGATGTGGATGGCCGTTCATTTTGCCGAAACCGGGCTGCGGGTCAATGCGATTGCCCCAGGCTTTTTTCTGACAAAACAAAATCATGATCTGCTGATTAACCAAGACGGAACGTTCACCAGCCGATCTCACAAAATTATCGCGGGAACACCGATGAAGCGCTTCGGAAAACCGGAGGATTTGCTCGGCACGCTTCTTTGGCTGGCGGATGAATCCTATTCGGGTTTTGTCACCGGAATCACCGTTCCTGTCGATGGAGGATTTATGGCTTATTCAGGTGTGTAACGAAAGCGGCGCAACAGAAACTGAACCAACATAGGGGTGAGGTTGAGATGTTTTCAAAAGATAAGCTTCCCATTATCCTTTTTTTGTTCCTGGCAGGGGTGATTAATTACCTGGATCGCTCGGCGCTTTCCATTGCAGCTCCTTTTATTCAGGATGATCTCACATTGTCAGCCACGCAAATGGGCTTGATTTTCAGCAGTTTTTCGATTGGTTATGCCATTTTTAACTTTCTTGGGGGCGTGGCATCCGACCGCTACGGGGCAAAACTGACCCTATTTGTCGCGATGGTCGTTTGGTCGCTGTTTAGCGGAGCAGTCGCCCTCGCTTTTGGTTTTGTCAGCCTGCTGATTATCCGTATCCTTTTTGGAATGGGAGAAGGCCCGCTGTCTGCGACCATCAACAAGATGGTGAATAACTGGTTCCCGCCGACCCAGCGGGCGTCCGTTATCGGTGTAACCAACAGCGGCACCCCGCTCGGAGGAGCCATTTCCGGTCCGATTGTCGGCATGATTGCAGTGGCGTTCAGCTGGAAGCTATCCTTCGTTCTCATTATGATCATTGGTTTGATATGGGCAGTGCTCTGGTTCAAGTTTGTCAAAGAAAAGCCGTCAGAGAGGATGAAGGAAGCACCGGCAATCAAAGCAGAAACGTCTCCTAGAGAAAAAATGCCGCTCACCTTTTACCTGAAGCAAAAAACGGTCCTGTTCACGGCGTTCGCTTTTTTCGCTTACAACTACATCCTCTTCTTTTTTTTGACGTGGTTTCCAAGCTATCTTGTCGAAGAGCGGGGCTTAAGTGTTGAATCGATGAGTGTGATCACGGTCATACCGTGGGTTTTAGGCTTTATCGGGCTTGCTGCAGGAGGATTTGTTTCTGACTATGTGTACAAAAAAACGTCTCGAAAAGGCGTGCTGTTCTCACGCAAGGTTGTGCTTGTCACGTGTTTGTTTTCATCAGCTGTCCTAATTGGTTTTGCCGGGCTGGTGGGAACGACTGCGGGCGCTGTCACACTGGTCGCTTTGTCAGTATTTTTTCTATATTTAACAGGTGCTATCTATTGGGCTGTGATTCAAGATGTGGTTGATCAAAACAATGTCGGTTCTGTTGGCGGCTTCATGCATTTCCTCGCCAACTCAGCAGGAATTATCGGCCCGGCTTTAACCGGCTTTATTGTTGATCAAACGGGCACGTTTTCTGGAGCGTTTTTGCTTGCCGGAGGGTTAGCTGTCTTCGCGTCACTCGCTGTAATTCGTTTTGTCCGTCCGATCATCGGCAAACCAACAGGAACAGAAGCTGAGAAACCGGTGTCTTATTAATCTGGAAATATAGTGGGAGAGGCGGTATGTTTGATGATACAATATACAGTAAATAATCGCAGCCGGTATGATAAGGAAGGGAATTAGATGGTAACCATAAAAGATATCGCAAAACTCGCTAACGTATCCCACACAACCGTTTCCAGAGCACTCAACAATAGCCCTTACATCAAAGAGCATACGAAGAAAAAAATAGTAGAGCTCGCAGAGAAGCTCAATTATACACCAAATGTAAATGCGAAAAGCCTGGCGATGCAAAAGTCACATACGATCGGGCTTTTCTTTACAAGCATCACAAACGGAACCTCACACAGCTTCTTTGCAGACACAATCAAAGGCGTCAATCAAGCCATAAGTGAGGATTACAATCTCTATGTGCGCGGCATTGATGATCTGAAAAACTATGACTCCGTTACACCGATGAGGTATGACGGCATCATTTTAATGAGCCAAAGTGATATTGATAATTCTTTCATTTACCATATACGAGAAAAAAACATTCCGCTTGTCGTGCTGAATCGTGATATTGATGACCGCACCATCACGAATATTTTATCCAATGACAAGGAGGGCTCCCAGGAAGCTGTAGAATACTTTATTAAGAACGGACATCAAAACATCGCCATCATCGAGGGGATGGAAGGCTTTAAATCCTCCCAGCAGCGAAAGGAAGGCTACTTATCCGCACTGATTCAACATCATATTCCAATCAAGCATGAATACAGTGTCAAAGGACAGTACGATATGGAAAGCGGCTTTCAAGCGATGGAGCGGCTGCTGGCGCTGCCGAATCTTCCAACCGCTGTCTTTTGTTCGAATGATGACATGGCAATCGGAGCGATGAATGCGATATTCGCAAAGGGCATGCGCGTCCCTGATGATATTTCGGTGATCGGGTTTGATGATATTGGGTTTTCACAATACATCACGCCAAGGCTTTCAACAGTTAAGCGCCCAGTGGAGAAAATCAGCGTGCTCGGCGCGCAAAAACTATTGTCGCTGATCAGCGAGCCGGAAACAAAAGCGGAGAAAATCTTGGAAAACACAGAATTCATCGTACGTGATTCAGTCAGACGATTGACAACGTGATGCCCCGATTTTTTAGCGGGCATTCTTTACACAGAAAAATGTTAACGTGTGCATAAAAGGAGAGGGAGGCAATAAGGGTGCAGAAGCTGAATAAACATGTGTACGATCACTATACTCAGTATCCAGAAAAAATTCTCCAATTCGGAGAAGGAAACTTTCTTCGGGGATTTGTCGATTGGCAGATTGATCAATTGAATCAACACACTGATTTTAATGGGAGCGTGGCAGTTATCCAGCCAAGAGGCTCAGAAAAAATCAAACGATTAAATCAGCAAGATGGGCTATATACGCTCTTTTTACAAGGAATGAAAGACGGAGAAGCGGTAAACGAGCATATGATTATCAACTCAATCAGCCGAGGAATTGACCTGTTTTCTGATTATGAGGCATACAAAGAATTGGCATCAAGCGAAGAGCTGCGGTTTATCATCTCCAACACGACGGAGGCCGGGATCGTATGTGATGAAAAAGATCGTTTAGAGGATAGGCCGCCAAAAACATTCCCTGGGAAATTAACTGCATTTCTCTACTTCCGCTATCAGGCTTTTAAAGGAGATCAGACAAAAGGGTGTGTCCTAATCCCATGTGAGCTGATCGAGAAGAACGGCGAAAAGCTGAAGGAAACGGTTCTTCATTATGCACATCAGTGGAAGCTGGAGAAAGGATTTACACAGTGGATTCATGAGGCCAATACATTTTGTAATAGTTTAGTAGACCGGATTGTCCCGGGTTTTCCGATCGACAGCATTGATGAGATCACGGCAGAACTGGGCTATCAAGATGAACTGATAGTTGTGGGAGAGCAGTATTATTTATGGGTTATCGAGGGGCCGGATTGGATTGGAAAAGAAATTCCCTTTGCGGCTGCAGGGCTCAGTACAAAAATCGTCAGCGACCTCATCCCGTATCGGACAAAAAAAGTAAGAATTTTAAATGGCGCTCACACAGCAATGACGCCAGTGGCATTGTTGTACGGCTTAAAAACTGTTCGGGATGCTGTCGAGCATCCGGAAGTGGGGCGGTTTATTAGAGAGCTGATCAATGATGAAATTCTTCCTGTTTTAAAACTGGAAGGTCTTTCTCAGTATGCTGCCGATGTGCTGAACCGTTTTAAAAACCCGTATATGAAGCATTACCTGGAAAGCATTGCATTGAATTCTGTTTCCAAATTCAAAACGAGAAACCTGCCGACTCTTAAGGAATATGCTGAACAAAAGAGACAGCTCCCTGAACGCTTGGTGTTTTCTTTCAGCGCTCTTCTGTATTTTTATCAGGGATACGAGACATTGCAGGATGATCCGGCAGTTCTTCAATTTTTCAAAGAGGTTTGGAGCCAGGAGAATGAAGACATGCTTCGGATTGCATCAAGAGTGTTAGGCGAACAGCGGCTGTGGGAGGCAGATCTCAATGAGATACCGAAGCTGACTGAGAGAGTCGCTGATTACTTGAATCATATTCATGAGCTGGGCATGCAGCGGGCTCTTGAACAATACTGCATACAAAGGGGAGAGGTACGTTGAAGTCGTTTATAAAGATTCATAAGCAAGATAATGTCCTTCTTGCTCTGCGGGATATCCAAAAGGGAGAGCGGCTGCATGCGGGCGGCGTGTCGATTGAAGTAAAGGATGATATAAAAAGAGGCCACAAGATTGCATTGCAGTCTATTAAAGAAAACGACAGCATCATTAAATACGGGTTTCCAATTGGGCATGCATCACAAGATATTTCGATCGGAGAGCATATTCATGTCCATAATACGAAAACAAACCTGTCAGATATCCAATCATACAGCTATACACCGAGATTTGATGAAAATCCGTATTCTAATGAGAACCGGACGTTTAAAGGCTTTAGAAGAGAAAACGGTGATGCGGGTGTACGCAATGAATTGTGGATTGTGCCAACTGTCGGCTGCGTCAATGGAATTGCAGAAAAAATGCTGCAGCGTTTTGTCAGAGAAACGGGAGATATCGCTCCATTTGATAACGTACTCGTGCTGAAACATCAATACGGATGCTCGCAGCTTGGCGATGATCACGAAAATACGAAGCAAATCCTGCTGAACGCCATTCGCCATCCAAATGCCGGCGGCGTCTTGGTGCTAGGGCTAGGGTGTGAAAACAATGAACTGGCAAAAATGAAGGAAGCACTCCAGGATGTAAATCTGAATCGAGTGAAATTCCTCGAATCCCAGTCGGTGACCGACGAAATGGAGGCAGGCGTTGCTTTGCTAAAGGAAATACATGAAGCGGCCAAAGGGGATACGAGAGAAGACATTCCGCTGTCCGAACTGAAGATCGGACTGAAGTGCGGAGGTTCGGATGGTTTTTCCGGCATAACCGCAAACCCGCTGCTTGGCCGTTTTTCAGATTATCTCATTGCACAGGGAGGGAGCACGGTGCTGACGGAAGTTCCGGAAATGTTCGGTGCGGAAACCATCCTGATGCAGCGGGCTGCCAGTGACGAAGTGTTTCATAAGATAGTCCAATTAATCAATGATTTTAAACAATATTTTATCAAACATGATCAGCCGGTGTACGAAAATCCTTCACCGGGCAACAAAGCGGGCGGCATTTCTACACTTGAGGATAAATCGCTGGGCTGTACGCAAAAAGCGGGGATTTCTCCTGTCACGGATGTCCTGAAATACGGGGAAGTACTCAAGACAAAAGGGCTGACGCTTTTGAGCGCGCCGGGCAATGATTTAATCGCTTCCTCCGCATTGGCGGCGGCCGGCTGCCAAATTGTCCTCTTTACAACGGGGAGAGGCACGCCATTTGGCACCTTTGTCCCGACCGTGAAGGTAGCAACAAACACCGAGCTGTATGAGGCGAAGCCGCATTGGATTGATTTTAACGCAGGCCTTTTAGCAGAGGATGATGTTCATGAGGAGTATGTGCTGCGTGAGTTTATCCACTATATGATTGAGGTGGCAAGCGGCCAGCTTGTGAACCATGAAAAAAATGATTTCAGAGAACTCGCCATTTTTAAATCGGGTGTGACGCTATAATAATAGAAGGCTATCCTTCAAGCGGATAGCCTTCTTCATTAAATCAATTTTAAACCGCTGACTAAAATAATGGACGCCATAATAAATTGCAGTGGACGCGGGGAGAATCGAGGCGAAAGATGGCTTCCGATCAGCACGCCGGGAATTGAACCAATGAGCAGATTAGCTGCCAGCATGTAATCCACGCTTCCGAAGCTTGCGTTCAAAATGCCTGCTGCAGTTACGAGAAGAAAAGCATGCGCGATATCAGTTCCGACAATCTGTGATGCTTTCATGTTGAATAAGTAGATCATGGCAATTGCAAATAATGACCCGGAACCGATTGATGTTAATCCAACAATAAATCCAAACACAACACCAATAAGAATTGTCAGCGCCCGCTTATTTTCAAGCGGCATCAGCTGCCAGCGGTTCGGGCGAAGCTTTCTATCCAAAAACAAACGAACGATGATTGAAATGGCAACAAGCGTTAACACATAGCCAAGAGCGTGCTTAATAATTTCTTCCTGATGCTGGTGAAAGGCGGGGAACAAATGCAAGATGCCAATGGCTAGCGAGGCACTTGGAATACTGCCGATGGCTAAGTATTTTACCAATTGAAAGTTAATCGTTTTCTGCCGCCAATGGGAGGCAACGCCAAAC
This sequence comes from Bacillus sp. ATD, assembly GCF_050585765.1. Lineage (NCBI taxonomy): Bacteria > Bacillati > Bacillota > Bacilli > Caryophanales > Bacillaceae > Bacillus > Bacillus sp. ATD. The sequence goes on along the minus strand of NZ_JBOBQH010000009.1, from coordinate 134,617 downwards.
AGCTTTGTGATCGAGTTATATACAAGATCCGTACCGACCGCGATGGAAGGGTTAATTCCAAGCACAATTAAAAGGGGAGTCAATAAGGCGGCTCCGCCCACACCCGTCAATCCGACTAAGGCTCCGACAAACAAACCCATCAATATGATGCTTACACTCATGATAAAGGCCTCCTGAAAACCCGACTATTTTTATCAGATTATATATGATTAGGTCACGTTAATCAATTAAATTTTTTGAATTTTTGCACGTTAGCTGTTTGAAATTTTGGTATGCTCCATATCTTTATTCATTTGCCCTATGATGAGTGTCTGGTCGAAGCCGGGAAGTGAGGCGGAAGCACAAAAAAAGATACCTTTTAACAGGTATCTTTTTTTCGTACGCTACATGCGCTGCTGATAGAAAGGAAGCTCTGTGTGGCCCATTTCCCGCACATAAACGAACAGGTTGCCTTTATGGTGAATTTCATGTTCCATTGCAAGCTGAAGCAGCGCGCGGCCTGTGACTTTTCTGCCGAAAGCGGATGTCAGATCAATTTCTCTGTCCAGCTGTTCTTCAGTCAGCTGTTCAAGGATAGCGACCGTTTTGTCCGTATATGTTTTTGCCAGAACATTGAGATCGGTTTCTGTTTCTTCCTGCTTGTTTTGAAAAGGTGAAGCATTGCCTTCTTTAATGACATTTGCGAACAAGTGGAACGACGTAAGAATGTGTTTGACCAATTCTTCCGCTGACATTGATGTTTCTGCCGGTTTGTAGCTGTAATGGTCTTGGCTGATTTTTTCAGCAAGCTCATTCGTCACGTTTCGATGGGATAAAAAATGGCTGACAATTTGATTGGATTGGCTCATTATGATCTCCTCCATATGTAAAAATAAATGGTGCAATGAAATCCTATATCAACGGTTACGAATTCACAAGTAATATGCTGTGGGATGAAACAAAATGCTATGTCAATCGTATATATAACGTTCACAAAATATGAAATGGAGTATAAACATGACAACCATACCTTTCATTTATCAGTACGAAGAAAAAGAGAATGAAAGAGCTGCAGCGGGCTACGGCACTTTCGGTTACCTTATCACACGGATTGAAGAAACGCTTTATGATCAATACGGTGTATTCTATGAGCTCTATGCCAGTGATGACCCGAACACGGAATACTGGGAGCTTCTTGTAGAAGATGTCCGCAGCGGTTCATTGGAGCCTGAGCATGTGGCATATATATTTGAAAAGCTTGAAAAGAAAACCTTTGCTTACGATGAAGATGAAAAAGAACCGGATTATACCGTTCATAAGTCTATAAGAAACAGTGTATACGCGTATCCTGAAAAGGGAGTTGCTTTTGCCAGAATTCCTTATTTTCAAGATGGGAGCATCATGAGTTTCGATTGTCTGTTTGCGGTTAACGATGAAAAGATGCGTGCATTTCTGGAGGGAGTCAGACCGCGTCTCTGGGAAAAAAGCAAGCGGAAAGTGACCGTTTTTACGGATGGAGATGGAGGGACTTCAAGAGAGCAGGAAGCCATTGTCAGAGAGGTTCAGCGGAGTCAGGTAATCATGAATCCGCTATTGAAAAAAGAGATATACAGATCAATTGATCAGTTTTTTCATAGTGATAAATCGTTTTATCAAACGTATGACATCCCTTATAAGCGCGGCATTCTGTTATATGGACCTCCTGGAAACGGAAAGACGACATTAGTGAAGTCGATCGCAGGCAGTATCGATGCACCAGTTGCCTATTGGCAAATTACTGAATTTACGTCGAGCGAGACAATAGAAGAAGTCTTTCAGGCAGCGAGACGCCTCGCTCCTGCAGTTCTCGTCATCGAGGATATAGATTCGATGCCGGAAGATGTGCGATCCTTTTTTCTCAATACGTTGGACGGCGCGACATCAAAAGAGGGGCTATTTCTCATCGGCACGACAAACTATCCCGAAGAGATCGATCCAGGTTTGATGAATCGTGCAGGACGGTTTGACCGTGCCTATGAAATCGGGCTTCCGGATGAAGAGCTGCGGCTGGAATATATGAAAATGAGAGGCTTTGACATCTTTTTGAGTGAAGAAGAAATAAAAAACGCCGCAAAGCTTACAGAAGGCTTTTCCTTTGCACAGCTGGGAGAATTATATGTATCTTCAGCGCTTCAATGGCACCAAGAAGGGAATCATCATATTGAAACCATGGTGAAAGACATGACAGGAGAGCAAAGAAAAAGCCGGCAGGGAAGCTGGATGGAAAGAAACAAAGTCGGTTTTCACTAAAAGAAAGCGCGGGTTTTTGAAAAACCCGCGCTTTTTTGTTGCGGTTAGCCGAAATTCGACAATTGCGGTTATTTTGCGTTCTTCTTTTTCTTGTAAATATGATAAAATATGACATATCTCGGGTAATTCAAAAGGGGGGATTAATTGAGGATGAAGCAGACGATTCCGTCCTCTTATGTCGGGCTTAAAATTAATGAATGGTATACTCATATCCGGCAGTTCCACGTCGCTGAAGCCGAACGGGTCAAGCTCGAAGTAGAAAGAGAAATTGAGGATATGGAAGAAGACCAAGATTTGCTGCTGTATTATTCTTTAATGGAGTTCAGGCATCGTGTCATGCTGGATTACATTAAGCCTTTTGGAGAGGACACGTCGCAGCTGGAGTTTTCAGAATTATTAGAAGACATCGAAGGGAATCAGTACAAGCTGACAGGGCTTCTCGAATATTACTTTAATTTTTTTCGAGGAATGTATGAATTTAAGCAGAAGATGTTTGTCAGTGCCATGATGTATTATAAACGGGCAGAAAAGAATCTTGCCCTCGTCTCGGATGATATTGAGAAAGCCGAGTTTGCTTTTAAAATGGCTGAGATTTTTTACAATTTAAAACAAACCTATGTTTCGATGAGCTACGCCGTTCAGGCATTAGAAACATACCAAATGTATGAAACGTACACCGTCCGCAGAATCCAATGTGAATTCGTTATTGCAGGTAATTATGATGATATGCAGTATCCAGAAAGAGCATTGCCCCACTTAAAACTGGCTTTAGATCTTGCAAAGAAAGAAGGCAATCCCCGCCTGATCAGTTCCGCCCTATATAATCTCGGAAACTGCTATGAGAAAATGGGTGAACTGCAAAAGGCAGCCGAATACTTTGAGAAATCTGTTTCTATTTGCAAGTCGGAAAAGTTCGATAATCTTCCGCATTCTATCTACTCTTTAACACAAGTTCTGTATAAACAAAAAAATGACGCCGAAGCGCAAAAAAAGTATCATGAAGGATTGGAAATCGCCCGTCAATACAATGATGAATTATTTGTGGAGCTTTTTCAATTTTTACATGCGTTATACGGAAAAAACATTGACACAGAATCAGTCTCACATACCTTTCAATTTCTTGAAGAACATATGCTGTATCCTTATATTGAAGAGCTGGCGCATGATGCTGCCCAATTCTATATAGAAAACGGACAGCCCGAAAAAGCACTTTCATTTTATGAGAAAATGGTGCACGCACAAAAACAAATCCAGAGAGGAGATTGTTTATATGAAATCTAAATGGATGTCAGGTTTGTTGCTCGTTGCGGTCGGGTTCAGTTTTACTCAGGTGATGGTTCATGCAGATGACACAGCAAACACAGAGGGGAAAACATTTCATATTGCGGCACGCAATCAAACATGATGCATAAAAAAAGACCCTTATGGGTCTTTTTTATTTCAGCTTCCATTCTTTTATCGTCAGCTCAGAAGATCCGCTTGCCACCAGCGGATCTGCATGCCCGATTTCCGCTGCCTCTTCCAGCGAATCTGCTTCGATGACATACGCTCCGCCTGTGGCGTCGCTGAATGGCCCAAACATTTTTAAGCGCTTTTCTGACTGTAAGCGGTCCAGAAATTCATAGTGCCCAGCTACATGCTCCTGATTAAATTTCTCCGTTCTCATTGTGAGCATTAAGTATGTATGCATATTCAGCCCTCCCATTGAAATTCAGTTTAACACATTTAACCATATAGCAGTGATAGATGATATGAGCTTTTCGTCCTACGAATGCCACCTATTTATGAAAAAAGAAAAGGAGAGATGATAGGTGAGCATTCCAGTAAAGAAAAATTTGGTATCTGAGGCGAAATACGCATTGAAGTGTCCGAATGCAATGTCCGCTGAATACATTACCATCCACAACACGGCAAACGATGCGTCAGCAGCCAATGAAATCAGCTATATGATCGGGAACACAAGCTCGACAAGCTTTCACTTTGCGGTCGATGATAAAGAGGTCATTCAAGGTCTGCCGCTTGACCGAAACGCCTGGCACACAGGTGACGGCACATACGGTCCGGGGAACCGCAAATCAATTGGCGTTGAGATTTGCTACAGCAAATCGGGAGGTCCAAAGTATGAGGCAGCTGAAGCCTTAGCGATTTCATTTGTCGCACAGCTTTTGAAGGAGCGCGGCTGGGGAATCGATCGGGTGAGAAAGCATCAAGACTGGAACGGAAAGTACTGCCCGCACCGCATTTTATCAGAGGGGCGCTGGGATCAAGTGAAGGCGGCAATTGAAAAGGAATTAAACGGGAGCGTATCAGCGAAAAAGGCAGCAGTCACTTCTTCGGCGTCTGAATATCATGTGAAAAAAGGCGATACACTGTCAGGGATTGCCGCATCCCACGGAGTCAGTGTAAAAACGCTGCAAAGCATCAATCATATCACTGATCCGAATTACATTAAAGTCGGACAAGTGATCAAACTGCCTCAGACGGCATCTGCTTCTAAAAGCCATGCCGCATCCTCATATCCGCTCCCATCCGGGGTGATGAAAGTGACAAGCCCGCTGACGAAAGGGACAAAAGTGAAGCAGGTGCAGGACGCTTTAGCCGCCCTTTATTTTTATCCTGATAAAGGAGCGAAAAATCACGGCGTTGACGGCGTCTATGGCCCGAAAACAGCTAATGCAGTCAAACGTTTTCAGTCTGTCAGCGGTTTAACGGCTGATGGGATTTACGGTCCGAAGACGAAAGCGAAGCTGGAGGAAAAGCTGTAATGAAATGACGGAAGCTTCACAGCTTCCGTCATTCATCTTACATACAAACTGCGGCAAGCACCTTTTGAATATCATAAATGCTTTCATCTTTTTTAAACTGCTTCGAGACGGCGGGAAGTTCCGCGCCAGAGATCCAAATTTTCAGCTCTGAATCAAGATCAAAGCGGCCGGCAGTTTCCACGCTGAATCTGGAAATGCTTTTGTACGGAATTGATTGAAACTCCGTTTTCTTGCCTGTGATTCCCTGCTTATCTACAAGAATAAGCCGCTTGTCAGTAAAGACAATCAAATCGCGAACCAGCTTAAACGCGGCTTCAACCTTCTCACCCTCAAGTAAAATATGAGCAAGCTCTTCTTTCACAGCAGCCGTTGACAGTGTTGACGCATTACCTAGTAAACCATCAATAAATCCCATCATATACCTCCTGTCCGTATTCTATCAAATCATACTATAAAAAGGTTTTCATTCATAGAAGAGTAGAGTAAACTGATGCTGACTGGAAAAGGAGGGCGTTCAAAATGAAAGATCGGTATGACAGCTTTGCGGCCCTTTCTGCTTCTGAATCGGAGTACCGGATTATTTATGAAGAAAAAAACGGAAGTGAACTTATCGTCCTCGGTCCCCACGGCGGCAGAATTGAGCCTGGTGTCAGTGAACTGGTGCGGGCATTTTCCGATCGATGTTCCATTTACTTGTTTGAAGGTGTAAAACAGCGAAACAATCGTTCTTTGCATCTCACTAGCATTCGTTTTGATGAGCCGTTGGCTTTAGAAAAAGTGAATGCCCACGATTACGCATTAGCGTTTCACGGGTATTATGATCCAAACATCCCAAAAACATTGGTCGGCGGGACGGATCGCAAAAAAGCCGAGCTCATTTGTGAGCGTCTGAATGAAGCGGGTTTCAGCGCCGAACTCACTAGTGAGAAAGATCGGCTGGCAGGTGTACATCCAAACAATATTGTCAATCGGACGAAGAGAGAAATGGGGCTCCAATTGGAGGTGAGCACTGCACAAAGAAACGCGCTGTTCTGCAATTTTGGGTGCCGTGATAAAAGCTACATACAAAACGATTTGTTTGATCGATATGTGGAAGCCGTCAAGCTTGGCTTTTATAAATAAAACCAGACGAGACATGCACGGTCGGCCCATTCCTTCATACGCTGGGGGTGTGCGAAAGTGTAGGGAGGAATGATTCATGTTTTATCATATAAAAGAGCTTCAATATCAAGCAAAGCCAGCTCATCCCGATCCGGTTTATGCGAAAAAGCTCCAAGAGGTGCTGGGCGGCCAATACGGTGAGATCAGTGTTATGATGCAATATTTGTTTCAGGGTTTTAACTGCCGTGCAGATGCGAAATATAAAGATTTGCTTTATGATGTCGGTACAGAAGAGATCGGGCATGTGGAAATGCTTGCGACGATGATCTCCAGGCTTTTGGACAATGCACCGGCTGATGTGCAGGAAAATGCTTATAAAAGTGATCCTGCTGTGGCAGCGGTGTTGTCCGGAATGAACCCGCAGCATGCGATTGTCGCAGGTTTAGGCGCGATGGCGGCTGACAGCGAAGGATATCCATGGAATGCCAAATATATTATTTCAAGCGGAAATTTGCTCGCAGATTTTCGCGCCAACTTAAATGCGGAATCCCAAGGGCGCCTTCAGGTGACACGTCTTTATGCCATGACCGATGATCCAGGGGTAAGAGATATGCTGTCATTTTTGATTGCAAGGGATACTTATCATCAAAATATGTGGTATGCGGCCATTAAAGAGCTGGAGGAAAGAGAACGGGATATTGTCGTCCCGACGACGTTTCCGCGTGAGCTCGAAAAGCAGGAAGTCTCCTATGATCTGTTTAACTTTTCCAGGGGGGATGAAAGCTCACAAGGAAGATGGGCACATGGGGAAGCCTTTGATGGCCGGGGTGAATTCAGGTATATCCCGGCTCCGATTGCGTTCGCATCTGCGCCTCATCTTAAACCGGCGCCAATGTGGCTGCAGAATACCATTCCACCGATGTCAAAATATTAATATCTCTGCCGGGCTGAGGATAAATGTCCCCAGCCCTTTTGGATCAGATGTTTTTGCCGACATGATAGAACGCTTTTTCCTCTGCGACTTGCAAGTGCTGCTGATCGCTTTCCTCGTACGCATTTGGCCGCTTGTGAGCTAATAAATAAGCGAGCCGCTTCTGAAATTGAATACCTGCTTTACGCCGTTCAAACATGTCAAGCCTTTTTTCAGCAAATTCCTTTGTTACCCGGAATACCGCCGAAATTGTGGCGAGTGCCTGGCTTCTCCATTGCGGCAGTTCCATCTGCAACAGCATAAAGGTTGGCACACAGAAGTGGTACATAAATTGATTCGCCTGAAATTCCTGTAGTTCTCTGAAGAGCTTGTTCATCTGAAAGTGATTGCCTGCATGCTTTAGCACGTGGCACAGCTCATGGCCAAAATCCTCCCATTGCTCTTCCCGTGACTTTTTTTGGTTCAATACGATACTGTACATGCCGTCGTATTTCACCATCATGCTCCCCATATCCTCAAAATGCACCCAAATATCCAGGTCCTTTGCAATTTTCAGCATGTCAATGTGATGAGGGGATGTGATACCCAGTCTGCTGTACAAATTTTTAACGTATTCCTCCAGATGTGATAAGTAATCGCCCAATTGAATACTCCCTTTCGAACGTGTGTTCTGTTTTTAGCGAGAAAGAAAAGCCCGTATAGGACTGGAAAGTGGTGTAGAAATCTTTCCCTTTTCTTTAAAAAATAAACACTTTTTCTTATATCGGTCTATTTTTAATATGTTTTAGAGAACAGAGAACGATTTATTAATTTTTCGGCTTGCGGTTTTTCTCTTTTTCTTTTAAATAGTTGATAAATTCGATGGCCTGCTGTTTGCTTTCTGGGGAAAAATCCTGCATATCACGGTACGCAAGCTGCAGGTCCGGATCTGAGAACATATCGTCGTCGGATTTTTTGTCTTTACCCGTTAATAAGTAATCAGTCGTTACTTGAAAGTAATCAGCCAGTTTTTGGAGTGTGTCGTAATCAGGTTCGCTTCGCCCGTTTTCATAGTGGGAATATCGTGCCCGTGACACACCGATGTGTGATGCGATTTCTTCCTGTGTCCTTTTCCCTCTGAGACTTTTCAATCTGCCGCCTATCATACTATGACCTCTCTTTTTTAAACTCCCTAAGTTACTTATGATTATAGATACAATATGTATCAAAATAAAGTTATGATAAAAAAAGTATCAAAAATAACTTGATGATACCGATTGTATCGTTTATACTTGGTAACAGTTGATACGAAATGTATCGAAAACAAATCAGGAGAGTGATCACATGTATCCAATCCAAATTGTTTTTAGTGAAAATCCCATAGATCAGCGCCATCTCGGACAATCCGGCGGCACTATTTCGTTTACGGCATGCGGCCTTCCGGTGTTCCACTTTGAAACGCAAGAGCAGTTTCAAGCATACATGATGTTAAAAGGAGAAGCGGCGTACAATGAAAAACGATAAAAGCTATCCTTTTCCGATGTATTCAGGACTATTGAATTCAGAACATTATGACAAAATTGGACCGGCACTATGGCTGTTTCTCTGGTTTATCAGCTCAACAACAAAAGAAATCGAAAAAGACGGCGTAAGCTGGGGCATCGTACTCGGCCATAAGCCATTAAAAGCGAGAGAAATGGCGGCAGTCTTCGGTGTAAGTGAAAAAACCGTCAGAAGGTGGCTAGAGCTTCTCGAAACCCATGAGTACATAAAGGCAGTCCGTGCGCCATACGGACTGGTGATTTCGGTCAAGCATTCCAAAAAATTCACCTTCAGATCGGACAAAATGGTGCACCGGAGTATAAAAGAACGGCCATTTTCGCCGCAGACACCGGACACAAGCGACCGCACAGATAAAGATAAAACAAACAAATATACTGCTGCTGATGAGGCAGTGGATCACATTGCGAAGCGGTTTACACAATTACGGTCGGCTCAAGAAGGACGCACCGTGTATCCTTCCTCAAGAGATTATCAAGCCATCGCCCGCATTGTTGCTATCGGCGTTCCTGTCACGCAAACAATCAAATGGCTTGAGGAATGCTTTCAAGCTTTTGAAAATCGGCGGACTTCCGCTTCAGAAACAATCAAGGCCTTTCGCTACTGCTCGAAATTCATTGAAGACCGATTTAACGCGCAGCAAGCCAAAAAGAATGTTGCAATTCAGCATGAGAGGATGAAAAAACATGACAAAACGAACAATCGAACAGATTTTAGACGAGCTGAGAAGAGGGAGACGTCCATTACTGGCGGACAAACCGGCCGAATTAGACGCAGGCCGGTATGATTGCCTGCGCTGCAAGGATCAGGGAGGTTATCTCGTCAGGCAGAATGGCCTGGAAGTCTGGACGATGTGCAGCTGCATGGCAGAACGGAAAGTGAAGCGGCTGCTGGGGGCAAGTGAGATTACTCACGCTTTCAGACAGCTGGGCTTCAAGGAATTCCGCACGGAGGGAAAGCCGCAGGCCATAAAAGACGCGTTTGAATGTACTAAAGAGTATGTGGCGGATTATGGACAAATTAAGGATTGCCGGAAAAACAGCATTGCCCTTCTAGGACAGCCCGGTTCAGGGAAAACGCACCTATTGACAGCCGCTGCCAATGAATTAATGAGAACTTGCTATGTGCCTGTCATTTATTTTCCGTTTGTGGAGGGCTTTACCGATCTGAAAAATGACTTTGACCTATTAGAAGCAAAGCTGAACCGGATGAAGCAAGCGGATGTGCTGTTCATAGATGATCTGTTTAAACCGGTTAACGGCAAACCCCGCGCTACAGATTGGCAATTAGAGCAAATGTATTCGGTACTCAACTACCGCTACTTAAATCATAAACCGATTTTGCTTTCGAGCGAGCTGACAATTGAAGCACTTGTACGGATCGATGAAGCGCTCGGCACGAGAATCTACGAAATGTGCAGTGACTATTTAGTGATTATCAAAGGGGCAGCCTACGAGCTGAACCATAGATTGGAGGGCGTCAGATAATGTGCAAGCTTTGTCAGACAAAGAAAGTCATTGTGGAGCATACAGGGATTGGAGTCGTTTTTCATCCATGTCCGAACTGCAGGTCCGGCACTGATTTAACGCCTGTCATTCAAAAGCTGGAGCGAATGCTGACAGCGGGAAAAGCGAGGCTGAATGTCCGTGATTAAACAGCTGACTGCCCTGATCGCTTTGCTGTTTCGGGCAAAGCGAACAGAAAAAAACATTGAACAATGGTATAAGGATGACGGGAAGTGAAAGTGTTGGAAAAAACAAAACAGACAGAGAAAAGCCCTGCGCCGTGGCATGCTGTCCCGTGCGGGGATACAAAACCAATCTATATTTATTCAGCTTACAGTGAAGAAGAAAAAGAAAGATTTCCGTATTCAAACGGGCGGCTGATTGCCGCTGTATTTGACCTCAGCTCTTATTCGCAAAAAAGCAATGCCGCTTTGATGGCCGCTGCGCCTGAATTGCTGGAAGCGTCTAAAGCAGCTCTTGATTTTCTGAAGGGAAATTCTGTTCATTCAAAGGAGCGCATCATTCAGCTGTTAGAAAAAGCCGAAGCAAGCGCTGCACCGAAAAAGGGAGGAAAAGAAACATGATTCATCCTAAAAAACTGCTGCATATTGATTCCATCACGCTGGAGAGCCAGCTGGAAGACGGAAAAATCCGTGTCATTATTGTGGATGGGATCAAGCAAGAAGCATGGATTACAGAAGCGCCGGAGCATGGAAAAACGCTCGTTGAAACAAGAAAGGGCGACCTTGCCCGTGTGGAATTTGAAATCGGCTACAAATTAAATTAAAGCGAAAACAGAATACGTCCAAGACGGAAAGCCTGCGGACACTGATCAACTGCACAGCATTTGTGCGTTGATTGGTGTCCGTTTTTTATTTCCAAAAATGAGGAGGATCATAGAATGCAAGACTTACTATTTGAATATAAACGCACGCTCAAACAAACAAGAACACAATATAAACCGCTCGCTGAGGCAGATGAATCCGTGCTCTCAGCTGAAGAGCTGAAGGATAAAAAAATTATCAGAAATATAATTACTGATCTTGAATATGTAACAGAATGGCTTGAAAAAGGAAGACAGCCCGGCATCAGACGGGCGATTGACCGGCGTGATGCGTACCAGCGGCTTATGATTAAGGATCCGAGAATCATCGAATCATTTTCCAGCGCTATGATGTTTGAGCCGGACGGACAGGTATCAGAAGAAGACAGAGAGAGAATTCAAGCAGCATTAGCCCTGTTAACGGACAGAGAAAAAGAAATGTTTTTGCTGCACAAGGTAGAATGTTTTTCTTATGAACGGATCGCTGATCTTCTCGGCGTAAAAAAATCGACAGTGCAAACGACGATCAAACGGGCGATTGGAAAGATGCAAAGACAGCAGGAAGAATTGAATCGATCACTTGCATGAAAGCTTGTCATACGTTTGCCACCTATAAGTGAATAGAGCATGACACATAAGCGGCTGGGATAATCAGCCGCTTTTATGAATAAACAACCATGCTGGAGGTGGCGGTGATGCCGTAGCATGAAAACACAACAGCGCGAACAAGCATTAGCAATCTATCAACAACATCAAGGAAAGATCACAAATCGGGCGATCGCGGACACCATCGGCGTTTCCGCGAAAACAATCGGCGTCTGGAAAAAACAAGACAAATGGAAAGAGGCCCTGTTTTCTGCGTCCAAAAACGAACAAACACAGCGCCGGATAGACAACGATGAATTAAATGAACGCCAGCGGCTGTTTTGCCTGTATTACGTCAAAAGCTTCAATGCCACGCAGTCAGCAATCAAAGCGGGCTATTCTCCGGACAGCGCTCATGTGACGGGGAGCCGGCTCTTAAAAAATGAAAAGGTCGCTGCTGAAATCAGACGCATAAAAAAAGAAATGGTCAACGAGATGTTTATTGAAGCAATGGACGTGCTGCAGGTTTATATCAAGATCGCGTTTGCGGATATTACGGACTATGTGACCTTCGGAAAAAAAGAGGTTCAGGCTGTCGGGAAATCAGGTCCGCTGTTTGATGAAGATGATAACCCGATTATGAAGGAAATCAGCTTTGTCGATGTCAAAGACTCCGGGCTCGTTGACGGCACCATTGTGACGGAAGCAAAGCTTGGCAAAGAAGGCATTGCCATCAAGCTTGCAGATAAAATGAAGGCGCTTGAGAAGCTGTCCTTATATTTTGATTTGTTTCCAGATCAATTTAAACAAAAAATTGAAAATGAGAAATTGAAGCTTGCCAAACAAAAAGCGGAGAAAACAGATGACAGCCAGGAACCGATTGAAATTATGATCAAACGAAAAGAGGGCAAGTCATGATTGTAAAAGAAATCAACCCTCATTTCGAAGATTACGTGTTCAATTGGGAGCAGACGTACCAGTTTCTCGTCGGCGGCTACGGCTCATCCAAAAGCTATCATACGGCATTGAAAATCGTGCTAAAGCTGCTGAAGGAAAAACGGACGGCCCTTGTGATCCGGGAGGTGTTCGATACCCATCGGGATTCGACCTTCGCCTTGTTTCAAGAGGTGATCGAAGAGCTCGGTCTCACAAAGGCTGTGGCATCTCTTTCTTCCCCGCTGCAGCTGCGATTTCACAATGGCAGCCGGATCATGTTCAAAGGAATGGACAATCCGGCAAAATTAAAATCGGTTCATAACATTTCATTAATATGGATTGAAGAGTGCTCAGAGGTGAAGTATGAGGGGTTCAAGGAGTTAATCGGACGTCTTCGCCATCCTGAGCTGAAGCTTCATATGATCTGTACCACCAATCCCGTCGGCACCTCCAATTGGACGTATAGGCATTTTTTTCGGGATGAACGCAAGAAACGGTTTGTGCTGGATGACAGCGAACTTTACGAAAAGCGGACGATTGTGAAGGGAGATACGTATTACCATCATTCCACCGCTAACGACAATCTTTTTCTCCCGGAAAGCTATCTGAAACAGCTTGACGGACTCAAAGAGTATGATCCCGACCTGTACCGGATTGCCCGCAAAGGACGATTCGGCGTCAACGGGATCAGGGTGCTGCCGCAGTTCGAGGTGCTCCCGCATGATCAAGTAAATGAATCTATCTCAGCCATCAGCAAGCCGATTTTTCGTACAGGCATGGATTTTGGATTCGAGGAATCCTATAATGCCGTCGTCCGGCTTGCTGTCGATCCTGAAAAAAAATATCTCTACATTTATTGGGAGTATTATCAAAACAAAATGACAGATGACAGGACGGCTGAGGAGCTTCGTGAGTTTATCGATACACAGGAATTGATCAAAGCCGACTCGGCTGAGCCGAAAAGCATCCAATATTTCCGCCAGCAGGGCTTTCGGATGGTTGGAGCCAGAAAATTTCCCGGCTCCAGGCTTCAATATACCAAAAAGGTAAAACGGTTCAAAAAAATCTTCTGTTCGGATCGCTGTGAAAATGTCATCTATGAGCTCAAGACACTTACGTATGCCAAAGATAAAAACGGAGCTCTGATTGAGGATGAATTCACGATTGACCCGCATACGCTTTCTGCCATTTGGTATGCGCTTGATGATTATGAGGTTGCTGATATGAAAGAGACAGCACACAAACGAATCCGGCCGAACCGAGAAAGGAGGAGGTCATAAATCATGCACAATCAAACAGTCAGAGCAACTGTATTTAAAGCCAATGCCGCGGCTCCACAAACAAAGCAACTCTATGAAGATGACTTTTCTGAGCTGTACGGAGAGGACATTATCGCTCCGCCCTACAATATCATCGAGCTCAAAACCATTGCCGAATACTCGACTATTCTTCAGCAATGCATTGATGCGTACAGAGTGAATATTACAGGCTTTGGATTCGATGTTGAGTACACATTTGATGTCAACGCAAGTGATGTCGATCAGGCAAAAAAGAAAAGAGCGGAAAAAGACTGGGCCAGACTCGAAGCCTTTTATAAATGTCTTCACTTTGATGAATCAGCTGAAATGATTTTAGGCTATGCCATCGAAGACAGAGAAAAAACAGGCAACGGATTTATGGAAGTGCTTCGCGACGGGGCGGGAAAACCTGCCGGCATCGAATATTTAGATGTGAAATATATGCGTGTATGCGGAGCAGGCGAGCCTGTAGAGGTTTCATTCGTATATGAAGAAAACGGGAAAATGAAAAGGATCAAAAGGCAAAAACGCTTCCGAAAATATGTGCAGATGATCAATGGAAAGAAAGTATTTTTTAAAGAATACGGCGATCCGCGAAAAATGGATATTCGCACAGGTGAATATGTAAACACATTGGCAGAGAAGTATCAAGCAAATGAAGCCATTCACCTCAAAATCGGAAGCGGCGTATACGGTGTACCCCGCTGGATCGGCAATATTGTCAATTTATACGGGGCCCGAAAAGCAGAAGAGCTCAATTTTATGTATTTTAAGCAGGGACGTCACGTCCCCGCTGCGATTACAGTGGAAAACGGGATGCTGTCTGAAGCTTCTTACCGGGAGCTGCAGGAATACATGAATGATCTTGAAGGCGTGGAAAACGCCCATAAATTTCTCCTGATCGAAGCGGAAGGAATCGCAAAAGAAAAGGATCTCCACGGAGGCGAGGATATTACGCCGGTTTCCGTGGAAATCAAATCCTTGGCCGAAATTCTCCAAAACGACGCCTTGTTTCTTGAATACGATGAAAAAAGCAGAAATAAGCTGCGTTCAGCGTTCCGCCTCCCGCCGCTGTATACAGGCGAGGCCCAGGAATACAACCGGGCGACAGCTGATACGGCTAGAAAAATTACGGAGGAGCAGGTTTTTCAGCCGGAGCGAAAAACGCTCGTGAATAAACTGAATACGCTGCTTTTGCCGGAGCTGAATATCCATGACGTCAGGCTGACATTAAAAGGACCAGACTTTCGTGATCCGCTTGAGATTGCGAAGGTGCTCGGTCCTTTTATTACAGCAGGAGCGGTCTCGCCGAATGATTTACGCGACCTTGCCGGACGGGTGCTTGGCAAAACACTGGAGGAGTGGCCGGAGGACATTTATAAACGGCCTGCAGGACAGGATGCGGAAAAGACAAACCTGACTGCGCTCATGCAGGAGTTGAAAGAAAGCATCGAAGATATCAAAACGTCCTGAAGGGAGGTGAATCAAGCAGGTGGCGCGAGAATTAAGAAATGCCAAAATCAGCTTTGTCAGTTATGTGGACAAGGCGGCTAACCAGACAGAATTTTTCTTTACGAAGTCAGCCAAACCTCCGTCATTTGAAAAAAAGGTTCGGCTGTTTACAAAAAGTGAGCAGGATGAACAAAAGCTCGTGTACGGAATCGTGTATGAGCCTGATGTTCCTGATGCCCACGGCGATTTTATGACCGCCGAGGAAATTGAAAAAGCGGCGCACGGTTTTCTCGCGGAGGCACGGGAGATTGATATCAATCACAACTTTGAGGGCGGAACCGGCGTCGTGGTCGAGTCCTATGTGGCGCCCGATGATTTTATGATCGGGTCAAAGCGGATTACAAAGGGCTCATGGGTACTCGTGACAAGAGCGTCTGACGAGGTGTGGGAACAGATTAAGGCTGGAATTATCACCGGCTACAGCATGGCTGGCACTGCAGATGTGTATGAAGAAGAACCGGTCGAAAAAGCAGGGTTCTTTAGTGTATTCAAGCAAATGCTTGCTGACAAAACAGGGAAGGAGACTGAAGAAATGAGAAAAGAAGACATGAAAGAATCATTCGAGCATGCGCTTTACCCTCTGCTCAAACGGCTTGAGCGGATTGAAAAAAACACAGACACGGAGGAAAAGCCGGAGCAGACGGGTGATGACGAGCGTCTGAAAAAGCTCGTTGAAGACATGCTTGCCCCGCTGATCGAACGCATCGAGGCGTTGGAAAAAGCGCGAGGCGCGTCTAAGCAGACAGCGGACGATACGGGCGGCAATACAGAGCAAGTCAAAAAATCAATCTGGAGCGGACTGCTGTAAAACCAGTCAAGGAGGAGGAAATCAATTGAGAAATCAAGAGATCATTCGGAAAGCGGAAATGTCGCTTTCTGCTTTAAAAAGCGGCGGGCTTATGAACCCTGCGCAAGCATCGGCTTTTATCCGCATGGTGCAAAACACGCCGACCATTTTCAGTGAATCCCGCGTGATTCAAATGGAAAATGACTCGCAAAAATTTGAGAAAATCGGCTTCGGCCAGCGTATTCTGCGGGCTGCGCAAGAAGGAAAAGCACTGTCAAACGACGAGCTGACAGTTCCAACGACAAGCACTGTCCAGCTGAACACGAAGGAAGTCATTGCGGAAATTAACATTACGTATGACACACTTGAAAACAATATTGAAAAAGACGGCCTGCAGCAGACAATCATGCAAATTTTAGCAGAGCGCGCAGCAGTTGATATTGAAGAGCTGATCGTTAACGGTGATACAGCATCAGCTGATCCGTATCTGGCACAGCTGGACGGCATCCGTAAACAGGCGGTTTCCCATATCGTTGACATGAACGGTGAAGAACTGTCCAGAGCGACATTCAAGAAAGGCTTAAAGGCAGTTCCGCCAAAATATTTGCGCATCCCTCAGGAATTCAGATTCTATACGTCTCACGGCTTAGAAGTTGAATGGAAGGACCGCGTGGCAGACCGCCAGACAAACCTTGGGGACCAGGCTGTTCAGGGCGGCTTGTCAACAGCATTCGGCGTACCGGTCAAAGGAGTATCCAATATTCAGCCGTACACAGTCGGTGAGGGAGACGCGCAATATGACGCTTCTGATATCATTCTCACACATCCGAAAAATATCATTCTCGGCTTCTCCCGCAATATCCGAATTGAAGTCGACAAAGACATCCGCTCCCGTAAATTCATTATTGTCTTAACGGCCAAGCTGGACAGCAAGTTCGAGGAAGAGGATGCCTGCGCGAAATTAATTAACGTAAAAGAATAATAGAAACGAGGTGGTCAGCTCATGCTCATTGAACCGACTGACGTAGCCTCCTATTCGGTCTATGATCGGGTGAAAAACAGGCCGGAAGAGCTGCTGGCGCAGGATATCATCGAGGCGGAAGCAGAAGCGGCTCTCATCACGGGCCACCGCTTTGAAGACAGCTTGTATGATCCGCTGCCCGGTAAGGTGAAGCTGGCTTTAGTAAAGCTTGCCCAGTATTTTGCGCTTGTCAACAGCGATGAATCTGCCTCATCAAGCTATCAGTCTGAGAAAATGGGGGATTATTCCTACACGGTTTCCGGAGAAGGCGGGATTCAGCGGCCTGAGGTGTATCATTTGCTCGAAGAGTTTATCAAGCCGGGCTACGTCCCTGAATCCTCCAGACTGAAGGTGAGATCTTTATGAGCTACAAGCAGATGCTCATTCACCGTTGCGACATTTATCATGAAGCAGCCCAAGCGCCGTCTGCAGGCCGATTTGGGATTCCGGCAGACAGGCTGCAGCCGGTGATTTCATATCCCGATACACCCGATGAACAAGATGTCCCTTGTTATTTTACCGAAAAAACACAGCAGCTGATTCAGGAGAAGCCGGATCAAACTGTATATCATAGCTTTCTCGTCCATTTTCCGTTGTCAGCGGACATCCGAGTGAACGATAAAATCATTTGGGAGAATCATAAATATATACTAAAGCTGCCGAAAAGGATCAGGCATCATCATTGGGAGGTCGTCGCAGTCAGGGATGAAAGCCTATGAAAATAGCGGGATTGAAACAGCTGAACACGGCATTAAAAGAAGCGGCTTCAGGCGGTTTTTCCAGACAGGCGTCCCGGTGGCTTGAGGAGTGCGGGCAAGATTTTCTGGAGATCGTCCAATCTGAACTCATCAGCACACAAACGATTGATACAGAAAAACTGCTCAGTTCCTTTGAGAAAGGCGCAGAGGACAATCTCTGGATTGTGCAAAGCGGCGGGCTTTCGCTTGAGGTGGGGACACAGCTTGATTACTCCTCATTTCTTAATGACGGCCATTGGACGTCAAAACAAGATGTGAGATGGGTGCCGGGGCGTTTTCAAGGCTCACGGTTTATTTATGATCCAGCGGCTTCAACGGGAATGGCGCTCAAGAGAAAATGGATACCGGGCACGGGCTACTGGGATCATGCACTGCTTTTATATGAACAGCTGTTTGAAAAATCGCTGGAAAGCAAACTGCGCCAGTGGCTGAAGAAGCTGTAAAGGAGGAGCAGGATGAACAGTGAAACAGGATCGATCATGGCATTTTTGTACAGCCGGTGGTCTGTTCCCATTTATGAACGCGAGCTTCCTGATCACTTTCAGGTGCCGTCGTTATACGTCCCGCCACCATCTGTTTTCGAGGAAACAGATACGGTCTCCACATTTAAAAAAACCTACAGTCTCAATGTGAAGCTGTTTCATCATGACTCCGTTCAGGCGCTGGATGAAGCGGACAGGCTCGCGGATGCCATCAGAGAAGCGAGAAACATGGTTCCGCTGCTCAGTGAATCCGGCGAGAAAACGGGGGATATGGTTCGCGTTACCCGAATTGAGACAAGGGTAGGAGACAGGGGCGAGGCGGTCATGGTGATCAGGTGGAGCAGCCGATATTATTATCACAAAACAGAACAGCCTGTCTTACAGGATATCGACATGAACAGCGGGGTGAAATAAGCGGTGGCAAAGAATAAACAACAGAAGAAGGCTGTACATACGGAGAGCCGGGAAGCTCTTTTTGATACAGCGGATTTGATTAAGCACGCGAAGGAACTGTTCGGCGTTAAGCCGGATATTCTTCAGGGGGCTTTATTTGGCGTGGATCAAACACGTATGACGAAATCAGAAGCCAATCAATTGATTCAAACATTTCTAACCAAGGAGGTCATGTCATCATGAATGGCGGAACATTTACAACAGGCAAAGAAAAAGAACGTGCAGGCATTTATTTTAACTTTAAAACAACGGCACAGGAGCGGGTATCACTCAGTGAACGGGGAACAGTCGCACTTCCGGTCGCATCAAGCTGGGGCGAAGCGAAAACGTTCGTCTCCATTTCAAGCGTTGAAGACCTAAACAAAAAAGTGGGTCTCAGCATTGATGACCCGTCTTTATTGCTGCTGCGTGAAGCGAAGAAAAACGCGAAAACGGTATTGATGTACCGTCTAACCGAAGGCGTCCGAGCGTCTGCTGATATTGCTGAAGGCGTTAAAGCGACTGCGGTATATGGCGGAACAAAAGGTAATGATATTATCATCCGTATCAATCAAAATGTGCTGGATGCTGATTCTTTCGATGTGACAACATATATGGACGAATCAGAGGTTGACAAACAGACCGTCAAAAAGGCTGAAGAATTAAAAGCTAACGGCTATGTCACTTTTACTGGAACAGGCGATCTTTCTTCGACGATTCCTCTCACTGGATCAGAAGGAGACACTGCCGGTGAAACGCTGAATGCAACCGCTGGAATCCGTTTATCCGGAGGTACGGATAAAGCCCCTGTCAACTCCGACTATACAGATTTCTTAGCCGCGGCTGAAACAGAGAGCTTTGATGTGATTGCGCTGCCTGTTGCGGAGGGGGACCAGCTAAAGGCGACATTTGCTGCTTTCATTAAACGTCTGCGCGACGGCCAAGGACAAAAAGTACAAGGCGTCACAGCCAATTATGCCGGTGACTACGAAGGCATCATCAACGTAACAGAAGGTGTCCTGCTGGAAGATGGCACGGAAGTTACACCGGACAAAGCAACAGCTTGGGTAGCTGGAGCGAGTGCAGGAGCAACCTTTAATCAATCACTTACATTTGTAGAGTACGAAGGCGCCGTTGATGTGTTACACCGCCTTGACCACGACACGATTGTTGAACGTCTGGGCAAAGGCGAATTTTTATTCACATTCGACGCCCGCGATAAATCCGTCAGTGTAGAAAAGGATATTAACTCACTCGTGACGTTCACAGCTGAGAAAAACAAGAAATTTGCGAAAAACAAAATCGTTCGTGTCCTGGATGCTGTGAATAATGATTTAACACGCGAGCTGAAAGCCTTAATTAAATCAAGAAAAGGCAGCGGGAGCGATATCCCGGCGTCTGAAGACGGCCTTCAGTATGTAAAAACGATGATCACGCAATACATGACAACGCTTCAGGATGCGGGCGGCATCACTGGCTTTGATTCCGATGAAGATATCACAATTTCAATGAATGAAGATCGTGACGGCTTCTTGATTGATCTGGCTGTACAGCCTGTCGACGCAGCAGAAAAATTCTACTTTAATGTGGAGGTAAACTAATATGGCATTAAAAGCACAAAACACAATTTCAGGAAAAGAAGGCCGCTTATTTCTCGATGGTGAGGAAATGGCGCACATCAAAACATTTGAAGCAAACGTTGAGAAAAACAAGTCTGAAGTCAACATTATGGGCCGCCGCATGACAGGCCATAAAACAACAGGGGCAAATGGAACAGGGACCGCGACGTTCTACAAAGTCACATCGAAATTCGTGCTATTGATGATGGACTATGTCAAAAAAGGCAGCGACCCTTATTTCACACTCCAAGCCGTGCTGGATGATCAATCCTCCGGCCGGGGCACAGAGCGAGTTACGCTGTACGACGTCAACTTTGACTCTGCCAAAATCGCAAGCCTTGATGTCGATTCAGAAGCGTTAGAGGAAGAAGTTCCATTTACCTTCGAAGACTTCGACGTGCCTGAAAAGCTTTCTGACACGTTTTAATCAAAACTGAAATAGCCATACGCAGACCTTTCTCAGAAAGGTCTGTTTTTCATGATGAAATCAATCAAAAGACAAGGGAGTTTTTTACATGAGCGAGAAGAACGAAAACGTATATGATCTTTCCTTTTTTATGCCGGGAAAAACAATTGAAGCTGAAGAAATCAAAGTGCCGATCTCAAAGCGTTTTGTTGATAAAAAAGGGAACATCGTGCCATTTATTTTTAAAGCGATCACGACGGAGCGTATTGATGAATTGGAGAAAGAAACAACAACGTATAAAAATGTCAAAGGCAGAGGCCGTGTTAAAGATTTAGACAGCCAGCGCTTTTATGCCCGAATCGCAGTTGAATCAACCGTTTACCCTGACTTCCGTTCAAAAGATCTTCGAGAAGCTTACAAAACGGCTGACCCGGTAGAAGTTGCGAAACGCGTCCTCTCAGTTGGAGGCGAATACGCGAACTGGTTAAACAAAGCGATTGAGATTAATGGATTCGAAGATGAATTAGAGGATCTGGAAGAAGAAGCAAAAAACTAATCAAGGATGGGCATAAAGAAGCCGTGTATCTCTACTATGCGATGCACGAGCTTCACTATTCTCCATCAGATTTATTAGCGCTTTATGAAGCGCCGCGCAATTTTAAGGCGCTGTTGTATGGACTGATCGGATATAAGCTCGATCTTCTTGAAAAACAAGCAAAGAAAGGAGGGGCATCGTAATTGGCAAAGCTGACAGCAAGATTTGACTTGGAAGACCGGGTAAGCAAAAAGCTAAGAAAGATACAAAATGGATTTAGAGCGCTTGAAAAGTATAGAAAAATGACGCAGCGAAATAGAGCTATCGATATACGAAAAGAAAGCAAAACTGTGTTAAGGACAATTGACCGCATACAAAAATCATTAAAGAAAAAGCTTGGCGCCCAAATGATTTCCATTTCAGCTGAGGATAACGCCAGCATTGTCATTCAGAAGGTTCAAACTCAATTGCAAGGATTGCCGGCATCGGTATCTATTAAAATTGGCGCCAGTGACCAAGCAACAGAAAAATTTGAACGACTAAGAGAGCTCGTTGCGGGATTTAAAGGATTTACGATAATGCTGAGTGCAGAAGACCAAATTTCGCCGGCTGTTCAAAAAATACAGCGTTATATGGAAAATGCACTTCAAAATGGCTACTCTGTTACAATACGCGTGATTGATCACGTCATGAAAACAGTCGGTCGCATTTCTGCCGGTATTGATGCCTTAACAGGAAAAGACAACAAATTGGAGCTGGCTATTAATGACAAGGTGTCAGATAAGCTGGATTCCTTGCAGAAAAGAATTGATAGCATGGGAAGCTCAGGTTCACCGGATAAAGCAGCTTCTTCAGCCGGAGGAAATGCCGGTGATATTGCAAGCATGTTTGATCCGGAAACGATTTTGACAGCACTGGACAAATTTGCTGCATCATTCATGGAAAAAGTGGATGAAATCGCCACAAAATTCAGCCCGGAAACAATTCTAACAGAGCTGGATAAGTTCACAACATCATTTATGAGTAAAGTGGATGCGATTGCGACAAAATTCAGTCCAGAGACGATTCTGACACAGCTTGACAAGTTCACAACATCATTTATGAGCAGGGTGGATGCAATTGCGACAAAGTTTAGTCCAGAAACAATTCTGGCACAGTTGGACAAGTTCACAACATCGTTCATGAGCAAGGTGGATGCAATTGCGACAAAGTTCAGTCCAGAAACGATTCTGGCTCAGCTGGATAAGTTCACCACATCATTTATGAGCAAAGTGGATGCAATCGCAACGAAGTTCAGCCCGGAGACAATTCTGGCACAGCTTGACAAGTTCACAACATCGTTCATGAGCAAGGTGGATGCAATTGCGACAAAGTTTAGTCCAGAAACAATTCTGGCACAGCTTGACAAGTTCACAACATCGTTCATGAGTAAGGTGGATGCAATTGCGACAAAGTTTAGTCCGGAAACAATTCTGGCACAGCTTGACAAGTTCACAACATCGTTCATGAGTAAGGTGGATGCAATCGCAACGAAGTTCAGTCCGGAGACAATTCTGTCCCAGCTGGATAAGTTCACCACATCATTTATGGGCAAAGTGGATGCGATTGCGACAAAGTTCAGCCCGGAAACGATTCTAAAACAGCTGGATAAGTTTACAGGCTCATTTATGAAGAAAGTAGATGAAATCGCAAGTAAATTCAGTCCTGAAGCCATTTTTAAACAATTGGATAAGTTTACAGGCTCATTTATGAAAAAAGTAGACGAAGTCGCAAGTAAATTCAGCCCAGAAGCTATTTTTAAGCAGCTGGACAAATTTACAGATTCCTTCATGAAAAAAGTAGATGATATCGTAAGCAAATTCAGCCCGGAAACCATTTTTAACGAGCTTGACAAGTTTACAGATTCCTTTATGAAAAAAGTGGACGATGTCGTAAGTAAATTCAGCCCGGAAACCATTTTTAACGAGCTTGACAAGTTTACAGATTCCTTTATGAAAAAAGTGGATGATGTCGTGAGCAAATTCAGTCCAGACGCCATTATTAATAAAGCGGAAGACTTTGTAACAAATATTGTTGATAAAATCTCAGAAAAATTTAATTTCCTGAATCCGGATAAAATCGCCAATAAAGCAGAAAAGTTTTTTGATAATATTGTCTCGAAAATCGCAAAGAAGTTTGAGAAATTCAGCCCTGATAAAATTATTGAAAAAGTGGGAGAGTTTTTTGAAAAGATTATAAAAGGCATTGCTGAAAAACTGGGGAATCTGGATTTTGGGGGACTGCTTGGCGGCAAATCCAGCGGAAGCAAAGGCAAACAAAAAGCCTCAAAAGCCAATACAAATAACTCAACTTCAAGCAACTCAAACCGTACTAAAAAACCTTCTATGAACCAAAAAGCGTCAGGTTCTAAATCGAAGAAGTCAGGCGGCAAATGGGGCGGGGCTTGCGGATGCTGCTGTGCCGGAATCAGTACAGGCAAAAGCAAAAAAGTTAAAAATAGAAACGGTTCATCTAACAAAGGCAATAAATCAAATCCTGTGAGTACGCCTAAATCTGCAAAAGCAGCTAAAGGCGGATCAGGCAAAGGTTTTTCAGGCCTTCTGAAAACATTGGGAGAATCAAAAGGTTTGAAGGGCGGACTGAAGGGCTTAAAAGGAGCCGCAAAAGGAATACCAGGATTAGGCGAAATATTGTCTCTTACAGACCTAGCGGGAATCAATAAGGATAATGCCGGTGAAAAGGTAGGTTCAGCCGGCGGAGGTTTAGCCGGAGCCGCTGCAGGAGCGGCTATTGGAAGCGTTGTGCCTGGAGTCGGAACCGCTATTGGCGGAGTTGTAGGAGGAATTGCCGGCACTTTCGGCGGTGAAAGTTTAGGTAAGGCAATTGATGCCGGCGCTCTAGAAGATACATGGAACAGCATCACAGAGGGTGCGCAAAATGCCTGGTCAGCCATTCAGGATACTTGGGGAACTGTATCAACATGGTTTATGGATAATGTCTGGACGCCAGTGTCAACCGCAGTTGTGGGTGTAGCAACAAGCATATGGTCCAACATCGTGAATGCTTGGACTACGATCCAAACAATATTCAGTACTGTATCAACATGGTTTATGGACAATGTCTGGACGCCGGTTTCATCAGCAGTTGTAGGTGTAGCAACAGCAATATGGTCTAAAATCGTAAATGCATGGACGACAATTAAAAATGTGTTCAGTACAGTTGCTTCATGGTTTATGAGTAATGTGTGGGGGCCAGTCAAATCTGCTGTAATAGGAGCGGCAACTACAATCTGGGATAAAATGACTGGTGCTTGGAATAAAATTAAGAGTGTTTTCAGTACGGTATCGGGATGGTTCATGGATACAGTTTGGAACCCGGTCAAAAATACAGTCTCAGATGTAGGCAAGGGAATTTCTGATGCTTTCAAAAAAGCGATAGACACAGTCAAGAACATTTGGAAGGGGCTGAGCGGCTGGTTTAAAAAGAATATTCAAGAACCTCTTACAAAGGTTGGAGAAGCCATTTCAGATGCTTTTTCTAAAGCGTTCGGCTGGGTGAAGCAAATCTGGGATAAAGCTGGCGGCGTAGCTAGTAAAGTGATTAATTTTGTAACCGGCGGCGGAGATCCGAATAAAGGGAAGGATCCGGATAAAAAGGCCACAGGCGGCTACATCACCAAACCAACCATCTCGTGGATCGGTGAAGCCGGCAAGGAATTCGTTATCCCGGTCGATAACAACCGAGGCCGAGGGAAGATGCTTCTTTCACAAGCGGCGTCTAAGCTGGGTATGCAAGTCGTAGACGACATGGGCGCCGCTTCGTCTTCCGGTGGAAGTCCGGTATCTGTTTCAGGAGGAGCAGCTGCCAGTCCGTTATCAGGATCTGCCTCTCCAGCAATGGACACTGCAAATCTTACAGGCCAAGCATCCACACTCGGACAGCAATTTTCAGAAGGCTTTGACAAGGGAATAAGCAACCAACCTGTCAAAATGGAAGACTGGAAAAAGAAAAACATCAATACGCCATTTACACAAATGATTTCTGCTTCACCAAATTACGGTAAACAAATGGTAAGCGGGTATGCCAAGGGCCAAAACGGTACAGCAACCGGCACAGACGGCTTTTTGCAATCAAAAGTTAAAACGCCGTACCAAGCCACTGTGAACAAATCGTCTTCATGGGGCACAGGAACGGTCAAAGGCTTTGCACAAGGACAAAACTCAACCCAAACAGGAACTGCACAGTATGTGAGTACACATGTTGACAAACCGTTCCTGCGGTCAAAAGACACATCGAACAGCTGGGGCTCCGGTTTGATCGGAAATTTTGTGACAGGCATGAATGCTAAATCCAGTGAAGTGAAACAAGCTGCAAAGGATATGGCAAAGAGAGTGGAGCAGGCTTTCCGTGAGGAGCTAGATATCCATTCGCCTTCCCGCGTTATGATGAGCTTGGGGCGTTTTGCTTCAATTGGTGTTGTCAAAGGCCTTGGCTCAGTAGATGTCAAGAAATATGCTGAAAAACAAGCTGGATCACTGGCGGCTGCCTATTCCGGAATGGGCGCGATGAGCGGGAACGTAAAACAGTGGATTATGGCTGCTCTCATGGCTACAAAGACACCAATAAGCTGGCTGCCGGGACTCATGACGATTGCGCAGCATGAATCCGGAGGCAACCCGAATGCAATCAACCTATGGGACAGCAACGCTAAAGCGGGGCATCCGTCACAAGGGCTGATGCAGACCATCCCAAGCACCTTTAATGACCATAAAGCACCGGGTATGGGTAACATTAAAAACCCGATTCACAACGCTGCTGCCGCAATCGGCTACATCAAAAGCAGATACGGCTCTATTGACAATGTACCTGGTATTAGAAGCATGAAGCATGGAGGTCCTTATGTCGGTTATGCCAACGGCGGACTGATTACAAAAGAACAAATCGCCCGTGTCGGTGAAGGAAACAAGCGGGAATGGATCATCCCAGAGGAACGGGGCATACGCGGTCGCTACCTTCTTCAGAGAGCGGCACAGGCTCTTGGTATGGAAGTGACAGATCCGTCTCAATCCCAGCAGTCTGAGCTTTCTTCAGGACAAGTTTCAGCTGTTACATCCGGTACACGGCAAACGATACAAACAGCCGGAACGAAAGAAATAAAGATTGAGTTTAACGGCGATCAGCATTTTCATAATGATCAGGACGCTGATAGCTTGGTAGCAAAAATCAAGCAGGCATTGCTTGATGAATTACAAAAAGACATTAACACTGGAACAAAGGGGGTCGTGGCTTTTGACTAAGTCTGTCTATGAATTTTGGATATCACAGGGAAAAGAAAAGCTACGATTCCCTGTTCTTCCTGAAGCGATTGATATAGCGAATAGTGTACAAAATGACTCAGTAAAGATAACAGGACTGGGTGAACTAACGTTTATTGAAGAACCCGGAGCGAAAGAAATTTCATTTTCTTCTTTTTTTCCAAAAAAGTATACGCCGATAGCTGAATATCAAAATCTCCCGTCTCCGGAAAATGCCATTGCGAAAATTGAAAAATGGATGAAGGCTAAAAAGCCTGTTCAATTTTTAATTACGGGAACTAAAATCAATATGGCATGCAGCATTGAAAGCCTTAAATATAGTGAAGGAGACAAAGAGATAGGGGATAGGGATTTTGATATTGTACTAAAAGAATACAAAACCGCTTCCCCCCGAAAAATCAAGCGGAAGAAAAAAACAAAGGCAAAACGCCCGTCGAAGGCTTCCCCGAAAACCTACACAGTGAAAAAGGGAGACACGCTGTGGGACATTGCCGGCAGATTTTACGGGAACAGCACGCAATGGCGCAAAATTTGGAACGCCAATAAAACAGCAATGATTAAACGAAGCAAACGAAACATCAGGCAGCCGGGCCACTGGATATTTCCCGGCCAAAAGTTAAAGATACCGCAATGAAACAGGTGATGTATGATGATAGAACTGTTCGTCATTAAAGACACAGAGTGGCTTGAGCTGGTGGCAGAAAGTGTATCGCTTGAAGGCCATCGTTATCAGGCGCCGCGTTCCATTGAAGCGACCATCGTCATCAAACAGGGCGACCAGACGTATTACAGTGTCTCAGAAGGAGATACGGTATTGTTTAAATGGAAGGGAAAAGAGCTTTTTCGGGGCATTGTTTTTGCAAGAACCCCGGACGAGCATACGCTTGCCTTCAGCGCATATGATATGCTTCAGTACCTGGTCAAAAACCAGGATATGTACGTGTTTTCCAATCAGCGGGCCGACCAGATCATCAGAAGGATTGCTAGTGACTTCCAGATACCGACAACCTCGATCGCGAACACAGGCCATACGATCAAAAGTCTTGTCATTAAAAATGATACGACATTGTTTGACATCATATTAAAAGCGCTGAAACAGACGAAAAGCCAGACAGGGCGACATTACCAGCTGTATTCGGAAAAAGGAAAGCTCGGCCTGCGCGCGTGGCCAGATCCGTCAGAGGTATGGGTGCTTGAAACGGGTGTCAATATTACGGGTTACCAATACAGCACTTCTATAAACGACACTGCTACTCGGGTGGTGCTTCGCCGGCAGAAGGACAATAAAACATATAAAGCCTCTGCCAAGGACAGTTCAGGCGTAAACAAATACGGTGTGCTTCAATATACAGAAACGGTCACAGATGACATCAACCAGGCACAGCTTCAGCAGCGGGCAGATGTACGCCTAGCTGAAAAAAAGGGCGTGAAAAAAGAACTGAAAAATATTCAGGCAGTGGGCATCCCGGAAGTGCAGAGCGGCTTACCCGTCTATATTTCTATTCCGGAGGCCGGCATCAAGAAAACCTATTGGGTAGATACGGACCGGCATGAATTTAAAGGAACGAAACATACGATGACGATCGATGTTGTCGAAAAGAATAAGATGCCGGAAGGAGTATCCTGATGAGATTAAGTGAGGCTATAAAACAGTTGGCTGTTGGTGCAGTTGACGCTGAGTCTCCGGTGGAACTGCTCCCGGCTGAGATCGTTTCGGTTTCTCCTGTGGAAATCAAATTAAAAGAAAACAGCAAACTGATCATACCGGAAGACGCCATCATTATCCCAAAACGGATGCAGTCCGGAGGAGACGATGCACTCGAGCCGGGGGATCGCGTCATGACCGCGGCTCTGACTGGCGGTCAATCGTTTTTTATTTTAGACAAACTATAGACAAATCGCTTCGATCGAAGCGGTTTTTTATTTAGCTTGTAAAAAGGAGTGGGCATCATGGCCCTGACACCAGAAGTAGAGTTTGAGGATTTTGAAGATGAGAGCGAAGTCATTGAAACCTCGCAAACGTACAAAATAGATTTTGAAAATGGAAGAATTACGAATGAGCTGATTACCGGTCTTGAAGCGATCAGGCAATTCGTCTATATCGCCTTACAGACAGAACGCTACGCGTATTCCGTATACAGCCATAATGTCGGAAATGAGCTTCAGGACGTGCTGACAGATCATGAGACGACTGATGCCTATAAAAAGATGGAGATTCCGAGATTGATAGAAGAAGCGCTGGTTTATGATGACCGGATATCGGCTGTAACAGATTTTGAGATTGAAAAACAAGGCGACGCGTTTCATGTGTCCTTCGTGGTGGAGACGGATGAAGGAACGCTTGAGATTGAGGAGGTGATTGGCGAAGATGTTTGAAGATCAGACTTTTGAAGCGATTATGGAGCGTATGCTGAACAGCATTTCTGCAGATATTGACACAAGAGAAGGCAGCGTCATTTATAATGCGTTAGCCCCGGCGGCGGCCGAGCTTGCGAAGTCTTATATATGGCTGGATACTGTTCTTGAGCTAGTTTTTTCTGATACCGCGCAAGGCGAATTTTTAGACAGGCGTGCAGCGGAAGCGGGAATTGAACGGACAGCCGCGACAAAGGCGGTCAGAGCGGGAGAGTTTACATCTGGAGTTACTATTCCTGTCGGCTCCCGCTTTTACGTCGATAATCTTTATTTTCAATATACGGCAGACGGGACGCTCATCTGTGAAACACCTGGTGAAGCGGGAAATGCCAATCTGACTGGACGCAATTTACTATCATTGGATACCATTCCCGGTTTAGAAACGGCCATTGTCAAAGAAATCCTAATTCCGGGACGCGAGGAAGAAGGAGATGACAGCCTGCGGGAACGGTATTTTACAAGGGTTCGTCGGGAGGCTGTCAGTGCCAATAAAATGCATTATAAGGAGTGGGCTGAAGAAGTGGACGGTGTGGGGAAGGCAAAGATCTTCCCGCTTTGGAACGGTGAGGGCACGGTTAAAATTGTCGTCACGAATGCGAATCTTGAGCCCGCTTCTCCTATTTTAATTCAAAAAGTGAAAGATTATATCGACCCTGAACCAGGGCAGGGAGAGGGACAGGCGCCAATCGGAGCTGTAGTCACAGTGGAAAGCGCGGTCTGGAAGGAAGTTGAGATTTCTGCCGAGGTGCTGCCAGAGATCAATCACTCAATTGATGAAGTGAAGTCAGAAATTGAGGAAGGCGTTTTAAATCTCTTTAAGAAAATGGCGTTTGAAGACAACGTCATCCGTCTTTCTCAAATTAACAATATTGTCTATAATTCGCCGTCAGTCAGTGACTACTCCAATATTCAAATCAACGGCACGTCTGAAAATCTGGTGCTGAGCGACGTGGAAATTCCTAAGCTTGGGCAGGTGAAGATTATTGAGCAAACAAGATGACATGAGAGCTTATCTGCCGCCGTTTCTCACTAGCCTTAAAGAAATGGCTGAGCTGCTGAAAGCGGAAGCGCCTGAGTTTGACAAACAGAATAACAGCATATTTGATCTGACGGATCAGCTATTCGTGCCGACGGCGACATGGGGGCTCAGCCGCTGGGAAAAGATTTTAAACGTCCCGCGTGAATCAGGCGACACAGATGAGATCAGACGATTGCGGCTCATTTCCAAAATGTCGAACATCCCGCCAATCACTTACAAGGCCATTGAGCAGGCGGTGAATCGTTTCTTGAAAAACCCGTCTACACAGGTCCGTCTGCTCCCCGGTGAATACCGCTTTAACGTGGATATCAATGTTGATGACCTTCAGCACATGAATGAGCTGATCGAAGCGATAGAAAACATGAAGCCTGCTCATTTGGCGTATACGCTCAGAGGCGGATTAAACGAGACGCTACAAATCAAAGACACAGTCATCCTGAATCACCGCAGATACCGAACAGCCAGTGAGCTGAAGGTCGGTTATTCTGTCACCCTTAACAACAATGAGGTGGTTTTAACTTGATTTCAACCATATACAGAGAACGTACAGCGGCAGATCTGAAAAGCAGAATTGATCACGTGCTGCTCAACGGCCAAAAAACAGAAATAGTAGAACTCGCCATTGACGGAGCGACAGTCACCGTCCTGACAAAACGTGAGGAAGACATCAAGCATATCGAAACGGTCCAAATTTTTGACGAGCAGGGCAATGTGATCACTGAAAGAAAGACTGACCTGGACGTCAGCGAAAACAGAACACTCGATTTCAGATTTACTTTTGAGGTGGTGTAAACATGGCATACGAAGAAAAAACAGACTGGCTTCCGGACGACCCCATCAACGAAGACGACGTCAACCGCTGGGAAAAAGGCATAAAAGACGCCCACACAGACCTGGCCGCCCACAAAAACGACATGAACAACCCCCACAACACAACAAAGGCGCAAATCGGGCTGGGGAATGTTGATAATGTACAGCAGGCGGCGAAGAAGGATTTTGACAAGCATGAGCAAGATCAGGTGCGGCATATTACATCGACAGAGCGTGAAAACTGGAACGCAAAAGAAACTCCAGGTGAAGCTCAAAATAAGGCAGATCAAGCCGAAGCCAACGCAAAAGCCTATACAGATAGTTTTGCTGCACGAAGAGATAATCCTAACCAAGTAACAAAAGCACAAGTTGGACTTGGGAATGTCGAAAATGTGAAACAAGCCTCACAAGCAGATTTTGATGCTCATTTAAGCAATACTAAAGTTCATGTATCTGAAGGGGAAAGAAATAAATGGAATGCTGCCCAACTAATTAAACTTACTGGAGACGATGGTAAAAGAATACAACTCCAAGACGGTACAGATATTCTTACATTATCTTCTGGGTTTTATTGTGCAGTTGGTCAGTCAGTTGTAAACAACCCGGTGGAAGGCGATGCAACTTGGTATAACTACGATATTGTAGAAGGCGGTTCAGGAAGGAAAACAATAGTAGCTTACCAAAGTTGGGGAAGCATGATGTGGATCGGAATGGTTCACACTGATGGAGAATTTAGAGGATGGAAACAAATTGCAACAACAGATTTTATAGATAGAGTTCAATCAGAATTAGATATTCATAAAAATGATAAAACTAATCCACATTCAGTTACTAAACAACAAGTGGGTCTCGGAAATGTTGAGAATGTTAAGCAGGAGACACCTGATGGTGCGCAAAAAAAAGCTGATACTGCTTTGAACCAATCAAAAGATTATACTAACAGCACGGCCTTTATTACTAGACCATTAAATTCAATAACCGATGCAAATGATTTAAATCTTCCGCCTGGCACTTATCGTTTAGACACTAATTACATGAATGCAAATCCAGTATTGCAAAATCAATTTCCGCTAAATGATAACAGAACAGGTTTATTAATTATCTACCCTTCTGTAAATAAATGGGCTACACGTCAAGATTGGTTTAGCATCTCTACGAAAACACTTTATACAAGGATAGCTTTTAATGGTACTGATTATACTAATTGGTATATGTTGGAAACATCGGAAGGTTCACAAAGTAAAGCAGATAAAGCTTTAGCTGATGCTAAAAACTATGTTGACTCTAATTATACGAATAA
Source organism: Bacillus sp. ATD (assembly GCF_050585765.1). Classification (NCBI taxonomy): domain Bacteria; kingdom Bacillati; phylum Bacillota; class Bacilli; order Caryophanales; family Bacillaceae; genus Bacillus; species Bacillus sp. ATD. Next base: position 102,435 of record NZ_JBOBQH010000009.1, on the reverse strand, counting down.
TAAATTAACAGTTCTTACAGGATCCAATGCAATTCAAGACGCTAGAACAAGCGGCAATGAGTATCCAGATGGGCTGACTTTTATGGATATAGGAGCAAATAATACAACAGGTTACCCGCTTACCTATGGCATAGTAAAAAATGAAAAGTATAGTAATTATCGATTTGCTCAATATTTTTATGGGACAGGAAATGAGTCAAACTCTTATTTTACTAGTACAGGTTCTTGGATTCGCCATTGGTGGGCCGATTCCGGTTGGACAGCTTGGCATAAAATTTCTGGATTTGCTCATGCAAATATCGGAACTACAGGAAAGCAGCAATTGATTAAAGGAGAACTTCAAAAAGTAAAATATAATAGAAAAATAAAAGATAGCCATAATACTTTTGATACTAAAAACAATAGATTTATTGTTCCGAATGATGGAATGTTTTTGGTGAACGCGGGATTGTATATAGAAAATTATCAAAGGTATGTAAACTATGAATTGGACATTTATTTAAATGGTGTTAGATATAAAAATATTGCACACTATAGGGCAAATCCAGGAGACCAGTCGGATACTACCGAAATAAATGTTGGACTTTATGGGGCTGCAACAGTTCCAGCAAATCAAGGGGATTATATTGAAATTTACTTATATGTCGGATATAACGGTGGTACTACTCGGTATACAACAGAAAGCTCAGGGTGGTATAACTACTTTGATATTACAGAAATCGGTGGCAGAAATTATCCGAGGACTTAGGAGGTAAGAGTAATGATCTTATACGACGCAATCATGTACAAATACCCTGACGCTGTGCCGAGAAAGGATTTTGAGCTGAGGAATGACGGTAATGGTTCTTATATTGAAAAATGGAACCTGCGCGCCCCCATCCCAACGCAAAAAGAACTCGAATCCTGGTGGGAGGAGCTGCAAAAAAACCCGCCGTACGAGCCGCCTGATCAGGTGGAGCTTCTCGCTCAGGAGTTGTCGCAGGAGAAGCTGGCCCGCAAGCAGCTTGAAGAGTTGAACAAAACGTTGGGAAGCGAGCTGGCAGATATAAAGCTTTCCGTACTTTCTTTGAAAGGAGATCATGCTGAATGAATTATTGGGTGCTTGCCCTCTATTATGAGTGGGCGACAACGGATATGGTGAAACAGGCCTTAGCATATAAAGACTGTTCAATTGAGGATCTGGCAGAAGGTGTGAACAAAAAGCTGATCACAGCTGATCAGTATGAAGAAATTACCGGTAAAGCCATGTAAAGGCTTTTTTATTTTGCCTTTTTTTAAATCAAAGGAGGATGAAAATGGTGAAGTATCAATATGAATTTCCTCTCGATAAGACTGGAAAAGCCGGAGCTGTAAAGCCCTATCGAGGAGGAAAAAATGATTTTGTGACACCTGTTTCGAATTTGTCGGGTGTAGCGGAGATTTTAACAAATGCTTCCTTAAAGGCAACTGAGGCATACAGTCAGCTCGGGCAGGACAGGCTTGGCGCAGTTCTGATTTCGAAAGTGAAGGGCTGGGCGTATGCAGATCGTGAAGGTACGCTCTTTATAGAAGAAAGTGACAACAACAATGTTTGGACGACGACAGCATCCGTTAATGTCGTAGCAGGTGTCCTGACAGCGACGGACTGGGTATACCTTTCTAAACGCTTTTACCGCTTTCGCTATGTGAACGGGAATCTTCAACAATCAGAGTTTATCTTATACCAATCAGTCGGTGCGGGTGAAATGGATGTGCGTGTCAGTGGAAAAGCGCCTTTGCAGATTGACTTTCAGGAGAATCAAATACACGATGGACGGTTGAAAGTGGAGTCTCGCAAAACATTTGACTTTGTCTTTCATGAAAATGCAGAGTCCGCCGGTGAGGGTGCTGTTTTACCTGTTGACGGTGCCGAGCATTTACTCGTTGAAGTATACGGCACAGCGGAAATGAGCGAAGTCAAATTTTGGGGAAAATCGGTGTCAGGACAGAAACTACCGATCAGAGGCGTGAAAATTGATGATGCAAGCTCTGCATTGAGTACATTAGGAAAAGCTGAGGCGTGGGCCTTTGATATTAAAGGGTTTAAGGAGATCATCATGGAGATCGTCAGTATCACCGGCGGTACTCTTTCGGTAAAAGGGACCGCTGTTTCATAACAGTTTTGGCCCTCGGAAGGGAGGTGATCTGCATGTGAAGGAGGAGTAAGTAATGCAGCAAGAGGCAGATGTGAATGTGTTTCAGCAGGATTTAGCAGACATGAAAGGCGAGCACAAAGCGCTTGAGCAGAGGGTTTCCGCATTAGAACGCGTGTCTGACCGTCAAGACCAGCAAATCATGACGCTGAACGAAAAATTAAACAAAATTGAAGAAAACACAACGTGGATCAAACGCACCATCACAGGTGCCATCATTACAGCAGTGTCTACAGGCATCATTGGCGGAGCCATCGCCATTATGTACAGCCTGCTGCAGCATTAAAGGGGGATTTTTATGAACACGTTTGACAAAGGCACGGTCATCAGGACGGTGCTTCTTTTAATTGCTTTAATCAACCAGACCATGCTGATGCTCGGCAAATCACCATTGGACATTCAGGAGGAGCAGGTCAATCAGCTTGCTGACGCTCTTTATTCAGCCGGTTCCATTGCCTTTACAATTGGAACGACACTTGCCGCTTGGTTTAAAAACAACTATGTAACAGAAAAAGGGAAAAAGCAGCGTGACTTGTTAAGAGACAATAATCTGACAAAATAAGGAGAGATGAAAATGGTTAACATTATCCAAGACTTTATTCCGGTTGGCGCAAATAACCGTCCAGGCTACGCAATGACGCCGCTTTACATTACGGTGCACAATACAGCGAATACTGCAGTAGGGGCGGATGCTGCGGCCCATGCCCGCTATTTGAAAAATCCTGATACGACGACAAGCTGGCATTTTACAGTTGATGATACAGAAATTTATCAGCATCTGCCTTTGAATGAAAACGGCTGGCATGCGGGAGACGGAAATGGCAGCGGCAACCGGGCTTCTATCGGTATTGAAATTTGCGAAAATGCTGATGGAGATTTTGCAAAAGCAACAGCAAATGCCCAGTGGCTCATCAAAACATTAATGGCTGAACATAATATCAGTCTTGCCAATGTCGTCCCTCACAAGTATTGGTCAGGGAAGGAATGTCCGCGAAAATTGTTAGATACGTGGGATTCGTTCAAAGCAGGAATTGGGGGAGGCGGCAGCCAAACTTACGTCGTGAAACAAGGTGACACACTCACATCGATAGCGAAAGCATTCGGTGTTACGGTTGCTCAGCTGCAAGAGTGGAACAATATCGAAGACCCGAATCTTATTCGGGTTGGTCAAGTATTAATTGTAAGTGCGCCATCGTTCGCAGAAGAACCAGAGCTCTATCCGCTCCCTGATGGTATCATTCAATTGACAACACCTTATACCTCAGGAGAACACGTCTTTCAAGTGCAACGAGCACTTGCGGCTCTGTATTTTTACCCTGATAAAGGAGCTGTCAACAACGGAATTGACGGCATTTACGGCCCGAAAACAGCTGACGCAGTCGCACGTTTTCAGTCTGTTAACGGTCTGACTGCTGACGGTATTTACGGGCCTGCGACGAAAGCCAAGATCGCAGCGCAATTAAGCTGATCACAGACCATAAAAATCCCGGAGCTGGTTCCGGGATTTATTTTTTCTTCTTCAACTTTTTTAAAATTCCTGCACTGCGCTCCCTCACCCGAAGCGAGTACCCGGAAAGCCCAAACTTACCGTAATCAACAAACTTCACACGCCTCACCAATTTTTTCACTGTATCACCTGACATTATCCTCTGTTTGTATTTATTATATGTAACCCATTAAGAAAAGGAATAAGGACAAGAGCTGTTTTCTCTTGTCCTTTTAGTGTGATCATGCTTTTTTTCGTTTATACTCGTCAATCAGCCGTTCGTTTTCTTTGAAGATTCTTGCTGTGTGCGGACTGACTTGATAGCTTGCGACACTGGTGGTTGAACGTTTTTTCAGGATTTTAAACGGTTTGGCCGCTCTGGGCTCGCATCCGTTTTGAAACGCACGTTCCATTATCCTTCACCTTCCTCCTCAATTGGCAGCACCAAATCATATATGCTTGTTAATGACGTAAATAGCAAATAATCAAATTCCGTGACAATGCTGTCAGACGTCAGCTTGATGACATAGTTCTTTGTCTCGATGGTAAAAGGGATGAGAACCATTTTTCCGTATTGGTCGTAATAAACATCCTTTCGATCGAGCCGTGTTTGTACATCTGCCGGATCATCCATATGCTCGGTTAACCGGTCTTTATCAGCCTGCGTCGAATATTGGCAAAGAGAAGCCGTTAAGTTCATTTTATCAGCATAGGTTTTCAGCAGCTTATCAATGCCTTCAGCATAAGCATCTATACTTCCATAATAAACATGGATCGGTTCGTTTTTCAATAGGTATTGGTATGTTTTCAGCCGATTGAGATACATGTGGAGCATTTCGTTGTTTTCTTCAAGAATTTCTCTTGTGTCTGTTTCAAGCTCGCTGCCAGCCAGTTTTTTGACGTATGCACTTAAGAAGATGAAAGCATCAATCAAAGCAAAGCTGACTGCGACAATGAGATACCGATCCCAGTGGGTAAATAGGGAAGTGGGCTCATATGTCCAGTATACCATAGCGCCCAGAACAAACAGCAAATACCATGTTTTCCGGATGGCGGACATTTTTTCTTTGACCTTCGCTTCGAAACGCCACGTGGCATACACGTATAACCCCAGTCCAGCCACAATGCACCAGACCATGATCTGAAAGAATAAAACCATACTCGACTCCCTCACATCTGAAATAGGTTCTGCTTATTGTATTCGAGAGATCCGGATGGTTTTCCTCTTCCATCAAAAAAACCGCTCCTTTGACAGAAGCGGTGTGACATTAAAAAATCATATTTAAAATAAAGTAGGCGATGGCACCAAGTGTCGCTGAAATCGGAAGCGTAATGACCCATGTAATGAGCATTCGCTTGGCCGTACCCCAGTTTACGCCTTTTACCCGGTGTGACGCACCGACGCCAAGAATTGATGAAGAAATGACGTGGGTTGTACTGACCGGCAAATGAATAAATGTAGCGCCGAAAATAATCGCTGCCCCGGTTAAGTCAGCGGAAACCCCGTTTACCGGGCGAATTTTCATGATCTTTCCGCCAACGGTTTTGATGATTTTCCAGCCGCCGATTGATGTTCCAAGACCCATGGCTGTCGCGCAGGCGAATTGCACCCAGGTAGGAATATCGTTAGAAGAAGTATGTAAATTCGCTGTGATGAGAGCCATTGTGATAATTCCCATTGCTTTTTGCGCATCGTTTGTTCCGTGCGTATACGATTGCAGGGCAGCTGTTACAATCTGCACTCTGCGGAATTGCTTGTTTGTTTTCGCCAAATTGCTGTCTTTGAAAATCAGCTTGACGATACTGTATAAAATAAAACCAAGGACAAAAGCGATAATCGGTGAAAAGATCAATGCTTCAATGATTTTAATGAAGCCTTTATAATTTAACGCAGTAAATCCGGCTGCCGCAACGGCTGCTCCGGCAATAGCTCCAATGATGGCATGGGACGAGCTGCTTGGGATGCCGTAGTACCATGTGATAAGGTTCCAGGCAATCGCAGCGACTAGCGCGGCCAGAATTACGACAGAGCCATTTTCCAGTGTATAAGGATCTACAATGTCTTTCGTAATGGTTTTGGCAACACCTGTAAATGTCATTGCTCCGATAAAATTCATCACAGCCGCCATGATAATGGCATGGCGCGGTTTCAGCGCTTTTGTTGATACCGAAGTCGCAATAGCGTTCGCCGTATCATGAAACCCATTGATGAAATCAAACGCCAGAGCACAAATGACTATTAGTATTGTTAATATGAATAGAATATCCATTTTTACCCCTCGTTACGCGTTTTTCATAATGATGGTTTCAAGATTATTGGCAACACTTTGGCAAGAGTCGGCAATTTCTTCAAGCGTTTCATAAATTTCACGATATTGAATAACTTTAATCGGATCTGTTTCATTTCCGAAAAGATTCTTTAATGATTTTCTGTGCAGGTTGTCACAGCTGTGCTCATACTCTTTAATTTTGATAGCGTGAGGCTGAATATCCTTTAACCGGTTTTCTGCCAGCAGTTCAATTGTAATTAAAATTTCTTTCGCACATTCTCTGATGTATCCGCTGAATTTATCAATATGCTCGTCAGATGAGGTAATTGAGAAAATCTCCATCATGGCAGAGAAATGTTCGATTCCGTCAAGCACATCATCCAGGCTGTTTGTCAGCTGAAGGATATCTTCGCGTTCAATAGGAGTGATGAACGCTTTGTTAAGCTCTTTAATCATGACATGAACATGATTGTCACCTTTTGTTTCATATTCCTTTAACGTATCTGCGAATTCTTTAAGCGTCGTTTGGTTTGTGACCTTAAAATTCACAAAATATTCGGCAGTTTCGTCTATGTTCTTTGCAATTTCTGTTAAAAGGAGTGAGAACTTATCTTTTTTTCTTCTTATCATTAAAAACCCTCCATAGTTTGAATGAGACAATGCACACATCAAATTATTATATAGCCTTTTGTCGAAAAAAAACAGGTAAAGTCGAAAAAAACACGGCTTGACTTTTTCTGCAAATCATGTCCCCTTATTTTGACCTACTTCGATTCAAAAAACCGACCCAAGTTTGCAAAATCTTTCTGCTTAACGTAAAAAGTATATCAAAAGTTGTGTTTTTCCTGTCAACTTTTATCTTCTGTTTCACCAAAAAACGGTTCCCTAAACAAGGGAACCGTTTTATCAGCTTGCTTTTCGTTTTTTCATCCAGTAATAAACAGGCAGTCCGGCAAGGCCGATGAGGATGGATAATCCGCAGCTCATTGTATCTGTAATGAGTGTGCTGCCTAATACAAAGAAGGAGCCTGCGATGGCCAAAATCGGCATGAATGGATAAAGCGGAACACTGTAGGCGCGCTTTTCTCCCTTTGTTCGCTTGCGGAGAATAAACACCGCAAAAAAGGCCATCACATAAAAAATGTAGATCATAAAAATAGAGATTTCAGAGAGCTTATCCGGGTTGCTGATCAGCATCATAATCAAAGCCAAAGCAATCTGGAAGGAAATCGCGATCCATGGTGTGCGGAATGTCGGGTGTACATGTGAAAGCTTATCAGCAAATGGAAGCTGTTTGCGTTCTGCCATTGCAAATGAAACACGCGGAAAAGAAAGTACTTTTCCATTTAAACATCCAAAGATGCTGACGATAATTCCGACACTGATCAGCTTTCCGCCAATTGAACCGAACAGCATGGTGGCAGCAGTGCTTGTCGCATTTTCGCCAAGTGTGACAATTTCGTTCGCAGACAGGATGTGAAGCAATGCAAAGTTAATGAAAATATAGATGGCTGTTACGATTAATAATCCGCCCGTCATTGCGCGTGGCAGCAGCTTTTCGGGATTTTTCATTTCTCCGCCGAGAGCGGCCAGAAGAATCCATCCGTCGTACGCAAATAGTGTAGCCAAAATGGCCGCTCCGAAGTTCATATCGGAAATACTTTCGTTTACTGCTGTGAAGATGTGCTGATCACCTTTCCAAAGGCCGAAGATGATGATGCATGCAATCGGAATCAGTTTACCGATCGTTGTCAGCGTTTGGACAAAGCCGCCGTATTTTGTACCGATTATATTAATGACGCATAAAAAGAGAACTGCTATAATTCCGATTGCTTTTGACAATCCAGATCCCCAGCCGAAAAGATTCGCCATTAAAGAGCCAAAATATAAACCCAGCGCGGCTATAATCGCCGGACCGTAAATGATAATCTGCACCCAGCCGCACAAAAATCCCCAAAATTCGCCATACACTTCTTCAAGGTACGTATAAAGCCCGCCGGTTTTTGGAATCTGCGTTCCGATTTCCGCGATTGTCAAACCGCCCGCCAGTGTTAAAATACCGCCTAACAGCCAGGCGAAAAGCGCGGTTTTTGAATCACCTGAATAAGCAAGCACAGCGCCGGGCTTCATAAAAACACCAGAGCCGATAATGGTTCCGATGACAAGAGTAAGGGCAAACAAGAGGCCTATCTCTTTTTTCAAACCGTTGTCTTCAGTATGCATGTCCGTAACCTCCTATGGTGTTGAAGCTTCATGATGAAGAATCTATTTTTTCATATTGTAAACCCTATTTTAGAAAAGTGAAATAAAATAAATTTTCTGATTTTCGATATTTGCTTTTCGTTCAGTTAAAAAAACGGTGGAAACGTCTCTTTCAACAATCTATAAACGAATGAATCGCATTATTTCTTTTATAAAGTTCGTGTTTTCTGCAGAGGAATTTTAAACGGATCAGAGGAGAGGTAGAATTCAGAAAATGAACGAACCGTCGGTGAAGCTGATATGTTGACTTTCCCTTGCGAATAAAATACCTTGTTATTAGAACAATAAATAGATAACTATGATATGATATCTCGAAATCGAGATAAAATGACCTGGAGGGACAGCATATGAAAGTCAACGGCATTCACCATGTATCGGCATTAACGGCCGACGCACAAAAAAACTTGGATTTCTATAAGAAAGTATTAGGATTAAAGCTCGTCAAAAAATCCGTCAACCAGGATGAACCAACAATGTATCATCTGTTCTACGGAGATGAAGTGGCAAATCCGGGAACTGAGCTGACGTTTTTCGAGATTCCTCGCATTGCACCATTTCATGCGGGAACAAACAGTATTTCTTCTATTGGGTTGCGCGTCCCAAGTACAGAAGCTCTGCATTACTGGAAAGAACGTTTTGAAGAGCACGAAGTGGCGCACAGCGGCATCTCAAAAAGAGCCGGACGTGACATATTGGCATTCCAAGATCATGAAGGGCAGCGGCTTGTGCTGACTGCTGATGAGAAAGGAAAAGGATATGGCCTGCCTGTTAAACAGAGCGGCATTCCGGAAGAATTTTCGTTTCGCGGATTAGGGCCGGTTGAACTGACTGTGCCATATGCCGAACCAACCTTACACGTGCTGACGAATATTCTTGGATTTACAGAAATCAGCCGTGAACCAGTTGGAGGACAAGGAACCGCTGTTATTTTGGAATCAGGTGAAGGCGGTGCGGCAACGGAAATCCATTTAATAGAAAGAAACGATCTTCCGCGCGAGCGCCAAGGCAAAGGAAGTGTTCACCACGTTGCATTTCGGGTAAGAGATGAAGAAGAACTTGCCGGGTGGCATCAGATCATCAGCCGGGAAGGCTTTAGCAATTCTGGCATTGTTGAGCGCTACTATTTCAAGGCGCTGTATTTCAGAGAACCGAACGGCATTTTGTTCGAATTATCAACAGACGGACCGGGCTTTATGGTAGATGAAAATCTTGATGAGCTTGGCCAAACGATCGCTCTTCCGCCATATCTTGAGCATCGAAGAGCTGAAATTGAAGCGAAATTGAAACCGATCCAATAAATTGTGATTCATTTGCCTTCCGGCGTCGCCGGAGGGCTTTTTTATTTTGGTAAAACAGCATCACCCATTGGAAGGAAATATCAGATTACGGTTGGGAGAAATGGCTTGAGACCAGCTGTATCTAGGATGATTGGCATGAAATGGCCTCGGCAAAAATATTGTCTTTGTTTATTAATAGTTTATTCATATTTGCTTGTTACACTATTTCCAAGTTAGACAAAAAGGAGTGAAAAACACGTGGAAAAGAAAAAACGCGAGCTGGATATCGTCCTCATCCTCATTTTGCTCGCATCTGCATTCTTAAATATCTATAACATCTGGAATGATGATACGGTGAATCCTTATTACACCGCTGCAGTCACAAGTATGATGCAAAGCTTTCATAATTTTTTCTATGCCTCATTCGACGCGGCGGGGTTTATAACGGTTGATAAACCGCCTATTACGTTCCAGATACAAACCATCAGCGCACTTATATTCGGTATGCACGGGTGGAGCGTCATCCTGCCTCAGGCACTTGCTGGTGTAGGTTCTGTCCTTTTAATGTATCTGTTAATAAAACCGACATTCGGTAAGACGGCAGCAAGAATTGCCTCTTTCATCATGGCATGTACACCGATCGCGGTGGCTGTGGCCCGTACAAACAATGTTGATGCATTACTGGTATTTTTCTTATTGCTTGCTACATGGCTTCTCTTTAAAGCAATCAGAAAAGGAAAGCTGATCTGGTTGTTAGCGGCGTTTTTCGTTGTTGGAGTAGGTTTCAATACAAAAATGCTGCAGGCTTACATGATTTTACCGGCTTTCTTATTATTCTATTTGATTGCGGCAAACGCTACGATGAAGAAAAAAATCATTTCGCTGGTAAGTGCGTTAGCCGTATTAGCAGCCGTTTCGTTATCGTGGCCGCTCATTGTTGACAATATCCCTGCAAGCAAGCGGCCTTATATCGGAAGCAGCCAAACCAACTCTGTGCTGGAATTGGCTTTTGGTTATAACGGAATCCAGCGGCTGACAGGCCAAAATTCCGGCAGCGGCCAGGGTGCGCCAAACAAAGACGCTTCAAAAGAAATGTCTTCTTCTGATAACACTCAAGCACCGCCTAATCAGACATCAAGCGATGACAAATCCTCAAGTGGCAATATGACGGCACCTCCATCCAATGGCCAAATGCCAAGCGGCGGAGAAATGCCAAGCGGCGGTCAAGGAGGCCCTCCAAGCGGCGGAGATGGCGGCCAAGGAGGACCTGGCGGAGACGGAGGGAAAGGCGGAACAGGAACCGGCTCAAAAATGCAATCAGGTTCAGGAATGTTTGGAACGGGAACACCTGGTCCACTGCGGCTTTTCCAAACAGAGTTATCTGATCAAATCAGCTGGCTTCTGCCATTTGCGATTTTTGGAATCGCAGGCTTACTGATCGCTGGCGCGAGAGAAAGAAGAAGATTATCTATAGAGCAGAAGGAAACGGTATTCTGGGTTGCGTGGCTTGTACCGATTGCCGGATTCTTCAGTGTCGCAGAATTTTTCCATCATTATTATCTCATTATGCTGGCACCGCCGATTGCGGCTCTTGTCGGTGCGGGGTGGGTTGCCCTTGTTCATCTGTACCGCAATCAGACAGGCTGGAAATCATGGCTTCTGCCGGGAGCAATCATTGCGACAACTGGATTTGAATTGTTTATTCTCAGAAACTACAACGATCAAATCGGTGTTGGATGGAGTATTGGCGTAGGGGTTATCGGCGTGTTGTCAGCGATTGCTTTGCTGCTGTTCAAACAGCGCCAAAAACCGATCAGTTATTATACTTCGCTTGCAGCTCTTCTCGCATTGCTGGTGATGCCGATGTATTGGGCAAGCACACCGCTATTGTACGGTGGCAACAGTTCACTGCCTGAAACAGGCCCTCAGCTCGCATCAATGAGCGGAAAAGGCATGGGAATGTCTGATGCGACTGTAAATGAAAAACTGATCAAATATCTAGAGGAGAATAACACCGGAGCTGAATACCTATTCGCCACAACCAATTCGAACACAGCGGCGCCATATATCATTAAAACGAAAAAAGCTGTCATGGCTATTGGCGGATACAGCGGTTCTGACCCGGCGATCACGCTGACTCAATTTAAAAAGCTCGTAAAAGAAGGAAAAGTGAAATACTTCTTGGCTTCAGGAATGGGGAAAGGCGGAAACAATGACATTGTCGAATGGGTTGAGAAAAATGGAAAAGAAGTAGCATCAGAAAAATGGCAATCAAGTTCTGATCAAAAAACAGAAGATACTGATTCAGCTGATACTTCAAGCAACAGCAAGGCTTCAGGTCAAACCGGCAAAATGGGCGGCGGGCCTGGCGGAATGAACCAGTCAGCAACATTATACGAACTAAATGCTGATGAATAGGAGGAAAAAACATGAGCAGACATATTCAATATTCAATTGTTGTACCTGTGTATAACGAAGAGCTTGTCATTCATGAAACCTATCAGCGCTTAAAAGAGGTCATGGATCAAACGAAGGAAAACTACGAGCTGCTTTTCGTCAATGATGGCAGCAAAGATCGCAGTATTGAGATTTTAAGAGAGTACAGCCTGATCGATCCGAGAGTAAAGATTATAGACTTTTCAAGGAATTTTGGGCATCAAATCGCGATTACAGCGGGTATGGATTATGCACAGGGGAATGCCATCGCCGTCATTGACGCCGATTTGCAGGACCCTCCTGAGTTAATTTTAGACATGATTGAAAAGTGGAAGGAAGGCTATGAGGTCGTATACGCCGTACGTACAAAACGAAAAGGGGAAACCTTTTTCAAAAAACAGACAGCGGCCATGTTTTACCGGCTTCTCAGCAGCATGACAGATATTGATATCCCGATTGATACCGGGGATTTCCGCCTCATGGACAGAAAAGTCTGTGATGAAATGAAAAAATTAAAGGAAAAAAACCCTTTTGTCCGAGGACTCGTCAGCTGGGTAGGCTTCAAACAAACGGCAGTTGAGTATGTACGTGATGAAAGGCTTGCCGGAGAAACGAAATACCCGCTTAAGAAAATGCTGAAGCTTTCAATGGACGGCATTACGACATTTTCACATAAACCGCTGAAGCTGGCAAGCTATGTCGGAGTCTTAATGTCAGGCGCAGGATTTCTGTATATGTTTATCGTACTGTATTTGAAGCTGTTCACCGACAGCACGATTACCGGCTGGTCATCACTTATTGTGATCCAGCTCCTGTTCAGCGGCATTGTCCTTCTGATTCTCGGCATGATCGGCGAATATATCGGCAGAATCTATGATGAAGCCAAAGACCGGCCGCTTTACATCGTACAGAAATCGTACGGGATTGAAAATAAAAGACTCTATAGAGACCAGCACATGTCATAACCTTAAAACCTCTGTTCTTAACGGACAGGGGTTTTTTTATGTTCTGCCGATCAAAGTGAAAAATACGAATAGATATATGGAATAAGAGAAGGCGGAAGAGATTGCGGGCTTGTACTTCGGTTCACTCACGCTGAAAGAAAAACGGCAAAGCCTAATCGTTTTCGTCTTAGGCTTTGCCGTATGTCAGCTGTTATATTGGGGGGCTTTTAAGAAACGCATGATCACTGCTGTACCAGTGACGTTTAATAGAATACTGGCACCCAGTACAACTCCCCATGCCAACGTCGATTCAGAGAGAAGAAAGCTCAGCAAAAGAAAAGCTAATCCTGCGCAGATCATACTCAATCCCGCGGTTTTCATGTTTATACCTCCTAGCAAACGATGTTTCTAGCATCTTGATGCGAATGATGTCAGTCTGTATGATATACGGATATCTCGCCAGAAAGTTTCATAGAGCAATTAGGTCTTTGTCTATTAAAAAAGCCTCAGGCCGAATTTTGCGGCCCGAGGCTTTATCTCTTACGAAGTTTTCTCTTCTTTTTGATCGAGTTTAATTTTTTTCGTCATTTCTTTGCCGTTTCTGAGAATTTTCACTTCAACGGTATCACCGATTTTTGCGTCTTTATATAAGATATTGCGCAATTCACTGCCTGTATCGGTTTCTTTACCTTTTAGGCCGATGATAATATCCTCCGCTTTTAATCCAGCCTTTTCAGCAGGAGAGCCTGAAGCGACCTCACGGATGTAAACACCTTTATTCAGCTGGCTGCCGAACAGGCCGAGTGTGCCTTCTTGGTAGTTTTGCGGCACTTGTTCTAGATCAAGCATGCTGACACCGATATATGGACGTTCAATTTGCCCTTTCGACAGCAATTCTTCAGCAATCGGTTTTACGTCATTGCTTGGAATGGCAAATCCGATACCCTCAACATCATCCTCACTGATTTTCATACTGTTAATGCCGACAATTTTGCCGTCTGTATTTAACAAAGGACCGCCGCTGTTACCTGGGTTAATTGCTGCGTCTGTCTGAATGACGTTAATGCTCGTTTCGCCGGCTGAAGTAGACATTGAAACCGTCCTGTCCACGCCGCTTACAATTCCTTGTGTTACCGTGCGGGACAGGTCTTTTCCAAGCGGATCCCCAATCGCAATAACGGTCTCGCCTGTTCTGAGATCAGATGAATTTCCGAAGTTTGCCACTTTTGTGACATGATCATCACTGATTTGGAGGACAGCTAAATCAGTTAACGAGTCACTGCCTACCAGCTTTGCTGTCACTTCAGTGCCGTCATATAAGGATACCTTCAGTGAAGATGCTCCTTCTACGACGTGGTTATTTGTAATGATATAAGCCTTGCCATTCTCTTTTTTGAAAATGACACCAGACCCTGAACCGCTTTCTGTGTCTTCGCTGGAATCAGAGCTGGAACTGGATGAGCCAGAGCCGAACAAAGAGCTGTTTGATTGTGCCTGAAGATTTGTAATGCCGACTATTGCTGGTGAAAGGTCTTCTACCATATCTGAGATTTTAGAAGAGTCCTCGCTCTTGAATGCAGATGAGCTGCTTGAGCTTGATGAGCTTTTTTTAGATTCAGAGGACGTGCTTTTAGCAGTAACAGATTGCGTTTGCTGCTGGCTGGATGATTGTTTTGCAGTGTCCTGAGAATCATGGTCGCCAAGCGGTGTAAACGTGTAAATGCCAAGGGCGAGACTGCCGCCGATCACTCCGCCAAGCAACGGCCTGAACCATCCGAATCCTCGTTTTTTCTTTTCCTGATCATGAATGACATTGCGGGCTGAGTAGGAGGTGCTCTGATCGTTCTCTTTTGTTAAAAAGACCTCATTCTCATTACCTTCCGTTCTGTTTTCATCACGATAGTTATTCATTATGTTCACTCCGTTTCTCTATTTTCACATTACTATTTATGATAGGTTTATGACTTGAGTTTATCATAAACAAAAACTGTGGGATAAAAATGAAAAGATTATGGGAAATTGTGAAAAAGTGCGGAAAACGGTACACTTCATATTGTATATGAAAGGACTGAGTCAATGGAACAAATTGGATTGATTGGATATGGCAGTATGGCGGATATGATCGCCAGACAGCTGTTGAAGCACGGACAAATAAAAGAGAATGAGCTATTTATTGAAACGAGAACGAAGGGGGAGCGGCTGCAGGCACTCATGTCAGATTACCCAAACGTATCGGCTAATTCGCTGGAGAATTGGGCAAATACATGCCAATTGATTTTGATATGCGTCCCGCCGCTCCATGTCATCGAAACAATGCGCCGTCTGCACCCGTATGTGAACAGAAATACTCACATCGTATCCATAGCTGCCGGTGTGCCGCTGCGTCTTTTGGAGGCGGAAACAGAAGCGGGGATCTCACGTGTAATTCCTGCCATTACGTCCGAAGCAGAAGCCGGCATCTCACTTGTCGTTCACAGTGAAGCACTAGCTGCGGAGAAGAAAGAGCATCTAAATGAATTGTTATCGGTTTTCAGCCGTGTACGAGAAATCAAAGAATCGAATGTTGATGCGGCCAGCAATTTAACGAGCTCGGCACCGGGATTCATAGCTGCAATCTTTGAAGAATTGGCACTGTCTGCCGTCAGAAACAGCAGCCTGTCCAAAGAAGAAGCCTTTGATTTTCTGATTCATTCACTATACGGAACTGGCAAGCTGCTGATTGAAAAAAATATGTCTTTCGAGGAGACGCTGGAACGTGTTGCAACGAAAGGCGGAATAACGGGAGAGGGAGCTGAGGTGATACGCGCCTCTGTGCCGGACGTTTTTGATCAGGTGTTTGAAAGAACGCTGAAAAAATATGAACTTGTTACAGAACAGACAGAGAAACAGACATGAATCCTTGCAAGAGGATTCTTTTTTTATCACTGAATGGTCGAGATTTTCCCTAGTTATATTGCATTTTTCCTCTTTTTTTAATATAATTTGTTAGAATATTCATAATTTAGTAAAAAAGGAGGAGCGTTATGAAATTGTACCTGTCAGTAGATATGGAAGGTATTTCGGGTCTTCCGGACGATACCTTTGTGGATTCCGGCAAGCGTAATTATGAACGCGGGCGGCTCATTATGACTGAAGAAGCAAACTACTGTATTGCCGAAGCGTTTAACAGCGGGTGTACTGAGGTGCTGGTCAATGACAGTCATTCGAAGATGAATAATCTGATGGTTGAAAAGCTTCACCCTGAAGCGGATTTGATTTCCGGTGACGTCAAACCATTTTCAATGGTTGAGGGTTTGGATGATACGTTTACAGGCGCTTTGTTCCTCGGTTATCATGCGAGAGCCTCGACTCCCGGTGTCATGTCACACAGCATGATTTTCGGGGTCCGTCATTTTTACATAAACGATCGGCCTGTCGGTGAGCTTGGGCTAAATGCATACGTTGCCGGTTATTATGATGTCCCTGTATTAATGGTGGCCGGGGATGACCGGGCGGCTAAGGAAGCGGAAGAGCTCATTCCGAACGTGACGACAGCCGCGGTCAAACAAACGATTTCAAGATCTGCAGTGAAGTGCTTGTCGCCTGCGAAAGCCGGACGGCTGTTGACAGAAAAAACCGCATTTGCCCTGCAAAACAAGGACAAGGTCAAACCGCTTACACCGCCTGACAGGCCGGTTCTGAGCATTGAATTCGCCAATTACGGCCAGGCAGAATGGGCGAATCTGATGCCGGGAACGGAAATCAAAACGGGAACCACAACCGTTCAATTTCAGGCGAAGGACATGCTTGAAGCCTATCAGGCGATGCTTGTCATGACTGAGCTTGCGATGCGGACATCATTCTGCTAAAGGGGTGTTTTAGGCTTTGGCACGATACATGATAAAGCGTTTTTGGGCAATGGCAGCTACGATTTTGGTGATTACCACCCTGACTTTTGTTCTCATGAAGGTCATTCCCGGATCTCCTTTTAACGAGGAGAGAGGCACAAATGAAGCCGTTCAAAAAAATCTCGAAGCCTACTATCACTTAGACGATCCTCTCATTTTCCAATACATCATCTACCTAAAATCCATCATTACATTCGATTTTGGACCTTCAATAAAAAAACCATCCGACAGCGTAAATGACATGCTGGAACGCGGATTTCCCGTTTCCTTTGAGCTTGGAATGACGGCGATTGTCATTGCTGTGATTTCTGGGCTGGTACTGGGCGTAATCGCTGCGCTCCGCCGTAATGGCTTTTTGGACTACGCTGCGATGAGTCTTGCGGTACTTGGCATCTCCATCCCGAATTTTATTCTCGCAACATTGCTCATCCAGCAATTTGCAGTCAATCTCAAACTATTTCCTGCTGCCACATGGACGAGCCCGATTCATATGGTGCTTCCGACCGCAGCGCTTGCTGTAGGGCCAATGGCGATCATTGCCAGGCTGACACGGTCAAGCATGGTCGAAGTTCTGACTCAGGATTATATCCGCACAGCAAAAGCAAAAGGGCTTTCCCCATTCAAAATTATTGTGAAACACGCACTCAGAAATGCACTCATGCCCGTCATTACCGTCCTGGGCACACTCGTCGCCAGCATCTTAACAGGAAGCTTTGTCATTGAAAAAATCTTTGCCATTCCGGGAATGGGAAAATATTTTGTGGAAAGCATCAATCAGCGGGACTATCCCGTGATTATGGGAACGACCGTTTTTTACAGCGTCATTCTGATCATCATGCTGTTTTTGGTCGATTTGGCCTACGGTCTCTTAGACCCGCGCATTAAACTGCATAAGAAAGGGTGAAGCGTGTGAATCTCCCTGTACAAACGGATGAACGCCAGCCAGAACAGCACATTCAGGTGCCGGATGAGTGGTTTGTCTCAAATCAGGAAAAAAATCGGGAAGCCGATTCGGTCAAGCGGCCGAGTTTGTCATACACGCAGGATGCCTGGAGGAGGCTGAAGAAAAATAAATTAGCGATGGCTGGACTCTTTATTCTTTTATTTCTTTTTGTCATGGCAGTTATCGGACCCTTTATATCGCCTCATAGTGTCGTGCGCCAATCGCTGACCGAACAAAATCTTCCGCCCTCAGCCGATCATTGGTTCGGCACCGATGAACTCGGCCGGGATGTGTTTACCCGAACATGGTATGGCGCGAGAATTTCGTTATTTGTCGGCGTGATGGCAGCGCTGATTGATTTTGTGATCGGTGTCATTTACGGAGGCGTTGCCGGCTATAAAGGCGGCAGGATTGACAGCATTATGATGCGAATTATCGAAGTGCTGTACGGGCTGCCGTACCTGCTTGTTGTCATTTTGCTGATGGTGCTCATGGGGCCGGGACTGGGCACGATTATTGTGGCGCTGACTGTGACCGGATGGGTCGGCATGGCGAGAATTGTAAGAGGCCAGGTGCTTCAGATTAAAAATTATGAATATGTGCTCGCCTCGAAAACCTTTGGCGCGAAAACGTTTCGCATTATACGGAAGAATTTGCTGCCGAATACAATGGGAGCGATCATCGTACAAATGACATTAACCGTACCTGCCGCAATATTCGCAGAATCATTTTTAAGCTTTCTCGGCCTCGGCATACAGGCCCCGTTTGCAAGCTGGGGTGTGATGGCGAATGACGGCCTGCCTACAATTTTGTCTGGCCATTGGTGGCGCCTGTTTTTTCCGGCCTTTTTCATATCCCTGACGATGTATGCGTTTAATGTGCTGGGGGACGGATTGCAGGATGCGCTCGACCCTAAGCTGAGGAGGTAGCTGTATGGAAAAAGTTCTGTCAGTCCAAAATCTGCACGTGTCTTTTACGACTTACGGCGGGACGGTTCAGGCGGTCAGAGGGGTGAGCTTTGATTTGTATAAAGGAGAAACCTTTGCGATCGTCGGCGAATCCGGCTGCGGCAAAAGCGTTACCTCCCAAAGCATTATGGGCCTGCTTCCGCCTTATTCGGCGAAGGTGACAGACGGCAGCATTCTATTTAAAAACAAAGACCTTTGCCGTCTCTCTGACAAAGAAATGAGAAGCATAAGGGGAGCCGACATTTCTATGATTTTTCAAGACCCGATGACGGCGTTAAACCCGACGCTGACTGTCGGCGACCAGCTGGGGGAAGCGCTATTACGCCACAAAAAAATGGGCAAAAAAGCGGCGCGGAAAGAGGTGCTTTCCATGCTGTCATTGGTCGGTATTCCAGATCCCGAAGAGCGCCTAAAGCAATATCCCCATCAATTCAGCGGCGGCATGAGACAGCGGATTGTCATTGCGATGGCGCTGATTTGCGAGCCTGACATCTTAATTGCGGATGAACCGACCACCGCCCTGGATGTAACCATTCAGGCCCAGATTTTAGAGCTGTTTAAAGAGATTCAGAGAAAAACGAATGTGTCTGTCATTCTGATTACGCACGATTTAGGGGTTGTTGCCCAGGTAGCTGACAGAGTCGCAGTCATGTATGCCGGGAAAATGGCGGAAATCGGCACAAGAAAAGATATTTTTTATCAGCCGCAGCACCCATATACAAAAGGCTTGCTGGTCTCTGTCCCGCGGCTGGATTTAGATGGCGCTGAGCTGACCCCGATTGACGGAACGCCGCCGGATTTATTTTCACCTCCGCCGGGCTGCCCGTTTGCCGCCCGCTGTCCGAACAGGATGGTTGTGTGTGACAGGGTATACCCGGCCCAAACGATCAGATCTGACTCGCATACTGTCAACTGCTGGCTGCAGGATCAACGAGCAGAGCGTGCGGTGCTGTCAGGAGATGCAAAAGGTTGAACATGAAAAGGGGGAAGAGGATGAAACGAGTGAAAAAGCTATGGGGCATGGGCCTTGCATTAGGACTTTCGTTTGCGCTGATGGGATGCACAGCAAATGAACAGGCCGGAAAAGAAGGCAGTCATGATAAGGCAAAAACCAGCGGAGAAAAGGTGCTTTATTTAAATAACGAAAATGAACCGACTTCATTTGATCCGCCGATCGGTTTCAATAATGTGTCATGGCAGCCGTTAAATAACATCTTGGAGGGGCTGACGCGTCTTGGCAAAGAGAATGAGCCCGAGCCAGCAATGGCGGAGAAGTGGTCTGTATCAAAGGATAAAAAAACCTACACGTTTACGATTCGAGAAAATGCGAAATGGACAAACGGAGATCCGGTAACAGCCGGAGACTTCGAATACGCGTGGAAGCGGATGCTTGATCCGAAAAAAGGCGCTTCATCGGCATTCCTAGGCTATCTTATTGAAGGCGGCGAAGCGTATAACAGCGGGAAAGGGAAAAAAGACGATGTGAAGGTGACGGCAAAGGATGATCGAACCCTTGAAGTTACGCTGGAAGCACCGCAAAAATATTTTCTCAGCGTCGTCTCCAATCCAGCGTATTTTCCAGTAAACGAAAAGGTCGATAAAGACAATCCAAAGTGGTTCGCTGAGGCGGATACTTTTGTTGGGAACGGTCCGTTTAAGCTGACGGAATGGAAGCATGATGACAGCATCACTATGGAGAAAAGCGACACGTATTGGGATAAGGATACCGTAAAGCTTGATAAGGTGAAATGGGCGATGGTCAGTGACAGAAATACAGATTATCAGATGTTTCAATCAGGCGAACTTGATACTGCTTATGTCCCTGCAGAGTTAAGCGACCAGCTGATGGATCAGGATAACGTCAATATTGTTGACCAGGCGGGTCTCTATTTCTATCGGTTTAATGTGAACATGGAGCCATTTCAAAATGAAAACATCAGAAAAGCCTTTGCGATGGCTGTGGATCAAGACGAAATTGTAAAGTACGTCACGAAAAATAATGAAAAACCGGCGCGCGCCTTTGTATCGCCTGGATTTACGCAGCCCGACGGCAAAGATTTCCGTGAAGCGGGCGGAGACCTGATCACGCCTAACGAAAGCAAAGCGAAGCAGCTGCTCGAAAAGGGGATGAAGGAAGAAAACTATAATAAGCTTCCTGCGATCACGCTTACTTACAGCACAAAGCCGGAGCATAAAAAGATTGCCGAGGCTGTCCAGCAAAAATTAAAAAATACCCTTGGAGTCGATGTAAAGCTGGCCAATATGGAATGGAACGTATTTTTAGAGGATCAAAAAGCGCTGAAATTCCAATTCTCTCAAAGCTCATTTTTACCTGATTACGCGGACCCTATCAGTTTTCTGGAAGCCTTCCAAGCGGGAAATTCGATGAACCGCACAGGATGGGCCAATAAAGAATACGATCAGCTGATCCAAAAGGCGAAAAATGAAGCCGATGAAAAAACACGTTTCTCTCTTATGCATCAAGCTGAAAAGCTGCTCATCAATGAAGCGCCGATCATTCCAATTTATTTTTATAATCAGGTTCACCTGCAAAACGAACAAGTAAAGGGAATTGTCCGTCACCCTGTCGGCTATATCGATTTAAAATGGGCAGATAAAAACTGATGGCGGTGATTGAGGAAATACTGCTTCTTTATGCGAAGGAGCGGTATTTTTTCTCTTTCTTGCACGTATACGTAGGGTGCAGAGCAAATGAAAGGAGTGTTTCCGTTGAATCACAAGCCGAAAGCGCTGAAAAAGGGTGATACAGTCGGAGTGATCGCGCCCGCAAGCCCGCCGGATCCAAAAAAGCTTGACACCGCGCTTTTATTTTTAGAAGAGCTCGGTCTTCAGGTGAAGTTGGGCAAGGCACTGAAAAACCAGCACGGTTATTTAGCGGGACAGGATGATGAGCGGCTGGCGGATCTCCATGAGATGTTCAGAGACGAGGAGGTGAAAGCAGTGCTGTGCGCATGCGGGGGGTTTGGGACAGGACGTATCGCCGCGGGCATTGATTTCAACTTAATCCGCAAACACCCTAAAATCTTTTGGGGATACAGCGATATTACGTTTTTACATACTGCCATTCATCAAAACACAGGTCTTATCACCTTCCATGGCCCGATGCTTAGCTCGGATATTGGCCTTGACGACGTTCACCCGCTGACAAAAGCGTCATATAAGCAGCTCTTCCAGGAGACGGAATTCACCTATACTGAAGAGCTTTCTCCGCTGACCGTGCTTGTTCCCGGCAAAGCGGAAGGTGAGCTTGTCGGGGGAAATCTGTCTTTGCTGACGTCTACACTGGGCACGCCATTTGAAATTGATACGAGAGGAAAGCTTCTGTTTATTGAAGATATTGACGAGGAGCCTTACCAAATCGACCGGATGCTAAATCAGCTGAAAATGTCGGGGAAGCTGACGGAAGCGGAGGGGATTTTAGTTTGTGATTTTCACAATTGTGTCCCGGTGAAGAGAGAGAAGTCTCTCTCTCTTGAGCAAGTGCTGGAAGACTATATTATAACAGCCGGAAAACCTGCTCTGAAAGGATTTAAAATTGGCCACTGCTCCCCAAGTATTGCCGTTCCGGTCGGTGCGAAAGCTGCTATGAATACAGCAGAAAAAACAGTTGTAATAGAGGCAGGCGTTTCAGAAGGGGCGCTGAAGACATGAAAATCATTCGAATCGAAACAAGCCGAATCGCCGTCCCGCTGACAAAGCCATTTAAAACCGCGCTTCGCACTGTGTATACGGCTGAATCAGTCATTGTCAGGATCACTTATGACAGCGGCGCAATCGGATGGGGAGAAGCGCCGCCTACGGTCGTGATTACAGGTGAAAGCATGGATAGCATTGAAAGTGCCATCCACCATGTGTTGAAGCCGGCATTGCTTGGAAAAAGCCTGTCGGGCTATGAGGCTATTCTGCACGACATCCAGCATCTTCTTACAGGAAATATGAGCGCAAAGGCTGCTGTGGAAATGGCGTTATACGACGGCTGGGCGCAGATGTGCGGACTGCCGCTTTATCAAATGCTTGGCGGATACCGGGGTGCGCTTGAAACAGATTATACCGTCAGTGTCAACTCACCTGAAGAGATGGCCGCGGATGCCGAGAATTATTTCAAACAAGGCTTTCAAACGCTGAAAATAAAGGTCGGAAAAGATGATATCGCAACAGATATCGCCCGCATCCAGGAAATCAGAAAACGTGTCGGATCAGCTGTGAAACTGCGTTTAGACGCTAATCAGGGGTGGACGCCGAAGGAGGCTGTAACTGCGATTCGGAAAATGGAGGATGCGGGCCTTGGCATTGAGCTTGTCGAGCAGCCTGTTCATAAAGATGATCTCACAGGGCTTAAAAGGGTGACAGATGCGACAGATACTCCGATTATGGCTGATGAAAGTGTTTTTACACCGCGGCAGGCATTCGAAATTCTGCAAACCAGAAGCGCAGACTTGATCAATATTAAATTGATGAAAGCGGGCGGCATCAGCGGAGCTGAGAAAATCAATGCCATAGCGGAGGCCTGCGGGGTGGAGTGCATGGTCGGCAGCATGATCGAAACAAAGCTGGGCATTACGGCCGCGGCGCATTTTGCGGCAAGTAAAAGAAACATCACACGCTTTGATTTTGACGCGCCGCTGATGCTGAAAACAGATGTCATCAAAGGCGGTATAACATACAGCGGCAGCACGATTTCGATGCCTGGCAGACCGGGTCTCGGAATCACCGGGGCTGCGCTTTTGAAAGGGGAAACAGAGCAATGATGCACACCGTCATATCAGCAGTGGCCAACATCTGGACAGCGCCTGATTCACCGCGTCTGTCTGATCAATTCATGCTTCAACCGACTGTAAGGATCAGAGACTGGCTGGAGCGCATGACGTATGATGAACGGCTTGGATTATGTACAGACAATGTAATCCAAACTCAGGTTCTCTTTGGCGAAAAAGTACTTGTGACAGCGGAACAGGGGGAATGGGCTTCTGTGATCGTGCCTAGCCAGCCATCCCGAAAGGATCCGCGCGGATACCCGGGCTGGATGAAAAAGAACCAACTGGAAAAATCTACACCCATCCATTCACAACACGATGTGATGATCAGCAAACCTGCTGCCTTTTTGTACAAAAGCAATGGAGAAAAGGAGATCGAATTGAGCTTTTTGACAGTTCTCCCCCTCATTGCAGAAGAAAACGGATATTTTAAGGTTTCGACCGTTTTTGGGGAAAGGTTTGTGAAGCAAAGTGATGCAGCGCCTGTCAGCGAACAGAAAGGGACTGCTGAAGACATCATTCAAACGGGTGCGTTTTTTCTTGGCCTTCCCTACCTGTGGGGAGGGATCAGCGGGTTTGGGTTTGATTGCTCCGGGTTTATGTACAGTATATTTAAGGCCAATGGATACCGCATCCCCCGTGATGCGGGAGATCAGGCTAAGGCGGGGAAGGATGTCCCGCTTGATGATATGAAGGCTGGTGACCTGCTGTTTTTTGCTTATGAGGAAGGAAAAGGAGCGATTCATCACGTCGGTCTCTCCGTTGGCGGCGGGAAAATGCTTCATTCTCCAAAGACGGGAAAATCAATCGAAATCCTTACATTAAAAGAAACAATCTATGAAAAAGAACTTTGTGCGGTGCGCCGCTGTTTTTCAGAATAAGGAGGGAGACAAATGACGCCACTGCCTTTGTTAGAGGTCAGCAAGCTAAAAATGCATTTTGACGCAGGGAAAAAGCGGACAGTCAAAGCCGTCGACGGGGTTACCTTTCAGATTCGTGAAGGAGAAACGTTCGGGCTAGTCGGGGAATCAGGGTGCGGGAAATCAACCTTGGGGAGAGTGCTGATGCGCCTCTATCAGCCAACAGAAGGAAGTGTGGTATACCGCGGCACAAATCTTCATGCACTAAGTGAAAAAGAGCAGTTTGCCTTCAACCGCAAACTGCAGATGATTTTTCAGGACCCCTATGCTTCATTGAACCCGCGCATGACCGTTCGAGAAATTATTTTGGAGCCGATGGAGATTCACAATCTCTACAATACCCATAAAGCGCGGCTTCTCGTCGTGGACGAGCTCCTTGAGGCAGTTGGGCTTCACCCCGATTTTGACAGCCGTTATCCGCATGAATTCAGCGGCGGGCAAAGACAGAGAATCGGGATTGCGAGAGCACTGTCGCTGAATCCCGAATTTATCGTGGCGGACGAACCGATTTCTGCTCTTGATGTCTCGGTTCAAGCGCAGGTGGTCAATCTGCTGAAGCGGCTTCAAAAAGAAAAAGGGCTCACATTTTTATTTATTGCCCACGATCTTTCGATGGTGAAGCATATCAGTGACAGGATCGGTGTCATGTACTTAGGGCACATGATGGAAATTACAGAGAGCGGCACTTTGTATCGTGAGCCGCTACATCCCTATACAAAGGCGCTTTTATCCTCGATTCCGATTCCGGATCCCGAATTGGAGGACAAGCGTGAGCGTATTCTCTTGAAAGGGGAGCTGCCGAGCCCAGTCAATCCGCCGAGCGGCTGCGTGTTTCGGACCCGTTGCCCGGAGGCGATGCCTGAATGCGGGGAATCCCGTCCCCAGCTTCAAGAAATCGAACCCGGCCGCTTTGTCGCTTGCCATTTGTATCGAACTACTGAGACGAGAGAAAAGGTGAGATAGACAAAAAAGACTGGCTCCTGAGCCAGTCTTTGCTTTTATGCTTGATGTAAAAATTTCACACAAACCGGGTAAGGGACAGAAACTGTTGACGGAAGCAGTGTCAATCTGCCGGTTTCTTTGTCTCTTTCAAACAGGACAAGGCTGCCTGTTTCTTCATTTGAGGCAACGAGGAACCCTTCCGTTGGGTCAAATACAAAGTCACGAGGCCAGTTTCCTTCTGTCGAAACTCTTTCTATGAAAGCCAGCTCTCCTGAATATTGATTCACTTCAAATACGGCGATACTGTCATGGCCGCGGTTCGCGACGTAAACAAAGCGCCCGTCCTGTGTGACATGAATTGCACTTCCCTGGCTGTTATCCGTAAAATCATCAGGGATGGCAGAAACGACCTGGATTTCTCTAAATTCACCGGCTGTCGGATTGTATTCAAGCGCAATCACTTCATTGCTTAATTCTGTCATGACATAAGCGTATTTTTCTTTCGGATGAAAAGCGATATGGCGAGGCCCTGTACCGGGAGCGAAGGAATGGCTTCCGGATTCAGCCAATACGCCGTCTTTCAGCTTATAGGTGTACAGCTTATCTGTACCTAAATCAACCGCTACGACATAATTGTGTTCAGGTGTGAACCCTGCGTAGTGTGTATGCGGTTTTTCTTGTCTTTCGTGCGGCCCTTTTCCTGTGTGAGCGGCTTCAGAAGCAGGTGATTGCAAGCTGCCGTCTTCCTGAACCGGAAACGCGTGTACCTTCCCGCTGTGATAATTGGCAGTCAGTACGAATTGATTTTGATCATCAACGCTTACGTGGCATGGAGAAGGACCATCAATTAACTGATGATTCAGAAATGTCAACTCGCCGCTGTTTTTATTGATTTGATAGGCAGCAACTCCGCCTTGGCCGTCTGCTTTTTCGATGGAATAAAGGATGGTGTTGTTTTTATTCGGCGTCACATATGTCGGGTTGCCCAGCTTAGCGGCAAGCTTTGGCTCGCTGAGTGCTTTTTTCTCAGTATCAAGCTCAAATGAATAAATTCCTTCGCTTCCGCCTTTTGTATATGTTCCGACATATCCTATGTATTTTGTCATGCGATTTCCCCCTTAAAAATGATGTCACCTCTATATTAACGTATCTTGATAAAATAAGCTGTTCAAAACATGAAAAAGGGGAAGATTCTTCATTCGCCGCGAATCAGCGGCAGTGTACAGCACCTGAAGGAGCCGCCTGATTTGATGATTTCTGACAGGTCAATTTCGATAATGTGATAGCCTCTTTTTGATAGCTCTTGATTGACATGTTGGTTGCCAGGGAGGCTGATGATCGTTTTTCTCCCGATTGAAAGGACGTTGGTGCCAAGCGTAAATTGTTCGTCCTCGGGCACTTCAATAAGGTCATAACGTTTTGCCAGCATATCAGCTGCCTCTGGCTCAAGTGCTTGAGGATAAATTAACGCTTCGCTTTCAGATACAATGTTAAAAACACAGTCCAAATGCAAAAATTTTTCATGCAGCTTTACTGGAACGATCGTGTACTCAGGCAGTGCCTCTTCAAGCTGGCCGATTGCTGAAATGTCGGTGCGCTGGCTGATTCCGACATATACGGTGTCACCATCGATAATGACATCCCCGCCTTCAATGCTTGTATCAAGCATACGGGTGTAAGAGATACCTTGGCTGTGAAATAAATTTTTTATAACGGCTTCTTCTCCTTGGCGAATCGGTTCAGTCATGCTCGACAGAAAGGCTTTTTCTCCGATGACAAACCCTATATCCCTAGTAAAAACCTGTTCTGGGAGTCCGTCGCGAACGGGCAACAGGATGACCTCAACGTTGTGTGACCTGAGTGCCTCCACTAAGCGGCTGTGCTGATCGTTGGCGGTTTTCACATGAATATTGTCATCTTCAAAATGTTTTTGTGTTTCGTTTATGACATCTTTTATGGTCATGTGCTCAGGTCTGCATAAAACCACTTTCTGAAGTGTGCCGTATTCCGTTCGGCATACCGTTTTGTGCTGAGATTTCGGGATGGATACGTCCATTTGTTTTTCCTCCTAAAGTGTGAAGAATACATTTATTATTCCCTCATCATGAAAATCATTAAACCATTTTAAATTTTAGACAAATGGAAGAGAATATTGTTTAATAGGAGAATATAAGTGCATTTAGCTAAAAGATCAGACATCAAAGGGGAGAAAGGTATGGAAACACCGGAAACAAGATTTTGTAAAGAGTCAAAGGTTGTAAAAACCAGCAGGGTGTTCCCGCTTGATACGAACAACCATAATACACTGTTTGGCGGAAAATTAATGAGCTACATCGATGACATTGCCTCTATTTCTGCGGCGCGCCATTGCAGACGTGAAACCGTAACAGCTTCAATGGATTCTGTAGATTTTTTAAAACCGATCGGGCAAAAGGATTCTGTTTGCCTAGAGTCGTATGTGACATGGGTCGGCACATCTTCCATGGAAGTATTTGTGAAAGTTATTAAGGAGCATTTGATGACTGGCGAACGGGAACTCGCTGCCACATCCTTTTTGACATTTGTCGCATTAGATTCAAATGGCAAGCCGGTGCCTGTACCGAGAGTTGTACCGGAAACAGAAGAAGAAATCATGCTGCATAATACAGCTGTACAGCGCGCTAATGAACGAAAGAACCGCAAGAAACACAGCCAGGCGCTTGCAAATGCGCTTGGAACTGATAAGCCTTGGTGAACATTAAACCCAAAACATAAGTTGTTTTGGGTTTTTTTGTACTTTTCAATGGTGATTATTACAATGGTTAGTCCGTTTTTGCTAGGGGATTCTATAAAAAAGCAACAAATGTCATGTTAAATTGATAATTTTGTGACAACTTTATTAAAGATTCATTTTAGATATATCTTTTATTCGTAAGATCATGTATTTTAAAGATATATTCTAAATACATCTTTTCGAAAGGATTGTTTATACAATGTTAGATAACAAAACAATCGAAATTATTAAAAGCACTGTACCCGTATTGCAACAGCATGGAGAAACAATCACTGGCCGTTTTTACGATCGGATGTTTCAAGACCATCCAGAGCTTTTAAACATTTTTAACCAAACAAACCAAAAGAAAAAAACACAGCGAACTGCATTGGCAAATGCCGTTATTGCAGCTGCGGCAAATATTGATCAGTTAGGAAATATTATTCCGGTTGTCAAACAAATCGGCCACAAGCACCGCAGTATTGGAATTAAGCCTGAACACTACCCGATCGTCGGTAAATATTTGCTGATTGCCATTAAAGATGTATTGGGAGATGCTGCAACCCCTGACATTATGCAGGCATGGGAGAAAGCGTACGGAGTTATTGCTGACGCGTTCATCGGAATTGAAAAAGAAATGTATGAACATGCGGAAGAGCAAGCCGGCGGCTGGAAAGAGTATAAGCCGTTCGTCATCGCGAAAAAAGAGCGGGAAAGCAAAGAAATTACGTCCTTCTATTTGAAATCAGAAGACGGCAAGCCGTTACCTGAATTCCAAGCGGGGCAGTATATCAGCCTAAAAGTTCGGATTCCTGATTCTGAATATACGCATATCCGCCAGTACAGCCTGTCTGATATGCCGGGAAAAGACTATTATCGAATTTCAGTAAAAAAAGATGGTGTCGTGTCTTCCTATCTACATGATGGGATTCAGGAGGGAGATTCAATAGAGATCAGCGCACCGGCAGGGGACTTTGTTTTAGATCCTGCATCACAGAAAGATCTCGTTTTGATTAGTGCCGGAGTTGGCATTACACCAATGATCAGCATGTTGAAAACATCTGTTTCCAAACAGCCTGAACGGCAAATTCTGTTCATTCATGCGGCGAAAAACAGTGAATATCACGCATTGCGCCATGAGGTAGAAGAAGCCGCAAAACATTCTGCTGTTAAAACTGCATTTGTGTATCGCGAGCCGACAGAGGAAGACCGTGCAGGTGATCTTCAATTTCATGAAGGGCAGATTGATCAGCAATTCCTCAAAGAACTGATTGCCAACACAGATGCGGATTACTATATTTGCGGTTCACCGTCGTTTATTACGGGAATGCATAAGCTTGTATCAGAGCTCGGATCAGCGCCGGAGTCTATCCATTACGAGCTATTCGGCCCGCAATTAAGTTTGGCACAGTCCGTTTAAACACGAAACTCTTCTCCTTTCAGAGAAGAGTTTTTTATTGAGAGAGAAGAAGGCGGACAAGCGCCGGTTTACATCCGGACAATCACTGACCCGCCGCCGTTTGTGCATACACGGTTTTGCATTGTTCTCAGCCTTCATTGTTTACCTCAATCGCTCTGCTGCTCCATCCTTAGCTCTAAACCGACCAGCCTGTCAAGTGTTTGCTGCTGCTGATAGCTCGCGGGCTGGGGAGCCGATGGCAGATCGCAGGGCCAATGGGAATTCGTCTTCTGATATTTCATATTGCGCCTCCAATCGGTGTCACTTTCTATTGGACAAAAGGCATGCATAGAGGGTCTGCCACGGGGCACAATAGGCTCAATATGATCAGCGGATGGAGGTAAAGATCGGTGTTATGGATGGTATGGGTATTTTTACTGAAGCCAGTTATCGTATTTTCGATTGCATATATTTTGTTTCGGCTTGCCGGTAAAAAAGCTGTGTCACAAATGAACAATTTTGATCTGCTTTTGACCTTCGCAATCGGAACCATCATCAGTGAGCCGATCCTAACATCCAAGCTGCCGATGTCAATTTATTATGCGGGCGCTTTTTTGGTGCTTTATCTAATAATGAGCAAGCTCTCATTATCTAATAAATGGCGATGGCTCCTGGTCGTGAGCCCAACTGTCTTAATCCGAAACGGGGATATTGATGAACGCGGCCTCCGTAAAGAAAGGCTGACTGTTAATGAACTGCTCGGAAAGCTGAGGGAAAAGGGGTATGCTGATCCGGCTGACATTGATCTTGCCATCATTGAAGAAACGGGAGAAGTAAGCGTCATCCCAAAAGAGGAAGCGAGAGCGGTGCAGGTGCGGGATTTGAATATGAAAGCTGAACGGAATTTTATCCCGATTCCGCTCATACTGGACGGCGAAATCCTTGATCATAATTTGAAATATCTCCAAAAAAACCGATCCTGGCTTTTTGAGAAGCTTGAGGAAAAAGGGTACAGCCCGAAACTGCTGTCTTCAATCACCCTTGGCACGATGAATGCGCGCGGCGATATATCCCTTGATTTAAATACCTCGAATGAACCCCAGCATGATCCTTATTTATATAAACCGGGAAATAACAACTAAGATGGCTCTCTATTGCATTGAGAGCTTTTTTCTTTTTTAAAGGGAATTTTTGTTTGGTGTCAAATGTACCTAGTTAGGAGGGGAGCTGAACATGAAGGACTTATTCATAAGAAAAGATATGGCACCAACGGTCAGTCTGCTATATTCCGCAGTGGAAGAAAACAGTCTCCGTCTGGCTTCTATCGTAAGCCACATGACGCACAGTGAACTTTACTATAAGGGGCGCTACCAAACAAAAAACAGCACGGCTCAGCTTTTGCACCATATCGCAAATGTTGATATCAGATGGGTCTGGCGGATCAAGGGAAATCGGATACCGAATCATATTGAACAGGCATACGGCCCGATGACAGATCAAAACGGACAGCTGCCTGAACCGAAGAATCAACCCGGATTAGATGAACTCCTGAAAAGACATCAGCATGTGGTAAACGAGCTGAAATCGGTTTGTTACACCTTAACTGAAAATGATTTGCATCAGCCGCTTTCTTACGATGGTGACACCGCGACCATACGGTGGGGCATTTGGCATATGTCAGATCATAGCCGCTATCATCAAGCACATATTGAAGCCCTCAAAAAAGAATGGAAGCAGGATGTGGCGAAATATGAGCGCTAAAACGAAGCTTGTAACCGATCGAATTCGTTTGCGCTGTATGGAAGATCGGGATCAGGCTTATTTGTTTGAACTTTTTAACGATCCTGACGTCATGAAATATTACTCCGGTTTAAAAGATAAGAGGCAAACCCGCGAGTGGATCAATTGGAACAAACGAAATGAAAAAGGGTACGGCGTCAGTCTGTGGGTCGCCGAAGATAAGCGGACAGGGGATTTTTTGGGACAATGCGGCATCGTACCCCAGCAGATCGAAAATCAAACAGTAATGGAAATTGGCTATATGTTTGCCCGCCGCCACTGGGGGAACGGCTATGCGCAAGAAGCGGCTCGGGCCTGTCTGGACTATGGCTTTAACGAGCGGCAGTTCGGCAAAATGGCGGCTTTGATTGATCCGGGTAACAAAGCGTCCATACGGGTAGCGGAGAAAATCGGCATGCATTACAGCAAAACGATCAGAAAATGGAATAAACCGATCGCTGTTTATGAAAGAAAATCTTACAATTGAAAGATAGAGCTGAGTTTAGTATCATGATATCATGTAAAGTTTTCTAGGGTTCCGCATGTCAATGGACATGGACTGGTCCGAGAGAAAACACATACGCGTAAATAGAAGCGCGTATGCACACGGAGGGAAAAAAGCCCGGGAGAGTCAAGCTCATTATGAGTCGACTGTCCGGGGTTTTTTTGTTTTCGGAGAATCTTAATAGATAGAAAGGAATGACTCAAATGAAATGGGGATTGGTCGTGCTTGCCGCTGCTTTCGAGGTTGTTTGGGTGATAGGCTTAAAGCACGCTGACTCAGCCTTAACATGGAGCGGCACTGCCATCGGCATCATATTCAGCTTTTATCTTCTAATAAAAGCAACTCATAGTCTGCCTGTCGGTACCGTATACGCCGTCTTTACCGGACTCGGCACAGCGGGAACGGTACTTAGTGAAATTATTCTGTTTCATGAACCAATTGGGTGGCCGAAGCTATTGTTAATTGGCGTGCTCTTAATCGGTGTCATCGGATTGAAGCTTGTGACACAGGATGAGACAGAGGAAAAAGGAGGAGGGGCATAATGCTGCACTGGATCAGTTTACTGTGCGCGGGCTGTTTAGAAATGGCCGGCGTGGCCCTTATGAATCAATATGCGAAGGAAAAAAGCGTGAAATGGGTGCTGTTGATCATTGTTGGTTTTGCCGCTTCATTTTCCTTGCTGTCGTACGCAATGGAAACCATTCCGATGGGAACGGCTTACGCGGTCTGGACAGGGATTGGCACCGCCGGCGGGGCGCTTGTCGGCATCCTCTTTTACAAGGAGCAAAAAGACGCCAAACGGATCTTCTTTATCGCGTTGATTTTATGCTCAGCGGTTGGTTTAAAAATTTTGTCATAAATTGATTTTTATCAAATCTTCAGTATAATGGATAAATAGTTTAGACTTACAAAGATAAGAGGGATTATTCATGAAATCATATATGACTCAGCGGATGGACGATTACCGTGACGGAAATGAGGATAAAGGGCGCCTTTTGGTCAGCTGTCCCGATCAGCCGGGGATCGTCTCCGCGGTTTCCGCGTTTTTATTTGAACACGGCGCTAATATTATAGAATCAAATCAATATACGACAGACCCTGAAGGCGGGCGGTTCTTCCTGAGAATCGAATTCGACTGTGCGGGCATTCGTGAGAAAAAAGAATCCCTTCAAGCGGCGTTTGCCTCTGTTGCGGAAAAATTCGACATGACCTGGAGCTTAACATTGGCAAGCGAGCTGAAGCGCGTCGCCATCTTTGTTTCGAAGGAGCTTCACTGCCTGCATGAGCTGATTTGGGAATGGCAAACCGGCAACCTTATGGCGGAGATCGCTGTTGTCATCAGTAACCATGAGGAAGCGAGAGAGCTGGTTGAGCGCCTGAACATTCCATTCCACTATATGAAAGCGAACAAAGACATCAGAGCGGAAGTCGAAAAAAAGCAGCTTGAACTGCTGGAGCAGTACGATATTGATGTGATTGTGCTCGCACGCTATATGCAGATTCTAACTCCTGATTTTGTTTCGGCTCATCCGAATCGCATCATCAATATCCACCATTCATTCCTGCCTGCTTTTATCGGTGCGAATCCGTACAAACGGGCCTACGAGCGCGGCGTGAAACTGATCGGTGCGACATCTCACTATGTGACAAACGATCTTGATGAAGGGCCGATCATTGAACAGGATATTGAGCGAGTAGACCACCGCGATAATGCGGAAGCGTTGAAAAACATCGGAAGAACAATTGAGCGCAGCGTGCTTGCCCGTGCTGTGAAATGGCATTTGGAAGACCGCGTCATCGTTCATGAAAATAAAACAATCGTCTTTAACTAGACCGCAAAATGCCCGCGCAATGCGGGCTATTTTTGATCACAAAAAACCTTGACAAGTGTCTCTTTTCTTTGCATAATATAAAAAAATCATTGAGCGTTGAAGAGGATTAGTAAGCAGACCTTTCTGTGACAGAGAGCAAAATGACCCGCTGAAACATTTTGCCGCATGAAACCTGCCGAACCTGCCTTGGAGTCTTAGGGGGAAAACCTAGGCGCATAACCTGGCGTTACAGGAGAGCGGAGCGTGCACAAGCGCGTTCAATCAAGGTGGTACCACGGAAACCCATTTCGTCCTTATGAATCAGGATGAAATGGGTTTTTTTATTGTAGAAGAGCCGCGGAGGAGAATAAATGAAAAAACAAAGAATAGTAGTGAAAATAGGAAGCAGTTCGCTCACGAATAGCAAAGGGAGCATTGATGAGGCAAAAATCAGAGAGCATGTTCAGGCCATTTCCGTGTTGAAAAAAGCGGGGCATGAAATGATCCTGATTACCTCGGGAGCCGTAGCGGCGGGGTTTTCAAGCCTCGGTTATCCGTCCCGCCCCGTTACCATCAAAGGAAAACAGGCGGCAGCCGCGGTCGGACAAACACTGTTAATGCAGCAATATATGAATCACTTTAAACAATACTCATTGACTCCGGGACAAATCCTTTTAACGAGAAATGATTTTTCGAAAAGAGAACGGTATCGAAACGCATATGCTACGATAATGGAATTATTAGAACGGGGCGTCATTCCGATTATCAACGAGAACGATTCCACATCTGTTGAAGAATTGACTTTCGGAGATAATGATATGCTTTCTGCATTAGTCAGCGGATTGATTCACGCAGACCAGCTTATGATTCTCACCGACATCAACGGACTGTATGATGCCAATCCGAATGAAAATCCTGAGGCGAAACGATTTGATTATTTGCCGGAGATCACGCCTGAAATGCTTGGATATGCAGGTTCAGCCGGATCAAAGGTCGGCACCGGCGGAATGAAATCAAAACTGTTAGCCGCACAAACCGCGCTGTCTCTTGGAGTGAAAGTGTTCATTGGAACAGGCAGCGGGGCGCAAAAACTTGCGGACATTTTGGACGGGAGGGGAGACGGCACTTATATCGGAGACAAAGAACTGTCTTCGGTTAACAACACGAGGCAGTGGATTCAGTTCCACTCTCCGATATCTGGAGAAATCATCATTGATGCGGGTGCCGAACAGGCGATGATCCATAACGGAAGCAGTCTGCTGCCCGCTGGCGTTGTGGGCGTTAACGGAAGTTTTCCGAAAGGGGCGGTTGTGGAAGTCAGGGGACCGGGCGGCGTGATCGGTAAAGGCCAAACTCATTACTCCTCCGAGGAGATTATGGAGGCTAAAGGCAAACGAAGTGACGAACTTGATTTTGAGAAAACGTTTGAGGTTATTCATAGGAATGACTGGGTCAATGTAAAAGACTAGGAGGCGGAAAAATGAGTGAAGTTTCTGTAAAAGCGAAGCAGGCGAAAGAAGCAGCAGCCGAAATGATCATGAAAACAACAGTCGAGAAGGATGAGGCGCTCAGTCTCATTGCAAACGGACTCCGTAAAGAACTGGATTTTCTCTTGGCGGAGAATGCAAAAGACATTGAGAACGGAAAAGAGAATGGTTTAACACCGGACATCATTGACCGTCTCACGCTGGATGAGAAACGTATACGCGATATCGCGGACGCGGTGGAGCTCTTAATCGACTTAGCGGACCCGGTCGGCGACTCTCTTGAAACGATTGAAAAAGAAAACGGCCTGTTTATTGAAAAAATCCGTGTGCCGCTCGGTGTCGTAGGAATGATTTATGAGGCGAGGCCAAACGTCACAGTCGATGCGGCTACCCTTTGCCTAAAGACAGGGAACGCGGTTGTTCTGCGGGGGAGCTCCTCAGCCATCCACAGCAACAAAGCGCTCGTCAGTGTCATTCACAGAGCTCTTGAGCAATCAGCGCTTCCGATTCACGCTGTACAGCTGATTGAAGATACGAGCAGAGAGACAGCAAAAGAGCTCTTTACGTTAAATGATGGCTTAGACGTATTGATTCCGCGCGGAGGCAAGAAACTGATTGATCTCGTTGTAAGAGAATCAACAGTTCCTGTATTAGAAACAGGAGCGGGAAACTGCCATATATTCATCGATGAAACGGCTAAACCGCAAATGACAGAAAAGGTTGTCGTAAATGCCAAAACGCAGCGGCCTTCCGTATGCAACGCGATTGAATCATTGCTGATTCACAAGGCATGGGCAAGACAGCACGGGAAAGAATTGCTGACCCAGCTGGAAAACGCGGGAGTTGAAATTCGCGGTGATGAACTTGTATGTGAACTTCACCCTTCAAGCAAACAAGCATCAAAAGAAGATTGGGAAACTGAATTTTTAGCGCCTGTCCTCAGCGTAAAGACGGTTGAGAACGTCCAAGAAGCTGTGAAGCATATCCAACAATACGGCACCAATCATTCTGAAGCGATATTAACTGAAAATGACAAAAACGCGGCTTATTTTCAAACGGCTGTCGATGCTGCCGCTGTCTATCATAACGCGTCAACCCGTTTTACTGATGGCTTTGAATTCGGCTACGGAGCCGAAATCGGCATCAGCACGCAAAAGCTTCATGCAAGAGGGCCAATGGGGCTTCCTGCACTGACTTCTACTAAATACATCATTAAAGGAACTGGGCAAATCCGCGAATAGCGGGGAAATATTTGATACAGAAGCTTATCTCGTTACGGGATAAGCTTTTTTGTGCGGCAAAAAATTGACATCGCAAAATAGATTGTGTACAATTTAATTGTACAAAATGAATTAGGGGGATAAAAAAATGAGTCAGCCATTATTTACAGCAACTGTTTCAGCGGTAGGAGGAAGAGAAGGAAAGGTCATTTCATCAGACCGCGTTCTTGAGCTTGATGTCGCAATGCCGGGAACACCAAGAGCAAAGAAATTAGAAAAAGCGACAAATCCAGAGCAGCTCTTTGCAGCGGGTTATGCAGCTTGCTTTGACAGTGCATTGCAGCTTGTCGCAAGAACAGAACGGGTAAAAGTAGAGACAGAGGTTACAGCGAATGTCAGCCTGTTAAAGGATGAAGCGGACCAGGGCTATAAGCTGGGTGTGACGTTGCAGGTGAAAGGAGAAGGAGTCAGTGCATCAGAATTGGAGGCGCTTGTGAAAAAAGCGCACGGCGTCTGCCCGTATTCAAAAGCAACCTCCGGAAATATTGAAGTGACGCTTGAAGTTGTTGAATAAATAAAAAGAGGATGCCCCGCACAGGGCATCCTCAATTTTTTTAATGAAGTGTTTCCAACAATGTATATAGAGCGGACTTTAACTGTTTGAGATCCTCTCCAGATAGCTTTGAGAGCCCTAGAATCGTCTCTGGAATGTCAACCGCTTTTTCTTTTAATAACGCTCCGTCCTCTGTCAGGCTGACCAACACGGATCGCTCATCCTCTTCAGATCTTTTTCTCGTAATCAAACCCTGTTGTTCCATTCGTTTAAGCATTGGAGTAAGTGTCCCTGAATCTAAATACAGCAGCTCGCCCATTTTTTTGACAGTAAGCGTTTCATGTTCCCATAACAAAAGCAAAGCCAAATATTGAGGGTATGTTACATTCAGCTTATCAAGCAGCGGCTTGTATTGCTTTGTCATTTCCCGCGAACTCGCATATAGCAAAAAACAAAGCTGATTCTCCAATTTCATATGATCAAATTTATTTTCCATTTTGTTCACCAACTCTTTTTGTCATTCGATTCTATTGTATCTGAAAAACTTCACTTTTCCTATTCTCGGCAAACATAGCATGTTTAAAAAGATCAGAAAGGGAAATATAACAACTAGATATAAATAAGGAGGCTGAATACAAATGGCATTATTTACAGCAAAAGTAACCGCGCGAGGCGGACGGGCAGGACATATTAAGTCAGATGACGGTGTTCTTGATTTTGATATTGTGATGCCAAACGCGAAAAAAGAAGGACAAACCGGCACCAATCCGGAACAGCTCTTTGCGGCAGGGTATGCTGCATGCTTCGGCGGCGCGCTCGAACATGTGGCCAAAGAGCAAAATATCGAAATTGATTCGGAGATTGAAGGGCAGGTCAGCCTCATGAAGGATGAGAGCGATGGCGGCTTTAAAATCGGTGTCACACTTGTTGTGAACACGAAAGATTTAGACCGGGAAAAGGCACAAGAGCTTGTCAACG
The DNA here is from genome assembly GCF_050585765.1 of Bacillus sp. ATD. Lineage (NCBI taxonomy): Bacteria > Bacillati > Bacillota > Bacilli > Caryophanales > Bacillaceae > Bacillus > Bacillus sp. ATD. Next base: position 64,670 of record NZ_JBOBQH010000009.1, on the reverse strand, counting down.
CCGCTCATGAATTCTGCCCTTACTCCAAGGCAACCAGAGGAAATGTTGATGTGAAACTAGAATTAAAATAATAACCGGCATCCTGAGACTCTCAGGATGTTTTTTGTGTGGAAGCAAACAGAGTGGGCATGATTTTTCTCGAGGTCTGAAACATGTCTTATAAATGGATTCAGACTTATGCATGATGAATTGACGCGGAATGGAATAGGGGTGGGGCACAGATGATTGATAAAATGTCAGAGAAGCGATCACAGCGTTTGAAGCCTGAAAAGTTACAGGTGAAGCGGGCGGCTGGTGCGATGTCTGCCGTGCTGAATTGGCGTATTTGACTGCTGTTTTGGGTCATAGCGGCTACTTGAAGAAATAACACGAATCAGGCCGTACATGCCTGATTCTCTTAATATTCTTTCTTATCGGCTAAATTCCGCCATGCTTGAAACGGGGATAAATGCTCTGTCAGAGTCACTTGATAAAAGGGAATTGTTCTTTCTTCAACGGGTTTATCAATTTCTTCATAAATGAATGAATCATCAAACCCGGCTTCGGCAGCGTCTGTATGCTCCGCTGCATAGAAAACGGCTTTCGGCCGGGCCCAGTAGATGGCGCCCAAACACATTGGGCATGGTTCACAGCTCGTATACAAAATGCAGTCATCAAGCTGGTATGCTCCTAAGACCTTACAGGCGTTCCGAATAGCTGTAACTTCCGCGTGGGCAGTCGGATCATTGCTTGTTGTGACGTTGTTCTGGCCCTCTGCAATAATGGCTCCGTCTTTCACGATAACGGCTCCAAAAGGCCCGCCAATTCCTGCATTCACTCCTTCACATGCGAGAGTGACAGCCCGTTTTAAAAACGTTTCATGATTCATCCAATCCCTCCTGTCAATAGAGTGTTATTAGTATAGCCGAAAAGAATGCAAAGAACATTCTTAAATAAGTGCAAAATAAACAAAGTATTTGGGGGATTTGCTAAAATGAGAAACCGATTGTGGCTGTATTATAGAAAAAACCACCTGCCAAATGCAGATGGTTTTTGAAAAATTATACTAGCTGTGTTTGCTGTGCTCTCGCCTGCTTTGCAGCTTCAACCATGTTTTTCAATGCGGCAACCGTTTCTTCCTGCTGTCTTGTTTTCAATCCGCAGTCCGGATTTACCCAGAAGCGGTCAGTCGGACAGACGGCAAGCGCCTCAACAATAATGTTGTACATTTCTTCAGTTGACGGCACACGAGGGCTGTGAATATCATATACACCAAGGCCAAGCCCTTTCAAATACGGGTGGTCTTTTAAGTAATCTAAAAATCCTCCGTGGCTTCTGCTATGTTCGATTGTAATCACATCGGCATCAAGATCATTGATCGTATCAACGATATCTTCGAAGTTGCTGTAGCACATATGTGTATGAATCTGTGTCTCGTTTTTCACGGAAGAAGTGGTTAATCTGAATGCTTCTGCCGCCCAAGTCAAATACTCATCCCAATCGTGGGTTTTCAATGGAAGGCCTTCACGCAGCGCTGGTTCATCGACCTGAATGATTTGGATGCCTGCGTCTTCAAGCGCTTTAACTTCTTTACGAAGAGCAAGCCCGATTTGGAAGGCGATTTCTTTTCTCGAAATGTCGTTTCGAGGGAAAGACCAGTTTAAGATTGTAACAGGTCCCGTCAGCATTCCTTTCACATGCTTGGAAGTCAGTGACTGTGCATAGACTGTGTCTTTCACTGTCATCGGTTCAATAAATTCAACATCTCCGTAAATGACTGGCGGGCGTACACAGCGTGATCCGTATGATTGAACCCAGGCGTATTTAGTGAAGGCGAAACCGGCCAGCTTTTCACCGAAGTATTCGACCATGTCTGTCCGTTCAAATTCGCCGTGAACAAGGACATCAAGCTCCAATTCTTCTTGAATATCAATCCATCTTTTTGTTTCCGCATTGATAAAGTTTTGATACTGTTCATCGGACCACTCAGCTTTCCGCCATTTTTGGCGCGCGCTCCGCACTTCAGCAGACTGCGGGAAGCTGCCGATCGTTGTCGTCGGCAAAAGCGGAAGGCCGAGAGATTCATTTTGCAGGGCTAAACGTTCTTCAAACGGAATAGGACGCTTGAAGTCTTTATCAGTTAATTGCTCAAGCTCTTTCTTTTGTTCAGAATTGGCGCCTGTTGCAAACTGTTTAAGCGCCTGGATATCAGCCTTAGCCTGCTGAATCTCTTCGCTGATCGCCGCTTTTCCTGATACTAATCCCTCTTTCAAAGCTGTCAGCTCGGCCAGCTTTTCTTTTGCGTAGGATAATCCGTTCAATAGATCTGTTTCCAAGTGCTCATCGGGGTGTTTCGCTACTGGAACATGCAGCAGGCTGCTTGAAGGCTGAATCCACAGTTCATCAACTTTTGCAACGCTGAGAATATCAAGAACGGCATCGAGACGCTCTTCAAGATCTGCTTTCCAAATATTGCGTCCGTCGATAACGCCGGCTGCCAGCACTTTGTCTGTCGGAAAGCCATGTGTTTTGAGCTGCTCCAGGTTTCTCCCTTTATCGTGAACAAAATCAAGGCCGATTCCCTGAACTGGGTAAGAGATCAGCTCTTCATAAGCATCAACAGAATCAAAATACGTCTGCAAAAGCACATTCAAGGATGAAAGCTCACTTGTAATGCTTTCAAATAATTCTTTTGCGCCGCGGACATCTTCGCTAGAAGCGGTAACGAGCGCCGGCTCATCAATTTGAACCCATTTTACGCCTTCTTCTTCAAGCTCCTTCAAAAGCTGTACATATAATGGCACAAGGCGTTTTTGGATCGCTTTTGCTTCAGACGGTTCATAGCCTTTAGCAAGCGTAATAAATGTATAAGGGCCGACAATCACAGGCTTTGTTTCAACACCGTATGCCTCTTTGATACGGCGATAATCTTCGAGCTGTTTATTTCTTGTCAGACGGAACTCAATGCTCTCGTCATATTCCGGAACGATGTAATGGTAATTTGTATTAAACCATTTTGTCATTTCACTGGATACAGCGTCTTTGATTCCGCGGGCGATAGCGAAGTATGTATCGGTAGCGTCAGTCAAATGCCTGAACCGTTTCGGGATCCAGTTGAAGCTGACGGCTGTGTCGAGTACATGGTCATACTGTGTGAAATCAGAAACAGGCACAACATCAATCTGCTGGTCAATTTGTGTTTTTACTGCGGATAAAAATAGTTCGTCAATTTGCTTCAAAAACGTATCTTTATCAGTACTGCCTTTCCAATACGCTTCAAGTGCTTTTTTCCATTCTCGGTTCAGTCCGATTCTGGGAAATCCTAAATTCGATGTTTTGATAGTTGTCATTGTTTCTCCTCCTTTATATGTAAAACACTCTCGTTAACCCGCGGATACAGGCTGCTAAGAGGTTTTCTCACAACAAAAAGCCTCTTTCCCATGAGAGAAAGAGGCTTTTCTACGTAAAACACTGCCTCTCTCATCTCTCAGATTCAATCTGATGGAATTAGCACCGTGCCTTATGAGACATCAGTCTCGGCGCGAAAAGCAGTGCGCCCCATTTCACAATGGTATTACGGTCGGTTGCTGTTGGGGTCAAAAGGCCAATCCCTCGCCCAACTCTCGATAAGAGAAAATGTTATTAATTTTTTGAAAAGTTGAATCATTTGTTGGTAATCTTAACAGTAATTCAAATTCATTGTCAACATAGAATTTGAAATTTTATTTACATGATTTGGGGCTTATTATATAAGAAAAATAATTTTATAGGGTCAACAAATGTGATTGCTCTGCTTTTTCTGCGAGCTCATCAGGAGCTGTTAAATACAGGAATCCATTGCCTGCCAGCGTTTTTGCAATATCAAGAGGAAGTGTCCTGCGGATTAGCTGTGCGAAAACTTCAGATTCTGAAAGCTTTCTTTGAAATGATTCTTCTTCATAGCTTTTGATTAAAGCAAGCGCACCGCTGACATGAGGGGCAGCCATTGAAGTGCCGGTAAGCTTACCGTACTTCTTGTTGGGAAGGGTGGATAAGATGTTTTCACCTGGTGCCACAAGGTCAATCTCTTTATTGGCGTTAGAAAATTCTGATAATTCTCGTGCTACAGAAACAGATCCAACTGCAATCACTTCATTATAAGCCGCAGGGTAGGAAAGCTCTTCTGTGCGTTCGTCGCCGTCACCCTCATTTCCCGCTGCACACACGACAAGCACTCCGTTTTTGACCGCGTTTTTCACGGCTTCTTCCAGTTCCGGCACATCACTTGGTCCGCCAAGGGACATTGAGATGATATCGACTTTCTGTTCCACCGCATAGTTAATGCCGTTGATGATCCATTCGTATTGTCCGCTGCCGTTCTCGCCGCCAAGAACCTTCACAATCAATAGGCTTGCCTCAGGCGCGACTCCGGCAATGCCTCCGTTTGAATCATTAGCTGCAATCGTTCCGGCGACGTGTGTGCCGTGTCCGTTGTAGTCGGAAATCGCATCTTCCTTGCCGCCATCGTCATCCGTAAAGTTCTTCCCGCCAATGATTTGGCTTTTTAAATCTGGATGGCTCGTGTCGCACCCCGTGTCCAATACAGCAATTTTTACATTCTTGCCTTTTACCCCTTTCGCCCACATTTCTGGCGCCTTAATCACTTTAATGCCCTCAGGAAGCTCGTTTACATCCATGATCTGCTCATTCGTCACATACGGGATCAAGCGGATTTCACCATTCATAAAAAAGCCCTCCTTTTTTATGCTTTCAAGTGGATTCAAGGGTGTTGCCTCATATTATATGAAAAAAACAACCGATCGGACAGAGCCATTTGAAGCATTTTGAAAAAATAGGATACACACCAAAGAATTAGTAATTTTCAAAATATTGGATGGCTTCAGCGTGTATGACTGGGATTTAGCTGGCAGTCAAGTTATAATGGTGTTGGGGAAAGGAGCAGTGTGATGAAACTGAATGAAAAATTATATGCGTTTTTTTCAGAACATGTGGAGCAAATGGCCGAGGAATGGATAGAAACGATGGAGGAAAGTGATCCGAATTCGCTTTACGCCTTACATAATGCAACAGTAACGGAAGAATTGAAAGAGCAGGACAGAGAATTTTACCGGCATCTGAATTACATGTATGTTTTACCGGAAAAACAATTTCTCGAAGAATTTCAAGAATGGGTCATTGAGCTGACGAACGATCAAAAACATCTCGACACACCGGTTCAGTATGTCATTCGGGAGTTTATGAGAAACCGGAGATTATATACGAAGTATTTTGAGAAGTTCGCAGAAGAAAATGAGTCAGCATTTGAAACGGGCGAGAAGCAAAAATGGGCTGATTTGATTGTAAAAGTATTTGATTTCACCATTTATACATTCGTTGATCACGCTGAAATGAATGCTAAGCAGCAATTAAACGCCCAGAGAGAAATGATATTGGAATTAAGCTCACCTGTCATTACCCTGAGCAAATCAACAGCTCTGCTGCCGCTTGTCGGTGACATTGATACCGAACGGGCTAAGTTTATTCTGGAAAACACGCTTCAAGCTTGTGCAAAAAGACGCGTGGAGCATCTGTTAATCGATCTGTCAGGTGTTGTGGTAGTGGATACGATGGTGGCGCACCAGATTTTTAAATTGATTGAGGCGCTCAATCTGATCGGTGTCCGGTCAACCCTGTCAGGAATCAGGCCTGAGATTGCGCAAACCGCTGTACAGCTGGGAATTGACTTTTCGAATATTACCATTAAAACCAATCTTGCCCAAGCATTAAACTATCATCAATAAAAAAATCCGCTATCTTTGATAGCGGATTTTTTTATGAAGCGAAACATAAAGATACGAGAAAAGATCCCGCGAATAATAAGAGAACGAGGCAAAAGAACACCCAGTCGCGCCAGTTCACGGACAGCATCCTGTAATATGTCCGGTTTCTGCTTCCTGTAAAACCTTTCGATTCCATCGCAAGCGCTGTCCGTTCTGCTTTTCTGATGGCGCTTGCCAATAGCGGTATGGTATATCGTTTTAACCCGCTGATTTTATTTATGAAGCCGCTCTCCGCCGCACCTCCTCTGATTTTATGAGCCTGCTGGATCAGCTGGACCTCATCCTTTAACAGCGGAAGAAAGCGAAAGCCTGCAATGACACCGTACGCGAGCTTTGGTGAGAGCCTGCACTGCTGGACAAGGCTCAGCATAAATAAAATCGGATCGGTCGTAAAAACAAACATCATCGATAAGGCGGAAAAGCACAAAATACGAAACCCGAGAGAGATGCCGACAGACACATTATCGCTGTTAATGGAGATAGGGCCTGCTTGAAACAAAAAATTATCCGGTGTTGTCGGCACCTTTCCAAAAACGGCGGCTGTCCATACGCATCCGAATGCTAAAATCAAAAACGGAATCGTAAACAACAACCATTTTTTCAATGGGATTCCGGCCGCCAATAGAATACCCGCAACGATGATGATATAAAAACACGCCGGAGTGTAAGGGTTGTAAGTAAACGACAGCATGACGACACAACAAAAAACCGCCGCCGCTTTTACGGTTGGATTAATGAGATGTAACGGCTGCTTCATCGCGCACCTCCTCTTGATAGGCCATCCATTCATATAGAAGGGGAAGGGTGAGCTTTGCTTTTTGGGCAAGCCCTGTTTCTTGAGAAAACAACTGTGCTGGAGATCCATCAAAGGCCAAGCCTGTATTGTGAAGCACAAGCACGCTGTCAGCATACGAAGAGACTAGCTCCATATCGTGTGTAATCATGAGGACAGCGGTTCCCTCTGCCTTAATACGCTGAATCATTTCCATACATTCAGCCGCCGTGCGGGCGTCCTGTCCAAAGGTTGGTTCGTCTAATAATAAAACCTTTACGTCATGCATGAGCATGGTAGCAACGCTCAGTCGCCGTTTTTGCCCTTGGCTGACCGCAAACGGATGATGATCAGCCAAATGCGCAAGATCGAAACGATTCAGCAGGTGTTGCGCTTTTTTCTCAGTTTCAGCATTTACCTTCTGGCCGAACAGCAGCTCATCATACACCGTATCGGTGACGAATTGGTGTTCAGGGTTTTGAAAAACAAATCCCATTCGTTTACGCAATTCTTTTTCTTTATATTGCTGCAGCGGCTGATCATAGAGAAGGATTTTGCCGCTTTGCGGTTTCATAAGACGGGCCAGAACAGATAAGAGCGTCGATTTTCCAGTGCCGTTCGGGCCGACAAGCGCCGTCAAAGAGCCTTCGCGCAATGAAAAGCTGATGTCTTCGAAAATCGTTTGTTGTCCTCTCGCGAACGAAAGGCTGCGGACTTCGAGCACACTATTTCCAGAAGGAGTTTCCTTCTTTTCGGCACGCCCGGCAGGAAAGGGCTCTTTGAACAGCGTTTCTTTTGATAAAGTAAACGGCATACTCAGCTTTTCCTGCAGATGGCAGACCTTTGGAATTGCGATGCCCAATTTCTTTAGTGTCTCCGCTTCGTGCTGAAATAGATCTTTCGTCAGGCCATCCAGCGCTTTTTGGCCTGATTTATCGAGCACGATCGTTCTTTCAATCCAAGGCGCCCATTCATCAAGCTGATGCTCAATGACGAGGAGGCTGAAACCTTTTTCCCGCTGAAGATCTTTCATCAGATGAACGAATTCCCGCGCTGAGAAAGGGTCTAAAAGAGAAGTCGGCTCATCTAAAATAATAAGCTCAGGCTCCATCGCCAAAATACAGGCGAGAGCCACTTTCTGCTTTTGTCCTCCTGAAAGGGTGGATATCGTTTTTTCTTTTAAATGGGTAATACGTAATTTTTCTAATACGGCATTGATTTTCTCTGTCATTTCTTCTTTTGGAATCTGCAGATTTTCCAGCCCGAAAGCGATTTCGTCATCCACCGTCAGCATGCAGAACTGCTGATCGGGATCCTGAAAAACGACCCCGGCATGCTGAGCAATCGTTTCGGTGGTTTCAGCGTTTGTGACCGGCTTTTGAAATAGAAAGACATGTCCGGACTGAATGCCGTCGCAAGCCTCCGGATATAGACCGTTTAAACAAAGGGCGAGCGAGCTTTTACCGCACCCGCTGGGGCCTAGCAATAAAACACATTCTCCTTTTTGAAGCTCAAACGAAATATTTTGAAAAACCGGTTTTTCGTCTTCTTCATAAGAGAAGCTGAGCTGGTCAACTGTCAGAAGCTCGTCAAAGGCTTGCATGTTCTGACGCCCGCTTCCGTTTCTTTTTCAGTTCCTTTCCGAGTGCCATTCCGTTTAACACACCTGTATAAGCGAGAGAGTCGCTGACGGCTTTTCCGAGAAGGCCCGCCAAGAGCGCGCCGGAAATGAGACGGATTACAAGCATAATGAGCAGATAACCTGATGAATAGGCTGCATAGCCAGAAACAAAGAGATCGTAGATAAAGCTGGCTACTGAAGATCCCATTCCGGCCAGCATAAGGACAGGGAGAGAGTATGCTTTCCAGCGTGTTGCAAGGAATACAGCTTCAGCCCCGAGTCCTTGAACAATGCCGATGACGATGACCATCGGGCCAGACGGATTTCCCAGCAGGCACTCAACGAGAGCGGCAATGATTTCAGAAACGAGCGCCGCACCCGGTTTTCGAATGATGTATGCGGCGATGACCGAAACGATAAACCAAATACCGTAAATCGGTTCATAGGCAATTGGCCCAAACATACCTGCAAGCACGTTTCCGAAATGTGTAAATAATAAATAAACAACGGCAAATACGATACTGATAACGGACATGATGACAATTTCTTTTACTTTCCAGCTTTTCATGTTATCCCTGCTTTCTGTTTTTTCTTGATGGGCTGTTAGCCGAAAGATTCACAGTCATGGTGATGTGGTTTGTTTGCTGCTCAGCCATGCGGAAAGCGGCTTCCAATGTTCTGAATACGTCATGGGCATCCCCGTCAAGCTCGCTCGCGTAATGGACACCCTGTACAAAAGTACCTTGGGCTTTTGCGATGTCGACAGCCTTCATAATCAATCCCATATAATCCGGCTCATTCATTGGATAAAGCGCAAATTGGCACGGCGCTTCCGCGTTCAAGCCTCGGACAGCATCTTCATTGACACGCTTATTGTCTTTGGAAAGATATGTATCTCCCTGAGTGTCGCCCGGGCACCCAATGGAAAACGTGCCACTCATGACGATGTGTGTCTCGCTGTTTGCTGCATAAAGATAAATGGCTTTTGCGGCATCGAATACATGATCAATCGATCCGCGTAACACCGTGCTGATATGGTCGGTTTTCGTCCAAACCTTGGACGTATCTGTTTTTTTCAGCGCAGACTTGATCACACTGATAAAATCATCCGTCATCGGATATAAAGAGAAGCGAAAACCGGCGATTCTGCTTGTACCGCACATATGCTCCATTTCTAAAAGCCTCCTGTTTTTTGGATAAAATAAAAAACTGCATATCCTAAGGGAATATGCAGTCATAGATCGATTAAGCGCACAAAAAAATACACCATTCGGTCAACCTGCACTTCCCCACGCTGGTATTATCCAGATCGGGTCATAAGGGATCAAAACGCGATTCTCCCGCGTTTTATCTCAGCCAAAACAGCACCCCTAGTGCTTTCCGTATACAATTTTTTATTTTGACATCATAATAGATGATAAGAATCATTTTGTAAACAACGAAATCATTTTTTTCATATAGGGACAGGAGAGGATGATCACATTTGGACAAAGGACACATATTAATTGTGGAAGATGAAGAAAAAATCGCCAGGGTTCTACAGCTTGAATTGGAATATGAAGGATACGGCGTGACCATTAAACACAATGGAACAGAAGGCCTGAATGCGGCCGCGGAAGGCGGGTATTCCTTGGTGCTTCTTGATGTCATGCTGCCGGGGCTTAGCGGACTAGAAGTGCTGCGCCGCTTGAGAAAAACGGATCAACAGACACCGGTCATTTTATTAACGGCGCGAGACAGCATTCCTGATAAGGTAACAGGTCTGGATATCGGTGCGAATGACTATGTCACCAAGCCGTTTGAAATCGAGGAATTACTTGCGAGAATCAGGGCGGCGCTGCGCCAAAATGGAACAAAAACGGAAGAAATCGGCACCTTTCTTACATATGACGATTTACGGGTGAACGAAAAAACCCGTGAAGTGAGACGCGGAGACAAAGAGGTGGAATTAACGCCGCGGGAATTTGATTTGCTCGTCTACATGCTAAAGCATCCGCAGCAAGTGCTGACACGGGAGCAAATTCTAAGCGCGGTATGGGGATTTGATTATATCGGTGATACAAATGTCGTAGACGTCTACATTAGATACATCAGAAAAAAACTGGACTATCCTTACGAAAAACAGCTGATCCATACGATTCGCGGGGTCGGCTATGCCATTAAGGGGTAAACGATGAAGCTGAAGACCAAGATTCATCTGTACACATCAATATCACTGTTGATTTTATTAATTTTAGTTCATACCGCAGTATATCTCATTTTTTCGTCTGCGCTGACATCAAAGGATGCGGCCCGGCTTGCTGATGAGACGGATAACATGGCCGAAGCGCTGCATGCTGCTGAAACAGAAGGAGTGGCTTTGCGGGACATGCTGCAGGCCTACCTGCCGGCAAATGGCATGGTGCGTGTAGTGAACGGTGATCAAAAAGCCGCCATGACGATCACAAAAGAAAAAGCGTATAAAGATTTTCCTCTCTCTTTTCACAGCGGGGAAACGGCAGATGTGAGGAAACATGACGGCAAGCTGTTTGCTGAGGCTGCTGTTCCGGTGATTTGGACCGATGGACAAGTGGTTTCTCTTCAGGTGGTGGAAAGGCTGGAGAACACAGAAGAGAGCCTGTTTCTGTTGAAACTCATCTTAATCGCTGCAAGTGCCGCTGTCTGCATTGCTTCTTTTTTTGCCGGCAGCTTGCTCGCCCGCCGTATTATCAATCCGATCAGACGATTAATGATGACCATGAAAGACATACAGCGAGAGAAAGCATTCAAAACGATTTCTTTAGAAGGACAGTCGCACGATGAATTGTATCAAATGGGGCTGACATTTAATGAGATGGCGATGATGCTGAAAGAGCACTATGATAAACAGCAGCAATTCGTTCAAGATGCTTCACACGAATTGAAAACTCCGCTCACCATTATAAAAAGTTACAGCAGCCTGATGAAGCGATGGGGGGCAAAAAAGCCGGAGGTGCTTGAGGAGTCGATAGAAGCCATTCATGCAGAAGCGGTGCATATGAAGAAACTGACCAATCAGCTTTTGGCGCTGGCCAAAAGCCATCAAGGACTCGAGGTTGATCTGAAAACAATCGATTTGATTGAAGTGTCGCGCGCCGTCACGCAAACGCTCCAGCCTGTCTATCAGCGCGACATTTTACTCGAAACAGATAAAGAGAGCCTGCCTGTAACAGCTGATGAAGAACGCATCAAGCAGCTGCTGACCATTTTGCTCGATAATGCCATAAAGTATAGTGAAAAAGCCATTGTGATATCAGCCGGAACGAAGGGTGGACGGCCGTTTCTGTCTGTGAGTGATGAAGGCAGTGGAATCTCTGAGGAACATATCCCGCATTTGTTCGAACGGTTCTACCGGGCAGATGAGGCACGGAACAGAAAAACAGGCGGAACGGGTTTAGGCCTTTCCATTGCCAAGCAAATCGCCGATGAGCATGGCATTGAGCTATCTGTCAAAAGCAAGCCGGGACAAGGAACAGCTGTCACCATGCAATTCAGTGAACAGAATGGGGGAGGCCGATGAACAAACCAATAAAAGCAGTATCTTTTGCTGCAGCAGCAGTTTTAGCCGTTACCATCTGTACGTTTCTCATCATTCGGCATACCCATGAGGACGTACTTTCAAAAGAGGCTGTCATAAAAAAAGTCGAAACCTCTTATGAAGGCAAGGTCACGAAATCAACACAGTCAAAGGATAAAAAAACATATGAAATGACCCTTGAAAATCCCAAGGGAACTTATTTTATAAAAGCTGACGCAACATCAGCTGACATTCTTTCAATGAATAGAGTAAAAGCGATGAATCCATCTGTTATGACAGAAAAAGAAGCCGAGCATCTCGCGCTTAAGCGGGTGCCGGGTACGGTCAAAAAACGAACACACAAGAATCGCGTTGCCACATATATCATTCATAAAGAAGACGGAAAAACATACGAAGTGAAGGTAGATATGCAGACAAAAACAGTCTTGTCTGCCGATCAAATCAGCAATAAAGACCAACAAAAAACACCGATTACGAAAAAAGAAGCCAAAACAATTGCAGAGCGAGAAACGGGCGGGACAGCGGATGACGCAGATCTCGAAGAAAGTGAGGGCACTCTCATCTTTGAAGTGGATGTTGATCTTCCTGATGATAAAGAAGCGACAGTGAAGATCAATGCCTACACAGGTAAGGTAGCTAACATTGTCTATGAAGACTAAAGGTTTCTCATCAAATTCTCATCTTGCTCTCGTTTTCCTTTCATGTTGAGTGTGTAAACTGTACTCATACAAAACAAAGGAGGACTCACAAATGCTCAAGAAAAGATGGATGGTCGGGCTTTTAGCAGGGTGCCTAGCGGCTGGAGGATTCAGCTACAACGCGTTTGCCAAAGAAAACAATGGAAACAGTCAGCCTTCTTCTAAGACGGATGCACTCACTGAACAACAAGCAGAATCAATTGCCAAAACAGTTGTTGACGGCAACGTAGAAGACATTGACAGAGAGCTTTACAATGGCAAAGAAGTCTATGAAGTGGAGATTGAAAAAGCGGGTGAAGACTACGACGTTTATGTAGATATTCATACAAAACAAGCGCTTAATGACCCGTTAAAGGAGAAAGCAGAACAAGTTGCCATAACAAAAGAAGAAGCGGAAGAAATTGCTTTAAGGCGAACAGATGGAACCGTAACAGAAAGTAAGCTGGACGAAGATGACGGTGTTTACATCTATGAAATTGAAATCCAAACGAAACAAGGAACTGAGACAGAATTTGAAATTTCCGCAAAGGATGGACGCATGATCAAAACTGAGATAGACGACTAATCAAACCCCCGCTGCAGCGGGGGTTTTTCATGATAAGAAACCTTCTTTTGGACAATCTAAGTGAAAAGGAGGCGAAACACATGGAAAAGAAAGAGGAGCAATACATCAATCAGGCTGAATATGTCCCTCATCCAACGAAGGATGGAGAGTACGCTTTATTTCTTCATGAAACGTATCATTTGCTTTCTGAAGATGACGAGAAACAAACAACAGAATAAGGGCTTAGGCCCTTGTTTTGTTCCGTAATTGTGATGTAAGCGCATTTATTACTTTTTTGAGTTGACACAGCTTGTTTTTTTCTGTAATCTCAGTGTGTCAATTCAATTAGGAACTTCGTTAGGTGAGGCTCCTGTATGGAGATACGCTGCTGCCCAAAAATGTCCAAAGACGCCAATGGGTCAACAGAAATCATCGACATAAGGTGATTTTTAATGCAGCTGGATGATTGTCCTATGCCATACAGTGCTAAAGCTCTACGATTGAAGGCGCCCGCACGCTTTTTTGCCGTGCTTCTTTCACCTTCAATCCTGAAGGCTTTTTTTATGCCTTTAAAACGAACCCAATCAAAGGAGGTGCGGAGTATGGATTCTCCCCATTCGAGTCAATCTGAAGAAGTACCCATATACTATGACAGCAAGGCAATTGATTACACGATGAGGAGACGAACTGCCGCACCTTCTGGCGAGGCCGGCACGTCTCCGTAGAGGAGGTACGAGTCCCGATGGTTCAAAACATGACCTATGACGAACTCATTTTACGCATCATTATTTTATTGCGAGACGGGAAAATCAGGGATTTCAGAAGCGTTATTGATGAGCTTCAGCCCTATGACATGGCGTTTATTTTTAAAGAAATGCCGGAAAAACACCGCGCCCGCTATTTATCTTATTTAACTGTAGACGATATCACTGATATGATCGGGGAGCTGGAACGCGAATTTCAGCTTGCCGTCTTAAATAAAGTTGGAAAAACAAAAGCAACACTGGCGATGAACAAAATGGACAACGATGACCTCGCACAATTGCTTGAAGAAATGGATGAAGAACTGAAGGAGCAGCTTTTGTCCAGCATGGAAGCGTCAGAGTCAAAAGCTGTACAGCTCTTGATGAATTATCCGGCTGACTCAGCAGGACGCATGATGACAAACCGGTATGTGTGGATTCCTCAGCATTACACGGTGAAAGACGCGGTCGTCAAATTGAAAAGCTTCGCTGAAATCGCTGAATCGATCAACTACTTATATGTTATTAATGAAAGCAAACAGCTGGTTGGGGTTCTTTCCTACCGCGATTTGATCCTGGGTGAACCTGAAGAAAAGGTGCAGGATTTAATGTTTACCCGCGTCATATCAGCAGATGCTCTTCAGGACCAGGAAGAAGTTGCCCGCCTGATTGAACGTTACGATTTCTTGGCAATACCGGTTGTAGAAGAAAACAACGTGCTTGTCGGCATTGTAACGGTTGATGATATTATCGACGTCGTCATTCGGGAAGCTGATGAGGATTACGAAAAATTTGCCGCTTCCGGTAAAGACATCACCTTTGACACAAAAGCTTACGTTGCGGCATACCGGCGCCTGCCATGGTTGATTTTACTCTTGTTTATCGGGCTGATTTCAGGAAGCATTATCAGCTATTTTGAGGATGCGCTGAAGCAGGTTGTCGCGCTTGCGTTTTTCATGCCGATGGTGTCAGGGATGACAGGAAATACGGGAACACAATCTCTCGCGGTTGTCATCAGAGGTTTGTCTAAAGAAGAAATGAACAAAAAAACGATTGTGCGCCTGATCTTCCGGGAGTTCAGAACAAGTATTTTTATCGGAGCGGTTTGTTCTGTGCTAATCGCGATTGTCTCCATCATATGGCAGGGGAATGCGCTTTTGGGATTTGTTGTTGCTTCTTCACTGTTTTTAACCTTAATCATCGGCACGATGTCAGGAACGATTATCCCTATTATTTTGCACAAACTGAAAGTAGACCCGGCGATTGCTTCTGGACCGCTGATTACAACGTTAAACGATATTTTATCTTTATTAATCTACTTTGGCATTGCCACTGCATTCATACACTCATTATAAATATAAAAAGTCCGTCTCAACTGCGAGCCGGACTTTTATCATTTAACGGTTTTTGTACCGAAAGTGAGCATTAAGCTGCCCTTCCAGCATTTTTTTCCGCACTTGCGGATCGTTTTTTAACATCTGTTCTTTTTTGCGCATATCCTTTAAAATCTCTGCCGTCTGTACACCGTCTTCACGCTTATTGGCGATATCCATCAGCCGCTCCACATCGGCAAAGGAGTATTTTCTTGTCCCCCTTGAAGAACGCTGCGGGTAAATGAGTTTTCGTTCCTCATAATACCTGATCTGTCTTACGGACAATCCTGTCAATTCACTCACAATTCCGATTGAAATCACTTTTTTGTCTTTATAAGAATGATCTTCTGTGGTCATTTTTCCACCCCTGGATGTCTTTTGATAATAGTATATAAAAAACAAAGAGAAAAAACCTGACGCTTGTCATATTTTCTAACATCAAATAGAAGATTTTTGAAAAAATACGGAAGAAAAATTAACAAGAATAATGCGTAACATACAAGCGCGTTTTATCCTTTATGTAACGAACAAACGAGGAGGAAGGATAATCATGGAGGAAGAAAAAGCGGTCTCACTGGCAAAAGAAATTATCGAGTTGGATATCAAGCGTGATGAAATGCTGGAGACGTTTATGCAGCTTGCCGGAGAACAGGCTTTTCAATTATTAAGATCCGTTCAAAACGGACGGTACCGTAAGTCTTCGTAAACATAAATTCTTTACATTAGATTCATACCACGTTCATTTAAATAGAGTATCTTTTGTATAGGATACCTCAAAATGAAGGAGGACGCTATGAGTAATTTATTGAAAACCGCTTTAGAAAAAGAACGAAGCCATTATTCTGAAAAACTCTATCAAATTGGGGTTTATAATAAAGAGGTCATGAACAAAATGACGATTTCTGAGCTTCGGAAAGAATATGCTTATTTCTTTCGAAGCATTACAAATCACAGAAATTATCCTTATACAAGATAATGTATAAGGATTTTTTTGCTTTTAGAAGGAATTTCTCGAATTATAGCGAATACGTATAGTAAGGGACTGAACTCTTATTATATGTAAGGGTTTTCATTATTTTTTTATAAAAATCCTATATACGAGGTAGATATGATGAGATTATCGTTTAACGAAGAAGAAGTTGAGCGTGCGATGAATTTGTACAGAGTTTTTGCAAGGGCTTTCAAAAGTGTGTCCGAACATAGTATCCGTGATAGCAAAGAGCACGGTTTTAATCCCACTGAATTTGCTGTACTGGAGCTCCTGTACACAAGAGGCCCGCAAAAATTGCAGCAAATTGGGTCGAGACTTCTGCTTGTAAGCGGAAACGTCACATATGTTATTGACAAACTAGAAAGAAACGGGTTTTTAGTAAGGGAGCAGGACCCGAAAGATAAACGCTCCGTTTACGCACATTTAACTGACAAGGGAAATGAGTATTTGGATAAAATTTATCCGATTCATGCTCTGCGTATTGCGAGAGCGTTTTCAGGTCTTTCGCCTGATGAACAGGACCAGTTGATCGTCCTGCTCAAGAAAGCGGGCATACACAGCCAGCATTTGCTGTTTCGTTAACGACTCTACACTCTCTGTTTCAGGAGAGTGTTTTTTTGTGTCATAGGATTCTTTTTAAAACATCTTCAATCTTCCTATCAGACATTTCGTCAAGATATTCATTGACGTGAGTTTGATATTTCTTCATCAGTTCACTTGATTGAAAAAATACCGCAAAACGTTCTTCTGCTTTTTGTACATCCCAGTTTCTCATATCTATGACAAGCTTCCTTTCTTTTAAAAGGTTCAAATTCATTTCCTCCTGTCCCGGCAGTGCATGATAAATAAATACGGGGAGCCGCTTCTGTAAGCATTCACTGATGGTCACGCCTCCGGGTTTTGTCATGATGCCTGCCGCCTGTTCGTACAAACGGTTCATCTCTGCTTTGCTGTGAAGGTAAGGAATTGCCTCAATTAAAGGGTGGCGTAAACTTTTGACATAGCAGTAGAGCTTTTCGTTTCTGCCGCATAATATTTTGTATAAGATCTTTCCGCCTGGCGACAGTTTCTGCACCCATTTTAACATTCCCCCGACTCCCATACTGCCTCCTGTGATGATGATGGTATATGGCGGATGATGCTGACAGGCATCTGCTGATCCCATTTCAAACATTCGGTGAACGGGTATGCCGGTCAAGTATATGTTTTTCTGATCGATCCCCTCTGATATGAGCTGCTTCTTTACTTCGGTGCTCGGAACAAAATGGTAATCAATGTTCTTCCGTCCCCATAATTGATTCACGAAAAAATCAGTGTATACATTCACAACCGTCAGATTCGGATATTCAGGCTTTAGCCGGTTCAGCAGATAAGAAGGCAGCGCATGTGTGCAGAAGGCGAAATCAGGCTGTTTTTCTTGGAGGATGTGCCTCATTTGCTGTGTGAACAGCCATTCGTACATGGAATAGCGTTTGTCATGCTGATATTCTCCGCAGGCGAGCAGCCGGTAAATGCCGCTATACGTTTTCGGGAAGTATTGAATCCATTTTAAATAAGCCGCGGAGGACAATTTTTCTAACCTCCTATACGCATGTGAAAAGATATCAATGTTCTCGGCTCCAAGCCCCTGAGACTCCAATTCAGCCTGCAATGCATCAGCGACATGATGATGGCCGGTGGAAATGCTTAAAAAAGGAAAAATGAGAATGTTTTTCATGACAGTCCTCCCAAAAAAATATGGCAACTATATTTTGGGGAGAACGCTCACAAAATATAAGGGTGTTTTTGATCATAAGGAAGGTGAAAAGATGAAAACCTGTTTCCTTTCCATTTGGAAAATGCTTGACCCGATTTATTTCTTTTTTTCAAGGCTAAGCTTGATTGACAAAGAGCAAAAAAGCGTTTTTCGAGTCAGGCTGACGAAGTATAAAGGACATCATGTCGTGCTGAGCGACGGAACGCATATTAAAAAAAATGATGTGCTCGTTAAAATCCATCTGCACAATATTAAGCTGATAAGAGAACTGCAAAGCATTGAGAGTACGGTCAGAAAAGGAATCATTATTTATCAGAAAGTATATCAATCAATGCCGCTTCTTCTTGACTATATCAACAATCATAAAAAAAGCGAGAAAATCAAAGGAATCATTGGGATTACGATGCTTGACAAAGGTGTAAAAAGGCTCGGCTTTGATGTGATCACCCCGGTGAACCCTTTTTACAGATGCTTTAAAAAAATGTCCCATGTGCCGATTTTATATTTGACTTCAAAGCCTGTGAGCTTGCGGCATTTACCGAATTCATCCTATTTGTTGATCTCAAAAGAAAAGCTGCAGAAAACCTATCAAAAAAAAGACTGATGCCTCGGTCAGCACAGTCTTTTTTGCTTAAATCTGATGAAATGTCACTTCAGGGCGGCTTCCGACACGGATATTTACGCCGGTTTGTCCTAAGCCTTCGCTGATATAAAATGGCTTATCGTGATGATAATGAAGACCTTTAATCATGTTCATGCGCACGAGTTTGCCCATTTTCACCAAATGATACGGTTTTGGCCAATGGATTTGCCCGCCGTGAAAATGGCCTGACAGCAGGTAATCATAATGAACATCTTTCATATCCAGAATAATATTGGGGTCATGTGTTAGTACAAGCTGATAGCCGTTTTCCAAACTTTGATAAGAGCCGGTGATATTACTGCGATTCGTACTGTAATCATCAATGCCGATAATATTGATTGGCCCTGCAGCCGTCTCGATTCGAACATGTTCATTTTGAAGCGTGATACAGCCGTTTTCCTCTAAAACACGCTTCAGCCTCTGAAAGTCTCTTTCTTTCAATACATAATCGTGGTTACCGAACACCGCGTACATTCCATATGCAGGCTTCAGCTTTTGCAAGGCGTTCAAGTAACCTGCCAGCTTCGGAATATTACGTTTTCGATCAAGAAAATCACCGGTAAGAGCAATGATGTCCACAGGCTGATCTTTTGTTAAAAGATACAGCTCCTCAGGTGAGACTGAAATGTTTTCCAAGTGAAGATCTGATAAATGAAGGATATTTAATTTTTTTCTGGCTGGAAGGCCGTCTTTTTGATCGATTGAAATGGTGTTGACCTTCACATCTTTTGTATTGCGGTTCGCTTTATATAGAAATGGCACAAATACGAGTATGGCCAATGAAAGTAAGATTGTAAACAAAATATATCCCCTCCCTGCTATCAGTATAGTAAGTGATCAAGCACTATGGATAGCGGGAATTAATGGGTAGAGACAGGCAGAAAAACGGATTGTCATATGATGAATGATTTGGAAGGGAAAAGGGATAATAAATTTTGACACATGAGGCAGAACATGCCGACGGAGTCAGAATAACAAATGGATGTGTAAGCAATGTTAAGGTTGATGAGACAACAAAAAAAAGAAACATATTATCTCTGGATCGCATTATTTCTTCTTTTGCTGTATGTATCCCCGCTTTTTATTTTAAAGGAAGATGCCCATATCCGAGTCCACGATAATTTAGATTCCAACATCGCGTGGTACAAGGTTCTTGCCGATAGCGGAGAAATCGTCGGCAAGGTTGACGCTGCCATTCCGCAAATCATTAACGGGCTGCCACGGGATGCCTTTGGCACCGAGTGGAGCGGCATTGTTTGGCTTCATGCATTCTTTTCTTCCATGACCGCCTATGCAATAAGCCAAACGGTTACAAGAGTTGTCGCTTTTTATGGAATGTATGTGCTGCTGAAGAAACATGTGATCCCGGAACCAAAAGCGGCTTTCATCCGAATTGGCGTATCTCTTGCATTTGCCTTAACACCTTTCTGGCCTTCGGGAATGCTGAGTACGCTTGGGTACCCTTTGGCACTGTGGGCTTTTTTAAATATCCGAAAAGGGGATATCTCATGGAGAGAATGGCTGACGCTCGGACTGCTTCCTTTATATTCAAGCTTTGTGTTAGGCTTCTTCTTTTTCCTGGCAGGAATGGCGTGTTTTTGGCTGTATGATGCCATTACAAAAAGAAGATGGAATCTGATTTTCTTAGGCAGTATTGCATTTATGACGAGTATCTATCTTTTCGTTGAATATCGGCTTGTCTATTCGATGTTGTTTGAGCATGCACCGATGCATCGGATTGAATTTATCTCATCCAGGCATGACGTTTGGCATTCTCTTCGACTATCCGTAAAAAACTTTGTCTATGGCCATAACCATGTGATGACCGTTCATACCGTTGTCATCCTCCCGATTCTGCTGCTCGTATTTGCTGCTCTGCTGTTCAAACGAAATCGGACAAAGCCAGAAAATGTTTATCTGTTTTTATGTGTGCTTAATTACGGACTGTCATTATGGTATGCGTTTTGGTTTAACAAAATTTGGGCAGTGCCTAAGCAGACATTTGCCTTTTTAGCAGAATTTAATTTTGCCCGATTTCATTTTCTGCGACCGCTTGTTATATACGTGAGCTTTGCGCTTGCTTTATATCTTATTTGGCGGATGGGGAAAGGGTGGAAATGGCTTGTGTACGCCGCGGTCGCTGCACAGCTGATGGTGCTGGCGCCTTTTAATGAAGAGTATACGTATGGTGTTCATTACAACGCGCCGACATTTAGGGAGTTTTATGCATCCGAGCAATTCAACGAGATTAAGGAATTTATCGGACGCCCGCAAGATTCGTACAGGGTGGCGAGCATCGGCCTGCATCCGTCTATCGCCCAATATAACGGGTTTTATACGTTAGATACGTATAACAATCTATATCCACTTTCTTATAAATATGAATTTAGGAAAATCATCGAAAAAGAGCTGGAAAAAAACACTCGGCTGAAACAATATTTTGATGAGTGGGGCAGCCGCTGCTACCTTTTTGTCGATGAGCTCGGTAAACGATACGATTTCAAAAAGAACTCGAAGAAAACGATCAACAATCTTCAATTAAATACAGATGTATTTAAAAAAATGGGCGGACGGTACATTTTTTCTTCAGTTCCGATCATGAATGCTGAACAAAACCATCTTGCGCTTGTCAAGACGTTTGACCATAAGGATTCTGCTTGGCGCATTTATTTATATGAAACAAGATAAGGAGGATATCGATTGAAACAGCCACAGCCAGTATTAACCATCGTCGTCCCGTGTTTCAATGAAGAGGAAGTGTTTCAAGAAACAAGCCGTCAGCTGACAGAGGTTATAGACGATTTAATTGAAGAGAAATTAATTGCTGAGAACAGTAAAATTCTATTCGTCGATGATGGCAGCAAAGACCGCACTTGGGCTTTGATTGCCATGGAGAGCATAAGAAACAAGAAGGTTACCGGCTTAAAATTAGCCTGCAATGTCGGCCACCAAAAAGCGCTTTTAGCCGGACTTCATAAAGCGAAGAATAGGTCAGACTGTGTCATTTCGATTGATGCTGATCTTCAGGACGACATCTCTGTGATCCGGGATTTTATGCTGAAATATCATGAAGGCTGCGAGATCGTGTACGGTGTCCGCCGGAGCAGAAAAACCGATACCTTTTTCAAACGCACGACCGCATTAGGATTTTATCGCCTCATGAATAAGCTTGGAATTAAATTAATTTATAATCATGCTGATTTTCGTTTAATGAATAAAAGATCCCTTGAAGAGCTTGAGCGTTATCCAGAAGCGAATTTGTTTTTAAGAGGCATTGTTCCCATGATCGGTTTTAAGTCAGCCGAAGTGTTGTATGACCGCAAGGAACGCTTTGCCGGCAAAACGAAATATCCGCTGAAAAAAATGCTGTCATTCGCTTTTAACGGGATTACATCATTCAGTGTCGCACCAATTCGATTCTTTACGCTATTGGGATTTGTTTTATTTTTTCTCAGCGCTGTGGCAGGGATTGGTGCGTTTATTCAAAAGCTGCTCGGCCATACGAATGCAGGCTGGGCGTCTCTCATCATTTCCATTTGGTTTTTGGGCGGGCTGCAATTGATGGGAATTGGGATTATCGGAGAGTATATCGGGACGATATTTTCCGAAGTGAAAAGACGCCCGAAATACGCGATTGATATCGATTTGTATAATGAGCCGCTGAGCCCGCTTCAGCGCCAGGAAAAAGAGCGATTAGAGAAAAAGTACAGTTAAACGGAAAGAGCTGACTTCATTAGTCAGCTCTTTTTTTCAACTGATGTAATATAGCGCTAAGAGGTTCGTCCTGCGGGTTGCGGTAAAAATCAAAAAATGGACAGCCCTTTTTCTTAATCCGATCAATGACGGTATCAATTGTAAACAGATCGGGTGTTAAAGATGATTGGACTTCATGCCAGTAAAGCGGTGCCGCGACAGTCCCGAGCTCATTTCCTCTCGTCGAATAGGGACAGATAATCGTTTTTCCTTCTGCATGCTGCAAATAATCAAGATACAATTTGCCGTGCCTGTTTTTAATCAAGCGTTCAGTGGTAAATAGCTCGGGAAATGCATTGGTGCAGTACTCGGCAATCAGCTGTGTAAATTGGCGTGTTTCTTCATACGTGAAAGCCTCAAAAGACAAGGGAATATAAAGCTGGATGCCTTTGTTGCCGGACAGCTTCGGGTACGAAGTAATGCCAAAGGAGTCAAACAGCCGCTTCAGTTCATTTGCAGCCTGAACGGCCATAATAAAGTCATCTCGCGAAGGCGGGTCTAAATCAATGACAATCTCAGCCGGACGCCTGCTTCTAATGGTTTGAAAAGGAACGTGAAACTCCAAAGCAAGCTGGTTGCAAAGCCATAACAACGTAGACATATCCTCGCAGACAATATGCTCATGGCTTCCGTCATAGAAAGATTGAACAAAATCCGGCGCATAGTCCGGCTTGTTTTTTTGGAAAAATGATTCGCTCCTAGCTCCATGCGGATAGCGAATGACGGTGACAGCACGGTTTTTCAGAAATGGAAACAGGTAGTCACTGACTTCAATCATATACTGAATAAAATCTTCTTTTGTTTTTTTATTCTTTTCAAATATGATTTTATCCAGGCTTGTGAACTGAAGCTTTGGGTGAACCGGTTTGGAGTGGCGTATGACTTGCGCATACGTGCATTCGGTCCAGTCCATTTGGAATTCGAAACCGACAAACGATACCTCTCTTAGTGTGCCTTGAAGAATCGTTAAGTATTGAACAGTTGCACAAATAGAAGGTTCAAGCGTAAATTCGCCAGAAGGTGCTTGATGTCCGTGCTGTTCCATAATCTCTCGTATCGCGCTTTTTTCCTCATCACGCATTCCGTGGGAGACAGAGGCAATCGGTGTCATGATCCCGTTTTTTAATACGGACACCGTCAGAAACCCATTGTTAGGGTTGAAGCCTGTTATGCAAACATGTGCTTGTTTAAAGTTTTTATATTTGAGCCAATCGGACGACCGCTTCTTTCCGAGCCATTTGCTGTTTGTTTTTTTCGCTACAATTCCTTCTCCGTCATATTTCATTACCATTTCCCAGAGTTGATCAAAATGATCGTAACAGGGGATATATTGGATGGTTTCCTTTGCGTAAGGGTCTGGAGACGCAGGAAGCTTTGCTGCGGACATGAGGTCATACAGCGATTTTTTACGGTCCAAATACGAAAGAAGCGTTACATCTTCTCCGTTTCTCTCTAATAAGTCAAAAGCGAGAAAGCAGCACGGCCTCGCGTTTGCCGATTCCTGAATCTTGTCTGGCCTTTTTAAACGTCCCCGTACTTGAAGATGTTCAAAATCTGCACGACAAGGATTCACCAAACATACGATTTCTCCATCAAGTGTCAGCGGAAATTCTTTTTCTATAGGCTGAAAGACGGTTTTGGCGAATTGTGTGATTTCAGGGAAGGTGCTGTTGAGCTCCACACCATTTCTGCTGGTTAAGGTCACACCTGAAGAATGGATGCGAAGAATACATCGGTACCCGTCATATTTAACTTCGTAACGCCATTCTTCTCCAATTGGCGGTGACGAAGTAAGGACCGGCTGCATGGTTAACGCCATGGACTATGACGTGCCGGAGGCTTTTTTTCTAGTCGTTTTCCGTTTTAAATCTCCGGCTCCTTTCGGTTCAGCGGCTTGTGCAGGTGCGGCAGCCGGTGTCTCGGGGTTCGGTCTTCTGGTTCTGTCGATGCTCGCTTGCAGTGCGCTTACCAGGTCAATGACATCTTCACGCGGTGGCGCTTTATCAGGAGTGACGGCTGTCTCTTTATTTTCAAGCTTGTCATTGACTCTTTGCAGCAGAGCCTGACGATACGTGTCCTCATATTTTTCAGGTTCAAACTCAGCAGTCAGTTCATCTATTAATGTGATAGCGGTTTGCAGTTCCTTATCATTTACATTCGATTGATCAGGTACACCTGGGACATGAGCGGCGCTTCTGACCTCATCCGGATAATGGATGGACTCCATGACGATACAATTTTCATAAACGCGGAGAATCGCCAGCTGCTGCTTTGACCTGATTGTCATATTGGCGATACCGATCTTTCCGGTTGAACGCAGCGCCTCACGCAGCAGGGTATAGGCTTTCGTCCCGTTATCTCCGGGGCCGACGAAGTAGGAGCGGTTAAAATAAATCGGATCAATTTCCTGAAGCTGAACAAAGTCAACAATCTCAACTGCTTTCTCCTCATGCTCCTGCTTTAAGCTTTTTAAATCTTCGTCCGTCAGCACTACATATTTTCCTTTTACATATTCATATCCTTTGACAATTTCATCAGGACTAAGTGTTTTTTCGCAATTCGTGCAAACTTTCTCGTATTTAATTGGTGCGTGATCCTCTTTATGGAGGCTGCGCAGCTTAATATCTTTATCTTCTGTGGCCGCATATAGCTTGATGGGGATGTTTACTAGTCCGAAACTGATCGATCCCTTCCACATTGTATGCATATCGATAAACCCCTTTTTTTCTTTAGTGTGAAGAGGAGGGGGGCGATTCATGTGTAGTAACTTATGGGTGAAAAAAACAGCCGCGCTATTATTGCGGCGGCTGTTCAATAATGAATTGTTCGATTTGTTCCGGCGGTATTGGCCTGCTGAAAAAGAATCCCTGCAAATGGTCGCAGCCTTTTTCATAAAGGAGCTGCTTTTGTGCTGAATTTTCAACACCTTCGGCAATCACCTGCAAAGACAGCTGATGGCCCATGGCAATAATAGCCCCTGTAATTTGCTCTGATTTACGATGGGTTTGAATATCGTCAATAAATGATTTGTCAATTTTCAGCCTGTGAATCGGAAAGTGCTTCAAATAGCTAAGCGAGCTGTGGCCAGTACCGAAATCGTCAATACTGATTCTGATTCCTAATTCCGTTAGCGATGACAAAACCTTTTTGGAGTGGTCAAGATTGTCCATTGTCATGCTTTCTGTCACTTCCACTTCAAGAAGGTGCGGAGGAAGCTTGTATTTATTCAGCGTATCCTTGATGAGGGGAATCAGATCTTCGGATTGAAACTGTTTGGCGGAAATATTGATGGCGACAGAAAGATCATAGCCTTTGTCATGCCAAACCCTTGCCTGTTTGCATGCTTCATCTATAATCCACTTTCCGATATCAATAATAAGGCCCGTTTCTTCTGCGACACCGATGAATTCTCCGGGTGGGCACAGCTGCCCGGCGGGTGTGACAAGGCGTATTAATGCTTCTGCCCCTGTCATTTTTTGATTTTTTGCACTGAATTGCGGCTGATAATATAAGACAAATCTATCGTTTTCAATTGCTTCTCTAAGTACGATCTCTTGATTCAGCTTGACGGTTTCTTTTTTCCCGATTGAAAAAGAAAAGTACCTGTATTTGCTTTTGTTCGGTTCTTTAGCGGCATACATCGCCATATCAGCCTTTTTCATCAATTCAAGGCCATCCGTCCCGTCTTTTGGAGATATTGCAATCCCGATACTGACAGAGGTGACTAGAGTGTGCTCTTGGATTTTAAAAGGTTTTTCGAATTTTTGGATAATTTTTCTTGCTAAAACATCTGCCTCGCCTGTTCCTGTATTGGCGTCTGTCAATATAATAATAAATTCATCGCCGCCAAGACGGGCAATAAATCCGTTATCAGGAACTACAGATGATAGGCGCTTAGCTGCAAGCTGAAGCAGTTGATCACCGACATTATGCCCTAATGCATCGTTAATCACTTTAAATCGGTTTAAGTCCAGAAAGAATACAACGGTGTTATAATGTAAGGTATGCTCGCGATTCAGCACTTCTGTTAGGTGAGAGATGGCATGCCTTCTGTTAGGTAAGTCTGTAAGCGAATCATAATGAGCCATTCTATGGATTTCTTTCTCTGCTCTGTACTGCTTTGTCATGTCTTTGCAAATAACATAAATGCTGTCAAGCTCTTGATTGACCTCAACAGGTATGAGCGTAATATTTAAGTGAAACTGGCCTTTTTCAGTAATCAGATCGCTATCACTGTTCATCGCTTGTTTATCTTTTTTAACTTGCTCAAAAAGGCGCTTAATTTTCTGGGATGTATAATTTCTCCAATCGTGCATGCTGAATCCAAATTTGCTGATCATTTCCTCGCCGGCATGATTTGATGATATAATGTCGCCTTCTAATGACAAAATAAAGATGGCATCAATATTGTGGTTGATTAAAGATTGAAATCTCTGTTCGTTATCCTTTATGCGTTCGCTTTGTTTCATAAACTTTCGGTCTGCATGGGAACTGAATAATAATAATGTTTGTATACAAAAAATAATTAAAGTAACAAAAATTGACCAATGAAACGTATGTACTTCCATATGGCTTCCGGGAGGAGCCGTGTCCTCATGAAAAGTTGCGGCAAGCATTCCTGTATAATGCATGCCCGAAATCCCTAAACCCATTACAAGTGAACTGATGACTTTATAGTACATAAGATGATCAGAATGTCTTTTTGCGGCCAAGTCAAAGAATATCTTTAACGAGACGAAAGATGCTGCAATCGCAATGATAATTGAAACTGTAAATAAAATCGGTTCATATATAATCATTACCCGGGAAATGGCAGACATTCCGATATAGTGCATAGAAGCAATAGATGCGCCAAGCACAACTGATCCGGTAAGCAGTCTGTAAAATGTAAGAATGTTCCGGCTGACAAAATATAATGACACAAATGATCCAGAAACAGATGCACCAATGGATGCCATTAAAGGCATGAATTCATATTCCAACTGCATTTCCATCTCCATATGGACGGCCATCATCCCTACAAAATGCATTGACCAAATCCCGAATCCCATTATAAGTGAGCCGCCAATCAGCCAAACTTTACTTTTTAAACCCGTATGGATCGTGACTTTCCTTGACAGTTCAAGGGAAATGTATGAGGCGGCACAGGCAATAAGAATAGATAAATATATGAGCGTCGTATTATACGTAACGTGTATTTCCAAATGGAGATTCCTCCCGTATCTGATGTTCCAGTCTTGTTGACTCTCTTTATTATCGGCTGCTTAACTCCAGCCTTTCAGCCTTCAAGATGATAGAAATATGAGTGAGAGCTATTTTTAGTTCAGCTGACCGTGAAAAATGTGTTAAAATCATGTTGACGTTTTCCAAAAAAATAAAATGTACAATACATAAATAGGGAAAAGGGGAGTTGAAGGCTATCGAAGAGCTGGTAATGTCATGGATAGAAGCATTTAAAAGCTTATCTTATTTTGGAATATTTCTAGCGCTCAGTATTGAGTTTATCCCCGCTGAAATCGTCCTGCCTCTTGCGGGCTACTGGGTATCGAAAGGCGACATGACGCTAGCCGGCGCTGTTTTGGCAGGTACGCTTGGAGGAGTGGCCGGTCCGCTTACGCTGTATTGGATAGGCAGGTACGGAGGAAGGCCGTTTCTTGAACGTTTTGGGAAGTATCTTTTTATTAAGCCTGAAGCGCTTGATAAGTCGGATGAATTTTTTAAAAAACATGGGGGCTTTGTCGCCTTCAGCGGCCGATTCTTGCCTGGCATCAGGACATTGATCTCCATACCGTGCGGCATTGCAAAAATGAATGTTTGGGTGTTTGCGCTTTATACATTCATCGCTATGCTTCCGATTACATTTGTATATGTTTATCTCGGTGTGAAGCTCGGTGAAAATTGGAAGGAAGTCGGCTCTATTCTTGATCAATATATGCTTCCGATCGGGATAGCGATTTTGGTGCTGTTCCTGCTCTACTTATTGATGAAAAAGAGGAAGAAACGCACGCACTCCGAACATTTATCAGTATTTTTAAAAAATAAACGTTGACAAATCACCGCACTGCGCATATTATTGACGTATAAAATGATATTTCTTGAAATCCCAAAGGGGAGTAGCGTCCGGAATATATTCCGGAAACAAAGTCGTCATTTCATGGATGGTATCCATCGGCTTTGTTGGCATGCTTGAATTCATGTCTAGCAAGACCTTTGCCTTATGTCGGCAAAGGTCTTTTTTGCATGGTCCGGCCGGCATAAGATCGGATGAAGAGAAAGAAAACAACTTTTTTGGGAGGGTATCATTTATGGATGCAGCATTATTATTAGAGTATGGTTGGGTTCTTCTCGTCTTGATCGGGCTGGAAGGGATTTTAGCCGCCGATAACGCACTGGTTATGGCGGTCATGGTAAAACATTTGCCGGAAGAAAAAAGAAAAAAAGCGCTGTTTTATGGATTGGCAGGGGCTTTTGTACTGCGATTTGGCTCTTTATTTGCAATTTCTTTCTTGGTCAACGTATGGCAGGTTCAAGCGATTGGCGCGATCTATTTGCTGTATATCTCAGCAAGCCACTTATTGAAAAGATATGTATTTAAGAAAGAAGACACGCATAAAGAGACGAAGAAAAGCGGTTTTTGGCCGACTGTTTTAAAAGTGGAACTGGCAGATATCGCGTTTGCTGTTGATTCTATTTTAGCAGCAGTAGCACTGGCGGTTACGCTCCCTGGGACATCACTCCCGAAGATCGGCGGACTTGACGGAGGGCAATTTATCGTCATTTTGGCCGGTGGTATCATCGGACTGGTGATCATGCGATTTGCGGCTTCAATGTTTGTAAAGTTATTAAAGGAACGTCCAAGCCTAGAAACAGCAGCCTTTGTGATTGTCGGCTGGGTCGGAGTGAAGCTTGCTTTATATACGCTTGCCCATCGTGACATAGCGGTTGTTTCTGAACACTTTATCCATTCTGGAGCATGGAAGCTGATATTCTGGGGTGTCTTAGCGGCAATTGCAGTTAGCGGCTGGTTTATGTCAGGTGGGAAAAAACAGCCGGAGGGCACACAAAACGAACAAAAAAACAGCACTCGGGAACGGGCGTAATCTGAAAGACTCTGCTTAAAAGCAGAGTCTTTTCATGTTTGAAGCGTTTTCACGGGCGAAATAAAATAACATTTTTATAACAGCTTTGTTACAAAAAACACGCATAAAACCCCCTTAATTCTTTAGAAAGGCACGAAATCATGTATAGGACGTCAGAATGGTTTGTCATAATTGAGACATTGGAAATCAATATTTCTTTTTCTCCTTTGCGAATCCCTATCAAATTAGCTATCATTAATGAGTAGTTATAGGGAGGAACTGAGGTGAAACCAGTGCTTAGCCTTTTGTTTAAATTGGGAAAAAAGAAGCAAACGCTTGAAAAAGCTGTTGAGAGTATACAAAAAGGCAATAAAGATCTGCAAAATGAATTAATACAGCAATATAAGCCATTTATCGCAAAGACGGTTTCATCCGTTTGTAAACGATATATAGATGAAAAAGACGATGAGTTCAGTATTGGACTGATCGCGTTTAATGAAGCTATTGAAAAATATTCACCTGAAAAAGGAAATTCTCTGCTCGCATTTGCTGAGCTTATTATAAAAAGAAAAGTCATTGATTACATTAGAAAAGAAGCCAGAAGCGCACAAAATATAAATATCGATTTACAGGAAGGAGACGATCAGGAATCATCACAAAGCCTGATTGAAGCCGAGCTTTCCATTGATGAATACCGCCGTCAGATTGAACAGGAGCAGAGGCGTGAGGAAATCCTCTATTTTCAAAGGCAGCTCAAGGATTATGGTTTGTCGTTTAAAGAACTGCTTGAAAATTCTCCAAAGCACACGGATGCAAGGCAAAATGCTATAAAAGTGGCAATGACGCTTGTTGAACACGAAGAATTGGCCGCTATTTTGTACACAAAGAAGCAGCTTCCAGTGAAACAGCTGGAGCAGCTTGTCTCTGTAAGCCGAAAAACGATTGAGAGAAACAGAAAATATATTATTGCGATGTGTATTATCATTACGGGTGATTATATTTATTTAAAAGATTATCTTAAAGGGGTGCTGCACTCATGAGAAGAGGGATTATAGTAGAGAAAAATAAAAAATTCGTCACGTTGCTGACCCCTGACGGACAATTTTTAAAAGCTAAAAATGATCGCCACAGCTATGAAATCGGAGAGGAAATCATGCTTCCGAGTGAAACACGCATGGGCAGAAGGGCCAGCTTTTTTGATTTTTTTAAACTGCGCCCTTTCAAAATGGGGATTTTTACGATGACTGCTATTATGCTTTTTATTTTTATAGTTCTCCCCGTTTTTTCTAACAATAAGGCCTATGCGTATATGACAATCGATATCAATCCAAGCGTCGAAATGGCGTTAAACAGCGATTATGAAGTGATTGAACTGACGCCTCTAAACGATGAGGGAAAGCAGGTCGTAAATGATATTGATGATTGGGAGAAGACTGATTTTAAAAAGGTGATTGACGATATTATAACCGACTGCAATGAGCACGGGTATGTAAAGAAATCGAAAGAAATATTGATTTCCACTGTTTATGAAAATACGGAAGACAATACATATAAAAAAGCTGTGAAAAAACAGCTCAACGATGTGACTGAAAAATATAAAACGACATACCGCATGGAATCTCTCGAGTCAGACATGCAAACGAGGGAAAAAGCGAAGAAAGAAGGCGTTTCAACAGGCAGCTACATCAAATCAAATGAAAAGAATAACAATAAAGATTTAAAAGATGACTCCAGCAAACCATCCGGAGAAGAGGATCAAAAGAGTGAAGAAAATGAGGGTGAAAACACCGATCAAACCGACTCCCAAGACAGCAAGCAAGGAGATAATGAACAGTTGAATGATACGGATTCCGGTGACCAGAAAGAAGATAAAGCGGATGACCAGACTGATAAAAGTGATAAAGATAAAAATGTAAAGGAATCAGATGAAAACACAAATACCGAAAAAGATGGGGACGATGAGCAAACCCCAATACAAGATCCTCAAGATAAAGGAAATGAAAATAACAGCGCTGACAAAGGTCAAAGCCAATACCACAGGGACTGGAACAATGGTGAACAGGGCAAGAATCGTTCTTCATCCAGAAGGGATAACGCTTCAGACCGCCGTAATCCAAACGGCTACAGCAGTGATAATAATTCAGCACAAAATGAAGATTCGCCGAGTGCCCCCGGCGAATAAAGACCTGAATTTATTTAGTTGTGCCGTTTAACTGAGATTGTGCTTGCTGCACCAGCCGCTTTGTCATTTCTCCGCCTACAGAGCCGTTAGCGCGTGCGACTGTATCAGAACCAAGGTTCACACCGAATTCTTGAGCCACTTCGAGTTTAAATTGGTCTAGTGCCTGCTCCACCCCTGGAACAACGAGTTTATTTCTGCTCGCCATCTTTTTCATCTCCTTTTTCTATAAAGAAATTCTTAACGCGTATTTAGTTTGAAATATACGGGGATTATTTATGCTGGCAATTGTTGTGGAGAAAAATAAACCCCCGGCCTCTGAGCCGGGGGTGCGCAGACTATAAAATGTCTGCTGTCATTTTATGAGCGGTTGCCTGAATATGGAACGTTAAAATGGAGAGGACTGTAATGGCGATAATCTGTCTGATTTTAAGCCATTGGCCGTCATTCAGTTCTTCAAAACGGTAGCGGAGACGTTCTGTCTCCTGTTCGACGATCACCTGCAGATTTGATTCTTTCATAGAAGGAGTATCTTGGTGATGAACGGCATCAAGCACATATGCACAGCTTTCATAATAAGCAATCGGGCTAATGACATCATCAGATCTGTCTGAGATTGTGTTAAAGGCCACTTTTAAAATAGCCCGTATGTGTTCAAAGTCATAAATGGATTTTAAATCACGTACAATTAAAAGAATAACTGCTTGTTCAACTGAGTATTTTTTGCCCAGCTCAGGGTGTCCGATCAGATCCTTGATATCACGCTTTACCCAGTTTTGAATCGCGGTTGACTTTAATGAAGTCAGTTCGCATAAGTTGCCGAGCTCTACGATTTCATTTGTAGAGAGGCCGTATTCTTTTTTCTGTTTTTTTCGTTCGTATCTTGTAAGAAATTCAGGAATTTCAAGATGATTGGCTGCTTTTTCTGCTGACATGTTCGCTGATTGGACGAGAATGTCGAGCGGGCTATGTTCTCCTTGTCCTTTTAGGGAATAGAGCAGCCGCACCATATCGGTTCGAGAAAGTTTAAAAATGTTCATTGTTCACCTCTTTAAACAATTTGACGCGGATAAGCGGTTTATGTATAAGTTCAACATTGAAGCGTCAGCAAATTACATTAACATCATACGTCGAATTCCTTGCATTTTCAAATGGATGTTTTATAATTTAAATATACAGGTTCTTTTGAACTTAAAATAACGGAGGTTGTTATGGCGAAAAGAATTTTTCTGTTTATTTTAACGAATATTTTGGTGCTTACAACAATCGGGATTGTTTTGTCTATTTTGAGCTCTGTTACTGGAGTAGGGACATACTTTACAGCTGATGGCGGTATCGATCCAATGGCGCTTCTTGTGTTCAGTTTAGTCGTTGGCTTTGTCGGTTCCTTTACGTCTCTTGCAATGTCCAGATGGATGGCAAAGACGATGATGGGCGTGAGAGTGCTGAATCCGAAAAAACACTCACTCAGCTACGAGGAACAGCAATTGGTTGATCGTGTCCATAGATTAAGCCGTTCTGCAGGGTTAACGAAAATGCCGGAAGTCGGGATTTACCGTTCACCTGAAGTAAACGCGTTTGCGACTGGACCGTCTAAACGCCGTTCTCTTGTCGCAGTATCGTCTGGGCTCTTGGAGCAGATGGATGATGCGGCGGTTGAAGGAGTGCTTGCCCACGAGGTCGCGCATATCGCTAATGGTGATATGGTAACAATGACGCTTTTACAAGGTATCGTCAATACCTTTGTCGTCTTTCTATCACGCATCGCAGCTTGGATTGCAAGCCGTTTTGTCAAAGAAGATCTAGCGCCGATCGTACATTTTATTGCAATGATTGTCTTTCAGATTATCTTTTCGATACTTGGCAGCCTGGTTGTGTTTGCGTATTCACGCCATCGTGAATTCCATGCTGACAGGGGAGGAGCGGATCTTGCCGGCAAGGATAAGATGATTCATGCGCTTCGGACGCTTAAAGGCTACTCTTCCCGAATGATGGAAGACGATCAGACAGCTGTCCAAACGTTAAAGATCAATGGCAAGAAGCGCTCTTCACTTTTCTCTACTCACCCTGATTTAGATGAGCGTATCAGACGGCTGGAAGCTAAGTAATACAAACACATTGTTCCTCTGAGGAAATTCTCAGAGGTTTTTTTATTTTATCCATTGATTAAAAACATAAAAAAATAAGCAAGTTAAGAAAATGTTCCGTAAAAGCCTTTAAAAATGGACCTAATATCTTTAGAATAATTACCGTACTTAAAAAGAGAGGCAGAAGGATTTTACATGAAATTAAAGTTTGGAAAATTGATACAGGCCCTGTCACCGGCCCAGCTGATCGCATTATATTATTTTCTTGCAGTTACTGTGGCTGTTATATTGCTGAGTTTGCCGGCGGGCCATAAACCGGGGGCGGACTGGACGTTCATTGATGCGCTGTTTACCGCCGTCAGTTCAGTCAGCGTAACAGGGCTGACGGTCGTTGATACAGCTGATACATTCAGTACAACAGGCATTTTTATATTGGCATTTGTTCTGCAATTTGGCGGAATCGGGATTATGACGCTCGGAACGTTCATTTGGCTGATCATGGGAAAACGAATCGGGCTGAAAGAACGGAAATTGATTATGGTTGACCAAAACCAATCCCAGTTTTCCGGGATTGTCAATCTGATGAAGCAGGTTCTTTTTCTGATCTTGTGGATTGAATTTTTTGGCGGGCTTATACTCGGCACTTATTTCTTAACCTACTATGATTCCTTTCAGGAAGCTTATTTACACGGGTTTTTTGCCAGTATCAGTGCAACGACAAATGGCGGATTTGATATTACCGGTAATTCGATGATTCCATTTCGTCACGATTACTTTGTGCAGTTTATTACAATGCTTTTAATTATATTTGGAGCGATTGGATTTCCTGTGCTGGTTGAAGTAAAGGATTTCCTGTTTTCAAAGCATCGCCGTTATCCATTTACGCTTTTTACGAAGATCACAACGATTACGTTCGGCTCGCTTGTCTTGTTTGGAGCCATAGGCATCTTTGCCCTGGAAGCAAACCATGCGTTCGCAGGAAAATCATGGCATGATATTTTGTTTCTGTCCCTGTTTCAATCAACGGCAACCCGAAGCGGGGGTCTTGCCACAATCGATATCAGCCAATTATCAGATCCCACACTCTTTTTTATTTGTGCGATGATGTTTATCGGAGCGTCGCCAAGTTCAGTCGGGGGAGGCATACGGACAACGACTTT
The DNA here is from genome assembly GCF_050585765.1 of Bacillus sp. ATD. Classification (NCBI taxonomy): domain Bacteria; kingdom Bacillati; phylum Bacillota; class Bacilli; order Caryophanales; family Bacillaceae; genus Bacillus; species Bacillus sp. ATD. Next base: position 29,917 of record NZ_JBOBQH010000009.1, on the reverse strand, counting down.
TGCCTTGAACCTTCTTGCGCTGTTTCATTTCGCCCGCGGTAATAAGTCCGTAAAGGTATTCAAACGGGAGCTGCACCCTGCTGATCTGATGAAGTCGCTTGTTGTCACAATGATGGCGATCTTGCTCGTTTTTGGCGCGACACTCATTCTGACCATTACAGAAAAGCATTCCCTGCTGGAGCTTTTGTTTGAAGTGTGCTCGGCATTTGGTACAACCGGTCTGTCACTTGGAATTACGGCTGATTTGAGCAGTGTAGGAAAATGCGTCATTATGATTGTTATGTTTATCGGACGAATCGGCATCCTAACCTTCCTGTATCTGATCGGTAGAAAGGAAATTGAAGCGAATTATCATTATCCGAAGGAAAGAGTGATTATCGGATAGACAAAACACCGCCAATTTAGCGGTGTTTTTTGATTGCCAAAAAAAAGATGTGTGCCTCCTGTTCAGTTGGAGAACCTAACTTCGACAGGTGCAGTTTAATGCCCCTGCATCTTTAGCCGAAATGTGTGAAAACTGGCGAGGAGGATTCGAATGAAGCGTAAAGCTGAAGTAAATGAAGCCATTAAAAATAACAATACACCTACCGAGAGCATGGACCCAAATTCATATAAGACACAATATCATGACGACCCCAATTTTAGAGGGGCAAACCGCAATTCCAAACAGGGTCAGCAGGGAGGCATGTGATTGTGAAGAAACACCGTCATAGCAGAGATATGCAAAATCATAAAAAGCCTATGAATAAGAAGGTGCTGGAGGAAGAATTCTCAAGTGAATTTGGGGATTACAATGCCGGAAAGATCATCGAAACGCTGGAAGTTACAAAGCCTGAAAAGAAAAATGAAAAAAACAAAAATAATAAACAGAAATAAAAAAGACCTCTTAGGCGGTGTCCCGCTTAAGAGGTGCTTTTCTATTTTAAATAAGCATTTTTGCCCGTTCCTCTGACAAATTGCAATAAGCTGGTCATCCTCAGCTCAATGAAAGGCTGAGCGACTGTCTTAACAAAGTTGCTGGAGAGTACTGATGTCAGTGCTGCTGTTAAAAGCAAGAGGATCACTAAGCTTTGATAGTCAGTAAGCCAATCCTCAAGACCGACCTGCCGCAGCGTTTTAATAATAAACCCGTGAAGCAAATACACGTAAAATGTCCGGGTCCCCCATTTGGTAAAGAAATACCGTTTTTGCGGAACGAGCGCTAAAAAGCTAAAGGTTGCCGCAAAGGCGAGTACATACCAGCCGATTCGGGATATTCCGCTTACAAGGGTAACGTCTCCAAATGAAGAATACGGTTTTGAACCAAACAGAAAAGAATAGTCAAAATCGATGCCCCAGCAGATGACGAATACGGCGGCAAGCACTCCGAGCGCAATTTGTTTGCCTCGTTTTGATCTCAATAAATCAAAATGGTGTTTATTTAAATAAAAACCGACAAGGAACATCGGTAAGAATACGAATGTCCGTGACAAACTCAGCGTGCTGCTGACAAAGTCCAGATAACCGATCAGCACGGCGAATCCGCAGCTGACAAACAGCGCACCCAGCTTTGAAAGCTTTGAAAAAGGATATAGAAGCAGGTTCCAAAAGAATAAGCTTACAAGAAACCATAACGACCATTGCGGATCAATCGGGTTCACATTTGCCATGCTTTCATCTTGCATAATGTAATAAAAAATGGAATAAATGATTTGGAAAATCAAATACGGAATAATCAGCTTGGCCGCCAGCTTTTTTACATATCCCGCCCGTTTAAAGCCTTTTGCGAAATAACCGGATACAAGAATAAATGCAGGCATATGGAATGTGTAAATGAACTTGTAGAGGTAGAGCATAAAGTGATTATCATTAATAAAGGAACGAAGAATATGACCGAATACAACAAGGAATATCAATAAAAATTTTGCGTTATCGAAATAACTGTCCCGCGATTTACTCATAGCATCACCTTCTCTTTCATCAGTCACTAAGAGATTATTCCCTGCTGGTACATATTTTAAAATAAAAGATGAAAAAGGAATCTAAAAAAATGCTGATTGTTAGGACGATGTAAAGTGGCGGTAAGGATCGTAGAAAATGTCTTCGGAATGTAATGGCGCTGAAATTTTCTGAAATTTATAGGGCAAATGAAGGAAGTTCCCGCATTTTGTAGAAATATTGAGGGATAGGTTTTGAAGAAGGAGTGTACATGCATGGAAACTCTTGATGTCCAGACAAACTCGGAGCTGCGAGAGGAACTGAATCGCCTCAAAGAAGAAAACGCGCGACTGAAAAAGGAATTGAATCAGCATCAAGTGATTGTCAACAATACGCTCGATGCTATTTTTATTTGTGATAACGAAATGCGAATCGTTAAGGCGAATGAAGCAACAGAAAGGATGCTTCAAGTTGATTCGGAAGATTTAAAAGAGCGTTCTGTTTTGGATTTTTTGTTTTCAATCCCAAAGGATGAACTGAATCTTGCCGTAAAGAAGTTTTTTAAAAAAGGCTTTCTGTGGAAGGAGGTCCCGATCAGGCTTGATTGCGGGGCGACAAAATACATAGAATTTCTGGCCAAAAGAGGCATTGGCGAGGATTTCTTTTTTGTTGTCATGAGAGACATATCTTCTAAGAAGATTTTGGAGCGGGAATTCTCTATGAATGAACAGCTTTTTAAGGACTTGTTTGACAGAGCGGTTGATGGAATCGTCCTGTTTGATAAAGATGGCGGTTTTATTGATGCCAATTTGTCCTTTTGTAAAAGCTTCGAAATCAATCATAATGAGCTGTCTCATTTATCGTTGTATGAGTTCATAGACAGCGGCTCAAGAAAAGATTTCGACAATATCTGGAAGACGCTCAACCGCAAGGGAAAAGCGAAGGGGGAGCTGCCTGTCAAGCTTCGTTCAGGAGTCCAAAAGCTATTTGAATTCACGATTACATCAAACATCATCAGCGGTTTTTATATGTCCATTATGAGGGATATCACAGAGAAGCGGTCTATGGAGCTTCAGCTCTTTAAAAGTGAGGAGCGATTCAGAGAAATCTTTGAAAATGCGATGGACGCCATCATCATTTGGTCGAATGACGGAAGAATCGTTAAGGCGAATCAATCAGCCTGCAAAATCTTTGAGCTGCCGATGAACTTGCTGTTGAAAAGAAAGCTGTGTGATTTTCTCGTCGACTCGCAGCAGAAATACAGCATAACGAAAAGGAAATATGCAAAATACGGAGAGATCAGAGAAGAGCTGCTGTTTCAAATGGGGAATGGACAGTTCAAAGAGCTCGAATTCACTTCAAAGCGGACAATACTTGAAAATCAGCATTTGACGATCTTAAGAAATGTCAGCGACAGAAAGCGGATGGAGAAGGAGCTTCGGGAAAGCGAGCTGAAATTCAGAAAAGTGTTCAACGGCTCAATGGACGGCAATGTATTGTTCGACAATCAATACAGGATTATCGACGCCAACCCGTTAGCAACCCATATTTTGGGGCTGTCACATGAAGAGATCAAACAGCACAGCCTGCTAGATATTATTTCTGCTTATGAAATAGAAAATCTGGCATCACCGGCAAGGCAGATTAATTTTGATGAAATGGACAACGAAATTCCATTTTTGCTAAGCAGCAGTGACAATCGAAAACTCGAATTCTCATTTAAACGGAATATTATTCAAAATATGAACTTGGCTATCTTTAAAGATGTTACAGAGCGAAAAGAATTGGAGGAACGCCTGCGCAAATCAGATACCCTTCATGTTGTCGGCGAACTCGCAGCCGGCATTGCCCATGAAATCAGAAATCCGATGACCGCTCTTAAAGGCTTCATTCAGCTCCTGAAAGGAAGTGTCGAGGGAGACTACGCCCTTTACTTCAACGTGATCACCTCAGAACTAAAGCGCATCGAATCCATCATCACCGAATTCTTGATTTTAGCCAAGCCCCAGGCCATTATGTATGAGGAAAAACATGTTACCCAAATTATGAGAGACACGATAGACCTTCTAAACGCGCAAGCCAATCTCAGCAATGTACAAATGCAGCTTGATTTAATGGACGACATTCCCCCGATCTACTGTGAACCGAATCAGCTGAAACAGGTTTTTATCAACATATTAAAAAACGCCATCGAAGTGATGCCTGACGGCGGAAACATTTTTGTGACGATAAGAGTACTGGATCAAGATCATGTCCTCATCTCCTTAAAAGACGAGGGAATTGGAATGACAGAAGATAAATTAAAGCGCCTTGGTGAACCATTTTATACGACAAAGGAACGCGGAACTGGACTTGGGCTTATGGTAAGCTATAAAATTATTGAAGAACATCAAGGCGAGATTATGGTCGAAAGTGAAGAAGGAAAGGGCACCGTTTTTCATATTACGCTTCCCGTCAGACAGAATGCTGAAGAAAGAAGGAATGATGAGTGAATTACTATATGACAGCTGAAACGCCGCTCGGTGAATTTATCATTGCCGAAGAGGAGGGCAGGATCACCCGTCTATTTCTCAGTCAGGAAGATTGGATGGATTGGAAAGAAACCGTTCAGAAGACAGAACACAAGGAAACACCTCTTCTTGCAGAAGCGAAAAAACAGCTTCATGAATATTTCGCCGGAGAAAGAAAGACATTCTCCCTGCCGCTCAGCCAAAAGGGCACACCTTTTCAGAAAAAAGTGTGGGAGGCGCTGGAGAGGATCCCATATGGTGAATCCCGAAGCTATGCTGATATTGCCGCTGCGGTCGGGAGTCCGAAGGCGGTGCGCGCTGTCGGACAGGCTAATAAACGTAACGACCTGCCGATTTTTGTTCCGTGTCACAGAGTGATTGGCAAAAACAGCGCGTTAACAGGCTACGCCGGAAGCAAAACTGATCTCAAAGCATTTTTGCTGAACATCGAGCAAATCTCCTATAAAGAAAAATAAAACATATGGCACGTTCCCTTTTTTCACAGCCGACATATCATTTTATTAAGTTAAAAAAGTTGGTCTGATGAAAAAGGAGGACAAAGCAATTGAAGCCGAGCCGCTCTGAGAAAATTGCCGTTTTTGCCAAACTGTTTGTGAAACTGCATATCTTATCAAGCGCTCAAAAAGATGAAATCATCAATGTTAACAAAAAGAAACAAAAAAACCGCTGACTCAGCTCCAAATGAGCAAAGTCCAGCGGTTTTTTAATGCACCTTTTCACCTTTAAACAACTGTTCAATCTCTTCTGCATAGTTACCGGTCATAATCCCTTTTTCTGTGATGATTCCTGAAATGAGATCATGAGGTGTAATGTCAAAAGCGGGATTAAAGACAGGCACATCTGATGGAGCGGTCCGTACTCCGGAAATCTGCCTGACTTCGTCGGGATCCCGCTCCTCTATCGGGATATCAGCGCCGCATTTGACCTTCGTATCAAATGTAGATAAAGGTGCGGCGACAAAAAACGGAATATCAAAGGCGTTTGCTAAAATAGCAAGGCCGTATGTGCCGATTTTATTTGCCGTATCACCGTTCTTTGCAATTCGGTCAGCTCCGACGATAACAGCGGAAATTTGTTTTTCCTTCATCGTATGGGCGGCCATGCTGTCTGTAATTAGCGTGACATCAATGCCTCCCTGCATCAGCTCCCAAGCAGTAAGGCGTGATCCTTGCAGGACAGGCCTTGTTTCGCAGGCATAAATGTGCAATCCCAAATCTTTTTGTTTGGCCAAGTAAAACGGAGCTAGCGCCGTTCCATAGCGGCTTGTCGCGATTGAGCCGGCATTGCAGATCGTCATGATCCTGTCGCCTTTTTTGAAAAGCTGCAGGGCGTTTTGGCCGATCAACCGGCACGTTTCCTCATCCTCGACCTGAATCTGAATTGCTTCATGGACAAGGTTTGTTTTTGCTTCATTTACGGAAATCGCGTTTTCGACCGAATGACTCAGTCTCTCAAGCGCCCATGACAAATTAATGGCTGTAGGCCGTGAGCTGTTTAAATATTGTTTGATGTCTTCCAGTCTGCGCCGGAATTCCGTGACATTATCTGTTTCAATGTTTTTGGCAGCAAGCGCTAGTCCGAAGGCAGCCGTAATGCCGATCGCCGGAGCGCCCCTTACCTTGAGCGTGACAATCGCATCAAATACATCCTCTTTCGTCGTCAGCTCCAAATATTCCGTCTCATCAGGAAGCTTTTGCTGATTTAAAATGGTAATAGCTGTTTCTTTCCATTCAACAGAACGTGGAACAGCAAATGAATGGGTCATGAATGGATCATTCCTTTACAAGTAACTTAAATAATTCAATCACATCTGTTATCGTTTTGAATTCCGAACGTTTTTCGATAAAGGCTGTGCCGGTTTCGAGCGCCAAGCGTTTTCTGCCGATTCGTTTATCAAACGGCACGATCGTATCCAGGTCAGCTACATGGGCAAGGCCGATCGTGCGTCGTATCAGCTCACAGCCCGCAAATCCGATTGCTTCTTCAAAAATATGGCTGAGCGTATCAGTGAGGTAACCGTCGATGTTGGCGTAAACATCCAGACTGTCCTTCTGCCAGGCTTCACTAAACGTCTCTTCAAACGTTTCCCAGACCTGGTTGACATGTTCATATAACGGCTCTCTGTCAGCTCCGTCACGGCTGAGTGCGTTCAAAAATAAGTTGGCGATAAATTGCCCTACATCAAAGCCGATCGGTCCGTAAAAAGCAAACTCAGGATCAATCACCTTTGTTTCGTGCTCACTTGCGAAAATGCTTCCTGTATGCAAATCACCATGAATCAACGTTTCCGCAGACGTTAAAAATGACTTTTTCAGCTTAGCGGCTTCGATTTTAACGTTGTCATTATTCCAAAGCTTCTCGACAAAAGGACGAAGCTCTTCTTCAAAATCATTTGTGTCATGGTCGAAGAAAGGATCTGTAAAAACAAGTCTTTCCGTAATGTCGCATAGCTCAGGGTTTGTAAACTGTTTAACAAGCTGTTTTTTCACCTTAGGTTCAAGCGCGTAATCTGATGAGTAGAAAAGTGTTTTTCCTAAAAATTCACCGATGTGCCGTGACAGGTGCGGATAATTTTCACCCTCAATCAGTCCTTTTCTTGCGATTTTTAGGTGAGAGAGATCCTCCATGACGGTAACCGCCATTTCCGTATCAGAGTAAAACACTCTTGGAACCAAGTGAGGCACATGCTCGCCCTGACGGATGAGAGCGCTGCTTTCGATTCTTGCACGATCGATTGTGAGCGGCCAGCTTTCTCCCACCACTTTTGCATAAGGAACCGCCTGTTTAATGATCAATGCTTTGTCATGTTCTTGATCATAAATATGAAAAACGTAATTTAAGTTGCCATCGCCGATCTCCTGACATGTCAGGGTGCTTTTGCTTGGAAATAAGCCGAGCTTCACAGCCAACGCCACAGCGGAACTTTCATTTAACGTTTCGTATAAAGGTGTTTTTGTGACTGCCATCATCATAACCTCCAATTATGTAATCACTTAATATGTGGCCGTAAAAAAGCCTCCTTCTCAGAGAGAAGGAGGCTTAACATCTATGTCCGCCTCTCTTATCTCTCAGATCAGATCTGAATGGAATTAGCACCGTGCCTTAAGAGACAAGCGTCTCGGCGCGAAAAAGATGCGCCCCATTTCACAATGGAATTACGGTCGGTTGCTGTTGGGGTCAAAAGGCCAAATCCCTCGCCCAACTCTCGATAAGAGAATATATTCATTTGTTAAACAATTCTAATTTATCAGTTGATGAACATACTAACAGGTGTTTTAATAAGTTGTCAATATATTTTTTAATATAAATCTTTTCTGATATCATCGAAAACAGGGATGCTCTCCCGCACCTCGACGCTTTTATGAAGGTCGATTTCCGCACGGACTATGCCTTCCTCACGGCCGCCTTCAGCAAGTACACGCCCCCATGGATCAATAATCAGGCTATGGCCTGCAAATTCATTATCCGGATTTGAACCAGTGCAATTGCAGGCTGCGACAAAGCATTGATTTTCAATGGCACGGGCAATAAGCAGGCTTTTCCAATGATCGAGTCGGGGGAGAGGCCATTCCGCGGAAATAAACAGCACGTTGGCACCTTTTGTCGTATGTTTTCTGAGCCACTCCGGAAAACGGATATCATAGCAGATCAATCCTGCGCTTTTGACGCCGTCAAGCTCAAAGCATCCATCTTCGGAACCGGCTGATAAATACAAATGCTCATCCATCAGCTGAAAAAGATGGGCTTTTCTGTACTCTTTAATGATTTGCCCTTCCTTATCCGCGATGTACATTGTATTATAAACATCAGAATCCTTTCTGACAGCGACCGATCCGGCGACAAGATGAACTCCATGTTTTTTTGCCGTTTTCATCAGCCAGCTCTGAGCAAAGCGGCCGTCTTCATCAGCGAGTTCATCAAGATTGGCCAGATCATATCCGGTCGTCCATAATTCAGGCAGAACAAGAACATCAGCATGTTTGCTTTCTTTTTCGATCAAAAATTCAGCCTTTTTTATATTTTCCGAAGGTTTACCATATGAAATATCAAATTGAAGACAAGATATCGTCCATTTCATCTTTTTAACACCCCAAATTTTTCTTTACTTTTTTCATTTAACCATATATGATGATGGACTATCATTTCAAGATTTTTTTAGAAGGTGAGAATAGATGAAATTTGAACAGTCTCATGTATTGAAGACATTGCCTAAACAATTCTTCGCTTCGCTGGTGCAGAAAGTGAACCGAAAGCTCGCAGAGGGACACGACGTTATCAATCTAGGACAGGGAAATCCAGATCAGCCGACACCGGAACATATCGTCGAGGAAATGAAACGAGCTGTTGCTGATCCTGAGAATCATAAATATTCATCTTTTCGCGGCTCATACAGCCTAAAGTCAGCGGCGGCTGCATTTTACAAAAGAGAGTACGGCATTGATCTGGATCCGGAAACCGAAGTCGCTGTATTATTCGGCGGAAAAGCCGGTCTTGTCGAGCTCCCGCAATGCTTGTTGAATCCCGGTGATACGATTTTAGTTCCCGATCCGGGCTACCCTGATTACTGGTCTGGTGTCGCACTCGCGAAAGCGAAGATGGAAATGATGCCGCTCGTAAAGGACAGGGCGTTTCTTCCCGATTACAGCAGCATCCCCGCTGAGGTGAGAGAACAAGCGAAATTGATGTATTTAAATTATCCGAATAATCCGACTGGAGCTGTTGCTACCTCTAAATTCTTTGAAGAAACCGTGAGCTTTGCAAAAGAAAACGGAATTTGCGTCGTTCATGATTTTGCTTACGGCGCTGTAGGGTTTGACGGCTGTAAGCCTTTAAGCTTTTTGCAGACTGAAGGTGCAAAGGATATTGGAATTGAAATTTACACGCTGTCAAAAACGTATAACATGGCAGGATGGCGGGTTGGCTTTGCCGTCGGAAACGCTTCGGTCATTGAAGCAATCAATCTTTATCAAGACCATATGTTTGTCAGTCTTTTCAGAGCAACTCAGGAGGCTGCAGCAGAGGCACTGTTAGCTGATCAGAGGTGTGTGGCAGAGCAAAATGCCCGATATGAGAGCAGACGAAACGCTTGGATTGCTGCATGCCGTGAAATTGGCTGGGATGTGACAGCACCGGCAGGGTCATTTTTTGCATGGCTGCCTGTACCTGAAGGCTATACTTCTGAGAAGTTCTCAGACCTTTTGCTGGAAAAAGCGAATGTGGCGGTTGCGGCTGGAAACGGCTTCGGTGAATACGGAGAGGGCTACGTCAGAGTCGGACTTTTAACAAGTGAAGAAAGGCTCAAGGAAGCCGCTTATCGAATTGGCAAACTAAACCTGTTTACCCAAAAAACCATTGACAAGACCCTATAACGATGGGATAATTCAAAATAATTTATAAAATCTATATTTTCTTATCAAGAGCAGGCAGAGGGACGAGCCCGATGAAGCCCGGCAACCGACTTATAAAGCACGGTGCTAATTCTTGCAGCTAGCGGCTGAGAGATAAGATTCGGACGAGAAACGAAACCTCTTCAGACGCGATTGCAGTTTGAAGAGGTTTTTTGATATGGATGAAAATGAAAGGAGCTCTGGGATGAGTGAGTTATTAGCAACATATCTCCTAACAGAACCGGGAGCTGATACAGAGAAGAAAGCAGAACAAATTGCAACAGGATTGACAGTAGGCTCCTGGACTGATCTCCCCCTTGTAAAGCAGGAGCAAATGCAAAAGCACAAGGGGCGGGTGATAAATGTTGAGGAGAGAGAGGGATCTTCTGTATCAGAAAAACAAGCCGTCATCACAATTGCCTATCCTGAAATCAATTTCTCTCAGGATATTCCGGCTTTGCTGACAACAGTGTTTGGCAAGCTGTCCTTGGACGGAAAAATCAAATTAATCGATCTTCACTTCTCTGAAGCATTTAAGCGTGTACTTCCGGGACCAAAGTTTGGCGTATACGGCATCCGGAAGCTGCTGGGAGAGTTTGAAAGACCGCTGTTAATGAGCATATTTAAAGGTGTAATCGGAAGGGACCTGAGTGATATTAAAGAACAGCTTCGACAGCAGGCGCTTGGCGGAGTTGACTTGATTAAAGACGATGAAATTTTCTTTGAGACAGGTCTAGCGCCTTTTGAAACAAGAATTACAGAAGGAAAGCAAATATTAAAAGAAACGTATGAGCAAACCGGACATAAAACGCTGTATGCGGTGAATTTGACTGGACGCACGGCTGATCTGAAAGACAAAGCGAGACGTGCTGCCGAATTGGGGGCTGATGCGCTTTTGTTTAATGTCTTCGCTTACGGCTTGGACGTTATGCAAAGCCTTGCGGAAGATCCTGAAATCGCAATTCCGATTATGGCGCATCCAGCGGTCAGCGGGGCCTTTACATCTTCTCCGTTTTACGGATTTTCTCATGCACTTTTACTCGGGAAATTAAACCGATATTGCGGTGCTGATTTCAGCCTCTTTCCGTCTCCATATGGTTCGGTTGCGCTGCCAAGAGCTGATGCGCTGGCCATTCATGAAGAATGTGTGAGAGAGGATGCTTTTAACCAAACATTTGCCGTTCCGTCAGCAGGCATTCACCCTGGCCTGGTTCCGCTATTAATGCGTGATTTCGGCATAGATCATATCATTAACGCCGGAGGAGGCGTACATGGACATCCAAACGGTGCCCAAGGCGGGGGGCGTGCGTTCAGAGCCATAATTGATGCGGTCTTAGAAGCCCAGCCGATTGATGAAAAAGCCGAACAATGCAAGGATCTTAAGCTTGCGCTAGACAAATGGGGAAAGGCTGAAGCCGTATGACGACTCGAAAACCTTTGATTATATGTGATTTTGACGGAACCATCACGATGAACGACAACATTATAAATATCATGAAAGCATTCGCTCCGCCGGAGTGGGTGGCATTAAAAGACGGCGTACTTTCCAAAAAGCTGTCGATCAAGGAAGGTGTCGGGCGGATGTTCGGCCTTCTGCCCAGCCGTTTAAAAGAAGAGATTACAAGTTTTGTATTGGAAGATGCAAAAATCAGGGAAGGCTTTCGGGAATTTGTAGCGTTTATCAATGAGAATGAGATTCCGTTTTATGTCATAAGCGGAGGAATGGACTTTTTTGTATATCCTTTGCTTGAAGGCATCGTGGAGAAAGACCGCGTTTATTGCAATCATGCGTCATTTGACAACGACTATATTCGTATTGACTGGCCTCATTCTTGCAAGGGAACATGCAGCAATCAATGCGGGTGCTGTAAGCCGTCGGTTATCCATGAACTTTCTGAACCAAACCAATATATCATCATGATCGGTGATTCGGTTACAGATGTGGAGGCAGCAAAGCTGTCTGACTTATGCTTTGCAAGAGATTATTTATTAAACGAATGCCAGGAGCAAAACCTCAATCATCTCCCGTATCAAGATTTTTATGAGATAAGAAAAGAAATTGAGAATGTAACGGAGGTACAGGAATGGCTGCAAAACAAGAACGATGGCGAGAGCTCGCTGAAGTAAAACGGGAATTGGCAGAGAGAGATTGGTTTCCGGCGACTAGCGGCAATCTGTCCATTAAGGTTACTGATGAGCCTTTAACATTTCTCGTCACTGCAAGCGGAAAAGATAAACGCAAAGAGACGGATGAGGATTTTCTTTTGGTCGACCAAAACGGAGAGCCCGCTGAAAGCGGGCATTCTCTGAAACCGTCAGCGGAAACACTGCTTCATACACATTTGTACAATAAAACCAATGCCGGATGCTGCCTGCATGTCCATACGGTAAACAATAATGTGATTTCAGAGATATACGGAGACCAAAAGAAAATCACATTCAGAGGCCAGGAAATTATAAAAGCACTCGGCTTATGGGACGAGAATGCAGAAGTGACCATTCCGATCATTGAAAATCCGGCTCATATTCCGACGCTCGCGGCACTGTTTGAGAAAGAAGTTTCAGAAGATTCAGGAGCTGTTCTGATCCGCAATCACGGTATTACCGCATGGGGGAGAACAGCATTTGAAGCAAAAAGAGTGCTTGAAGCGTTTGAATTTTTGTTCAGCTACCATTTAAAATTGAAAACCCTTCAGCATCAGCTGGTTAAATAAAAGGAGGAATTGAAATGGCTACAATTCGAATTCATGATGAGGCAAATACAATGATTGAACATCAAGAGGAAGTAGCAAGCTTTCTGGACAGTCAAGAGGTTATTTATGAGCAATGGGATATCGCGAAGCTTCCGGAACATCTCTCAGAGAAATATGATTTGACAGAAGAAGAAAAACAGCAAATTCTTGATACCTTTGAAACTGAAATTAAAGACATCTCAACCCGCCGCGGCTACAAAGCACAGGATGTTATTTCATTGTCAGACAGCAACCCGAAACTTGATGAACTGCTTGAAAATTTTAAAAGAGAGCATCACCATACAGACGATGAGGTTCGTTTTATCGTAAGCGGACACGGTATTTTTGTCATTCAAGGCAAGGACGGCACGTTTTTTGATGTCCGTTTGAACCCTGGAGATTTAATCTCCGTGCCTGAGAATATCCGCCATTACTTCACGCTTCAGGAGGACCGCAAAGTTGTCGCGGTGAGAATTTTTGTCACAACTGAAGGCTGGGTTCCGATTTATGAAAAAAACAGCGTGAGTCAATAAGCATGAGAAAGCCCCGTTCACCGAACGGGGCTTTTTATATTTATTGCAAACGCCACTTTTCATACTGTGACAGTTCTTTTTTAATTAGCATCCAAATGAAACCTAAGACAGCTGCATCGTCAATAAACCCAAGACCTAGTATAACGTCTGGAATGATATCGAGCGGCATGACGATATACAAGATGGCAGCAGTTAGCAGCAAAAGTGTTTTAACCTGTGAACGAGGGTAATTGCCATTTCGCCAATCGCGAAGCATCTGAAAAAAAGTAGTGATGTGCTGGATACATTTTTTTCGGTTTTTCCTCTTTAAAATCGCTTTTCCGCCTGCGGCTCCGAGCATTATTGCTTTCTTTTTCTTCATTGGGCATACCTCCTGCCTGGCGGCGTGTTTAAGATATTCTTCACCTGGGTATTGTTCTTCTAATCCTATCAATATATCTATTATACCTGAAAAATTAACTTATTTAATGAAAATATGTTTACAAATAAAGTATAATCTGTAATAATGCACAATAACCCAATCAAACTTGTTTCCTATTTCTTAGCGGCGAGGGGTGAAGTGAATGGGCGGTTCTTCTGAACAAGAAAGATTGTTGGTGTCTATTGATGAAAAAAGAAAGTTAATGATAGATGCCGCTAGAAAGCAGGGATTTACAGGGCATGACACGATCAGGCACAGTCAGGAGCTGGATTGTTTAATAAATGAATATCACCAGCTTATGCAAGAAAACGAACATTCCCAAGGGATTCAAGGTCTTGTAAAGAAATTAGGCTTGTGGCCCCGCAGAGATGTTATGCCAGCATATGATGCAAATAAATAGCGGCCTATCAGATGCATATATAAAGAGAGAGAGCTTTTCAGAAGCGCTCTTTTTTTCTGGAAAATTTCATATGAAAGAGGGAACTAATGAAAGAACTGGCGATTCTTATTACTGAAATGGTCAATGAATTTCATGATGCTTTTATTTCTATATGCGGATTATTCGGCATTCACTTAACTGACAAAGAAATGCATTTTTGGGTGATCGGCATTTTTGGCATTCTTTTTTTCGGTTTCACTCATGTTGTGTTTACGTGGCTTTCTAAATGGAGTATAACAGCCTTGTCCTTTATCTATACTGTTACAGTTATCATTGTGATCGTATTTGCGATTGAGATTCAGCAAAAAGTGACGGGGAGAGGGAATATGGAATTTTTAGATGCCACAGAAGGCATAAAGGGTTTTTTAGTATTTTTTATGGTTTTTTGGCTTCTGAAAATGCTGCTGCGTTTCATCAAAATCCTTTTTTCCGGCAGTCCAGCAGGCAAGTCGAATGGAAATGCCCGGTCACGAAGATAAAAAAACCCTCCTGACAAGGTCAGGGGGTTATGAAGCGGACACGGGGAGGGTAATTGTCACCTCTGTGCCTCTTCGCACTTCACTTTCAATATGAATAGAGCCTCCGTACATCAGCACGATCCGTTTACAAACGACAAGGCCGAGACCGGTTCCTTTTTCTTTAGAAGTAACAAAGGGAAGGAAGATGTGATCCAGCATTTCCTGAGAAATCCCTTCACCGTTATCCACAACTTTGATTATGGCTTTTTTATCTAAAGCTCCCAGGGAGATCGTCAGTTTGCCTCCTTCAGACATTGACTCGAGTCCATTTTTTGCCACATTTAAAATCACTTGTTTAATATGGTCTTTTGTACATTTTACGAGTAAGGGCTGCTCGGTTAAATACTGTAATTCGACTTCAACATTGTATAGGTTCCCCTCAGAATAGATGATCGGCATAATTTCTTCGATAATGTCCTGAAGCGAGTTCAGTTCCCATTTTTCAGCTGTCGGCTTGCCGAGAACGAGAAACTCACTGACAATTTGATTGATGCGCTTGATCTCCTGTTCGATAATGGAGAAGTAAAGCTGATCTTCCTCACCTTTATATTTCTTTTGCAACAGCTGAATAAAGCCGCTTATCCCTGTGAGAGGGTTACGGATTTCATGGGCTGTGCTGGCAGCAAGCGTCCCGATCAGCTCTAATTTTTGCGCCTCATTTTCTGAGCGCTCCAGCTGGGTCTGGCGCTTCAGCAAATAATACAGCACGAGAATAAAAAGGATATTCAGCAGCACAATGCTGCATGAAAGCGGAAGCACAAGGCTTTTTGTCAATTCTTCTATGGTGACAGGGTTCGGATATACTTTCATATTCCAGCTGATATCATCCAAATATCCGCTGACAGGTTTCTGATCTTTTACACGGGAGGCCTGTCCGCTCGCAAAAATCATTTTCCCGTCTTGGTTCACGACTTCAATATAAACATCAGGGCTCAGCAAGTTAATGAGATTTTTCAAATAATCAATTTGAATAGCTGCGACAAGATAATCTGTCACATTTTGTTTTGAGTCCAAAACAGGGACACAAATTGTAAAAATGGGCTGGCCTGTAATTCTGCTCGAATAACTATCTGAAATGACTGTCTTTTTTGTTTCCTTTGCTTTTGTAAAAAAAGATCTGTCGGCCAGGTTTACTTTCGTTTTTAATTCGGTTGTGCTTGCGGTGACGTCTCCTTTGGCATTTAGAAAATAGAGGCCGGAAAATCTCGGCTCTGAATCAAAGGTCTTTTCCAAAATCGACTGCATTTTCTTTATATCAACCGGTCTGTCAATGGCGATGGACAAGGAGGTCATTCGTGCCATCGTTTCTCCGATTAAATAATTGATTTTATTGCGGTGAAGGTTTAGCAGGACACTTGCTTCTTGCTTATGTTCTGCAGCTATTGTATCTTTTTCTTTTTCATATACGAAAAAGCTGATGACGATTGCCGGAATCACGACCAGTATGATATAAAGTTTGACTCTCCCGCAGGCGCCTTTTAGTATTTTCAATTTGCATCGCTCCAACATACACCTGATTAGAGGTATTATATCATTGTTTCTTCTTCTTTAATAAGAAAAAATAACCAAAAAAATTAGAAAAAGATGTTGAGCAGCTAACATTTTAAAAAAGAAGAGAAATATTGGAAAGATTTTTATTGACATTTTGGTCTTTGTTTATTAATGTTTCTCTGTAACGGTTTCTAAAAGGATGATTGAGACATGACAGAAAAATCACTGAAGTTATTTATCGTGCTGTCGCGCGCGTATCGGTCTATTAACGATCATATGAATAAGCATATTCATAAGCACGGGCTGAATCCGACTGAATTTGCTGTACTAGAGCTTTTATATCATAAAGGCGATCAGCCGCTGCAGCAGATAGGGGATAAAATTCTATTGGCTAGCGGGAGCATCACATACGTTGTAGATAAGCTGGAGCAAAAAGAACTTCTCATTCGGAAAGCTTCTCCTACAGACAGACGGGTGACATTTGCACAAATTACTGAAAAAGGCATCGGTCTTTTGAACGATATTTTCCCTGATCACGCTGCTGAAATTGATGAAATGATCAGCGTATTAAGCGAAGAAGAGGTAGAGATGTGCACTGAAATGTTAAAAAAAGTAGGGTTAAACGCAAAACAGTTTCACAATAAGTAAAAAAAGGAAGCCTGATATGTCACAGGGCTTCCTTTTTTTCTATTTTTCATTTGTTTCCGCTGCGCCTCTTGGCAGGATGAGAACTTCAACCCGCCGGTTTTTGCTTCGGCCTTCCGCAGTTTTGTTGGAAGCCACCGGTTTGTACTCGCCATAACCCTTGGCACTGAACACTTTTGCATCGAGCTTGGGGTTTTCAATCAAAAGCCCCATAAAGTTTACCGCTCTCATGACGCTTAAATGCCAGTTTGATTGGAATTCAGAATTTTTAATTGGCATATTATCAGTATGTCCGCTGATAATGATATTTCTTGGCGGGTTAATCACAAGAAGATTTGAAATCTCCTTTGCAAGCGGTACATCTTCCTTACGAATGATCGCTTTTCCAGAGTCAAAGAAGATACTGTCTTTAATCGTAATCAGGAGGCCTTCACTAGTCATCTTCGTCTCAAGCTGATGTTCAAGCTTTTTATCTTTGATGAATTTTTCCACCTGGCTCTTCACATTTTTAAGTTCTTCTTGATCAGCTGCTTTTTCTTTTTCTTTCTTGTTTTTTTCTTTCTCTTCTTTTTCCTTTTTCACTTCATCGATGCCGTCTGACTCGTTTTCAGGAGGAGTGACACTGGAGTAGTCTAGTACGCCGGTGCCGCCTGTAAAGACTTCATTAAATGATTTTGAAAGCATTTGAAACTTAGCTGCGTCAATTGAGCTGCTCGCGTACAGCACAATAAACAATGCCAGGAGAAGAGTAAGGATGTCGGCGTAAGGCACGAGCCATGATTCATCAACGTGCTCGTCCTCATGCTTCTTCTTCTTTTTTCTCGCCATTTTGCGCCTCTCCTTGTTCTGCAAATTTCAAGCGGTCCTTCGCAGGAAGATACATTAAAAGCTTTTGTTCGATGACTTTCGGTGCCTGTCCTTCTAAAACGGATAACACACCCTCAATCATGACTTCACGCAGTTTTACTTCTTGTTTTGATTTTCGCTTTAATTTATTTGCGAAGGGATGCCATAACACATACCCTGTGAAGATACCGAGAAGTGTGGCAACAAAGGCAGCACTGATGGCGTGCCCAAGCTCATCTGTGTTATCCATATGAGAGAGGGCGGCAATTAGCCCGATTACAGCGCCGAGTACTCCAAGTGTTGGCGCGTACGTTCCCGCTTGTGTAAAGATAGCGGCTCCGGCTTGGTGCCTGTCCTCCATTGCTTCGACTTCCTCTGTCATGATATCTCTGATAAATTCCGCGCTTTGCCCGTCAACAGCCATGCTGAGCCCGTTTTTCAAGAAAGCATCATCTACATCCTCAATGCTTGCTTCTAAAGCAAGCAGACCTTCGCGGCGTGCAAGCTGGGCCCATTCAGAGAACATAGGAATGAGTTCCTCTATTGTCAGCTGTTTATTTTCCTTAAATAGCACTCGGAACAGCGCAGGCACTTTTTTAATTTCTTTTGTTGGGAACGCAATAACGACTGCTGAGATTGTCCCGGCGATAATAATTAAAATGGCGGCGGGGTTTGCAAGCGCGTTGAAGCTGACGCCTTTCAGAACCATTCCCACACTCAATGCCACAAAAGCAAGAATAATACCGATTAACGAAGTTTTATCCATAGTTTTCACCAAATCCTTTTTTACTAGCTTGTCTATGGTTAATATCGGTTTTGGTGCCCGGAACTTTAGGGACATTGTGAATTTGTTCATGAAATATTCAAGGAAGAGGCATAGAAGGGAGAAATAAACAAAAACGGACTTTTCAAAATTGAAAAGCCCGGGGGTTTAATGAAATTGGCAGTTTGTTTGCAAGCTGTCCTTCAGACTGTATTCATATAATAGTAGAAATACATATTCACTATATATAAACATGTTCCATCCCTCCTTAAAAAAAGTCTAAAAGATGAAAGGAATCAGCGCTTCAGGGGAAGGGACGGTATTTTCTCAGTCAAGAGTATGAATGCATAAAAAAGCGGCTTCCTAAAAGGAAACCGCTAATTGTTATTTCGCTTGCACTTTGATTTTATCATCTTCTAAAATGACGTGAAAACTTGTGATCTCGCTGTTATCAAGCAGCAGATCAGTCATTTCATCCTCAACCCATTCTTGGATGGTTCTTCTAAGCGGACGTGCACCGAATGAAGGGTGGTAGCCAAGCTCAGCGATTTTTTCTTTCGCTTCAGCTGTCACATTCAAGCTGATGCCCCGTTCAGCCAATGTTTCTTCAAGTTCTCCAAGAAGAAGGCTGACGATTTTGACCAGATGTTCTTTATCCAATGAGCGGAACTCAATAATGCTGTCAAAACGGTTGAGGAACTCAGGTTTAAAGTACATGCTCAGTGAATCAATCAATGTTTGTTCTTCGATGACACTGTCATCTGATTGGAAACCGACTTTCGTTTGTTTCTCGCCAGCACCCGCATTGCTTGTCATAATGATCACAGTGTCTTTAAAGCTTACGGTTCTGCCTTGGCTGTCTGTCAGACGGCCATCTTCCATAATTTGCAGGAACATATGCTGAACGTCTGGGTGTGCTTTTTCAATCTCATCCAGCAACACAATGCTGTAAGGATTGCGGCGCACTTTTTCAGTTAATTGTCCAGCTTCCTCATGGCCGACATATCCAGGAGGTGAACCGATAATCTTAGATACGGCGTGTTTTTCCATGTATTCGCTCATATCGAGACGGATAATAGCGTCTTTTGTGCCGAACAATTCATCTGCCAGTGTTTTAGAGAGCTCTGTTTTCCCTACGCCGGTAGGACCGACAAAGAGGAAGGAGCCGACTGGTCTGTTTTTGGATTTTAATCCGGCGCGGCTTCGTCTTACCGCTTTTGCCACTTTTTGAACAGCGGCTTCTTGTCCGATCACGCGTTCATGAAGTTTTGCTTCAAGCTCTTTCATTTTCGTTTGTTCGTCTGCCTGCAGTTTGCCGACAGGAATGCCTGTTTTTTGTTCAACAATTTCCTGAATGTGCTCAGCTTCCACAGTGACAGCGGTTTGAGCGGAGGAGCTGTTCAGTTTTTTCTCCAATGCGATTTCTTCATCACGGAGTTTTGCCGCCAGTTCGTAATTTTCTTCTTCAAGGGCTTTGGTTTTTTCGGCTTCAATTGCAGTTAAGCGTTCAGCCGCATCCTCATCATTCAGTTCATCGATTAACAGGTTGGCTTTTGAACCTGCTTCATCTAATAAATCAATTGCTTTATCCGGCAGGTGTCTGTCCTGAATGTAGCGGGATGATAACGTGACACATGCTTTGATTGCTTCATCACTGAACGTCACGCCATGGTACGCCTCGTATTTGTCTTTAATCCCTTGCAGAATGAGGATAGCTTGTTCAATTGAAGGCTCCTGCACCATGACAGGCTGAAAACGTCTTTCCAGCGCAGCATCTTTTTCGATTTGACGGTATTCTTTCAGTGTTGTCGCCCCAATGACTTGCAGTTCGCCTCTGGCTAGGGCCGGTTTGAGAATATTGCCGGCGTCCATTGATCCTTCTGCAGAGCCTGCGCCGACGAGAAGATGAATTTCATCAATGAAGAGAATGACATTTTTTCGTTCCTTCAGCTCAGTGATCAGCTGTTTCATTCTCTCCTCAAATTGGCCTCTGATCCCTGTATTTGCAACAAGGGATGCAACATCAAGCAAGTATAGCTCTTTGTTTTTCAGTTTGTTTGGAACATCGCCTTCAGCAATTTTTAAAGCGAGTCCTTCAGCGATGGCAGTTTTCCCTACACCCGGCTCCCCAATAAGAACCGGATTGTTTTTGTTGCGGCGGTTTAGAATTTCGATCACTCGCGCCACCTCGTCATCACGGCCGATGACGGGATCAATGAGACCGGCTTTAGCACCGTTTGTAATATTTTGAGCCAGCTCATCAAGCAGCCCTTTTTTTCCGCTTTGTTTTGCTGCGCTCTGTTCTTTCGGCTGGAATGCCTGTTCAAAAGGAAATCCGAACGATTGAGGACCCATACTCATTGAAGGTTTACGGGTCAGTTCGTTATAACAAGTTTCACATAGAACCATCTGTTTATGAACGGAATTTATTTGCATGTTAAGGCGAATCGTCGCCTCGTTTTGATGACAATGTTGACAACGCATTTGCCAAAACCTCCTTAATGATTTGATCTTCTTTGACCAATGAAAGTGAATAAAAAGGTCTATCGAATTTGACCTTCTTTGACTATTAGTATATGGCAAACGTAACGG
This sequence comes from Bacillus sp. ATD, assembly GCF_050585765.1. Classification (NCBI taxonomy): domain Bacteria; kingdom Bacillati; phylum Bacillota; class Bacilli; order Caryophanales; family Bacillaceae; genus Bacillus; species Bacillus sp. ATD. Next base: position 9,102 of record NZ_JBOBQH010000009.1, on the reverse strand, counting down.
CATTCAAAACAATATGCTCAAAGCAACTTAACTTTTTGACTATCTTTGACCAATTGTTTTTTAAAAAAGGCCGGTTTGTTTGACCAACTTTGATTAATAGTATACTCTGACCATCTTTGACTTTCAAGTCTTTTGCACAATATTTTTTAATTTGTTACAAAGTAAAACATGTTTTCTTCGTCTTTTCAAGGAACTTGTCTCATAGGTTATAAAAAGGCATCTATGGACAAAACTGCGGTTCGTTCGGAGGGGAGAAATGGAACAATCAAAAGGGTCTGCAGGTCAGCTTGCTTTTGTGTATGTCGGCACAGTAGTCGGAGCTGGATTTGCGACTGGCAGAGAAATTGTTGAGTTTTTTCTGAAGTTCGGCTGGTTCGGTTTATTCGGCATTCTCGTCAGCGGCGGAATGTTTACGTTACTGGGCGCCAAGCTGATGATCATTTCAAAGCGAATCAATGCCAAGTCATATCAAGAAATGAACATCTTTTTGTTCGGGACGACGGCTGGGAGGATTATCAATGTATTTATGCTGTTTGTTCTTCTCGGAGTTACATCTGTTATGCTCTCAGGAGCAGGGGCGCTTTTTGAGGAACAATTGGGGATGTCCGCTCAGATTGGGATGCTTATTACAATCGGTCTGAGCTTAATTGTGATGACCAGAGGAGTAAAAGGCATTTTCGGTGTCAATGTATTTGTTGTTCCCCTTTTAATCATCTTTTCAATGATTGTAGTGGCCGACTCTTTTATATTCAGTGAATCACGAAACGCAGCTCAGTGGGTCTGGCCGCATCGCTGGGATTGGCTGTTATCAGCCTTTTCTTACGGGGCTTTGAATTTATCGCTGGCCCAAGCGGTTTTGGTTCCGCTGGCGAATGAAATGTCCTCGGAGAAAGTGATCAAAAAAGGCGCTTTAATCGGAGGCACGATGCTGACGATTGTGCTGTCCGCGAGTTTTCTGTCTTTGTCGACTCTTCCGGATGTATTTTTGTATGATATACCGATGGCGCAAGTGGTTTATCTTTTTGCAAGATCTGTCCATTTGATTTATTTACTCATTATTTTCGGAGAAGTGTTCACATCAGTTATCGGTAATTTATATGGATTAGAAAAACAAGTGCAGAGTTTTCTTCCAATAAAAAGCAAATATATCTTTGCAGCCATTATGATCACGGCCTATATCACGAGCCAAATAGGGTACGGCAAGCTCATTTCAACGATTTATCCCATGTTTGGCTATGTAAGCCTGGCCTTCATAGGCGCCTTGATTTGTAAAAAGGCTCCTCGGCGGCGCAGTTTATAACTATATAATGAAGCGAACCGGCACAATAGATCTTGAAGCGAGCGGGGACTGACTTTTTTATTGTCAAGAAAAACAACATTATGGTAAGATAGCAGAAGTGAAAAAATTGAAGAAAATCCGTGCGGTATGCGGGAGAGGTTCTAGCTACACCCTCTATAAAAAACTAAGGACGAGCTGTATCCTTGGATACGGCCTTTTTTATGTTTTTCTAGAGCACCTTCCGAAAAGGTGTTTTTTTGCGTAAATCAGCTGTAGCGATGTCTCTCGCCGATGTGTTTATTGCGGAGAAGGAGAGGAATCATGAAAAAAGAAAAAGCAATTGTCGTATTTAGCGGCGGTCAAGACAGCACCACATGCTTACTGTGGGCTTTAAAAGAATTCGAAGAAGTCGAAACGGTGACTTTTCATTATAATCAGCGGCATTCGCAGGAAATTGAAGTGGCAAAATCCATTGCGGAAAAGCTTGGTGTGAAAAATCATTTGCTTGATATGTCACTTTTAAATCAGCTTGCACCGAATGCCCTGACTAGAAATGATATTGAGATAGAAGCAAAAGACGGCGAACTGCCATCCACATTCGTTCCAGGCCGCAATTTGGTATTCTTATCCTTTGCGTCTATCCTGGCATACCAAATTGGCGCGCGCCACATTATTACAGGAGTTTGCGAGACAGACTTCAGCGGTTATCCTGACTGTCGTGACGAATTCGTGAAATCTTGCAATGTAACGGTAAATCTGGCGATGGAGAAGCCGTTTGTGATCCACACGCCTCTCATGTGGCTCAATAAGGCGGAAACATGGAAGCTTGCAGATGAGCTTGGCGCGCTGGATTTTGTGAAAAACAACACGCTGACGTGCTATAACGGCATCATCGCAGACGGCTGCGGCGAATGTCCGGCATGCCATCTTCGTTCAAGAGGTTATGAAGAATATATGGTGATGAAAGGAGAGCGTGCATAAATTGTTATCTCAAATTTATCCGCAGGTCCAGCATCCTTATTCGTTTGAACTGAATAAGGACATGCACATCTCAGCCGCTCATTTTATCCCTCGGGAAAGTGCGGGAGCGTGCAGCAGGATTCACGGGCATACGTATACCGTAAATATAACCGTTGCCGGCGACGAACTTGACGACTCCGGCTTCCTTGTCAATTTCAGCGTGCTCAAAAAACTGGTGCATGGAAACTATGATCATACGCTATTAAATGATCATGAAGATTTTTCTCAGGACGACCGATATTCGCTGCCGACAACTGAAGTCGTGGCGAAAACGATTTATGACAACGTACAGGCTTATTTAGACACTTTGGAGAATAAGCCGGCCTGTGTACAGGTGTTTGTCCGTGAAACACCGACAAGCTACTGTGTCTACCGTCCGAAAAAGGGTGGTTTGAATGGCTAAAGGAATTCCTGTATTAGAAATTTTCGGACCGACGATTCAAGGAGAAGGCATGGTGATCGGACAGAAAACGATGTTCGTCCGAACAGCCGGCTGTGATTATTCCTGCAGCTGGTGTGACTCCGCCTTCACTTGGGACGGGTCTGCTAAAAAAGATATTCGCTGGATGACGGCAGGGGAGATTTTTGCAGAGCTTAAGGACATTGGGGGAGACGCGTTTTCCCACGTGACGATCTCAGGAGGCAACCCGGCCCTGTTAAAACAGCTGGATGCTTTTATTGAACTGCTGAAGGAAAATAACATCCGTACAGCGCTTGAAACTCAAGGGACCGTTTATCAGGATTGGTTTACGCTGATTGATGATTTGACAATTTCTCCAAAACCGCCAAGCTCAAAAATGGTGACGAACTTTCAAAAGCTTGACCACATTTTAACTTCACTTCAAGAGAATGATAGACAGCATGCTGTCAGCTTGAAGGTTGTCATCTTTAATGATGAAGATTTGAAATTTGCCAAAACGGTGCACAAGCGGTACCCCGGGATTCCGTTTTATTTACAAGTCGGCAATGATGACGTGCATACGACAGATGACCAGTCACTGATTGCACATTTACTTGGAAAATATGAAGCGCTTGTTGATAAGGTAGCTGTCGATGCGGAGCTGAATCTCGTCAGAGTGCTCCCGCAGCTGCACACCCTGTTATGGGGCAACAAACGCGGCGTATAATAGAAAGGAAGATGAACATGACGACAAGAAAAGAATCAGAATTAGAAGGTGTAACACTGCTAGGCAACCAAGGCACAAATTATTTGTTCGAATATGCGCCGGACGTGCTGGAATCCTTCCCGAATAAACACGTAAACCGTGATTACTTTGTAAAATTCAATTGCCCTGAATTCACATCTTTATGTCCAAAAACAGGACAGCCTGACTTTGCAACAATCTACATCAGCTACATTCCTGATGAAAAAATGGTTGAAAGCAAATCATTAAAGCTGTACTTGTTCAGTTTCAGAAATCATGGTGATTTCCACGAAGACTGCATGAACATCATCATGAATGACTTGATTGAATTAATGGACCCGCGCTACATCGAAGTATGGGGCAAATTCACGCCAAGAGGCGGAATTTCCATTGATCCGTACACCAACTACGGAAAACCTGGCACGAAGTATGAAAAAATGGCCGAATACCGTATGATGAACCATGATTTGTATCCGGAGACGATTGATAATCGTTAATTATTCCGTTGTGTGAAACGGAGTGGAGACACGGTAAAAGTGAGAAAAGTCACACCTGAAAATGGCTCTATCCATGGGAACTGCATCAAAAAGTGTGACCTGAGGTACAACCTGAACTGTGACTTTTATGCAGTGAAAAATTGATAGTGCAGAAGCAGATAAAGGCGTACGATTTAGTACGTCTTTTCTATTTTATCCACAAAAAAATGCCCTGCAAAGGACATCATTTTTAATCTAGACTTTTAATTGGTTTAATTATTTTAGGTTTACCAAATGCAGTTTTTTCTTTATTAATACGATTTGTTTCCTCAATGACTGTATTTAAAACTTTTAGCATTCCCTGTTCATCTAATCTTGGTAAATCACTGTTGAACAATTTTGATGTAAAATTGAATAGTTGTTTATTGAGTATCATTTCAACGGTAAGTTTATTTAATCCACTAACAATTTCAAATCCCTTACCTGATGGTTCATAAACAATATTTTCGAGTACTTCTGCAACTTCTCCCACATATTCATTAGACTTTTCTTTGATTAAATCAAATCCATTGTTAGAAATTCTACTCCTATTCCTGCTTACAACATCATTATCTAAATATTTAAGCCCTCTTTCAATGTATCTTGGATCGTTGTAAAGTTGTTTTTGTCTTTCTTTTTGAGCTTCAGCCTCTGCATGCTCCCATTTTTCAGGAGACCAATACCCGAAATGATCAAGGTAATCTTCAATTCGCTCTTCTTCAATTCCTAACTTTTGAAAAATCTTATACAAAGTATCGTAATCAGGCTTTTTATTCCTGTTGTTTTCAATTTGGCTAATGTATGCGTCTGATTTGCCAACTTCGCTCAAAAGACAGTATTGAAACAACATAATCTTACTAAATAAAACGGAGGAACCTAATATGACAATGTATTATTACTCAAGAAATATGGACAATATCAACAAACTTGCGGATAACACAAAAGCAGCTGCTAAGAAACTATTGGCTTACGCAGAGAAAAACAAAATTGGCGTGCTTATCTATGGAACGATTCGTACTGAAGCACAACAACGCCAGAATGTTAATAAAGGTGTTTCACAGACAATGAAATCATATCACCTTGTAGGTCAGGCTTTGGACTTTGTACCAACTGGTGGCTATTCTAAATCTGATACTAAATGGAATGGCTACAGTGCTGCAGATATCAAAAAATTTATTGCTTATGCCAAGTCAATTGGATTTGAATGGGGAGGAGACTGGAAAGGTTTTGTCGATCAGCCACATCTTCAATTTAACTATAAAGGCTATGGTACAGACACCTTAGGAAAGAAAATATCTTCTGCACCAGTTAAAGCCTCTAAACCTTCAAAATCCACAAATTCAGGCATTAAATCAGTCGGTAACATCAAAATTGTAGGTGTTAAAAATGCCGCCATTATTATGGACAAACCTGACCGTATTAAAGCTAAAAATGTTGGTACAATTGGGCTGGTAAGACAATTGATATCGCTGGGTCTGTTAGAGGCTCCAATAACTCTAAAGGATACTGGGAGATCATTCATAACGGTAAACGCCGATATGTGTCTGGTCAGTACAGCAAAATGGTTTAAGTAAATAAATAGTTCCCTTGAATATTTTCGAGGTAATTCTTTTATTTATTTGAAAAGGAATAAACGTTAAGAAATATGAAACTATTGTTTTAGTTATCCCGTATATTAATGATACTTATAGAAGGGGAGGACAAATAAAATGAAAAAACATGAAGAAGAGGAATTGAAATCTCGTATTTTAGGTGATAGGGACATGTTTGCTTATTATTTGAAAGAGGTTTTAGAGAATGAATTGATTGAAAATGCCGCAGCTTTAGGCATTGCTCGTTTGATTATTGATAAGGGAGCAGAAGAATTAACTGATAAACAATGGTATACATTTTTAAGACATGGTGTTGGAGACATTAATTATGTTCCACATTGCCGTAGAGATTATGAGCGTATCCCTTGGGAAGAAATGCTCGCAGCTGTCCACATTGAAGAAGATGAACTATGCAGCTACTGTAGACATAAAGAAGAAAAAGGGGAATAAAAGATGGTAATCTCAAAGTTTGATCCTCCTGTTGGAATGTAAATTGATCGAGAAGTTCACGTTTGTTTAAATTTTGAATTGAATTAAGAGAAAAGTAAGAAAGGTATGAACTTCACAGTGAAATTACTAATGAGTTTTGTGTTCGGATTTTTAGGGGCATTATTAATGGGAAACGTGAGAGAAAATTTTTCTTTCAATGTGACATTAATTGTTTTAGTTGTTGTTATTATAGTTGCATTTATTCTTGAAAAAGTGTGGAAAAGGTATAAAGTCAAGAGAGGAGAAAATTAATTTATTCTTTCTCTTTTTTATTTAGTTTTATTTTGGTCTTTAGGTTTAGTGAATTTTGTGGAATATCCAGCGACTAATAAAAAGATAATGGCAAGAACATACGCTAAAATACCTTGATGAAATACGAAGATAGAAATTAAATTTGATGCTATAGCAAGGATAATGAAAATAATTGTATATATGTTTAATCGCAATAGGGAGACCTCCCTTGGTTTCTTTTGAAGAATTTTATCATTTGTAAAGAAAGTTAAAGTACCCAAATGGTGAACTAACAACAATACAGGATTAAATAAAGCTCTATCCTTAACTGGATAGAGCTTTATTTTACTTAATACTCACATAATTTATCTTCGCATTCAGGTTTTCGGGTAGCAACTACTTTAAATACTCCAACTTCATCATTTGCCTTATCGTATATTCCCAAAATTTTTTTGTCTTTGTTTCCGTTTAAATAGCCATTAATTGAAATACCACCCATTGGATTTATTTCATAATCATTGGTGTATTCAATTGAATGGATATCTTTATAGTTTGTTTCAATAAAGTCAGTCATTCTTTTTTTAGCCAAGGTATACAATTCTTCTTTTTTTGCTTCTTGAGCTTCCATTTTTTTGTCGTGTTGTTCCTTCATGAAAAGTCCTGCAAGTGTTATAAGAGCCAGAGTAGTAAGTATAATTATGGCTTTCTTCATTAAATCATCCTTTTGGCCGTGAAATAAGAGTGGATTCATATATTTTGTTTAACATTAAATTAACTGTGGAGAGAATCTTTCTTTCAATTGTTTTGATTCTTGTTGCATTTATTCTGGATGAGGTAAGGGGAAGGCGTAAAAAAGACCCCTCGACATTAAGGGAAGAGTTGTATACTTAATACTCACATACTTTATCTTCGCACTCAGGCTTCTCGGTTGCATCCACAGTAAATGATCCTATTTCGTCATTAGTTTTGTCGTAAATTCCCCATATTTCTTTTTTCTTATTTCCATTGAGATAACCATTGATTTCAATGCCGCCCATTGGGTTTACCTCATAATCATCAGTGTAATCAATTCGTTCAATATCTTTATAGTTTGTTTTAATAAAGTCAGTCATTCTTTTTTTAGCCACGGTATACAATTCTTCTTTTTTTGCTTCTTGGGCTTCCATTTTTTTGTCGTGTTGTTCCTTCATAAATATCCCTCCAAGTGTTATAATAACCAGAGCTATAAGGATAATTATGTATTTTTTCATAAAACCATCCTTTCTGTCTTATATTTTACATGAGGGTAGGGGTATTGTACATGAATATAAAGACCGACATACCTAATTTATCAGATAAAGACTATTTTTATCTCAGTCAAAATACATACAGTGAAAAGAAAATGAAAAAAGCCTATGAAAATAAGACTCCCATAGTAAATAAATCAAAAAAGGCTTTTTACGTGGATAAAATCAAAAAAGATCCAGACACAGGCCTAGATGTTTACGTATTTGTCCAAGCCAAGAAAAAAGAAGGTAAATGGGTAAAACCAAAAGAACCAGAAAATGTCGTTGTAGGTTTTCAAGGAACAAATCAGGAACAAATTAAAGCTGATGTTATAAGTGCAGATGGCGGCAACGTGGTAATGGGTAAAGACCCGAAAAAGAAAGTCCAATACATAATGAAAAAAGATGCGTCTGAAAACTCTAAAGCTATTGCCAAGTATAACGGCAGTATGGAACAAGCAATGTTGATTAAGAGCGGAGAATACAAAATTGTCACTAAGACATCTCAATTTGATCAAGGAGATAAGCTCGTTGCCAATGAAGTGAAAAAGTATGCTGGCGCTAACACAGTGATTTCGACCACAGGTCACTCACTTGGGGGAGCAGATGCAGAATATGCAGGTGTAAACAACAACGTTTACAGTGTGGCTTTTAATAACCCTTCTATTGTTAAGCTGCATGATGAAGAAACACAGAAGAAAATCAGAAATGGCGAATTTGACCTGTATCACAAAGCAATCATTAATCCTGATGATATGGTGGGTTCAGGTTGGTTTTTAGAATACGACAGACACAACGGAACAACGATATACACGAAAAATCCTAGCATTGCCCGCCAAGATAGAGCAAACCGGCTTAATACATCTTTAGGTATTCCAGGTGTTCTAGGGAGTCTTATTACTTCCTTCTATGGCCAAGCATTTGCAAAAAATCCTGATACTCATAGTTTAAACGATTCGAACTTTACATTTGATAAGAATGGTAATATCCAAAGTGTTGATGGCAGCAAAGGTGTTTATAACCAGAATATCGAATCATTCTCATCTTATTCGGGTATGAATGGGCAAACCATTAAAGTGGATGCAAAGTATGCAAAAGAATTAGCTAAACGATTACAGGCAGCTATCGAAGACTTAAAAACAAAGAAACAAACTATTGAACGGTTCCCTCATGATCACAGCAAAATGGTTTACGACGTAAAATCTATTTGTGGGAAGAGATTAGGAGAGTTCAAGGATCTAGATCCAAGTGATGTTGATAAAGCTGTATTGTTTCACGCACCTTATGTGAAAGATGGGGCAGCATTTTATGACTCAGAAGAACAGTATCAAACTGAGGCTTCTCTTCATTATTTGATTAGAGATTTAGAGGATATTAGTGAGTTTATTGTTAAAATGGCTGAGGATTTAAAAGATAAGGATAATGAATTAGCAAGCTGGTTACGGTTATAAGGGGGGATTTGAATTGCCATATGGAGTTAACATGGATGCAGATGAATTTTACAGACGGTTACAACAGAATGAAGAATTAAAAAAAATTGTGGGTTCAACTTTAAAAACCCATTGC
>NZ_JBOBQH010000008.1:0-214720 GCF_050585765.1 Bacillus sp. ATD | reverse complement strand
ACAATGAGTTTTTAAACTTGAACCCACAATTTTTTTTAATTCCTCATTCTGTTGTAACCGTCTGTAAAACTCATCTGCATCCATATTAACTCCATATGGCAATTTAAATCCCCCTTATAACCGCAACCAGCTTGCTAATTCATTATCCTTATCTTTTAAATCCTCAGCCATTTTAACAATAAACTCACTAATATCCTCTAAATCTCTAATCAAATAATGAAGAGAAGCTTCAGTTTGATACTGTTCTTCTGAGTCATAAAATGCTGCCCCATCTTTCACATAAGGTGCGTGAAACAATACAGCTTTATCAACATCGCTTGGATCTAGATCCTTGAATTCTCCTAGTCTCTTCCCGCAAATAGATTTTACGTCATAAACCATTTTGCTGTGATCATGAGGGAATCGTTCAATTGCTTGTTTCTTTGTTTTTAAGTCTTCGATAGCTGCCTGTAATCGTTTAGCTAATTCTTTTGCATACTTTGCATCCACTTTAATTGTCTGGCCATTCATGCCTGAGAAAGGTGAGAATGATTCGATATTCTGGTTATAGACACCGTGGCTGCCATCAACACTCTGGATATTACCATTCTTATCAAATGTAAAGTTCGAATCATTTAAACTATGAGTATCAGGATTTTTTGCAAATGCTTGGCCATAGAAAGAAGTAATAAGGCTCCCTAAAACACCTGGAATACCTAGAGACGTATTAAGTCGGTTTGCACGATCCTGACGTGCGATGCTTGGGTCTTTCGTGTATATAGTTGTTCCGTTGTGTCTGTCGTATTCTAAAAACCAACCTGAACCCACCATATCATCAGGATTAATGATTGCTTTATGATACAAATCAAATTCGCCATTTCTGATTTTCTTCTGTGTTTCTTCATCATGCAGCTTAACAATGGAAGGGTTATTAAAAGCCACACTGTAAACGTTGTTGTTTACACCAGCATATTCTGCATCTGCTCCCCCAAGTGAGTGACCTGTTGTCGAAATCACTGTGTTAGCGCCAGCATACTTTTTCACTTCATTGGCAACAATCTTATCACCTTGATCAAATTGAGATGTCTTAGTGACAATTTTGTATTCTCCGCTCTTAATCATCATTGCTTGTTCCATGCTACCGTTATACTTGGCAATAGCTTTAGAATTTTCAGATGCATCTTTTTTCATTATGTATTGGACTTTCTTTTTCGGGTCTTTACCCATTACTACGTTGCCGCCATCTGCACTTATAACATCAGCTTTGATTTGTTCCTGGTTTGTTCCTTGAAAACCTACAACGACATTTTCTGGCTCTTTTGGTTTTACCCATTTACCTTCTTTTTTCTTGGCTTGGACAAATACGTAAACATCTAGGCCTGTGTCTGGGTCTTTTTTGATTTTATCTATGAAATATTGTTTTCCTGAATTAATCTTCACGGGTATGTTTTTCGAGAAATGTTTTTTCAAATACTCATCTCGATATGTTAGTTGACTAATACTATAATAATCTTGGTCAGATATATTAGGAACCTTAGCCTTCTTGCTCATGTACATTGACACACTCCTCATGTAAAATAAGCACTGAAAGGATGGTTTTATGAAAAAATACATTATTATCCTGTTGTCAGCAATCATCATTATAACACTTGGAGGAATATACATGAAACACCAATATGATGAAAAGAAAGAAAAAGTTAAGACTGCAGAACTAGAGCTATTTGATAAAGCTAAAAAACGAATGACTGATTACATAAATGCTAACTATGAAGGTATAGATAAAATTGAGTTCTCGGACAAATATGAAATAGATCCAATGGGTGGTATTAATGCAGAGGGGTATTTGAACGGTAACAAAGAAAAAGAGTTTTGGGGGATTTATGACAAGTCAAATGACACTATAACATCATCTTATGTTGATGCTAAAGAAAAGCCAGAATGCGAAGATAAGCCATGTGAGTATTAAGTAAAAAAAATGCTCTATCCAGTTAAGGATTGAGCTTATTTAATCCTGAATTGCTGTTAACTCAAATTTGGGTATTTTAACTTTCTTTATTTATCTATTCAAAATGATAAAATTCTTCAAAAGAAACCAAGGGAGGTCTCCCTATTGCGATTAAACATATATACAATTATTTTCATTATTCTTGCTGTAGCATCTAATTTAATTTCTATATTCGTATTTCATCAAGGTATTTTAGCGTATGTTCTTGCCATTATCTTTTTATTAGCCGCTGGATATTCTACAAAATTCACTAAACCCAAAGATCAAAATAAACCAAATTGACTAAAAAAGAGAGAGAAGAAAATTAATCTTCTTCTCTCTTTTTTCCCTTTTCCATACCTCATCAAGAACAAAAGCAACGATAATAACAACCCTTCACATTAATGTGAGGGGTATAATTTGTTTATAATTTGTTATCAAACAATTGTTTTATTTAATTGATACTCCCTATTAAGTTTCTTTAGTTGTCCAATACTAACTTCATATTTGCTCCCCGATACTCTACTAATTGTTTTCATTTCTTCCTTCGGCCCAAAATAAATAACTTTAAAATCATCATTCTCGTATTGAACCACAAAAAAATCGTCAAAGTTATCAAATGTATTTTTATTAATAGGAATATTACCACTTGATGATTGAGCTGTTGTTTTTACACTAATACGTCTGCCATCACTTACAACATCAAAACCATGTTGATTAGTTTTGCGAGCTAAAGAGCCATTGGTTTGAATTGCGCAAATGAATTCACCAATCCTACCAGTTAAATGTCTCAATTCTGTAGGCTTACAGTTTAATATATTCATTTCATATCTCAAGATTTGATTATATTCATTATAAAGGTTTACAAGTTGTTCTTTACTAATGATTTCAGCTTGATCATTTATTTGGTTAGTTATAGGTGCTTCTCGGAGTGATTTAACACCGTTTACCCATTCGCCTACAAGAACTTCCTTTTCTTCTCCTTTTGATTTTCGGAAAATAAGTCCCGTATATAGAGAGTCTTCACCTAAGTACTTGTACGAACTTCTATTCACATATTCAAAGAGGTGCTTATTAAAAGAAATCCCCTTATTATACCGGTTATAACAATAATCAGATAAAATAACGCTATCCGGATTAGTTCCATATTTCTCTTGAAGGATTTTCTTTACTTCTTGAGGTGTAACTAACTCATTGACTTTATTAGGTAAAACGGTTTTTATTTGTTCGTAAATTGTCATCATATTTCCCTCTAATCGTTAAGTTTTTTTCATTAAATGCAGGATTGAAAATATAAAGTGTTCTCTAATTATTATTATCGTATGTAATCGGAAAATGTTTGAATAGGGAGATTAAGAATTCCAAATGTGAAAAAGAAAGAAGCTGTCAAATTATTGACAGCCTTGAATGAAACTATATGCGTTATCCTACTTTGATTTTTTAGCAGCATAACGTAATATCTCTTTAGCAGCATTTATTCGAACCATTGCATCATCAGACAGCAATTCCTTTTCCAATGTGCTTAGGGATTTATTTATCAAATCATCCAATTTAAAATTAAGCGCTGAGTTATCAGGTTCTAACCATTTATCCAATCCGGATTTCTCAAAAGGATATTTAAATTGAGTAATTGTTCCTCTATTCCTGAGCAATTCCTGAAGTTCTGGTACCAAGTCAGATTTGTTTAGGATTACAAGTAAATTCGCTTCTCTTTGATGACACATTCCATCGATATCATTGTCATATTCCTTTACATACTTATAATCTCCAACTTCAAATACAAATACTTGATCAAGATTATTAGAAATTAAAACCAAGTCTTCATTTTTTACAGTGTTTACAAATGCATTAACTGCACCCAAATAATTTGCTAGTTGTTGTCCTTCATATTCATATTTCTCAATCAGAAGGTCTCTTATCTCTTTTTTGCTCTTGTTGGTTAAATCACCTATACCTGGCCATCCAATAGCCACGAAGGAAAGGCCATTTTCATTCGAGTTAATAAATTCATTCAGTCTTTCAATTCCATGAGGTTTTGATTTCATTTGAAAAATATTCACATTATAATTGAACATACTTATGTCCCTCCTTAACCCTCACACATTCCTGAGGGATGATATGATTATAATATAGCACATCCCTACGCCCTGATCAACCCTAAAACACCCTTACGATCTATTAGGGTTTTTAGGGTTTGTGGATTCTTCAGAATATAAACAATAAAAATACCCCTTCACTTTACTGTGAGGGGGTTACTTAGCTCTTGTTTGTAAGCTTAATCCATTGATTTTTTTATGTTACAAATCAAAACCATCTATTTGTTTTGGTGATTATGATCTTTAATTGTTACCACCGTACAAATTGTGTTTAACAACCTTACTACATCTGTTTTTGACCATAAAGATGAATCGTCTCTCCCATGTAAAATCCAATTTCGATTTAATAAATCTAACCTGTCATCTTCAAATTCATGCCCAATAAATAAACGCTCTGATAAGTACTTTATAAGAGAATATGTTGCAACGTCCATAAAATCTGTTTTCTCTTTATCAAATTTAGAATTATTTTTCTTACGCAGTTTTGTTTCCCAATTAGTAATCAACCTTTTTCCAACGTCTGAACTTTGGACAATATCACTAATTTCCCCTTCGATTATCAAGATCGCAGATGGGATACATAGTTTATACAAACCTTTCTCAAAAGCCATGTACATTTCTTTAAGTAGATCATGGTGAATTTCATTAACGTTTTCAAAAATAAATTGCTTTGCTGTCCCTAGAAAATCTTCCTTATATTTATTGTCCTCACTATATAAAGACATAAAGTGTTCATCAATCTGATCCTTATTTAAATCTAGTAACTCTTTTGAAAACAATTCATCTGCAGGCAAATGATCCACATATGTCCAACCAAAATTTGCAGTGTGATTTAGAACAGGTTTTAAGTCTTCATGTATTATTGTTTCAGTATCAACAACTAACCTAGATTCACTTAGAATCTCTTTAAATTGCACTATTGGATTTATTATATTATCCACTGACTTTGGTATATCTGCAATCCTTTCACTAAAAGAAACTAAATCAAATATACTTTTCAAATAATCCACTACCTTTCTAAATAATCACAAACATCTATTCTTAGATTATGGTGCATTCCGAGGGAAAAATAAACAAAAAAAAGGCGTACTTCCCACTCAATAAATGAATGAGAAATACGCCCCTGTTATACCATATTAAAATTCAACCCTTTTCCTTTCAGACCATTTGTGATTTGCTTATAAACTAAGCTTGCAGTCTCTTTAGCATTGTTGGCTTCAGTGATTGTAAATTGAAGTTTTACATCATTATTAACCGTTGAGTTTTCAGTGTTATTGTTCACTATGGAATTTGGTACATTCGTCTTTACATTTGCATTTAGGTTTGGCAATCCAAGTTTCCCAGCTGCAAACGATACAGAACTTAGAATATCTTTGTACTTGCTTAGGTCGGGTTTAACTTGCTTCTCAGCTTCTAAATCACTATTAGATAGCTTACGTACTTCTTTAACAGCTTGAAGCATGTTCTCAGTATCTGTCTTATTTAAGATCAGTTCTTTGTCATGCAGGAATGCAAGCTTACCAGCGCCTAAGCCTGTTCCTGTGTATCCGCCTGTATCAAATGACGATACCTTTTTACCGGTTGTGTTCCCCTTAACTACTGCGGAGAGTGCATTTGAAGCCTCTTTTAGCTTATCAATAAGGTTGTTTGAAATACTCTTACCGATAGACTCCATATTGCTGTTAATAAACTTTGAAAACTCGTTCAATTGCTTGGTGATATCAGTTATCTTTCCATTCATGAGTTTGTCTTCAATCTTCTTAAATGCTCTTTCGTCATTCGTTAAATTGTCGTACTTATCATTTATGGCGTCCTGATCTTTTTCAAGCTGATCTTGTAGAGCTTCTTTCCGTTTTGTATTGCTGCGGTCTAATGAATTCGTCTAATGCTTCCTGTTGTTCTTGGAGCTGTTTCTCTAGGTCTTTGACTTAAGCTTTCGCTTCGTCAGAATCATCCATTGAAAACTGATTAAGCTTATCTTTCGTTTCCTGGATGGCTTGATTCTTCTCTTTTAGTTCCTTCTGATACTTAGCTTCGTCACTTCTTTGTCGATTTCATCAATCTTATCTTGTGTCGCTTTCCAGTAATCAAACTACATTCGATAGATATGGCCATGCAACAATATAATCAGCTGATAAGCCAGCTGATTTTCCCAACAATTTTGATGCTATACAGGTAAATGAATTCGAAGCCAAAAAATAAGTTCGCCAACAACTCGCGAATTTGATAAACCGGCTTTATTAAAGCAAAGTAAAAAACCCTTGCTATGATTCCGACTGGGCTCGAACCAGCGACCTCTACCCTGTCAAGGTAGCCGCAAGTGATCCGATAAGTCAATCGGTAAGTCAAACGTTGGTATATCAGCGTTAAGTCATCGTTAAGTCAAACAGTTTTTATTTCGATATTACGAACTATAGCGTATAGCACCGCCACCGCGCAAGTCCACGTACCGTAACCCGCAATATTATTCAAACGCCTTTCTGAAACGTTCCATAAGCGATCCGCCACGATTTAAGCGCGCCTTAACCGTTCAAGCCGCCTTCCTAAACCCAGCGTATAAGGTAGTCGTCGAAACGTCTAATTTCGTGCGATTTCGCTTTCATAATCGTTGCGTGCCACGCTTCTACGAATGGCGCCGCATGATCTTCGAGTCTGATCGTTCTGTCTACACTTGCTTTAGCGCGCAAAAGAATTCCGTAATATTTATAAATTTTATCTGCGTCAAAGTAGCGAGCCATTGCGTTATAGATTTCGTTAGGCAGCGCGCCTTTTAACGCTTCAGCCAGTACAGTCGCCGTATCTAATACGTTATTTTTGTTTTTAGAACGCTTAATTAAATCCGATGGTTCGTTTTCGGCGCTTCAACTGTTGGCTCCGTAGGCTTCTCGGCTTGTCAGCGATTGGACATTGTCGATTGGTCATCCTCGGCTTCACTAGCGTTATTAACCGGCAGGATCACGATGATGTTCGCGCCTTTTCCTCCGTTAATCTTCCGCGTAGTAGCAACCTTCTTTACGATGCCGAGCCCCGCTAATTTATTCAGCGCCCGCCGCGCCGCCTTAACGGATTTCTCGATCAGGCCCGCCAACGTTTCCGCTTTAAGATGAGCCG
Organism: Bacillus sp. ATD; assembly: GCF_050585765.1. NCBI lineage: Bacteria > Bacillati > Bacillota > Bacilli > Caryophanales > Bacillaceae > Bacillus > Bacillus sp. ATD. The sequence continues at coordinate 207,550 of NZ_JBOBQH010000008.1, read as the reverse complement.
CTCCGTTAAACTTAACCGCGTACCTTGCGATCATCTTAAGCGCCCGGCGATCCGTATCGTTAAGCTCGTATGTATTGCGTTTGATATGTTCGTAAACAGATTCGTTAAGTTGATCCGTCGAGTCGAACGTTTGGTGTTCCGCTAAGTATTGCATAACAATTCCGCCTTTACGTATATTTGTTAATACGTCTTTTACTCATACGCGAATTAATCGTCAATAACAAATTACGCTTTTGCGAAATTTATATTTTACGCTTTTGCGAAAATGAAGTTTTGTACTATAATTAAATAAAACGAATGGAGGCGTAGTAGTGAGACGAGTAGTTCTTCGAATTGACATGCTGATGGATCGATATGGACTAAACCAAGGGGAATTCGCCGAAAAAGTCGGTATCAGACCTGCAGCGATTTCACAACTTTCTCGAAATCACGTGGTCCGTATTTCAATCGATCATTTAGAGCGAATTGTAAATACATTTGAGATCGATGATATTCGGGAAATTATCGAAATAGAGAATATTAGGTAATGCGACTAACACCTACCTATGAATTTAATATATAATGGAATTAATAAATTATTAAGGAGAGTTTTATGAACCACAATTTTATACTTATTGATTTCTTAGACGAAGTTAGATCCGGAATGGCTCTCGCAACTGAAAGACGCGCCAATATGGTCGCTACTGAAAGAGGGGCTGTATCATTTCTTACTCTTAATTTTCAAAATAATCATGCGCATATAATCTCGAAGATGAAAAAAAGACAGAGGCTTGCGGAGAATATTGAGGTATACAATTTTCACGAGCACTTCTACAACCTCCCTGGGCACCTTTCCGATAACGTTAGTTCTCCAGAGGTTGAGTTGTTCGAGGATGGCTTCTCCCACTATATAGACGACGATCGTCCTAATACAAACGGCTACAGATACTATGATAAAGAAGGCAACTACGTAAAGTACAAGCTGTTCGACGAAAAAATGAGACTTAAATTCATTGATTACCGTGACCTTAATCTTCAACGTACTCATAGAGTTGAATATGATCTTAATGGCAGAAAAAGACGTGAGATTAGATATAATCTTCAGAACAACAAGCCCGCGTTTGAAAAATACTATGACATTAATGGAAATTGTTATTTATCTGTTTGGGTAAACTCATCAGGGAAACGAACAAAGTGTGTTCTTCATGCTGGAATTAACAAGGCATTCAATCATATAACTGATGCACACGTCTATTGGGTTGAGTCTATCCTAAAGGATTACACGAATCCGTTTTTAATGCTGGATGAATTAGGTTTATTAGATGTTTTCCGCAAGGTAGGAAACGATTGTCACAAAATTGTAACACTACATAATACACATCTTGATAAACCGCACGTTAAAGGGTCTCCATACAGACGCGTGTACAAAGAGATATTTGACCACAAAGACGAATTCGATGCGATTGTTTTCTTAACTGAAGAGCAAAAAAGAGATGTTGAGGAAGATTACGGAACGGATGAGCGATTTGTTGTAATTCCTCATGCTGTTACTCTAGATAAAGGCGCGATATTAGATAAGTCTATTGAACGAAACCCTAAATCGGCCATAACACTAGCTCGCTTGGAGGACAGTAAAAATATTGCGGACGGAATTCGTGCTTTCCGTATTGTGGTCGACGAAATTAAAGACGCCGAGTATCATATCTTTGGTTATGGAAAAGAGAAGGAAAATTTACAAGCGTTAATAAAGGATCTGCATTTAGAAAATAACGTTCATATACATGGGTTTACGCATAACGTTAATAGAGAAATTCAAAAACACGGGCTGTCTATTATGACATCTCGATTCGAAGGATTCTGCTTAGTAATTATGGAAAGTCTAGCCAATCAAACGCCCGTAGTGAGTTACAGAACGAAGTACGGTCCGGAAACACTCATTAGAGATGGGAAAGATGGGTACTTAGTAGAATATAATAACTATGAAGAAGCTGCAGAAAAAGTGATCGAATTAATGAAAGACAGTAAGCTGCAGAAAAAGTTTGCCAAAAATTCGTTAGATGTATACAAACGATTTAGTTATGCTCGCTATAAGAAGAACTGGCTAGACTTATTTAAACAGCTTTCGAAATAAGAACGCATAAGGGAGTTTTCATCATAAAGATGAAATGGTGTATGTAGCCGCTGAGAAGATCGGCGAGAATGAAGTATATTAAAAGAAAAAAGCTCTACCCAATAGGGACTGACCCCCGTTTTTGAGACAGGGATCAAAACACCATTTAAAGCCAATTGCCGATAGCTTATCGGTGATTGGTTGTTTAGTTTGGTTTGAATACGAATATTGTTATAATAATGAATGTACTCTATGACAGTGCGTTCTACGATGGCGGTCGTAGTTCGATCAATGCTGTTAAGATAGAACGTTTCAGACTTTACTGAGGAATGAAACGATTCGATGGAGGCATTATCAGCGAGCTTCTCTTTGCGGGACATGCTCATGGTAATGCCTTTTGTTTTAACAGCTTTTTGATACTCGTAAGATGTATACACAGAACCTTGGTCACTATATAACACGCAGTTCTCAGGCAGCGTTGGTAGCTGATCAAGTGTGTCTAATACAAAGTCCTGTGTCCTGCTTATCCCCAATCGTAAAAGCAATCACTTCTCCATTGTATAAATTCACAATATACTGGAAAGGTACAATTGTTTCTGTTCATAAGGCAAATATGTGATGTCCGTTATTAGTTTTTCAAGAAGGCGATCAGACTTAAAGTTCCGATCCAATATATTATCGACCACGGCATATGGCTGCCCATTCTTCTTACGCTTTTTCACCTTAACCCGGCACTGCCACTGATTTTTCTGCATAATACGTTGAACCGTTTTATGGTTAATACACATTCTCTTTTTTAGTATGGCTGTGATTTTTCGATATCCATATCGATACTTGGCTCTCGACACAACGTGCCGATTTGTTTTCCAAATAGCGCTTGGGATGATCCTTCATTAGATTCTTCTTCTAACGATAATAAGACGCTCGAGCGATACCTACATGAATACAGATATCCTGCACGGTCATTGTGCTGTGCAACATTTCTACAATTTCGACTGATGTTTCGCTATCAACTTCCTTTCCAATTCGTTGTACTTTTTTAAAACTTCATTCTGTTGTCTCAGGTGACGAATCTCTGCCTGCAGTTTCTCTAATTCGGAAGAATACTCCGGACCTTTTCCATAAGTGTATTGCTTTCCAACAGGCTGTTCAAATCGATGTGTATCCCCAGTCTTATGCCATCTAACCCATGTCTGAATCTGTGTCTTATTCTTAATATTCAACTCCTGCATAATCTCTTTCATAGGTACACCTGCCAATCTCATTTCTACAGCCTTCTGTTTCACTTCTACCGGATAACTCACTCTTGTCCCCATAGAAAAAACACCTCCAAGTCTTTCGGATAACAATCATCCGTATTCAATTCTTGAAGGTGTTTTTATTTGTCTCATCTTATGGGGTCAGTCCCAATAAGGCTAGGGCTTTTATTTTTTCCGCATCCAATCTATCGCTATATTCTGCTTACACTTACGGCAAGTTACGTTATGTTTTCCATACATGACAAAGTTGTTCTTAAATTCACATTGCGGACATTCTAAGCGCTTACCACCAACGAAGGCTCCTAAAAGAAGAAATACGCTAATGGCGCCGAGGCCAAGTCAAGGCAAGATGCCGATAATTGTGACGATCAAAATAACACTCAACAATAAAAGTGCAACCGAGCATCCCCATAATTGAACGTGGAACCCACCGTCCCGAACCACTTAATAAAATGCTATATTTTATATGGACCAATGGAACATGAATGGGTACCATGTACCTGACCCTGTATTAGGATTCCTGGTATTAATAATTTTGACTCTGCCATTTGGCTGAACTTGCCAGTTACACTGGTATCCTGAACTGGTAACCTGCACCATCTGTATGTTACGATCAGGAGCTAATTCCTTAGGAAACTCAAGGTATTCTGTATTAAGGTTGGATACATTTTTTAGTGCTCCATTTAGCTCTACCAGATTGCCGATTCTTCTTATTCTTGGCACAGTGTCAGCGCCATATGTCTTACACCCGTTTAACAGAGTTACGTTTAAGTAGCCAGTATCTACTTTATAGATTGGGATTTCTGTTTCTAACGCAACGCCTCTAGGGGAATTATGAACAAAAATAAAGCATTCTCCGTCAATGATCTGAGCTAAGGATAGTCTCCCTTTGTACTTGCATCCGCCCTCGTTTTCGTAGTCATAGTTAACTGCATCTGGTAGCCGTCCGGGGAATTTACTATTGACAGCTTTTGCAAGACTACTTTTAGTATAGATGAAGGAATTTACTAATTGTCCTGCTGTGTTGTATACAGTGATAGCAGATTTTCCTTTTTGAGCACCTTGCGTTATGAAGATATAACCATTGTTCACAACAATACCCTGAGATTTTTCAGTTAATCTGCCATAGTTATCTGTCCTAATACTATTAACCAGTACAGGGTTTCCTGCTTTTACACTCTCCCAAGTGTAAATGTATATATTTTTAATAGTGTCAGTCCATACATCAGATGTGACAAAGTAATCCCCATCAACGTCAGATTTTGCTTTTCCTTTAATAGGAAAGGTGCTCCCTAAGACACCAGTTTCATAGTTGAATATAGCCGCAGATTCTTCATTTTTGGGTCGTACGATAAAACTTAGTTGATCGTTCTTATTATAGAAGTAAGGTAGAGATTCTGTAAAAGACCCACTATCAATTGGGATATTTTTACTACTCTTAAGTTTACCATTAAGGTCCCGTACATCAATACGAAGTACTGTTCCTGTGTTTTCTTGATTGGCTACATAAATCTCTTGTCTTTCTTCATTAATTGAAACACCTTGAATCCACGTCTTCATGTCTTTCTTATATCTGACTGGGAAAGAGCAAAGGATTTCTGCACTGTTTATATAAGCTAAGGGGTCCCTCATTATTTCCCTCCTTTTGTTTGTGTCTAGTATTTCAGTAGAAAGTGCGTCTGTCTGTGCTTGCGATTAGCTTTATCAGACCATTAATATCGTTCATGCGTTTTATTTGCTCAGTTGTCGCCATACCTTAACCCCCTATCCCCGGAAAAACTGCGATTACAAAGAATAAAACCATCGCCCCATTGAGCCAACCGTTTGCCTTGTCTCTTTTTGCAATAATTGCGTCATTGCCTATCATTTTCAGATCATCAGCCTGAGCAACGATCATAGGCACTTGCTCGACATTAACCTTTTGTTTGCTTTGCTCTTTCATAGTGTGAAGAGTTGTTTTGAAAAGCAGCTTTGTATTTTCATCAGCTTGCGGCAAGTATGTTTGAATGAATAACTCGTCATTTGCAACGTAGCCGCCCGTTTTTCTGATTACGGGATGACTTCATGAGTGATCCACCTTTTGAATTGTTTAGCCTCTGGTTTGTTACTAGTTAAAATAAGTGAATACAAACCAGCTTCATAGACAACTGTTTTTTTTTGATTACGGCCTAATGAATCGGTGAGGTAAACTTTACTTACCTCGTCTTCGTCGAGCCGGGACACTGCTACTTTGTGATTTGAATGACTTAGTACATTGCAGACATCCTTTGCGACAAACCAAGGTTGGCCATCCTTTCCAACTGTCCGAACCTACTGTTCTTGATAATTGAATACTTTTTGTAATTCGTTCATTCATGAACCTCCTTAGAAAAAGTTGTCATTCACTAAACGAAAATTTTCGTTCAGTAGGTTCCTTGCTATTGCGCTTGTTTCATATTTGCTTGTTCCTGCGCTTCAATCCACGCATCTATGTTGTGCTTAGTGGGGAAAATACGTGTGCGCACTCAGAAGTGAGGAATTTCTTTTTCACGAACCATTGTGTAAATCGTGTCATGATGAACACCGAGGTATTCAGCAGCTTCCTGCAAGGTCATTGTGTTGCGAGACATTTCTACACCTCCTACGCTGCAATTTTACTCTTTTCGTGTAACTTTTCATCAAAAAAAGTTCATTTACATCACCATCTAGAAGCTCAGAAATTTGTTGGGCTTTCTCAAGGCTGGGTTTTGTGCGACCCATTTCTATGTTGGCATAGCCGCTAGCATATCTATAACCAGGTTGTTTCGCCATGTAAGACTGAGTTTTTCCTTGAGCGAGTCTTGTATCTCGAAGTTTTCTAAGCATAATATCTTTCCACCACCTTACTCTATATGTGTAACATTTGTTGATCTCATCATAAAATACACACGGTGGGTAAGTCAACATAATTTTATTCTTTTTGTGTAACTATTTATTTATCTTGTGTAAAACGTGTTAAAATTTACACACCAAATGAAAAAAGGTGTATAAATATGGATAATATAACAGGGAAAGTCTTAACCGAATTACGAGAAAAAAAGGGTTGGAGCAAATCTCTAGTTGCAAAGAAATTAGGTCTTAAAACCATGTCAACTTATGCAAACTGGGAATATGGTTTGCGAAAGCCTGATGGTGAAATGCTTGTGAAAATTGCCAATTTATATGGCGTAACTACTGATTATATTCTTACAGGCAAAAGACCTAACAGCTTTAATAGTGACTTATTCGAGGATCCTGATTTACAAATCGCCTTTAAAGATGCATCTGATTTTTCAGAAGAAGCACGAAGACAAGCTATCGATTTTATTAAGTATTTGAAAGAAAAAGAAAAAAGTCGCAAATCTCCGAATGGGGAGAATGATTGACATTCCTTGAAGCAAAAGTATTGCTATTTTTTTATTATCAACTGAAGCAAAAAATAATTACATAACAAACACATTATTCTTTATTTATTATTATTGTTTTATTTTGTTTAGTTTAATTAGTTCTGAACACTTCGCCTCAAAATTTGAGGTAAACTATTCAGTTGAAATCATTTCAACCGCAAATTTTGAGATAATCCATTAAGTAAATTCACCATCTTATCCCCGTTGATTTTAAGAATTTATTAACATTTTTGGCGAAATCCTCTTGAATTTTTGGCAGTTTTAGCCGATTATTAATAGGTATTCTAATTTATGAACTGGGGGAATCAGGTTGAAAAAGTGGTTCTTATTATTCATGTCTTTAGGACTATCATTAGCGTTGGCAGCATGTAGCTCGACGGATGATGTCTCTACAGGGAGCAGTGATTCAAAAGACAAAAAAACTGAAGAGACTAAAGATGACGGCTCTAAAAAAGTCGATGCAAGCAAACAATCTGCTGAAGCTCTGGGAATGAAAGTTAACCTGGGCGATGTAAAGATCATGAAAGACAAGATAAACGTTGGTATAAACATTGAAAATACTACTGACAAGGTCCTGACTTTCTATCCAGACCAAGGAAATGCAGTAATTGGCAGCATGCAATTATCAGCAAACATGTTCTTGACTGATGGAGAAGTTGGCGGTGAAGTTCAAGGCGGCGTTAAACAAGAAGGAGTTCTTGAGTTTTCAGCTCCTGATGGAAAAGAAATTGATGTTAATAGCGTTAAAGAAATCAAATTGAACTTCGGTGATGTTACAACTGATGACTTCATGAATACTAAAGCAGTAACAATCAAAGTACCAGTTAAGTAAGGGGATTTTGAAATGAAAAGAACAACTGAATTTGTTTTAGGTCTAATTGGTGGAATTTTTGGATTTATAGGAGCCTTTTTGGCATTAATTGTTGGTGGTCTTGATGCCTCTTTTAACTCATCTGGCACAAGCGATATTATCGGTTTAGGTTGGGGCGCTATCTTCCTCTCCATTCTTGGTATTGTTGCTTCTGTAATTATTAGAAAGAAAGCAAAATTGGGTGGAATTTTACTTCTTATATCTGGTATCGGTGGCCTGATTTGTATTTCTTTATTTTACTTACTGCCTGCTGTTCTTCTCATTATCTCAGGCATAATGGGACTCGCAAGAAGAGACAAAACAACGACTACAGCAGCGTAACGAAGAGCCCTTCAAAGGGCTTTTCTTTCACACTAAAAACAGAACATACGTTCCTATCAGGTGGTGCTATTATGACAATTCAATTATCTCATCTAGAAGAAGAAGTAAAGAAGATTTATACAAAATTGAATATGTTTACTCCTGAAGAAGTTGACATGGAACGGATTGCGGCTGCTTTTCAGATATGGATACACTACGAAAAAAAGGCAGCAGCATGTTTTGTATAAATGGTCTTTATAGCATGGTTTTGGATTCAAGGACTTCTCATCAACAACAATGGGAGGACTTTGTCCGTGAGCTCGGGCATGTGATTAAACACTGCGGGAACCAATTCAATATGAATCGTATGTTCCGCCAGCTTCAAGAGTATCAAGCCAATAGTTTCATGTATCACTTTTGTGTACCGACATTCATGCTCGAAAAGATTTCGTTGCCGCGCATGCAATCGGAGGCTATAAAGTTAATTGGAGATACCTTTAACGTCACATACCCTTTTACAGCTAAACGGCTTGAAATGTACAAAAGAAAACTGTTTTCTATTCTCTGGCATCAAAAGCTTTATCAAGCAAATTAATTTGAACAAGGAGGTAGCCACATGGTTAGTATTGAAAGGCGCAGTGAAAAATCTTTTAGATTAATAGTCGAAAATGGATATGATGAAAACGGTAAAAGAGATAGAAAAAAGAAATCGACTCGTATCGAGATCCAAAAATATTAAAGTCTAAACGGAAATTACAGGAGTATCTCGAAGATCAACTGGACCGTTTCAGAATTGAAGTAGAGGCCGGCGAGTATATTGCTCCTGAAAAACCTACTGTCGAATCATGCAGTGCAGAGAAATGGGTCGAAAAGAAACTCTTTAATAAAAATGGAAAGCCTTACTCTTTTACAATATCTGTTAAGTGTTCAAATCACTTAAACAACCACATTCTCCCTGCATTATGTCATAAAAAAATAGACAAAATAAAAAGTCTTCATATTGTTGATTTTATTGATATTTATCTAAAGATGGAGCTAGAAAAGATGGAAAGCCTGGCGAATTAGGAGATCAAAGATATATTTAAAATTCTGCAAGCATTGTTTAAATCCGCAACAAAGGAATGGAAATTGATAAAAGATGATCCTATGGAGGGATTGAGTTCACCTGAAGCTGAGAATAAGGAAATGAACTTTCTTGAATCAGAAAAAGCAGCTGAATGTATTAAAGTGTTGTATGAAATAGATATTAAATGTCGTTTATATTATCTTGCAGCTCTGATCGGCGGGCTTCGTAGAAGAGAAGCTCTTGCTTGCGAATGGCATTTGGATATAGATCGGGACAAAGGTAGAATATACGTAAATAGATCAATTTCTAAAACAATTAATGGAGAACCCCATGTCAAAAGTCCAAAGTCAAAAAGTTCTCAACGATTCGTTAAAATGCCTGATTTTTATATGGATGAGTTGGCTAAATATTATCGCATATGAAAAAGAAAAATTGTTGCTTAGCGATGCCTGGGAAGGCGGAGAACATCAATATGTATTTCACAGTGGTAAAGGAAAACCTTACTATTATACAACCCCTACCGCAAAATGGACTAAAATAAAAAAAGAAGTACGGCCTAAAAGATGTTCGTCTTCATGACTTGCGGCATACTATGGTGGCCCTCCTCATGGAAGCTGGCGAAAGTCTCAGTTGCTATCCAAAGAAGAGCTGGACATGCCAGTGCTCGAACAACTAGTGATATTTATGGCCACGTTACCGAGAAACTCGAAAATAACACAGTAAAACAATTTAACCAGTTCGATCCTAGAAACCTAGCACAAAAACAGAGTTGATTTTGAAATTCTTCTTCAAAATCAGCTCAAAAAAATAATTTCGCCCCCAATTCGTCCCCAACTCGATGAATGATGACAAAATTAATAAATAAGCAAAGTAAAAAACCCTTGCTACGCAAGGGTTTAAGCTATGATTCCGACTGGGCTCGAACCAGCGACCTCTACCCTGTCAAGGTAGCGCTCTCCCAGCTGAGCTACGGAATCATGATATGTATGTGTTGCTGGGTATGTTGTTGTCTTTCTGACAAGTTCTATTATATAACCTTCCCTTTTATTCGTCAACTGCTTTTTTAGAAAAACTTTTTCCGGACTTGCTGTTCTGTTCCCCGGCCATTATAATATGTCTTAATTTTCTAATAACAGGGGTGATGGGGTTTTGCATTCTTTGATTTCTTCCGATGATTTTTGGGTATTGTGGGGGTTTATTGCGGTGTGGGCGGCAGTGAGCATCGGGGTGGAGCAGCGCTTTAAGTGGGCGTCCGCTGTGTCGGGCGCTATTATCGCGCTTGCAGGTGCTATGGTGTTTACAAATGTAGGAGTGCTTCCTGTTGAGTCGCCTGTATATGATACCGTATGGTCTTATGTAGTGCCGCTGGCGATCCCTCTTTTGCTGTTTCAGATCAATGTGCGGCAGATTTTTAAGGAAAGCAGGCGTTTGCTGTTTATTTTTCTGATTAGCTCTGTCGGCACTGTGCTTGGGAGCATTCTTGCTTTTTTTCTTCTCAAACAGCATATTCCTTATCTCGATAAAATCGGCGGGATGATCAGCGCCTCTTATATCGGTGGCGGGGTCAACTTTGCGGCGATGGCGGCAAAATTTGAGACGCCTGGTGAATATGTGTCAGCTACCGTTGTGGCTGATAATTTTATGATGGCGCTTTTGTTTTTTATTTTAATCAGCATTCCTGCACTCAAATGGTTTCAGCGGCATTATGCCATGCCGTTTGAGGAGAAAGTGAAAGCCGATGGAAACAGCGGAAACAGTGCTGAAAGCTATTGGAAACGGAAGGATATTTCCTTAAAGGATATCGCATTTAATGCCGGTGCTGCTTTCGCGCTTGTTGCGGTAAGTATGAAGGTTTCCGGTTATTTTAAAAGCATTTTTTCTCATCCCCTGCTGACCGGTACGCTTGGCGATCAGTACCTGGTGCTTACGTCTTTAACTGTTCTTATCATTTTTCTTTTCCCGCGTTTTTTTGAAAGGCTCAATGGATCTCAGGAACTTGGAACCTTTTTGATTTATTTGTTTTTTGTAGTGATCGGCATTCCTGCAGATCTGCGCTTAATCGTTACCAATGCGCCTCTTATTCTATTATTTGTGTTTATCATTGCGATCACCAATTTAGCGGTTTCCTTAGCTGTCGGAAAATTGTTCCGCGTTCGGCTTGAAGAAATTCTGCTCGCCGTCAACGCTGCTGTCGGCGGACCGACGACTGCTGCTGCGATGGCAATTGCCAAGGGATGGCGGGAGCTTGTCGCCCCAATCATGCTTGTCGGTACGCTCGGCTACTTAATCGGCAACTATGTTGGCACTTTTATGGGAAATTGGTTTTCTTCCTTCTTATAAAAAGGATATTTGCATTTCCCTGAGAATAATGTAAGAGGAATCTGACATGAGAACGGAGAGATCACTGTATGCTAAAAGGAAAAACCATTTATGTAAGGCCTTTAGAAGGAAAGGATGCCGAAGAAAATCTGCGGCTGCAAAGTGAAAATCGAGATTTCTTCGAACAGTTTTCTATGATACGCGCAGACGATTATTATACGGTTGAGGGGCAAAGAAAACGAATAACCGAGTATCAGCAAAGACTTGAGAAAGATGAAGAATATCATTTTGGCATCTTTACAGCGTCAGACGATAGATTAATCGGGACGGTTTCGCTCTTTCAAATCATCCGCGGATCGCTGCAAACTGCGTTCATCGGGTATTTTTTAGACAAAGCCCATAATGGAAAGGGAATTATGACAGAGGCAGTCAGATTGGTTGTTGATTATGCGTTCCGCGAATTGAGACTTCATCGGATTGAAGCCGGTGTGATGCCCCGTAATCTCGGGTCCATGCGTGTTTTAGAAAAAGCGGGATTTCATAAAGAAGGCATCGCCCGAAAAAACGTAAAAATTAATGGCGTTTGGGAGGATCATCAAGTCCTCGCGGTTTTGAATCCTGATGATGAACAATAAAAGAAGCCGGGCCATCCCCGGCTTCTCAGCGTGTCGACGAACCCTCGCATTCGTTGTCAGTCCTGCGCGTTAGTGCTCACGAATTATAACATTCGCTCCGCTCCAATGCTCGTCCTTCTAAGCTTCAAAGGTTTTCAATCACGCAGAAAAGATGACAAAATCCTAAAACAGAAACTGTTTTAGGACTTTGTCTACAATCTGAGAAGCCGGGCCACCGGCTTCTTTTTAACGAACCGCAACTGGTGCAATTTCTTTCAGCGCTTGTTCGAAATCGCGCTCTAAATCGTCTGCATGTTCGACTCCCACACTAAGACGGAGCAGGCCATCAGTGATGCCGCGTTTTTCACGCTCTTCCTTAGGCATTGCCGCGTGAGACATCGTTGCCGGATAGGACAAAATCGATTCCACTGCGCCAAGGCTGACAGCGAAGACCGGAAGTGACACATTCTCGACTAATTTCTTAACGGCCTCTTTGCTTTCAAGCTCAAAAGATAGCACTGCGCCCGCTCCCTTCGACTGGCTTTTATGGGTTTCAGCGCCGGGATGATCAGACAGTCCCGGATAATACACGCGCTTGACCGCCGGATGCTTCTGGAAAAATTCCGCAAGCCGCTGGGCTGTTTGGCTCGCTTTCTCTAAACGAACCTGTAATGTTTTTAATCCGCGCAGGACAAGCCAGCAATCCTGAACGCCAAGGACGGCGCCGAACGCGTTTTGCAGCTTATATAGTTGCTTCCCAAGCTCTTCATCCTTGACAGCAGCCAAACCTGAGAGCACATCGCTGTGTCCGCTTAAGAACTTTGTCGCGCTGTGTAGTACAATATCCACGCCGAGATCAAGCGGACGCTGCAGAGCCGGCGTCATAAATGTATTGTCTAGAAAGGTCAGGCAGCCGTTTTCTTTTGCAAGCTGAACAACTGCTTTAATATCCGTAATTCCAAGTGTCGGATTTGATGGTGTCTCCATATAAATGACCTTTGTGTTCGGCTTGATATTCCGCGCCACTTCATTACGATCCGTCATGTCGACAAACGTATGCTCAATGCCAAACCGAGTCAGCACCTCTGTCACCATACGGAAGGTTCCGCCGTATACATCTTCTGTCACAAGAACGTGATCACCCTGTGACAGCAGTAAAAACGCTGTTGAGATGGCAGCCATGCCTGAGCTGAAAGCAAATCCCCTTGTTCCGCCTTCCAGTGCGGCAATTGTTTCTTCAAGAGCTGTTCTTGTCGGCGTGCCAGAGCGGCTGTAATCAAATGCGCCGAATTCTTCAAATGAAGATTGATGAAAGGTCGAGGCGTGCTGAATCGGCACACTGACCGCCCCGGTTGCGCCGTCTGTTTTAAATGGATTGTGCACGAGCTGGGTTTCCAGCGTCCAATTGTGATTACTCAAATGAAACAGCTCCCTCTTTGACCTGAGATAATGCCTGTTTTAGGTCCTCTTTTAAATCTTCCGCATGTTCGATTCCGACAGAAAAGCGCAGCAACCGATTGCAGACCCCGTTTGCGATACGGATCTCTTCAGGAATATCCATGTGCGTCTGGGTCGCAGGGTATGTAATGAAGCTTTCCACCCCGCCGAGGCTTTCTGCAAAACAAATGGTCTTCAGCGCTTTTAAAAATGGGTTGACCCACTCTTCTTTTTGCAGACGGAAGGACAGCATGCCGCCTTTTCCGGGATACAGCACATCTGAAATTTCTTCCTGCTCTTCCAAAAACGCCGCAAGCTCCTGCGCGTTTGCCTGATGCTGGCGCATTCTTAGGCTCAGCGTCTTCATTCCCCTCATCAAAAGCCACGAATCAAATGGCGGCAGGACGGCGCCGATCGCATTTTGATGCTGAAACATTTCCTCTCCGAGCTGCTCATCCTTTACCACGACAAGTCCTGCAAGCAGATCGTTATGCCCGCCTAAATACTTTGTTGCGCTGTGAATGACAATGTCCGCCCCCAGCTCAAGCGGACGCTGCAAGACCGGTGTATAAAATGTATTATCTACGATCAGCAGAAGACCGTGCTCCTTTGTAATCCGGGCAATACGTTCAATGTCCGCCTCCTGCATGAGCGGATTTGTCGGTGTTTCCACAAACACGGCTTTTGTATTCGGCGTTATCTTAGAGCGTAAACAGTCCTCATCGCTAAAATCATCATAATGAAAGGTCAATCCGTATTTTTTCCATTCATTTTCAAACAGACGGTACGTGCCGCCATATAAGTCCGATGAAACGATCAGTTCATCTCCGCTTTTAAACAGCGCCATAATCGTTTGGATAGCAGCCATTCCCGAACTGAAGGCAAGCCCTCTCGCACCGTTTTCTAAGTTAGCGATCGCGTCCTCAACAAGCTGGCGTGTCGGATTTTTTGTGCGGACATAATCAAATCCGGTTGATTCTCCGATCCCTCTGTGGCGGTATGCTGTTGATAAATAAATAGGAGCACTCACTGTCCCCGTGACTTCGTCGCTTCGGTTCCCAATTTGGGCTAATTTCGTTTCAACGTGCTGTGACATATAGCTGACACCTTCCCTTTTCAAAATAAAAACCCCTTCTTCATAAGAAGAAGGGGTTTAACGCTTCTTCTTATCTTCCAAGCATAAAAAACGCTTGCTGGATTTAGCACCTTGGCGCTTTGCACATGCAAAACAAGCCGGTTGCTGAGGTTTCTAAGGGCCAGTCCCTCCACCTCTCACGATAAGAAATATCGATTTCAATTTTCTGATTGTTTTATATTAGCGCAATTCACAGTTTATTTCAACACTTTTTTCTTCGTGTGCCGAACCGTTTAAAGAGAGAAATTTCTAATAATTCATGGTACAATAATTGAAAATGCAAGAAAGTATAGTGATGTCCTGGAGGAATGTTTTTATGGCACCGAAAAACGGCACAGTGCAAGAAAAGAAATTCTTTTCAAAAGAGCTTAATGAGGAAATGACCTTACTTGTTTATCTGCCGTCCAACTACTCCCCGCTTTATAAATACCATGTCATTATCGCGCAGGACGGCCACGATTATTTCAGGCTGGGGAGAATCGGCAGACAGGTCGAGGAATTGCTGTCGAAACGCGAAATAGACCGGAGCATTATTATTGGTGTTCCTTATAAGGATGTAAAAGAGCGCAGAAACACCTACCATCCGGAAGGTTCAAAATTTTCGGCGTATAAACGGTTCATCGCCCATGAGCTCGTTCCTTTTGCAGATGATGAGTATCCAACCTATCAGGTCGGTTACGGCCGAACGCTGATCGGTGATTCGCTCGGAGCAACCGTGTCACTTATGACAGCGCTTGATTATCCGAATATGTTTGGCAACATCATCATGCAGTCTCCCTATGTTGACAAACATGTACTAGAAGCCGTGAAACAGTCTGACGATATCAAACACCTCTCTATTTATCACCAAATCGGAACAAAAGAAACTGACGTCCACACGACAGACGGGAACATTCTGGACTTTACAGAACCGAATCAGGAGCTGAAACAGCTGCTGGAGAAGAAGCTTTCCGATTATGATTTTGAGCCATTTGACGGAGACCACAAATGGACATACTGGCAGCCGCTCATCACCCCGGCGCTGAAAAAAATGCTTTAACACTCTATCATACTTTATTTCCAGGAGGGACAGAATATGAAATACGGAATCGTTTTATTTCCATCAAAAAAGCTCCAAGACCTTGCAAACTCTTACAGAAAGCGCTATGACCCAAGCTACTCTCTGATCCCGCCACATTTGACGCTGAGAGCATCGTTTGAATGTGCGGAGGAGAAAGCGGATCAGCTCGTATCGCATTTGAGAAACATCGCAAAAGAGTCCCACCCAGTCGTTCTCAAATTGACAAAATACAGCTCATTTGCGCCTGTCAATAATGTCATTTATATTAAAGCAGAGCCGACGGAAGAGTTAAAAACACTCAATGAAAAGCTTTACACCGGTGTGTTGGCCGGCGAACAGGAATATAATTTCGTTCCGCATGTGACGGTCGGCCAAAATCTTTCCGACGATGAGCATTCAGATGTGCTGGGACAATTAAAAATGCAGGAAGTGTCGCATGAAGAAATTGTTGACCGATTCCACTTGCTTTACCAGCTGGAAAACGGATCGTGGACAGTTTACGAAACCTTCTTGTTAGGCAGAGGAGAATAATGTTTGGAAGCAGTGATCGCAAAAAATGAAGAACAACTGAAAGATGCTTTTTATGTAAGAGAAGAAGTTTTTGTCAAAGAACAAAACGTGCCTGCTGAAGAAGAAATTGACGAACTTGAAAATGAGTCGGAGCATATCGTCGTGTATGACGGCGAAAAGCCTGTCGGCGCCGGAAGATGGCGTATGAAGGACGGCTACGGCAAGTTAGAGCGCATTTGCGTATTGAAAAGCCACCGCTCAGCCGGTGTCGGCGGTATCATTATGAAGGCGCTCGAAAAAGCCGCTTCAGACGGCGGCGCTTCCGGTTTCATTTTAAACGCGCAAACACAGGCTGTGCCGTTTTACAAGAAACACGGGTATCGCGTGCTTTCTGAAAAAGAATTCCTTGATGCCGGCATTCCCCACTTACAAATGATGAAAGACTAAACAGCATCCGGGTCTATTAAGATCCGGATTTTTCCGCATATAAAAAAACCGTTCTCTCGTATGAACGGTTTTTTATACATATCGATTAATATATGTGCCCATTCCTTTTTCTCTCAATCTCTTATAAAGAGAGCGCTTACGTTTTGCCTCGTTTACTTTTCTTTCAGCAGCCGTTTGATTCTCCTGCTGTTTTTCCAGTTCTTTGTATACCCGCTGAAACGGGACATAGCTGATTTTTTCGGTTCCGGCATAATCCTGCTTATGTCCAATCGTTCTATTAGCATATTGAGCGTATTGCTGGTTTTGAATGTGACCTGCATATATCATACAATACCCACCCCTCTGCTGTCTCTTTTCCCTTAAACTTACTTTTTGAAACACATTTCTTTTGATATGATAGTCATTGTCTGTAATGAACACCTTTTGATTGGGAGGACCCCTTTTTGAAATGCGCCCGACTGAATGATCGAATTATACATTTACATACATATTCGAGAGAACATTATCAATTCCTCTTTGAAGAAGGAATAAAAGGACATTTATTTTGTTCTCATTGCGAAAAGCCCGTTTTGTTACGGCTTAACATCGCCGATCCGCCAGAGTTTATCCATCGCCAGCCAGGCGATTTCCCGGCATGTGAGGAGGCGTGTGCTCCGAAGCCCGCCAAAGAGGAAAAAAAAGAAGATGATCAGGAATCTGGTGTCATTCGTTTGCCCAAGGGAAAAGCGATCGCCGCTGAGCCGTCTCCAGCTGTCACGGAATGGCACCGTCCAAGAAGCATTAAACCAGGAACACCATTTGTGCCAAAAACAATAGAACCCGATACGAGCCTTTTTCCGTCTGTCGGTTTAAACACGGATCAGCTGAAAGCTGTCACGGAAACAGAAGGCCCGCTGCTTGTGCTTGCAGGTGCGGGGAGCGGAAAAACACGGGTGCTGACAGCCCGTGCCGCCCACATGATCGAACACTTAGGCATATCGCCGGAAAACATGCTGCTTGTCACCTTTACAACAAAAGCTGTCGCTGAAATGAAAGAGCGTATGGCGAACCAGTACGGATTACAGCAGGCAAAAGTCAGAAGACTAGTCACAGGAACATTCCACAGTCTGTTTTATAAAATCTTGTATCACTATGATTCTGCTAAATGGAACGGTGAGCATCTGCTGAAAATGGAGTGGCAGCGGGAACAATATATCAAAAAAGCACTCTATGAAGAGGGCATCGATGAGAAAGAGTTCCCAGTTGACCAAGCCCTGCAGCAGATCGGTTTTTGGAAAAACACTTATGTCCCAAATGAACGCATCCCTCTAAAAGATGAGTGGGAAAAACAAGTTTATCGTTTATATGAACATTATGAACGCCAGAAAAAAGAACATAGCCAATTTGATTTTGATGACATGGCTTCAGCCTGCTATGAATTGTTTGTCGAGCGGCCTGACCTTCTGGAACAATATCAAGCTCGGTTTACGTATATCTTAATTGATGAGTTTCAGGACATTAATCCGGTTCAATACAAAATCATGCAAATGCTCGCCAGCCCGGAGCAAAACCTGTGCTGTGTCGGAGACGATGACCAGTCCATCTACGCGTTTCGCGGCAGCAATCCGTCTTTCATTCTTGATTTCCAAAAGGATTATCCCGGAGCGAAGACGATCTATTTAACTGCGAACTACAGATCTACGCATCCGATCGTCTCTAGTGCTGACATCGTCGTGAAAAAGAACAAAAACAGGTATGCCAAAACGCTTGAAGCGGCCCGAGACGACATTCAGGTCCCTGTGCTTTTTTATCCTTACGACGAAGAGGAAGAAGCCACAATGGTCGTTTCCGATATCAAAGAAAAAATTCAAAACGGCGCCAGTCCAGAAGACTTTGCGGTTCTTTACCGCACAAACAGCGGGGGCCGCGCTATCTATGAAAGGCTTCATCAATCGTCAATTCCGTATACAGCTGACCGCGGCGTCCAATCGTTTTATAGCAGACGGATCGTCCGTCAGATTCTCGCCTACTTGTATGCAAGCCAAAATGAGGATGACACTGAAGCGATTAAGCACTTGCTTCCCGCCTTGTTTTTAAAGCAGTCCGCTTTGAATACGCTGAAGGCGCTCTCGATTACCGAAGACTGCTCGATGATTCAAGCGCTGGCCAAACTGCCTGATCTGAAGCCGTTTCAGCTTGACAAAATCAAGAAAATCGTACCGTTTTTCGCAAGCCTGCGCACGATGAAGCCTGTAGAAGCCATCACCTTTGCAGAAGGAAAGATGGGCTTCTCCGAGTATCTAAAAAAACGGGGCAATGAGGGCAACAAGCTAGAAAAAGGCTCCGATGACCTGCGTGATATCAAGGTCGTCGCCAAGAAGTTCAAAACGATTCCTGACTTTCTTGCCCACGTGGATCATATGAGGGCCGCTGAGAAAAACAGAACGGATGAACATGGCGTTCAGCTGATGACCATTCACCGTTCAAAAGGCCTTGAATTCAAAACAGTCTACGTGTTAGGCACTGTAGACGGCTCAATTCCGCACGATTTCTCATTAGAAACGGCAAGAAAAGGAGACGAGGCCGCTCTTGAGGAAGAAAGACGCCTTTTATATGTAGCGATGACCCGGGCGAAACAGCATTTATATTTGTCTTGCCCCGCCAACAGGCGCGGCAAAACAGCCAACCGCTCAAGATTTTTGTATCCCCTTCTACAAAAAGCAAGACAGCCCTTGCATCATTAACAGCCCGGCAGATTACTGCCGGGTTTTTACCGTAAAAAAAGGCCTGCTGCAGTGAATCAGCCAGGCCATCTGCTTATTTATTATCCATCATTTTAGAAATCGTGCCAAAATCAAGCTTTTCTTTTCCGCTTGTAATAGATTCTACAATTTTATCTTCTAATTCTTTTGGCACGCGTCTGTTTGCCAGCTGCGCTACGCGGTTAATGACACTGCGCACTGTATTTTCATCTTTAAAATTAGCGTTTTGGAGTGATCCGGCAAGATTCATTACATCCTGCATCTTCACACCTGTTTTCTTTTCGATATTCTTAAAAAATTGATTATCCATAATGCGCCTCCTTTTGGCGGAGTAATACAGTATTGTATGAACACCCAATGAGTAGTGTGCCTATTTAAAGTTGATTTTCTGACATTATGTTTTGTTGGCATAGTGTAAGGAAGCGCGGGACATTCCCGCACTTCCCTCTAAAGTTTTAGCAGAAATAAGATGCACCTACGATGATAAGAAGGATGAACAATACGACTAAAAGAACAAATGTTGAACCGTAGCCGTAGCCGCCTCCGTAACCGCCTGCATAGCCACCGTAGCCGCCGCAGCAGCCACCACCGAATCCGTATCCAAAGCCCATAGATAAGCACCTCCTTTACTCTCTATACACTATGTGAGCTGCTTGGATTGGCTTGGATATTCGCATAGGGCGTTTGCGGATTTACGATTGATCATATTGAGCTTGATGTTTTTTAAGTAAGGCCTCCGTTTTTTCAGCCAGCGCTTCAATCTCATCTTCAAATTCCAAACCTGCTTTATCAAATGCATCCAAGTCTTTTCTGATGCGGCCCATCGTGTCTTCATGCTCTTTTTGCTTTTGTTCGTGCGGTTCATACCTTCCTTCTATCCATTTTTCAAACTCATTCACTTTGATCCCCCCGCTTATGATATATGCCGGTTGCGGCCGCCCTGTTAAAAAACAAAAAACCGGAGTTCTCCGGTTTCTTTGCCAGGCTATTGAGGCTTTTTCTTTTTATTTCCGCACCCGCAGCCCTTCTTTTTTATCTTTTTTGATTGATACGATGAATCTGTATATGGAGATTTTTGGGAAGGTTTATTATATTGATTCATTTTTGCTCCCTTCCTTTCCTTATGTCATATATGCTACTTTATGCGTATCCTGACGGAAAGTTGCTGGTGGGAATGCCTCATTCCTGCAGCCATTTTGATACAAGCGTTTCTATGATGCCGGCAAGGCCCGCGATCGCCAAAAGTAAAATCAGCCACTGCGCTGCTTGCGGGATCAACGCCTGGCATAAAATCAAAAAGCCGGCGCACCATACGCCTGTGCACCAATAGCAGCTCAGCAATTCCCCTATAAACGCCCTGAGACCAGTTCCTTTAATCACGATATAAGTTTCAATGTTCCCGTCCGCATCCTTTTCCTCCTTCTCTTCATGAAACAGACTGCGAAGCGGCGCCATAATCGTGTCAAACACCAGCAGGCGGGCGAGCCGAAAGACCGCAAGCGATAGAAGAACAATTGTCAGCCCATTAATAACCACTCGTTCACTCCTTTGCCAATCATAATCCCTTCACATATATGCCAAAACCCTATTCTTCATGAATTGTATCTTGTCCGGCGGAAAATTGGTTATTTTTATTATTCCGCTCTGCACCCCATTTGCATTATATAGAGTATGGATAAGAAAGGAGTGAAGGTTATGTCATTTGAAGAAAAAATCGAATCCCTGCACCCTGCAATATTTGAGCAATTGTCAAGCGAATTCGAGCAGCAGATCGAAGTGATTGATTGCGAAAATATCACAATAGATACGTCACATATAACATCTGCCCTTTCTATACAAGCCTTTGTGACAACCATGATTATCGTGGCGACTCAGCTCATTATCGCCGACGAGGATTTGGCTGACGCAGTGGCAAGTGAGATTCTTATTCTCGATAGCTCACAAATTAAAAAAAGAACCATCATTAAAATTATCAACAGCCGAAATATCAAAATCACTTTGTCTGCTGACGAGATAATAACCTTTGTACAAATCTTGCTTCAGGTGTTAAATAGCATTCTCAGTGAACTAGACGTCCTTTAACCCTTTCTTTTTCACAAACTTATAAGACGAGGTGAAAACAAATGTCAGATAATGACAAATTAAAAGAAGAGCTTGCGAAGCTTCCAGAAGTTGATCCAATGACGAAATTGCTGGTCCAAAATATATTTTCTAAACATGGTGTGACGAAAGACAAAATGAAAAAAGTATCAGACGAAGAAAAAGAAATGCTCTTGAATCTTGTAAAAGACTTACAAGCTAAATCACAAGCGCTAATAGAAAACCAAAAGAAGAAAAAAGAAGAAGCAGCCATGCAAGAGCAAAAGAACGAAAAACCGCTAAGCCGCAGAGAGCAGCTCATTGAACAGCTCAGACAAAGACGGCAAAACAATAACAATTCAAATTAATCATAAAAAATAGGGAACTTCATCAGGATATATGCCTCAGTCAAAGTAAGAGGCTCGCTCATTTAATAACAGTAAAAGAAAAGGAGGAATAGATATGGAAAGCAGACCATACTCTTGGGTTGCACTTGATCCTGACTGTGACCATCCGTTAGAGCACAAAGAGAAAGAAAAAGAAGAAAGAAAATGCAATTGTGATATTTGCTGCAATAACAATGGGTTTGGCAATGACAACGCCTTTATCGACCAAGATCTAGCGCAGGCAAATCTCAACAAACAAGTCTCAGATGAGACAATTATTATTAGAGATTCTTGTGACATCAACGTTTCATCTACAGACGTTCAAGCCGTAACATCAGTTGTAACAGCACTTAATGCCGCAGTCGTAACGGCTACTCTGACATCCATTGCAGACGGCGTAATTGCCGAATTAGTCGCACAAGATTTGTTACAGCTTACAGCTAACAAACAAGTAAACCGCCAAAAACTTCTCATCGAATGCTCCCGCGGCGTAAACGTCACAACAGTAGATGCTGATATCGCAACCCTTATCTCTACAGCAACAAATACCCTCGTAGCCATCCTAGTTATCACTCTTGTCCTCTAGGACCTAAAAGCAGAGCCAAAAACGCTCTGCTTTTTCTTATTTTCCAAGCATATGATGAATATATAGACGTTCACCCACACCAAGTGGGGCACGGGTACATATGTTGTTAAGGACTAAAGTCAAATACCCTATAAAGAAGGAGCTGAAATCAATGAGCTGCGGAAAAACCCATGGCCGGCATGAGAACTGTGTATGCGATGCAGTGGAAAAGATTTTAGCAGAGCAGGAGGCAGTTGAGGAACAGTGTCCGACTGGCTGCTATACAAACCTTTTGAATCCGACAATTGCAGGTAAAGACACAATTCCGTTTCTCTTGTTTGATAAAAAAGGCGGATTGTTCTCCACATTCGGAAACGTGGGGGGATTTGTGGATGATATGCAATGCTTTGAGTCCATTTTCTTCCGCGTTGAAAAATTATGTGATTGCTGTGCAACCCTGTCGATTCTACGCCCGGTCGATGTCAAAGGCGATACCTTAAGTGTTTGCCACCCTTGCGACCCGGATTTCTTCGGGCTTGAAAAAACAGATTTCTGCATTGAAGTGGATCTTGGATGCTTCTGTGCCATTCAGTGCCTGTCGCCAGAGTTAGTTGACAGAACTTCGCCTCATAAGGATAAAAAGCATCATCACAATGGATAAACACTTGTAAAGAGGAATCCCCTTCCAAACTCTATTACGGGTGTAAATCATTCAGCTGCTTCCAGCGTGAGGCAGCTGACTCTCCATCATTTCGCCAGTCTCAAATTTATAAGGCAGGAGGGATAATATGAGCCAGAAAACATCATGCTGCGTGCGTGAAGCAATAGAAAATATTGAAGAACTGCAAAACGCTGTTGAAGAGGATTGCCCGACAAGCTGCCATTCAAAGCTTTTGTCACCAACCCATTCGCTAGGCGATACAGTGCCTTTCGTACTATTTACATCAAAATCAAATCCTTTGGTCGCTTTCGGAAATGTCGGCGAACTCGATAACGGCCCTTGCTTTAATACAGTATTTTTCAGAGTAGAAAAAGTTCATGACAGCTGCGCAACTCTGTCATTATTAATCGCATTTGACGAACACAAACACATTTTGGACTTCACCGATAAAGATACGGTTTGTGAAGTGTTCAGACTTGAAAAAACGAACTACTGTATTGAAGTAGACTTAGACTGCTTCTGCGCAGTCAACTGCTTAAATCCTCGATTAATCAATCGTACACATCATCATCATTAATCATAAGCTGGAAAAGCTTGCAGGCCTGCAGGCTTTTCTCTATGTAAAAAAGCTGCCCGGGAACATCAGCCGGGCAGCTTTTTTCTTTTCATTTTCATTAAAAACCGAGCGGGTGCAAAGAGGTGATTTCATCGATTGCCAGCTCGGTCGGGGCTCCGTTTCCGGTTGTTCGAAGCAGGACGGAATCATTTCTTCTTCCGACAATTACGCCTCTGTACGTTCTTCCATTGGCTTCAATCAGACAAAGCGCTCTCGGCATGTTATGAGGCAGCTTTGTTAAAAAGTCAATTTTTTCGTGAATCGTCATCTTGCTCATCGGTTTTTTCACTTTTCGTGCCGGCGGTGCTTTTTCCTCCGCTTTATCAGCACTATGGACAGCTTCCGGTTCTTTCTCAGGCTTCCGGGCCTCAAGTGCAGGCTCTTCCTTTTTTTCTGCTTTCGGGGGCTCGTGTTCGACGGGTTCTTCTACGGCCTGCGGCTCTGCTTTCTCCTCCGGCTGGTTCTTTATGTTCTCTGGCTCCCTCACCTCTTGTGTATACTGACTCACTGGTTCGGCTTCAGGCTTTTGGTCTGCTTGCAGGACATCCTGTGCCACGGCTTCCTCCTGCTGCTTCTCATGGTAAGCCGGCTTTTCCTCAGCTTTTGGAGGAGCGGGTTTGTCGGCCTTTCTTTTGATGACAATCTCCTGCATGGATGACCTTGTGGTTTCTGCATAATCCGGCTGAACAATATACATGAGCGGTTTTTTATCCGCGTTTCTTTTCTTATTAGACATCTTCATCCCTCCGATTGTGTCATATTCTATCTATATGACAGAAAGCTGAAAATCAGAAGAAATAAAAAAGCAATCCCTATTCGGGATTGCTTGATATAGATCCTGCTTAGCGGGCAGTGATATGGAAACCTGAATCAACGTGAAGATTTTCACCTGTAATCCCGCGGGACATATCGCTGAATAAGAACGCAGCTGTATCGCCCACTTCTTCAGGTGTTGTCGTGCGGCGAAGCGGCGCACGCTCTTCGATATCTTTTAAAATGGAGTTGAAATCGCTGATGCCTTTAGCAGATAATGTTCTGATCGGACCGGCAGAAATGCTGTTAACCCGGATATTTTCTTTTCCTAAGTCAGCAGCTAAGTATTTCACACTTGCATCAAGAGAAGCTTTCGCTACACCCATGACGTTGTAGTTTGGCATCACAAGCTCTCCGCCCAGGTACGTCAAAGTGACAATGCTTCCGCCTTCAGTCATCATCGGACGTGCCGCTTTAACAACAGCAGTCAGAGAATATGAGCTGATGTTATGAGCCAAAAGGAAGCCATCACGATTTGTGTTTAAGTATTCGCCGACAAGCTCTTCTTTGTTGGCAAACGCGATACAATGCGCGATACCGTGGATTACACCGACCTGCTCCTTAATGCTTGCGAAGCAAGTTTCGATTTCTGCGTCGTTTGTTACATCGCAAGGAAGGATGATGGAATCGTTGCGGTCTAACGTTCCGGCAAGCTCATGAACAGATTTCTCCAAGCGTTCGCCTGCATATGTGAAAATCAAACGTGCACCCGCTTCATGCAAGGAGCGCGCAATGCCCCACGCGATACTGCGTTTGTTGGCTACTCCCATTACAACAATGTTGCGGCCTTCAAGTGAAAAATTCATATGTATAAAGCCTCCTATATTTAATAAAGACATAGTATTAGTACCTGATCTTAATTCCTATCATATCATAACCTTGTCCAGATGAAAAGCGCATACCGCAGCAAAGCAAAAGAGATCACCATCAGCTGGTGATCTCATCGGCTTGTTTTTAAGCTGTTTCGTTTAAAAGCGAAATGGTTTGTCGGCCCGTGTCCCGATCCGATGCCGAGCGTATTTTCCACCGCTTCGCGGACAAAGTTGGCCGCAACCTCAAATGCCTGATGGATGCTGTCTCCTTTAGCCGTTTGGGCCGTTAGAGCCGCAGCAAAGGTGCAGCCCGTGCCGTGCGTATGCTTCGTATCAATATAAGGATGGGTGATTTGCATAAACATGCTGCCATCAAAAAGAAGGTCAGTAATGTGATGATCCTCAGGCTGATGCCCGCCTTTGATAATGACATGCTCCGCACCCATCTTGACGAGCTGCTCCGCTGCTTTTTTCCGGTCATCCAGCGAGCTGATTGTCATTCCTGTCAGCGTTTCTGCTTCCGGGACATTCGGCGTAATCGCGTAGCTTCTTGGAATGAGCAATTCCTTTAAGGTGGCAACTGATTCATCATGCAGCAAGGATGCACCGCCCTTTGCAATCATAACCGGATCAACAATTACACGATTGAATCCGTACTCGTCAATTTTTCTCGCCACTTCTTCAATCATGTCGGCATTCCAGAGCATTCCCGTTTTGATTGCGTCCGGTCTTAAATCCTCAGCAACAGCATCAATTTGCTGTCTCAGCGCCTCTACAGTCAGCGGATGCACCCCATGGACACCAAGCGTATTTTGAGCGGTGACCGCCGTAATCGCAGACATTCCGAATACATCAAGCTCTTGAAAGGTTTTAATATCTGCCTGTATCCCTGCGCCTCCGCCTGAATCGGATCCGGCTATTGTTAATGCTTTATATATACTCATTACACTACACTCCTTTTATTACCCGATCCATTTATGATAAATGGATTTTGCCCGGGCAATATCATTCGTTCCATGGATCAAAGCTCTGCCGTCCCGGAACAGCACCATTTTCATATCATCCGAGCGGCAGGAAATCAAATACGGGTTCGAGGCTACTTCAAGCCCGGCCTGTCTCAGCTGACCGGCAAGCACTTCAAGATCCGCTTCTTTTGTAATGGATGATCTGATCTGGACCGTGTTCCTGCCGCACAATACAGCCGCTTTTGTTTGGTTTTCATATGACAAAAACGGAAAATCCCTTGTGCCGCAGCTTGGGCATTCGTCATGTTTGAGACTCGCCGCACTCACTTCTGACCGCTCGTTTTTCCACAAGTCAAAGGAGCGCAGCACCGGCTCGCACTCTTCTCCCGTCAGCAGCTTCAGCGCATCTGTTACCTGAAAGACTGCTACCTGCAAAACTGCCGGACTGATGATGCCGGCTGTGTCACACGTTGCTCCGCCAATCGGAAGTGTATCGAGCAAGCAATGCAGGCAAGGGGTAGATCCCGGCACCACGGTAAAGGTGAGGCCGTAGCTCCCTACACAGGCACCGTAAAGAAAAGGAATCCCTTCTTTTACCGCAGCATCATTTACGATCAGGCGGGTTTCAAAATTATCAGCCGCATCCACAATAATGGAGGCGTCCTTAATCAGCTCGAAGACATTTTCCGCTGTCACATCCATGACAAGGCCAGTCACATCGACATCGCTGTTAATCGAACGGAGACGATGCTCCGCAGCGGCTGCTTTCGGCATTTCTTTTTTGACGTCATCTTCTGTATAAAGCTGCTGGCGCTGGAGGTTGCTCCATTCCACATAATCTCTGTCGGCAATTTTCACAGAGCCGACTCCCGCCCTCACCAGCATTTCTGCACTTGCTGTTCCGAGTGCGCCGGCGCCGATAATCACGGCGCGCGCTTTCTTCAATTTTTTCTGGCCGGATGGGCCGATCGGAGCAAACAGCTCCTGCCTGGAATACCTGTCCGTCATACAGGAAGACCTTCTCCCGGACTGCTTGCCGTTCCGTATTGCTTAAGCGGGATTCGGCCCGCCTCATAAGAAAGGCGTCCTGCTTCCACCGCGAGCTTCATGGCGCGAGCCATTTTCACAGGATCGTTTGCGCCTGATACAGCCGTATTGAGAAGCACGCCATCCGCTCCAAGCTCCATTGCATATGCCGCATCTTTAGGCGATCCGATCCCCGCATCCACGATGACAGGCACTTTCGCCTGTTCAATAATAAATGACAGATTCAAAGGATTTAAGATTCCTTGTCCCGATCCAATCGGAGATGCACCCGGCATGATGGCATGAACGCCAAGCTCCTCCAGCTTTCTCGCCAGCACAACGTCATCCGACGTGTACGGGAGCACAATAAAGCCCTCTTCAAGAAGCTGTTCAGACGCTTTCAATGTCTCAACAGGGTCAGGCAGCAAGGAACGGCTGCATCCGATGACTTCAACTTTAATCATGTCACAAAGGCCTGACGCTTTCGCCAGCCTTGCAATCCGAACCGCTTCTTCAGCAGTGCTGGCGCCCGCTGTATTCGGCAGAAGCGTATATTTGGATAAATCAAGCTGTTCCAAAAAATTCGGCTGAGATGCTTCAAAGATGTTCATTCTCCGCACAGCAAAGGTTAAAATATCAGACTCGGAAACAGCTACTGCTTCCTTTTGAGTTTCAAACGATGGGTATTTCCCCGTGCCCAGCAGCAATCTTGATTGAAATGTTTTTCCGCCAATTGTTAACATGCTCATCCGCCTCCTACAAAATGGACAATTTCAATGACATCGCGATCACAAAGCTCAACCTCGGGATAGTGTTCTTTCCCGATTATTTCTTTATTTCTTTCCACGATAACGATTTTATTTTCGAGCTGATAAGACGCCAGCAGGTCTTGTATTGTACCTGCGTCTTTTTCCCACTTCACGTCTTTACCGTTCAGCTGTAGCATCATATCTGAACCGCCTCCTTGCGATCAATTCGGAATGCGTGCAGCCAGTCTTGGTTGACCTCTTTATTCATGATGAGATCACTGATCAAAGCGCCAGTTGCAGGAGCAAGCAGGATCCCATTTCTGAAATGGCCCGCCGCAAATAAAATACGGCTGTCCTCAGGATGTCTGCCGATGTACGGTTTTCCATCCTTTGTTCCCGGCCGGAGTCCCGCCCAAAAACGATCCACCTTCATATTTTGTATAGCCGGCAGCATCGTTTTCGCTTTTTTCATAACCGACTCCAATCCGCCAAGATCAGGTGTTTCACTCCAGTCCCCAGGCTTCATTGTCGCGCCGACAACCAGTCTGCCGCTTTTTCTCGGTACGATATAGCAATGGTCATGATAAAGCGTTTTTGTCAGCGGGATATCATCATTCCAAACGGACAGGCACTCCCCTTTTACAGGAAAAAATGTGTTGTTCAGCCCGAGCTGTTTAAAAAACATCCCGCTCCACACCCCGCTGGCAACGACAACATGATTAGCCCATACATCTCCGCTCGGGGTCTTGATGGACAGAGCTTCACCGTCACGTTCGACATGCAGGACGGGCGTATGCTCAAAAATCTCCGCCCCAAGCGCTTTCGCTGCTTTCGCATATGCCTTGCAAACGTAATAAGGCTCAACATGCACATCATCCTGAATAAAAGATGCACCCAAGATGTCACCAGACGCATGCAGCTCTTTTTCTAAAACCTCTTCTTTTGTATACCAGCTGACAGAGTCCAAATCGTCCATCTGTCTCAGCCGCAGCACATCTTCTTCAGAAAATGCAAGCTTAAACATACCGCCGTTATGCTGCCTGATGTCCACACCGGATAATGCATAAAGCTCTTCTTCCAGACCTTTGTACAGACGCTGGCTGTGCATAGCGAAATCAAAAAATGCGTCACGTTCCTCGCATTCGGCATGGGCGCCCAGCATTCCGGCAGCGGCACTTGTCGTTCTGCCGCCCACTGTTCCGCTTTCAAATAATGCGGTGCTTTTGTTTTCCTTTGCCAAATGATAAGCAATCGCGGAACCGATAATTCCGCCTCCAATCACCACTGCATCATAATGCCTTTTCATAGCGCATCTCCTTTAGCTTGCGGGAATATCGTCTGGCTGCTTCCAAGGGCTCAGCGGAAGAGAAAATTCCTGACATGACAGCGATGCCGTCTGCCCCTGCTTGTTTTACGTCTTTTAACCTTTCCGGTGTCATCCCCCCGATGGCTATAACCGGGATGGAAATCCGCTGTTTGATATCTGACAGCAAAGACACTCCTCTGCCTTCAAGGCCCTTTTTGCAATCCGTTTCAAACACATGGCCGAATAGCACGTAGTCGGCGTCTTCCTTTTCTGCTTGAACCACTTCCTCCAGTGAATGCACCGACCTCCCGATATGAAGGTGTGGAAACCTGGCTCTGACCTGCTTCGGTGAAAAGCTGGTGCTTGGCAGCTGTACGCGATGAATGGTAGAAAAAAGTGCAATATCCACGCGCCCGTTCATCACCAGTTTTCGTTTATCTATACCGCCTTCAAAAATAAGCTCGAGCAGTTTCAAAATATCCGCCGCCGATTTTGAGCGTTCCCGAATGTGAATAAAATCAACTTCATTCTGAATCGTAATGATGATTCTCGCTAGCTCTTCTACTGGCTTGCTGTCATCCGTTATGGCGTGAAGCTCCACATTCCTCCACCTCTTTTATGGCGCTGTCAGACCAGCCTTCTTTTCGATAGGCCATTCCCCAAAATTGATATTCATAGAAGCTGGAGATGACAAAATTCTCTTTCATCTTGGCACGCACTTCCTCCGTGCTGTTTTCCGCCAGCTCATCAAAGCGGTTGATTTGCTCCTCAACCTGTTGTCTAAACCAGTCACCGCCGTACGTCCCAATCCACTTTTGATAAATCGGATGCCCTGGATCGCAATGCAGCAATTTCTCACCAACCTCGTAATAAAGCCAGTAGCATGGCAGCAGGGCCGCTAAGATTTCTGCGAAATTCCCGCTCAAAACCGAACGATACATATGGGATGTATAAGAGTACGCCGTAGGAGACGGCTTAAACGCCTTACGCTCTTCCTCGCTGATTTCCAACAGCTCGGCAAACTCGCGATGAAGCGCCATTTCCGCCTCATATGTACCTTGGGCATGGCTTGCCATCCGCCCCGTTGTATAAAGGTCCTTCGCATAAGCAGCGCCAAATGACTGCACCTTTGCAAAATGCGTTAAGTAATAGGAATCCTGAAGCACATAGTATTTAAAACGGTCAATCGGAAGCGTTCCGTCACCGATTCCTTGAACGAACGGATGGACAAAGCTCCCTTCCCACCATTCTGCGGCTGCGCTGCGGCATTCTTCTGAAAACTTCACAAATCATTCCCCCTCTGAAAATAAAAAAACCACTTTCCCGCAAGGAAAAGTGGTTTGGAATTGGCATAGTAAAATAACACAAATACCGCTCCACTTCCCTACGCAGGTCTGAACCTGTTCAAGTTATGAGGGTCTAAAAGTCACACTTTTATCTCAGCCCTTATGAAGGACACCCCTAGTGGTTAAACGAATACATATTGAATTGTTCTGCACCTCTATATTAACACGAATCCTTATTTGGTCAAGATTTATCCTTCCAATGTTTTCTTAAGATCCGTTACGTATCCCCGAGATCCGGTGACAATTAAGCGGTCTCCAAGTTTCAGCCTTGTATCCCCATGAGGAACAATGCTGTCCACACCTCTGAAGATCCTGACAAAGATGACGTCGCCGGTTAAAGGGAATTCCCGTAAAATCACACCGTCGTATTTACTGTTCTCCATATTAATTTGATACAGGGAAGACTCCTGGTTCGTGAGCAGCTTCATGACGCCAGGCGCTTCAATCAGAGCGCGAAGCAGCGTTTTTGTCGACAGCAGAATAGAAAAGATGCTGATTCCCTGCTTCTTCAGAACTGCTTCATGCTCCGGTGATCCTACGCTTGCAATGACTCTTTCTGTGCCTTTTTCTTTTGCAAGTAATGCAATGTCTGCATTCATATCTTCATTCCCGGTCGCCACAACGAGGATATCCGTTTCAAAAATGCCGAGTGATTCAAGCGTCTCGTGTTCATAGTCAGAAATTGTTTCAACAGCAAACACTGATTCCGACAGCTTTTCCTCTGCATTCTCTTGGTAGACGTGCACAACACGCACGTCATACTCTTCCTCTGGCAATTCAAGTGTGACAGGCAAAGTCATTTGATTGGCGCCGATGAACGTAATCGTCTTTTTCTCCTCCGGCTGCTCTTCCCGTTTGTACAACTTTTTAAAACAGATCGGCGTAAAAATACTTGCGATGACAGCTACTAAAATGAGCGCTCCTGACATATTTGCGCTGATCACGTGAAGCTGCTGGCCGATTGTTGCCGCTGCAATCACGAGCGAAAGCGTTGATGTCAGCAGAAAACCGGACGCGAAAATGGTTCGGTTATCATACCACTTCTTTAGGTACATGACAGGAATGATTTTGCTCACTAACAGCGCCAGAAGCAAAAGCGGGATCATGATTAAAATTGTTTTATCCTGGAAAAGAGTCCAAATATCAAGCTTCACACCGACCATCACGAAGAAAATCGGTATTAAGAACCCATAACCGAATGAGTCCAGCTGCTGAACAAGTTCTTTGTTTGGCGAAAGCAGGGAAACAAGAACCCCCGCTAAGAAAGCGCCGAGAATATTTTCCGCCCCAAGTGATTCAGACAGGGCAACGAGTACAATAATTAACGTAAAAATGGCACGCGTCCCAATCTGGATCGTCCCTTTTGACATGGATTGAACAAAAGAACGATGTTTGAAGACCCTGCCGAAAAAGTAAAGCACCACTCCGGCCGCAAACAGGATCATCAGGAGCCACATGTTTCCGCTGTCCTCTCCGTATAAAGAAGAAAAAACAGCAAGAAGAATCATCGTAGCCAAATCAGCAATAACAGCAACGAGCAAAATAATCTGCCCGATATTCGAATTCATGATCCGTTCTTCTTTTAATGTTGGAACGACAACGCCTAACGAAATCGTTGAAATAATAAGGGTCATCAAAAATGCATTTTGAATAAAACCCGCCAAGACGAAGCCATAGGACAGCAGCAATGATAAAATAAAAATACCGACGAAAATAATAGATGCCGCAGCAAACGTATTAGGCGCTTCCTTGCCGTTCGGCAGGAGCTGCTTTTTCTTCCCTTTCTCAAAAGATGAAAAATCAATTTCAAGCCCGCTTAAAAACATTAAAAAGATAAATCCGAGCATAGAGAGTGTTTGGAGCCAGGTGTCACCCTCCACAACTAAATTAAGGCCGCTTTTCCCAATAATCAGCCCCATAATGATTTCAGCAACAACAACCGGGATGCTGAGTTTAAACCGATGCAAAAGGATGGGTGTCAAAAATGCAACGATAAGTACAACAACTAAAGATGCGACAGATGTATGCGCCATAATCAGAACCTCCTTTTTTAGTCAGGGTTATGCTAGTTCTCAATCAAAGAACAAAACCTCATTTTTAAAAAACATAACGCGATTTTAACAAGGGTCATGATGAAAAATAAAGTGATAAGGTCTTAATCCTGTTTAGAAAATGATTCTTCTTCTATAATTTGCACATAAAAGCTTGTGATGACTCACAACACTTTGCTTCATAATAAATAAAACAATCGGTAAGGAGGATACCGCATGGCTTACGATATCATCAGCGATATTCATGGCTGCTATGACGAAATGACTGCATTAATCCAAAAGCTTGGTTATACAATCAAAAATGGAGTACCTGTCCACGAAGAAGGCAGGGTGCTTGTTTTTGCCGGAGATTTAACTGACAGAGGGCCCAAATCGATAGAGGTCATCCGATTTGTAGCCAGCGCTTACGAAAAAGGCGCTGTACGTTATGTCCCGGGAAACCATTGCAATAAGCTGTACCGCTACTTAAAAGGCAATCCAGTAAAAGTAATGCATGGTCTCGAAACAACAGCGGCAGAGCTTGAGGAACTTTCCAAAGATGAGAGAAAATCAGTCAGCGAACAGTTTATGAAGCTGTACGAAACAGCGCCGCTTTACGACATCTTACATAATGGAGAATTGGTTGTCGCCCATGCTGGCATAAGAGCTGACGATATTGGCAAATATACCCGCAGAGTGAAGGACTTTGTGCTTTACGGTGATGTGACAGGTGAAACATATCCGGACGGCAGACCCGTCAGGCGTGATTGGGCGGCAGCCTATAACGGAAAGACATGGGTGGTATACGGCCATACACCAGTGAAAGAGCCTCGGAAGGTTAATCGCACCATCAACATTGATACAGGCTGCGTGTTCGGAAATAAACTGACAGGCTTTCGCTTTCCAGAAATAGAAACCGTCTCTGTTCCAAGCTCCCTGCCTTACGACGAATCAAGGTTTCGCCCCAAATAAAAAGGAGAGAATCAATGATTCTCTCCTTTTATCAGTTTTCTCATATCCTGAGGCAATGAAGCATGAAACGTCATGTTCTCCTGTGTCAGCGGATGGATAAACGAAAGATGCTCGCTGTGCAGAGCCTGCCGGCCAATGTCCCGTCTCGTTCCGCCGTACAGTGTATCGCCGCACAACGGGTGCCCGAGATAGCTCATATGAACACGAATTTGATGGGTTCGTCCAGTCTCAAGCTGCAACGTCACCGAGCTCATATCGTCATGTGCACATGTGACATAAAAATGCGTAACAGCCTTCTGGCCGTCTGGTGTTACCGTCCGTTCAATTATACTGTCAGGATGTCTGCCGATCGGGGCATCGACTGTTCCCTCCATCTGCGCCATCCGCCCATGAACCACTGCTGCATACCGGCGTTTCACGAGTCCGTTTTTTTGCGCTGACGATAAAATGGAGTGGGCAAATCGATGCTTGGCAACAAGCATGACTCCCGATGTATCCCGGTCTAGCCGGGTGACAAGATGAACTGTCGCCCTCACTCCGTTTTTTTGATAATGATGAATAATTCCATTGGCAATGCTGCCAGAGGGGTGCTCTCTCGAAGGGATTGATGACACATACGGCTGCTTGTTTATCACAAGCACATGTTCATCCTCATAAAGAATATCGAGCGGAACAGGCTCTGCCAGCAGCGTCTCGCTCACCTGTTCCTCAGGAAACTTCACGATAAGAAGATCTCCCTCTTTCAAAATGGCTTTAACCGTCACATGCTCGCCGTTGATCAGCAGGTCTCCCCCGCCAAACTTAATATCGGTCAGCAGACGTTTTGAAATTCCGAGTTCCCCGGCATATTCTTTTACAGTCATCCCGTCCTCGGCGGAAGTAATGTTCTTTCTGATATAAAAATGCTCCACGATACGTCCTCTTTCTATTCACCTTTTCCGATAAACGAATCCTGGACTCTTTTCCAAAATGGAAACGGACGGAATCTCGCAAACCGCACTTTTTCGGATGCAACCTGGCAGCGGATCGACTTCACATCCTTATGAAGAAGGGTTAAATGGTCAATCGTCACTTGAAAGTCAACTTCGTTTCTCGGCTTAATCATGCAATCATGATGGGATGGGAGAAGCAGAGGTGATCCGACCGTACGGAACACGCGGTTATTAATAGATGCCATTTCCGCAAGCTGGATCGCCCTGATAGACGGATGGATTATCGCTCCGCCCAGCGCCTTATTGTAGGCTGTGCTGCCTGATGGCGTTGACAGGCAGAGGCCGTCGCCCCGGAAGGTTTCAAAGAGCTGCCCCTTAATTTCCACATCAGCAACAAGGCTTCCTTCTATGCTTTTAATCGTACATTCATTCAAGGCTAAGTATCTTTCTTCCCGCTCGTTTTCGTGATAGGTCACAATGACTTCGAGAAGCGGATATTCGACAGTATGATACGGCGTTTTCGCAATTGCGAGAACAAGTTTTTCAATTTCATGAGGAACCCAGTCGGCATAAAACCCCAGATGACCTGTGTGAACACCGACAAATGCTGTTTTGTCCAAGCGGTCGCTGTATCTGTGAAAAGCATACAAAAGCGTTCCGTCGCCTCCGACTGAAATAACGATTTCCGGTTCATTTTCATCCAGTTCCATATCAAAATCCAATAAATACGCCTGTATTTTGCTTTTCAGCGTATCAGAAACTTGATCTCCTTTTGATGATACGGCAAATTTCATGCTCTTCTTCCCCTTTACCTATTGTTGCTCGCTTCCTTTTTTCTTTCTTGAAAAGGCAGCTTGAGCTTCCTGTACTTCACCCCTGATCTCCGACATCTCTTCATCAAGCCGGGAAGCCGCTTCAGAAGCGCGCTGAAGCCTTAGTTTCACTTTTTCAGGAATGTTTCCGCTGTATTTATAATTCAATGAATGCTCAATGGTCGCCCAAAAATTCATCGCCAGTGTACGGATCTGTATTTCCACGAGAACATGCTTTTCCCCGGACACCGTCTGCAAAGGATATAGTACAACAAGATGATAAGACCGGTATCCGCTCTCTTTATGTTCCGCAATATAATCCCTCTGATCCACAACGGTGAAATCTTTTCTGGCAAAAAGCATCTCTTTTACGATTTGGATGTCATCGACAAATTGGCACATGATTCTAAGGCCAGCGATATCCTGCATGGTTTCAATTTCATGCAGCGGTATGCTTTTCCTTCTCGCTTTTTCAAGTATGCTTGCCACAGGCTTGACGCGTCCGGTCACAAATTCGATCGGTGAATGGTCGTCCTCGTATTCATATAGTGTGCGGATCCCCTTGAGCTTCACTTTCAACTCTTCGACAGCCTGGCGGTACGGCACTAAAAAACGCTCCCATTGTTTGTCATCCATCATACATCCCCCAATTCCGAACCAGTTTCTATAAAAACACGCGTTTCACTTTTTCTTCCATCTCTTCTCCATAGTTTGCGTTATCTTTTATATTTTCTAAAAGATATTCCAGCTCCTCATGCAGGCCTGCCAGTTCAATCGTTTGGTCTCCTGCCTCTAATAAGACCGGTATTTTTTGTGCATGGGCCTGCTTCAATTCCGGCCATATATGTTCCTTTATAATGACATATTCAAAAGAATCAGCTAATTCAATTATGTATACAAAAGCAAAGTGGTCAGAATCAACAAGCATTTGACCTGACGGCTTGCGTTCCGCTTCGTTTCCTTCTGTCTGACAGGCAAGGCGAAGCTGATCATCCGATAATGTTGCGTTCAAAATTTCGATTCTGTTTTGCATAATGCTCTCCTTTTTAAACAAAGTTCAGATTCATTTTATCATATCAAGCTCGATATTGATAAACCAAACATCTAAAGAGATAATAGTAAAAATAAGATTTGCAGGGCGGAAAGGAAGATCATCATGACCCAAGAAATTGAAATCGAATTTAAAAATATGCTGACCAAACAAGAATTCAAAAACATAACAGCGGCACTCCAGCTGACAGAACAAGATTTTACAGATCAAAAGAATCATTATTTTGATACAGACAGCTTTGCGCTGAAACAAAAACATGCAGCGCTTCGTATCCGCAGAAAAAACGGAAAGTATGTCCTTACATTAAAAGAGCCGGCTGATGTGGGGCTTCTGGAAACGCACCAGCAGCTTTCAGAGGTATCAGATCTAGCTGCATTTTCAGTTCCCGAGGGCCCTGTGAAGGACCAGCTGCACAAGCTTCAGATCGATACGGATGCCATTCGATACTTTGGATCTTTAGCAACAAACCGAGCGGAAAAAGAAACAGAAAAAGGCTTAATAGTTTTAGACCACAGCCGATATTTAAATAAAGAGGACTATGAAATTGAATTTGAGGCGGCGGATTGGCATGAGGGCAGACAAGCCTTCGAGAAGCTGCTTCAGCAATTCAGCATTCCTCAGCGCGAAACCAAAAATAAAATTCTGCGTTTTTATGAAGAAAAACGAAAGTCTATATAAGGTGGAATGACATCGTGAATGTAACGAATTGGGCAGCTTTACTTCAGCTTCAGGCACTACAGTCCATATCTAATGCACGCAGCAGCTCGGACACTCAGAATACGGAAAGCCCGCTTTCAAGTTTTAGCTCTTTGCTCAGCCAATATACAAACGGTCTGGCATCTCAGCAATCAGCACCTTCTTCATCGCCAAGCCCGCTCAGCATGCTGAACAGCGCGAATACAACAGCGCCGTCACTGCTTTCAGCGTATGGGCTCAACTCATATACGAGCAGCAATTCAGGTTCAATCACAAAAGCGGCAGAAAACACCGAAACAGCTGCTGCAGATTCAGCTTCAAACAAACATGAAGCAAATCAGATCAGTTCGGGAGACTTCTCCGTTGACAGTGCGATTAAAAAAGCCGCTGATAAATATGGCGTCGATGAAAAACTGATTCGTGCCATCATCAAGCAGGAATCAGGCTTTAATGCAAAAGCGGTCAGCGGAGCAGGTGCGATGGGCCTCATGCAGCTGATGCCATCAACAGCAAGCTCACTAGGCGTTTCCAACCCGCTTGATCCGCAGCAAAATGTGGAGGGCGGAACGAAATATTTAAAACAAATGTTGGATAAATACGACGGCAATGTGTCTATGGCATTAGCGGCTTACAACGCCGGACCGGGGAATGTTGACCGGTACGGAGGCATTCCTCCTTTCCAAGAAACGCAAAACTATGTAAAAAAAATAACTTCAGCTTATTACGCGTAACCAGAGGGCTCCCCCTCTGGTTTTTTTGCGAAGTGAAATCTTACGCATTCCTGATTTTTATGTGATATGATATGAAATACAAACCCCGGCTGTCAGCCGAAATGAGTTATCATACGCAAAAAAGGCAGTTTGTTTGTAGAAATGATGCCTTGTTGCTAAAATAAACCTAGATGAAACAATGAAATACAGAAAATTACTTTTTGCAATAGGATTTATGATTCCTATTAGCCATATTTAAAGGAGTAGTCAACATGGGACAATCGTTTAACGCACCTTATGAAGCGATTGGAGAGGAACTTCTATCGCAACTTGTTGATACTTTTTATGAGCGTGTCGCGTCTCATCCTTTGCTGAAGCCGATTTTTCCGAGCGATTTGACAGAAACCGCCAGGAAACAGAAGCAATTCTTAACTCAGTATTTAGGCGGGCCTCCTCTTTATACTGAGGAACACGGCCATCCTATGCTCAGAGCAAGGCATCTTCCCTTTCCAATTACAAACGAGAGAGCTGATGCGTGGCTCAGCTGTATGAAGGACGCAATGGACCATGTAGGGCTGGAGGGCGAAATTCGCGAGTTTTTGTTTGGCCGCCTGGAGTTGACAGCAAGGCATATGGTGAATCAAACGGAAGCGGAGGATCGATCATCTTGACAAACTATCAGCATGAGCTATACTTCGCCCATTGCCACGGTCATCCAAAAAAACCGCTTGAGATTTATATGTTTGTAGACCCTTTATGTCCTGAATGCTGGTCCTTAGAGCCCGTCATCAAAAAGCTGAAAATTAGATACGGACGTTTTTTCACCTTACGTATTATCGCTTCCGCAAGCCTTACCGCTTTAAATAAAAAGCGAAAAAAGCATCTTCTCGCAGAAGCATGGGAAAAGATCGCGAGCCGCTCAGGCATGTCGTGTGACGGCAATCTCTGGTTCGAGCAAGATCAGCCGCTTTCATCACCTTATATGGCTGCTCTCGCTTTTAAAGCAGCCGAATTGCAAGGAAGAAAAGCCGGTATGCAATTTCTCAGAAATATGCAGGAGAGCCTATTTGTTTCAAAGAAAAACATCACCGATGAAAATGTGCTTTTGGAGATTGCTGAAAATACAAGTCTCGATCTTGAAGAATTTAAAAAAGATCTGCATTCTCAAAGCGCGGTCAAGGCGCTTCAATGTGACATGAAAATTGCTGCTGAGATGGATGTTTCTGTTAATCCGACACTGACGTTCTTCAATACGCAGCATGAGGATGAAGGGCTTAAAGTTCCTGGAAGCTACTCATATGATGTATATGAAGAAATTTTATTTGAGATGCTTGGCGACGAGCCGAAGCCGTCGGAAACACCGCCTTTAGAATGTTTTATTGAATATTTCCGCTTCGTTGCCTCGAAGGAAATTGCTCTTGTGTATGACCTGAGCCTTGAAGAGGTAGAAAAAGAAATGAAAAAATTGGCGTTTGCTAAAAAGGTTGCCAAAGTGGAGGCCAAACACGGAATGTTTTGGAAGTCTCTCAGCACTTATTCTGATGAATATCAATCATGTGAAAAATAGCCGCAGGCGTGCATATGCTTGAGGCTGTTTTTTTTGCGCTAGAACCAAACATATGTTCTAAATTTAATACTAAAGAAACCGCGCCGGGATAAGCGCGGTTTCATATGTCTTAACGACAACAAAGGGGATGGGAGAAATTTTTCACGGTCAAACAAAGGGGTAATGTTTGTTTGTGATCAATTTCACATCCTTATGATAACAAAAGATGTCGACTTTTGACAACCTCTATGCTTAATGTTCATATTTTTGTCACAAAACATAACGGAGTCCATTCACTCATATCCTTATAAGGAAAAAGGACGAGGAGGACCGCCATGATGTCTACTTTGATCTCGATTGTGTGCATTGCCGTTTTTTTCTGTCTGAATATCCTAGGCATGATGCATATGTTGCCGCTTTATATTACCTCTCCTCTGCTGTTTCTGTCTATTTTGTTTACCCTCTACCGCTTGAATCACCGGAAAACCTTTAAAGGGTTTTAAAAAAGCCTGTGCGTCATTTCCGCACAGGCTTACTTTTTTAAGACTGCTTGACTTTCATCAGCAGCTCTTCCATTTCATCGAGTTTTTCTTCAAACATTTTGCAAGCAGCTTCGATTGGCTCTGGAGACGTCATATCAACGCCCGCTTTTTTCAGGACATCAATCGGGTATTGTGAGCTTCCCGCTTTCAGGAAGTCAATATAACGGTCAACCGCAGGCTTCCCTTCCTTCAAAATCTGGCTGCTTAATGCTTGGGCAGCGCTGTACCCCGTCGCATACTGATACACATAGTAATTGTAATAGAAGTGCGGAATCCGCGACCATTCAAGGCCGATTTCCTTATCAATCACCATGCCGTCTCCGAAATACTTTTTATTCAGATCGTAATAAACATTTGTCAAAAGCTCAGGTGTAAGCGGCTCGCCTTCTTGCGCCTTTGTATGGATCAGATGTTCAAACTCGGCAAACATCGTTTGTCTGAAGACCGTTCCCCTAAAGCCTTCAAGCATATGGTTGAGAATATATAAACGCTGTTTTTCATCCTCTAAATTATTCAGCAGATATTCGCCAAGAAGCGCTTCATTTGTCGTAGAAGCAACTTCTGCGACAAAGATGCTGTAATTGCCGTATGGATATGGCTGGTGCTTTCTCGTATAGTAGCTGTGTACGGAATGTCCAAACTCGTGCACGAGCGTAAAGAGATTATTGACGTTATCATGCCAGTTCATCAAAATATACGGATTCGTGCCGTAAGCTCCTGATGAATAAGCGCCATTGCGTTTTCCTTTATTTTCATAAACGTCCACCCAGCGGTTTTCCAGTCCTTCTTTTAGGATAGAGGCATATTCCTCCCCTAAAGGTGCGAGGCCTTTCAGCATGTAATCTTTGGCTTCCTCGTATGTCACCTTCATCCCCGCATCCTTCACAAGCGGTGTATACAGATCATAGATATGCACTTCATCAAGCTCTAGCACTTTCTTTCTCAGCGCGATATATCGGTGAAGAAGAGGCAAATGCTTATTAATCGTCTTCACGAGGTTATCGTATACTTCCTCAGGAATGCTGTTGTTAGAAAGCGCAGCCTCACGCGCTGACTTGTACTTTTTCACTCTCGCGTAGAAGTTGTCCTTTTTCACAGTGCCGCTTAGTGTCGTGGCCATTGTGTTTTTATATTGTCCGTACGTTTTATACACTGCGTCAAACGCATTTTTGCGGACTTCGCGGTTTTCACTTTCCAAGAAGTTAATAAAGTTGCCGTGTGTGATCTGTTTTTCATTCCCATCTTCGTCTTTAATGGACGGGAACGTAATATCTGCGTTATTTAACACGCTGAATGTATTTGAAGATGATCCTAATACCTCGGAAGCCTCAGCAAGCAGCGCTTCTTCCTTCTCGCTCAGCACATGCGGACGTTCTTTTGTAATCTCCTCAATCGCATGAGAGTACAGCTTTAATTCTTCTTTTTCAAGAATGAACTGCTGCAGTTTGTCTTCTTCTATGGATAAAATTTCAGGAACCAAATAAGCTGTCGCGCTTGCGGCCTGTGTATACAGGTTTCCCGCCTTGTCATTCAACCCTTGGTAAAAGGAGTTCCCGGTATCCTGGTCAGAGCGCATATGCGCATATGTGTACAGCCTTCCCAGCCGCTCCATCACTTTATCTTGGTACGTAAGAGCCTCGTATAAATGATCAGCTGAATCGGCCAGCTTTCCTTTATACTTAGATAAATTCGGAATTAATTCTTTTACAGCTTGAAATTCTTTATTCCAGGCCTCATCACTAGGAAAAATATCCTCAAGTCTCCATGTGTCTTCTGCCTTTACCTCACTTCTGTCAGGCAGTTGATTTGCTTTTTTTTCCTCAGCCATGGTGATCCCCCTCGTCTTCTTTGATTCAAGCCAATTGAAAAAGCAACTGTTTCTCAATAAACTTGTGTTGTGAATATCTTCCGGTTTTTCACTGCCTTTTGTCAAATCATATGCAGTAATGAAGAGAACGAATGCCAAAAAAGCAGTAAAAACACGAAAAACCTTTCCTTTTGTGCCGTTCACAGCCAGCCCACCACCTTTGTCTTAGGGTGAGCCAAATCAGACAAACTCATTCTATAAAACAGCTGCGGTCTCTTTCTATGAGATCCTGCATTGAGCGAATGCCATCTGCAGGCTGGTTCAGCACATATACTTCTTTCTGAGTCTCCCTTAAAAATCCCTTCTTGCACAAAAAATCAATGTACTGTTTAACAGCTTCTGAAAGCCACTCTTCGCTGCATTCGAATCTGAGTGCAATGTTCTTTTTATGAATGTACAGTTTGCATTGCTGTAAAACGGCTGAAAAACGAATTGGCGCATGTTTCTCTCCAAGATCCGTGATAAACAGGTAAAGAAACCCCTGCCACACAAAAACCGGACTCTTAAAAACTGCCCCTTTTACAACAGGAACAAACACTTCAGTCGGCAGAAAAGAAAAGGGCGTCTGCCGCTTCTCATAAAACAGCTGCTTAAGGCGATTTGTTTCCTTTGAGTTAAACCGGTGGGGTTTATGGCGAAAACGGTGAATCGCTTTCGTCCAGCCTGAATATTGAATTGAGGATTTCGATTTGGTGAAAAATAGATCGTCTATACCTGCCTGATGGATAGGGATCGTTTGGACTGAGGAATAAGAATGGGTTGTGTAGAATGGAATGATGTGGCTGAGCCTGAAAAAAGAACGCCTTTCCGGACAATAACATATCAGTTCTCTGTATGGATTTGCATTGATAAACTGCCAATGAAAAGCTGAAAGCTGATAAAAGGACGCAGCAGTCCGTTGTAACCGGCTGCGGCCCATAATCCACTGCGGGATGATCCCTGCTTGTTTGAAGCCCTCTGTCCGCTTTTGAAAGACATCCGGACTGATCGTGGCGCATTGATATTCAACAGCAAGCATACGCTCCTTGATCCTTGCCAAGACGTCCGGTCTTTGGTTGATTTCCCTAATATACGGTTCCAATATGGGAGAAGCCTTTTGTGTTTTCAGCCATACGTACAGCTGTCTTTTTCCTTC
This sequence comes from Bacillus sp. ATD, assembly GCF_050585765.1. Classification (NCBI taxonomy): domain Bacteria; kingdom Bacillati; phylum Bacillota; class Bacilli; order Caryophanales; family Bacillaceae; genus Bacillus; species Bacillus sp. ATD. The sequence goes on along the minus strand of NZ_JBOBQH010000008.1, from coordinate 164,681 downwards.
TAAATGGTAGGCGCTTTCCGGTTCTATGTCTATGGAGCAGGACTTGTTCTGTTTATGGGCGAAATGCGGCGCTTTTTGAAGTCCGAGCTTCACAGCAAGCTCTTCTCCGCATACCGGACAGAAGAATCGTTTCCGCTTTAATTTTTGGCTTTGCTGAGCGCCTAAAAGGTGAAACATTTGACCGTCTTCAGTCACAGCACTAAACAATTGTCATCTCTCCTTTCCAGATGAGGTATACTTTCTGGATAAATTGATCAACTCCTGTTCGCTGTATTTTCGCTTGTACGTATGTTTTCGATTTTTCACATCTTAAAATGGCATTTTAGTGCATAAAAAAACCGATTTCCGGAAAGAAATCGGTTTGCTATGATGCAAAGTGTTTTTTTATCGTTTCTAGAGCATGCTCTGAAATAATCAGCTTGCCGTACTCTTTAAGACGGTGTATGCTGATTGAGGATTCATTTGCGTACTCCAGCAGGATGCTTAGCTGATTTTCAACCTCTTCATCAGTCATATTGCAAAAATCCACATATAAATAATATCGGTTCTCAAACGAATATAAAGTCGTTTTGCTTCCGTTAACGTTCAAATTAGATAGAGAAATAACATCCTCAAAATCGCCAAATCGCAAGACAAATTGAAGCTTTTGCTCCTTCTCTTCCTGATTGATGGCCTGCTCTTCTTTCTGGAAATCATCCAGCAAGGCGTCAAGGTCCTCAGATGCTGGTTCTTGCTTTTTATCCTCAGGAATCGGCAGTTCGAGCTTTTGTCCGTCTTTGGAAAGCTGGGCTTTTGTGACGATGATTTCTAATCCTTTGTCAAGCGCCTGAACTTGAATCCAAAGAGGGCCTTCCACAGCGAATTCCTCTTCTTCATGAACTTCATCCATGACTTCCCAGAACAGTTCTTCACTGCGCTCACGGTTATACCAAATTTCTTCTCTGTCAAAACCGCGATCTTCAATATCTCCGTAAGACATATAAAATTTTACTGTATGCTCGTTAATTCTTTCAATTTCCATTTGCCAACCTTCCCTTCTATATAAGATGTTGAAGGGACATCTAAGCTCCCGATTAATTGTACTTTACTACACTTTACCCATTCCGTCCACATCTTAACCTTAAGCAAGGCCAGTGTGAATTCCTTTGTATTTCTATTTTATGATAAAACAGTCACAAAAGAAATAAAAATGCACCTTTGCCTAAAAAACGGCAGTTCAGGCTGCTGATATCATAAAATGCGGCCTGTCTCATATAGTAGTAGTACAAGCGAAGGACTGAAAGCGAGGTGCCGATTCATGGAGCATGACTATCTGATTTCTCTGCTTGTAATTGTTGGGATCGACCTGATCCTTGGCGGAGATAATGCGGTCGTCATTGCCATGGCCAGCAGACATTTGCCGGACAAGCAAAGACAGCAAGCTATTATTCTCGGAACATTTATAGCCGTTGCCATGAGAATCGGATTAACAAGTGCAGCAGTATATCTTTTGAACATTCCGTTCTTGCAGTGCGCCGGCGGAATTTTCCTGCTGTATTTAGGATATCAGCTGCTGATCGAAAAAAAGGATACGCAGCACATTAAAAGCAGCACCTCTTTGTGGAGAGCGATACGAACGATTGTGCTTGCAGATCTCTTTATGTCGCTGGACAATGTCATCGCAGTTGCAGGAGCATCACACGGTGAGTTTTCTCTCGTCGTCATAGGTTTGTGTGTATCGGTTCCGGTTATTATTTGGGGCAGCAAACTCATCCATATTGCACTAGGGAAAATACCGCTTCTGATTTACGCGGGAAGCGGGCTGCTTGCTTATACTGGCGGAGAAATGATTGTCAGAGACAAAAAGCTGTCACTTTTTATGGCGCAGCACGGCACAGTCGAAACACTCCTCCCCATTTTGACGGTTGCCTTTGTCATTCTTGCGAGCATTTATTACCAGCAGGTTGAAAAATAAAAGGAGGCTGATGACTCAGCCTTCTTTCAGCGTGTCGACAAACCTTTGCATTCGTTGTCAGACCTACGCGTCGGTGCTCACGAATAAACATATTCGTTGTGCTCCAATGCTCGGCCTTCCTAGACTTCAAAGGTTTTCAATCACGCTGAACTGAAAAGGTAACAAAATCCTAAAACAAAAAACCGTTTTAGGATTTTGTCAACTATCTAAAAAAGAAGGCTGATGACTCAGCCTTCTTTTGATGATACGATCTATTAGTTTGCCAAACGCTGTGCTTCTCTTAATTGGAAAGAGCGAACTTTTCTTGGCAGGAAACGTCTGATTTCGTCTTCGTTATATCCGACTTGCAAACGTTTTTCGTCGATGATGATCGGACGGCGAAGCAAACCTGGATGCTCGTTGATCAAGCGGTACAAATCTTGCAGCGGCATAGATTCAACGTTCACATTGAGTTTTTGGAATACTTTTGAACGGGTTGAGATGATTTCATCTGTTCCGTCCTCAGTCATTCGAAGAATTTGTTTTATTTCATCAATTGATAAAGGTTCAGAGAAAATGTTTCTTTCTACAAATGGAATCTCGTGCTCCTCGAGCCACGCTCTCGCCTTTCTGCATGAAGTACAGCTTGGTGATGTGTATAGTGTAACCATTCATCTTCACTCCTCTAATTAGTAGGATGAACATCTATTTTATTCTTAAATTGAAATTACTCTAAAAAAGGAATCTTTACAGGTATTATACTATAAAAAAGTAAGTGTGAACAGTATCCTAAGAAAAAAATGTGTCAATCCAGCAAATTTTTAATGTTCATGATATGTTCTTATTCTCAATTAGCTTAACTGATCGAAAATATTTTTTTGTTTTTCTTCATCGATGATTTCCAAGACTTCATCCGTTTTTTCGTACGATTCTCCGTACCATTTCTCATCTTTATAAGTATGAATGTTTTCATATGTCTGTTTCATGGCTTCAAGAATTTCTTCTTCTGATTCTGTTTTCGGTGACCAGTACAGAATCTCCATCTTGTTTACTTCATTCGTAGCCAATGACCGGCGACGGTACCCAATTGACTGAGCATGCTTGAAATGCTCTCTTTGATAAAACCTCAGGCGTTTTTCTGTATCAGTATCATCTTCATCAACAGGTTCCACCTCGAGCAATATGGGCTTATTTTTCTTTTTCAGCTTTGCGATCAATTTGCCGCCAAGCCCCTGCCCTCTTGCATCCTTAGATACATACAGATAATCAACGAAAATAAAAGAATCGAATTCCGCAAACATTAAAATATGATGTTTGCCTTCATCTTTATGATAAATATCGCTTCGCTCTTTCAGAAGAGCTTCCATATGCGCTTTTGATTTCATTTCTTCAATTGGAAAGTACTCGCTAAGCTTTTCATACCAGTTCATTGATTTGCTCCTTATGAGTTCATTGTCTTCATACTTTTAGATATACCCCATTTCTTCTTGTTTAAACAGCCTTACATCTATAAAGACGTACGAACTTCCGCCATGGTTTCATTTTTTTTCAGAATGAACGGAGCCAGCTGCTCCGTTTATTCTGAAGTGCATCTCATTGAATCCGGTTTTCCCGCCTGTAATGAACAAGCCGGGGCTGTGCCAGTGCAATCAGAAACGTCATGATATATAATGCAGCAGCTGCAATAAAAGCTGTTTTCGCACCAGCCGCATCAGCCACTAATCCCATAATGGAGTAGGTGACGCCTGCCCAAGGAGTTAAAATTGCATTTTTTGCAGCCATGATTCCGATACGTTTCTGTTCGGGAATAACCTCCTGCAGCATGGTTTCCTGGCAAATATCACGCACCTGATAAAAAGGCCCCATTGCGGCACAAGCCAGCGCGCATAAAAACGGGATTGTAGAAATTGAGAACAGAAGGGTCAGCGCCGCCATCACAAGCGAGCAGAAAATAATAGCGCAGCCCATGTTCCGCTCAAAAAAAGCAGAAAAACGAATCGCAATCACACTGCCGACAATGGCACCTATAAAATAAGAAGCGTTAAACATCCCCCACCACGCTTCTGTTTCATGCAAAACAACCGCAGTAAAGGCGAGAAGAATAGCAGACGACCAAACAGAACCCGCCAAAGCTTCTATCATGTCCATAAAAGTAATGTCTCTTACAATAGGAATAATCATTAAATCCTTCCATATACTTCTGCCAGATGCTTTTTCATCTGTTTCATCAGTCGTTTTTTCATTTATATGAAGCCCCTTGAGGGAAACTCCCGAAAGAACAAACAGGCAAATGGCTGCACCGACAACGACTTCAAAAGGGACGGCGTACGTCAGAAGGCCTCCAAGGCCCCAGCCTGCTGTTAAGAACAATTGATTCGAGAGGGAGATCACGCCATTCGCTTTTACATAGTGCTCTTTTGGAACAATAATCGGCAACAGCGCGAATCTTGCCGGCTGAAAAAAAGCGCCCGCGAAGGAAAAACAGAACACAAAGAGCAGCGTAATCCAAAAGAATGCCTGTCCGTGATGAGTGACACTGTATGCCATCAGGATTGTAAAGACCGCTCTCAGCAGATTTGCGCCCGCAAGCACCTTTTTAAAACCGAGATTGCGAAGCACCGGAGAGACGCAAAAGCTTGCAGCTATACTTGCAAACGACATGAACGATAATACGAGTCCAGCCAAAAAAACGGAGTCAGTCATTTGATAAACACGGACCATTAAAACGATTGTGACAAGGACTCCTGCTAAGGATTGAAGAGATTGAGACAGCAATAGCGCAAAAACATTTTTGTTATGCAAAAATTGAATCGTATTTCGCCTCCGCTATTTTCCTCTAATTGTAAATGTTATCATTCTCACTTTCTATGAGGACGCAAAAAAATCCTTCAAGAGATTTCTCTTGAAGGATTGATGAATCATGAAAAAGCTTTAAATTCGGCTTCCGTGCACATCACAAAATGTCCCGGTTTGACTTCACGGAATTCCATCGTTTCCCCATCTTTTAATTGATGGACGGACGGATCATATTTCTGGCGGACGCGATTTCTCTCATAGTCTGGATCAGGAAGCGGAATCGCAGAAAGCAATGATTTTGTATACGGGTGAAGCGGATTTTCATAAAGCTCATCTGCCGGCGCAAGCTCAACCAGTTTCCCGAAATACATGACTCCAATACGGTCACTGATGTATTTGACCATCGATAAATCGTGGGCAATAAACAGGTATGTGAGCCCTTTTTCTTTTTGCAGTTCTTTCATTAAATTCACGACCTGCGCTTGAATGGATACATCCAAAGCGGAAATCGGCTCATCCGCGATAATGAATTCCGGATCAACAGCAAGCGCTCTGGCAATCCCGATTCTTTGGCGCTGGCCGCCGGAAAATTCATGGGGATAGCGGTTCGCGTGTTCCTTGTTCAATCCCACTGTTTCCAATAGTTCATGAACCCGCTGCATCCGCTCTTTTTTCGTTTTCGCCAGCTTATGAATATCAAGCCCTTCAGCAATAATATCAGCAACTGTCATTCTCGGATTCAGGGACGCATATGGGTCTTGGAAAATCATCTGCATTTTGCGGTTGAATTCCAACAGTTTTTTCCGCGATTTTTTCCCGTGCACATTTTCGCCGTTGAACAGCACCTCACCATCGGTTGCTTCGTACAGCCGGATAATGCTTCGGCCTGTTGTCGATTTACCGCAGCCAGATTCACCAACCAGCCCTAATGTTTCACCTTTATAGATATCAAATGATAAATCATCTACAGCCTTAACCGTTCCTCTCGGCGTGACAAAGTGCTGTTTTAAATGTTTGATTTCTAATAGTTTTTCAGTCAATTTATTCACCTTCTCTCACTAAGACAGGTTTTTCGTACGTGTTTGCCAGTTTACGCATTTTCGCTTTTACCGCTTCAGGCGGCTCTACCTTTGGCGCGTCGGGATGAAGCAGCCACGATTTGACATAATGAGTATCAGATACCTTAAACATTGGCGGCTCCTGTTCAAAATCGATTTTCATCGCATAAGGGCTCCGCAGGGCAAAAGCATCTCCTTTTGGCGGGTTTGTCAAATCAGGCGGCGTGCCCGGAATGGCAGTCAGCTCTTCCTCTCCTGAACTTTCCAGTGTCGGCATGGATGCAAGTAGCCCCCAAGTATACGGATGTCTCGGATCGTAGAAAATTTCGTCTACCGTACCTGTTTCTACAATCTGTCCCGCGTACATGACAGCGACCCGGTCAGCAACGTTTGCCACAACACCAAGATCGTGTGTGATAAAGATGATGGACGTGTCAATTTTCTTTTGCAAATCCTTCATCAATTCCAGAATTTGCGCTTGAATCGTTACATCAAGTGCAGTGGTCGGCTCGTCGGCGATCAAAAGCTTCGGATTCGCCGCAAGCGCCATGGCGATGACAACCCGCTGCCTCATACCGCCTGAAAATTCGTGCGGAAATTGGTTCACCCGCTTTTCCGGCATTGGGATACCGACTAATTCCAGCAGTTCAACCGCGCGTTTTTTAGCCGCTTCCTTTGAGATCTTTTCGTGTTTAAAAAGCACTTCCGTAATTTGTTTACCGACCTTCATCGTTGGATTTAAGGAGGTCATCGGATCTTGGAATATCATGCCGATCTCTTTTCCCCGGACATTTTGCATTTCTTTTTCGGACAGCGGCACCAGATCCTTCCCTTCAAACAGGATTTCACCGCGTTTGAAATAACCCGGAGGCATTGGAATCAGCTTCATAATCGCCTGAGAGGTTACACTTTTTCCGGAACCTGATTCTCCGACGATAGCCAGCGTCTCTCCTTTTTCCAGATGGAAATTCACTCCGCGGATCGCTTGGACCTCTCCGCCATATGTTTTAAATGAAATTGCTAAATCTTTTACTTCTAATAGGCGTGTCACCCGTATCACTCCCTTATTTACGTAACTTAGGATCCAATGCGTCTCTTAATCCGTCGCCGACAACGTTAAAGCCAAACATTGTAATGCAGATAAATCCGGCAGGGAAGAATAAACGCCACGGATAATAGGTCAATGCAGGCAATCCGTCAGAAGCCATCGTTCCCCAGCTTGCCAGCGGAGCCGGGACACCGAGTCCCAAATAGCTTAAAAAGGCTTCTGTGAAAATCGCAGTAGGAACTGTCAATGTCATCGTGACCAAAATGGAACCCATTGCGTTTGGCACGATATGTTTAAACAGCAGACGGGATGTTTTTGCACCCAGTGTCTGTGAAGCAAGCACATACTCTTGATTCTTCAGCTGCAGCACTTGTCCGCGCACGATTCTGGCCATGTTAATCCAGCCCGTAATCGTCATGGCAATAATAATCGTAAATAGCCCTTTCGGAAGAACAACCATAAGTAAGATAACCATTAATAATGAAGGAACTGCCCAAAGGATATCAGCGATACGCATCATAATTTCATCTGTTCTTCCTCCGCGGAAGCCTGAAATGCTCCCCCAAATGACGCCGATCAGCAAATCAAGAACAGCGGCTGCGACACCGATAAAGATTGAGATTCGCGCTCCTACCCAGGTACGGACGAAAATGTCCCGTCCAAGATCATCTGTGCCGAACCAGTGATCTTTTGAAGGCGGCTTATCCGCATTTAAGAGATTAGTAGTTGAATAATCATACCTTGAGAACATCGGCGCAAAAATGGCCATAAGGATAATGAGCACGATAATGATAAGCCCGACCATTGCAAGCTTATTGCTGCGGAAGCGAAGCATCGCATCTTTCCAGAGGGAAAGGCTCTTTTTACTTATTTTTTCTGCATCGCCGGCATTCGCTGCGGCTGGTTCAAAAATGTTTTTCGGAATGTTCTGCATGGCCTAGGCTCCTTTCTTTGCTTTGGAAAGCTTGATTCTTGGATCAATAATGCCGTAAAGCACGTCTACGATTAATACACACAATAGCAGGATGACACTGAAGAACACCGTTACACCCATAATGACTGTATAATCACGGTTTGTAATACTGTTTACGAAGTGTGAACCAAGACCCGGGATCCCAAAAATCGTTTCAATGATAAAACTTCCCGTTAAGACCTGGGCAGCCATCGGGCCCATGTATGTAACAACCGGCAAAAGCGCGTTTCGAATGGCGTGCCGCACAGTAACTGCTGGGCGGGACAGCCCTTTCGCTTTCGCAGTGCGGATATAATCACTGTTTAACACTTCGATCATGCTTGAACGGGAAAGTCTGGCAATGAACGCCATCGGCATGGAAGCAAGTGCGATTGAAGGCAAAAAGGTGTATGCCCAGGAATCCCACCCCGCGACCGGAAACAGCCCAAGCTTCATGGAGAACACATATTGCAGAACAGCCGCCATGATAAAGCTTGGAACTGAAATACCAAATATCGTTAAAATCGCGACGGTATAATCCTGCCACTTATTATGGTAAAGAGCTGCAATGACTCCAAACAATACACCTAACGCTAAAGCGAGGAGAATAGCTTCTGCTCCAAGAGTGAATGAAACGGGGAAACCTGAATTGATCAGGTCGTTAACACTCTGACCTTTATATTTAAATGATGGTCCGAAATCCCACATTGCAACTGATTTCAAATAACTGACGTATTGTACAAACAGCGGCTTGTCCAAGCCATAGTGCGTATTTAAGTTTGCTTCAATTTCAGGCGGAAGCTTTTTCTCACCTGAAAATGGCCCGCCCGGTGCTGCTTGCATTAAGAAGAATGTCACAGTTACAATCACAAATAGTGTGATAATCATATAGACTAAGCGTCTTCCGATATATTTTAGCAAGGGGGAACACCTCCATGGTTTTTACTTTTTTATATTCTTCAGTAAGAAAGGTATATGGGAAATAGGTCCCCATATACCTTGAGGTTATTGTTTTCACAAATAAGACTTATTGAAAGTACGCGTTTCTGAAATAAATTTCTCCAGTTCCAGTAATAATGGTTCCTTTCAGATTTTCGTCTTGCACCCAAGGAATCGTATAAAAATAAATTGGAGCGACCGGCATTTCATCAATGAAAATTTCTTCCGCTTTTTTCAGCAGCTCTGCACGTTTGTTTTGATCTGTTTCAGTTTGTGACTGATTCAGCAATTTTTTGAATTCTGGGTTTTCCCAGCCCGTATCGTTATTTCCTCCGTCTTTGTCACGGAACAATTCTAGGAAGTTAATAGGATCGTTAAAGTCGCCAAGCCAGCCCATACGGCCGATTTGATAATCTTGGCTGTGGAGCTTATCGATATAGACATTCCATTCAGAGTTATCAAGCTCAACATTTACGCCTAAATTTTTCTTCCACATTTCTTGTACAGCTTGAGCGATTTTCGCATGTGCATCATCAGTGTTATAAGACAATTTGATTTTCGGAAGGTCAGATGCCTTGCTTAAGCCCATTTCTTTTAGGCCTTTTTCAAGGTATTCTTTTGCCGTTTTGATATCGTTGTCTTTGTAGTAGCCTTCTTTGTTATCCTCAAATCCCTTCATTGTCGGCGGCACCGCAGCCATTGCTGGGATTTGCTCTCCTTGCGTAATGTTTTTAACAATCGATTGACGGTCAATCGCATAAGATAATGCTTTACGGATATTGACGTTGTCTAACGGCTTAGCTTCTGTGTTGAATTTGTACCAATACACACCTGCCATCGGCTCAACATGTAAAGAACCGTCTTTTTTCAAGGAAGGGAGAGATTCTGTCGGAAGCTGTCCGAGCGGCAAACCGGCCCAATCAAGTTCGCCAGCTTGGAATTTTTTCAATTCCGTATTGTTATTGTTGATCATAACCATATCAATTTTCTTCAGTTTGACTTTGTCTTTATCCCAATACTGGTCATTTTTTTCGAGAGTAATAGAACCGCTGTGTTTCCATGCTGTCATTTTGAACGGCCCGTTTGATACATAATCATCCCCAGCATTTGTATTCCACTTTTTATTTTTCTCTGCAATTTTCTTGTTGATCGGCATATACGTATAGAACGCAGTTAATTCAGTGAAATATGGAGTCGGGTTATTTAATTCAACCTTCAGCGTTTTGTCATTCACGGCTTTTACTGCCACATCATCTAGGCTGCCTTTGCCTGTATTCGCCGCTTCAGCACCTTTTATGTAGTAGAGCTGGTAAGCGTATTGTGATTCATTATTAGGGTCAAGCGCCCATTTCCAAGCATATTCAAAATCTTGTGCTGTTACAGGGTCTCCATTAGACCATTTCACACCATCACGAATAGTGAATGTATATGTTTTACCGTCCTTGCTTGTTTCGATTTTAGATGCCATGCCTTCTTCAGGCTCCCCATCTGCATTAATGCGTGTCAATCCTTCAAAAGTCTGACGGATGACACCGCCTGAAACTGAATCATTTGCCAATCCCGGATGTAAGGAGAACGGCTCAGTTTTAATATTAATGTTAAGTGTTGTCTTTCCTTTACTGTCCTTTTTCCCTTCACCGTTTGATCCGCTGCCGCCAAAGCCGCAAGCGCTCAGCACGAGAGTGAAAATGAGCATCAACGTGACAATCGACCAACGTTTTTTCATATTCGCAAACCCCCTAATAAGAATTTTTCAGCTCCTTACGGCTAAATCCTCAGAAATATCAGACAAATGAACCTAAGTTTCCATAACTTTTATTCTGTTCCGTCTTTTCTGATTATTTTTGTAAAAAAGCTGTAACAATAGAGTGAACAAGTTCATTATAATGAAACAAATAATTTATTGCAATATTATTTTATCAATTTAAAATATTTAAACTTCGTTAGTTTTTCTTCCACGAACATAATATCCTTCTACCATTTAAAGCATAAATTGATTAAAAACTTTTTCATGAGTTTTCTATCCATATTGCTTTTTACATATAATATCTGCCTGTTTTTACACTGATAGCAGTTATCATTTAAGGGTTTTACAGCACCCATGTTATTTATATCATTACAATGTTACTGGGAAAAAGAATGTTTTTTCATGATGACAATTGGTTATAATTGATTTATAATGAAGCAATCAAAAGAAAAGCGTGCTATGAAGAAGAGTAGTACACATTTCACCTGTTTGAAGAGAGTCTGCGGTGCTGGGAGCAGATAACGGGCAATGTGGAATGGACTTTGGAGCAGCTGACCGAACCCGAAAAAAGTAGGCTCAGCCGGAGCAGACTCCGTTACAAACGTCAGAGTGATTCCATTTTAATGGAATAATCAGGGTGGTACCACGGTTCATTCGTCCCTTTTTTATAGGGGAAGAATGAGCCTTTTTTATTATGTTTTAAGAAATGAGGTTGATGTTTTCATGAAACAAACGATTTTTTCAGGCATTCAGCCAAGCGGCTCTGTTACGCTTGGCAACTATATCGGTGCAATGAAGCAGTTTGTCGAACTGCAGCATGATTATAACAGCTATTTTTGCATCGTGGACCAGCATGCAATAACCGTTCCTCAAGATCGGCTCCAGCTAAGAAAGAATATCCGCAGTCTGGCGGCGCTTTACTTAGCTGTCGGACTTGATCCGGAAAAAGCAACATTGTTTATTCAGTCAGAGGTTCCCGCGCACGCACAGGCTGGATGGATGATGCAGTGTGTCGCATATATCGGCGAGCTTGAACGAATGACTCAATTTAAGGACAAATCCAAAGGCAATGAGGCTGTCGTCTCCGGCCTGTTAACATACCCGCCGCTGATGGCCGCTGATATTCTGCTGTACGGAACGGATCTTGTGCCTGTTGGTGAGGATCAAAAGCAGCACCTTGAGCTGACGCGGAATCTCGCAGAACGCTTCAACAAAAAATACAACGACATCTTCACGATTCCGGAAGTGAAAATTCCAAAAGTCGGTGCACGCATCATGTCTCTGAATGATCCGCTGAAGAAGATGAGCAAATCTGATCCGAACCAGAAATCTTATATTACACTGCTGGATGAACCGAAGCTTCTTGAAAAGAAAATCAAAAGCGCTGTGACAGATTCCGAGGGCATTGTAAAATTTGACAAAGAAAACAAACCGGGTGTTTCCAACCTTCTTACGATTTATTCAATCCTCGGCAATACGACAATTGAAGAGCTTGAAGCAAAATACGACGGAAAAGGCTACGGCGAGTTTAAAGGTGATTTGGCAGAAGTCGTGGTGAACGCATTAAAACCAATCCAGGACCGCTATTATGAGCTGATAGAATCTGAAGAATTAGACCGGATTCTTGATGAAGGCGCGGAACGGGCGAACCGGACAGCAAACAAAATGCTGAAAAAAATGGAGAATGCCATGGGTCTTGGAAGAAAAAGACGCTGATCAAAAAACCGCTCTTTGCAAAGAGCGGTTTTTTATTATTTCAGTTTACCTTTGATTCATTTTCCATTTCCCACAGCTTTTCGAAAAAAGGCTGTCCTTTTATTAGGTTTTCGCAAAAAGCCAGGTGCTTATCCGACCAGCCTTCAATTGTTTCGTTATACAGCATGTCCCAAATCTCTTCAAAGCTCATCCGTTTGATTTGTTCATACATATGCGGATTCCACTCTGTATACCAATAGCCGATTTCAGCGCGGTTTTTCAGCCCTTTTAATTGGTCAAGCGCCATAAACATCAGCTGCTTGATTTGCCGTTCTTTTCTTGTCAGACCCCTGACATGTTCTGGTGCTAATGATAAGATGTGATATTCTTTAGAGGATTCCAGTTTCTTTGGTTCAAATTCATACGCTTCAGGCTCTACATCTTTTACCATTTCATAAACGAGCTGCTCTTGTCTTGGGATCAGACGGCTTTTCCTGACAGGGATTGTATAGCCGATCGTGTCGACAGCCAAAATGCCGATTCCGTCTGTTACAACAAAACAATACTCAAGCTTTGTCCGCTCATGATTTTTTCGAATGTACGATTTCTGATGTACGTCTTCAAGCAAACCTTTCGGAAGCTCTGACAAATCGTTTTCTATGTAATGAAACAGTACTGACGGCACCCTTAACAGCGGCACCTGATCCAAAAGCTCAACCGTATCTTCCTTGCGCCATTCGTGAAAGTGGCATACATTGTAGCCATTTTCTTCCCCTTCAAACCAATTGACCCACACATCATGAAGAAATAACATCTCTAACCCCTCACTTTTATAAAAACTGTTGTCCACAGTATAGGCAAGGGATAGAGAAATTATTCCAAAGAGATTGAGGAAATCTGGAATCACTGGTTTTATGCAAGAATCACAAAAAGCAGATCTCTTTGTATATTTTCTGACAAAGGGAGACCTGCTTTTTTTCTGATTTGGTGATATTTTATAACAGATATTATATTCATTTTTATTTAATATTTTTCGGGTCAAGCGCATCCCGCAGGCCATCACCGACAAAGTTGAAGCATAAAACGGTCATTAAAATAAATAGCCCGGGAAATAACGGGTACCACCATGCTTGAATCATTAATGTAAAGTTTTGAGCATCCTGAAGCATGTTTCCCCAGCTAGCAATTGGCGGCTGGATACCGAAACCCAAGTAACTTAACGTTGATTCAGCTAGAATGACACCACCTACTTTTAAAGTAGCGGAAACAATAATTGGCCCAATACAATTCGGCAATATATGCGAAAAAATAATTTTGTAATTTTTTGTGCCTATTGTTTTAGCAGCCAATACAAATTCCCTTGACCGTAGGGATAGAAACTCACCTCTGACTAGTCTCGCTGTTGTAGTCCAGCCCGTCAGAGAAAAAATTAAAATTAACTTATCCATTCCCGGTTGAAAAATTGTAACTAAGGTAATAAGCAGAAAAATATCCGGAATAGATAAAACTACGTCGACAGCCCTCATCAACACAGCATCTACTATTCCTTTAAAGTATCCTGCTAAGGCTCCAACAACCGTACCAATTGTAATCGCACCAATTACTGAAGCAAAACCAACTAATAAAGACACACGTGCTCCATATAACACCCTTGTAAATATATCGCGCCCAAACTTATCCGTCCCCATTAGATTTTGAGCGCTTGGCGGCTTCAGTTTGTTTAAAAGAGATTGACTCTCAGGCGAGTAAGGTGCAATAAAAGGAGCAAAGACCGCCATTAAGATGATAACTGATAAAATAATCCCCCCAACAACAGCAAGCCTATTTTTGAAAAATTTCTCAAAAAAGATCCTAGTCATTGTTTCTGGTTTTTTTCTAATATTTTCTTTTAGCTTTACCTCATTAGAGGGAGCCGCAGTGTTTGGATTTGTCATGTGTGTCCCCCCCTTTTAATATTCAATTCTCGGATCAACTAATGCATACAAAATATCTGCAATCAAGTTTCCCAGTACAACCAAAACAGCAGAAATCACAGTCATGGCCATAATAACCGGATAATCTCGAGAGAATGCCGAATCAATAAATAACTTTCCTAATCCTGGCCAAGTAAAAATCTGCTCAACTACGACAGCACCGCCAATAAATGAAGGAATCATCAATCCGAAAATTGTAATAACAGGAAGCAGGCCATTTCTCAAGCCATGTTTGAAAATCACTTTATTTTCTTTAAAACCTTTTGCTCGAGCTGTTCTTATATAATCTTGCTTTAATACATCGAGCATGCTTGAACGTGTATAACGAGTAATACCGGCCATATCCGCAGTTGCTAAAACAAATGCAGGCAAAATTAAATGATGGAGCCTGTCAAAAATGTTAAAGTCAGCGTTTAAAGTGCCGACACCTCCCGTAGGAAACCAACCGAGATTTACGGAAAGAACCATAATAAGAATTAATCCGAACCAGAAATTTGGTATCGCCAGCCCTAAAAATGACGTGACAGTTATACCATAGTCAAGCTTAGAATAAGGGCGTTTTGCAGAAAGAACACCGAAAGGAATTGAAATCAGAAGAGCAACAAGAGTTGAAAAAACCATGAGCACCAGAGTATTTGGTAAACGTGAAAGGATTAGATCGGAAACTGGTGTCCCCTTTTTCACAATAGATGTCCCAAAGTCGCCTTGGAGCATGTTCCCAAGCCATTTTAAGTACTGAACAGGTTCCGGATCGTTGAGTCCATACTTTTCAATAAATTTGGCTCTGTCAGCTTGGCTGATTGTCGGATCCATCATAAGTGACATCGGATCACCTGGCGCCGCTTTCATTATCGCAAATGATAAAATTGTAATGCCCAAAAGAATTGGCAGAGACATTAATGTTCGACGAACAATATATGTAACCATATTCTTGTCCCCTTTTCTAAAATAGGATAAAGAGGAAAGGATGCATAATCCTCACCTCTCTAGGGATTTAACTATTATTGTTCAAGCCACCATTTTTCAATATGATATAAGTCATTTTTCGGATGGAATACATAGCCATGCATGTTTTTCGGGATTGCCCTATGATAATTGTAATAAAACAGGAATGAATAAGGCTGGTCCTCAGCAATCAATTTATAGATTTCTTCGTATTTTTTCTGATATTCTTTTCTGTCTGTAATTGATTTAGCTTCTTCTAAAAGTTTATCGACTTTAGGATTCTTATACCAAATGTTGTTTAATCCGTTCTTAGATTGACTGGAGTGGAAAATTGAAAATTGATCTGGGAATGTAGCCAAACTCCAACCGAGCAGTAGTGCATCATAATCCCAATTCGGTGCGCTTGTTTGTTCAATAAGAGCACTAAATTCTACAATTTGCGGTTTTGCTTCAATTCCTACTTCTTTAAGTTGCTGCTGCACAACAACTGCTAAATCCTCACGAATCTTATTACCCTGGTTCGTTTTAATGGTAAATGAGAATTTCTTTCCGTCCTTATCAAGGTAACCGTCTCCATCTGTATCTTTCCATCCTGCTTCTTCCAAGAGCTTTTTAGCCTTTTTAGGATTGTAATCAAATGTAGGTACATCACCTTTTGGATAGTTCCAAGAAAGCGGACTTTCAGGAACGTTTGCAACTTTTCCATCACCATTTAACACCTGATCTACCATTGCTTTTCGATCAAGCGCATAGGTAAGAGCTTGGCGGACTTTTTTGTCTTTAAATAATTTATTTTTTTCATTCCATCCAATATAACTGTAGTTCAAACCAAGATCAGATTTAACTTGAACATTATCAAATGTTTTAACTGTCTCAAAGTCTGTTCCTGGTACAACAAAGAAGTCAATATCCCCAGCTTTTAATTGAGCAACAGCGGCATTAGAATCAGGAATCGTCTTAACTGTCACTGTATCTAAATACGGTCTACCGCCATAGTAGTCATCATTTGCTTCAAGTTTTACATAATCGCCCTTTTTCCATTCAACAAACTTGAATGGACCCGAACCAATTGGATTCTTCCTGTTAAATTCATTTTCGCCTAAATCTGCAACTGGCACTTTCCCTAAAATGTGTTTGGGCAGAATGCCGTAGCTGTCTAAAACAACATTATAAAAATATGCATCTTTTTTCTTTAATTTAAATTCAACTTCATAATCACCTTTTTTTGTAACAGATTTTAGTGATTCAAAACCAGAACCGCGTTCACCATTATAGTCCTTGTTTAATGGTATGCTATAAGTGAAAACAACGTCATCGGCTGTAAGTTCTTTTCCATCATGGAATTTTACACCTTTTCTAATTTTGACATCATAAGTCAGGCCATCTTTGGATTCTGTTACTTTTTCAGCTAAAGCAGGTTTCACATTTAGTTTTTCATCCGTTTCTAATAATGTACTATAGATCATCCCTTCAATATCTGAACTGGAAACGTCTGTAGAATAGAGTGGATTAAACAATGTTGGCTCCCCAGTTGAACCGACAACCAAATCCCCGCCTCGCTGAGGTTTGCCTGCTGATTTTTTCTCACTGCTGCTGCTCGATTTTGAGCCCGAGCAGGCTGATAAAAAGATGGCCAGGACCATCAATACACTTAGCATCATCAGTGCGGTTTTCCGTCTTTTCATTAGATATTCCCCCTTTTAAAATGTTCGTTCTTCTCAGCTGTTGTTTATGTAGTATGCATACCCCCTCTCAAAGCTGTGCGGGCAACATTAGCTATAAAGGTGACAAGCCACAAAGTGGCTGGGAGCAGCTTCTTTAAATTCTGGTATTTGTTCCTTGCATATCGGTTTTGCAACAGGACATCTTGTGTGGAATACGCAGCCTTTTGGCGGGTTGGCCGGACTTGGCAGCTCTCCCTTCAGGACAATGCGTTCACGTTTGACAGATCCTTTTTTTCTTGTAACCGGAACGGAGGATAAAAGCGCTTGGGTATATGGGTGAAGCGGGTTGTCATAAAGCTCATGCTTGCCGGTCAGCTCCATCATTTTGCCAAGATACATCACTCCGACTCTGTCGCTGATATGGCGGACGACACTTAGATCATGGGAGATAAATAGATACGTAAGATCAAATTCCTCCTGTAATTCCTCCATCAAGTTAATCACTTGGGCCTGGATGGATACATCAAGTGCGGAAACCGGCTCATCAGCAATGATCAGCTCTGGATTTAAAGTGAGTGCTCTGGCAATGCCGATCCGCTGACGCTGGCCGCCGGAAAACTCATGGGGATAACGTCCGGCAAACGACGGGTGAAGGCCAACTCTCGCAAGCAGCTCTTCGACTTTCTCGTTTCGTTCACGCATCGTATACATGTTGTGCGTATTAAACGGCTCCTTTATGATAGACCGCAGCGTCTTTCTCGGGTTTAAGGAGGCAAATGGATCTTGGAAAACCATTTGAATATTTTTGCGGACACTCTTCCGCAGCTTCTCCTCTGACAGATTGGAAATATCCTGCCCTTTAAAAAGAATTTGGCCTTCTGTCGGTTTGTACAGTCTGATCATCGTTCTGCCGGCAGTCGATTTTCCGCAGCCCGACTCTCCAACGATTCCGAGTGTCTCTCCTTTTTTTAACGAAAATGACACACCATCCACCGCTTTTACATCACCGACTTTTCTTTGAAAAAGGCCTGAGCGGATCGGAAAGTATTTTTTTACGTCACGAAGCTCTAAGATTGTTTCTTGATTAGCTGCTGTCATAATTGTTCTGCACCCTCTTCCTCATATAAAAAGCATCTCACCGTTCTTCCGCTTTTGTGTGTCAAAAGCGAAGGCTGATTTGTCCAGCACTTATCCATAGCTTTCGGACACCTTGGGGCAAAACGGCACCCCGGCGGCAGATTATCAGGTGTAGGCACGCTGCCTTTAATCGCATTTAATTTATCAATCTCTCCATCTATAACAGGAATTGACGTAAGCAGGCCTTCTGTATAAGGATGAAGCGGTTCTAAAAATAAGTCATCAACAGTGGCGTTTTCTACGACTTGTCCGCAGTACATGACAATCACTCTATCAGCCGCTTCGGACACGACACCTAAGTCGTGTGTGATCAGAAGAATCGATGTGTTGAACTTCTGGCAGAGATCTTTCATGAGCTCCAGCACCTGGGCTTGTATTGTCACATCCAGCGCTGTCGTCGGTTCATCGGCAATGAGCAATTTAGGATTACAGCTTAGTGCGATGGCAATCATCACCCTCTGTCTCATACCGCCTGACAGCCGATGCGGGTACTCCTTCATTATTTGCTCCGCCCGGGAGAAACCGACCATCTGCAAGAGTTCAACAGCTCGCTGAAAGGCTTCTTTTTTCTTCATGTTTTTATGGTAAATCAGCACTTCGGTAATTTGTTCTCCGATTGTTAACACCGGATTAAGGGAGGTCATTGGTTCTTGAAAGATCATGGATACTTCGTTTCCGCGGATTTTGCAATAATCGTTTTCAGTGAATGAGGTGAGGTCTTTGTCTTCGAGTTTAATAGAGCCGTCCATGATTTTTCCGCCTGAGCTTTGGACGAGGCCCATAATTGATAAGGAAGTAATGCTTTTTCCGGAGCCCGATTCACCTACAAGCGCGACGGTCTCGCCTTTGCTGATGTGAAAATCGACTCCGTCAACCGCAGGGATCGGCTCCTTTTTCCGGAAAAAATAAGTCTTTAAATTATTCACTTCTAATAGTGTGCTCATGCTAGCTCCCCTTTCCCCCCCTCTTGTGGTCAATCGTTTTCAAGAGAAAGCAATCCCTTTATTCAGAAATAATAAATAATATTGAATTATCGAAAAATTTTATAGTTGTATATTATTACAATCATTTTGCAAAATCAAGAATTTTTTAGGATAAATGTAATATTATTAACGAAATTCCATTATTTTATCCTTTTAAAGCATTGCATCCAAAAAGGTTTCAGCAGGAATGGAAAGTCCGTCTGCGGCGCTTGCCTTGTTGGCAGTTAAATACTTTTTTACAATATTGAATCCAACTGCGTACCCAAGCATTTTCGGCTGATATCCTTTGCCGAATAACAGCTGGGGAAATAATCGATCATCCCGTTTGATATCCTGATGGGGCGCAATCTTTTTTTCATATAAAGCCTGAAGCTGCTCTGGGGTATACCAAGTCGTCCATTCAGCCGTTTGACTTCGGCCGAACCTCTCATAAACAGCATATTCCGCCAGCCCTTCCATGATGATTGTATCAAGTAATGTGACATCCTTTTCCTCTTTTGTGAGATGACCTAACCGGCAAACATGATGATACTCATGCGTCATCAGGGCAGATACTGATCCAAAATCTAAATCTGACGAAAGAAAGAGGAACATTTTGTCTTGAAACGCGAGTCCTGATTTTGATCCAAATTCTAAACGAATTCTCCTATTTCGTTCATCAACCGGCAGCGGAACAATTGGTACATCAGGACCTTGCCATTTGTTTTTGAGATACTGTTCTTCCTTTTGGATATGGTCGTAAAAACCTTTTTCCTTCAGCTTGGAAGCAGTCTGAATACCCTCTGTCATGTTTTTAAACATCCCATGATGCTGAAGATGCCCCAAAATGCCCTTCCAGCTCTTTTTCCCCGCACCTGAAAAAAGCGGGATAATGTAAGGTGCCAAATCATCTATTGAAGCAGCCTTCCTGAGCCAGCTATGTGTTTGTTCTACACTCATGTGATCGCCTCCTCTTTTAATCTATGCACATAAAAAAAACCGGCTACCCTTTAGGGGCAGCCGGTTTGGCTTGATTATGATTGATATTTTTTAAAGATTAATGTTGCATTGTGCCCGCCGAATCCTAATGAGTTGCTGAGAACATAATTGAGCTCCTGTCTGCGAGCTTCATCAGGCACATAATCCAAATCGCATTCTTCGTCAGGTGTTTGAATATTGATTGTCGGCGGGATCACGCCTTCTTTAATGGCAAGGATAGAGAAAATGGCTTCAATACCACCAGCTGCACCTAAAAGGTGGCCTGTCATTGATTTTGTAGAGCTTACCGCAAGTTTATGCGCATGCTCGCCGAAAACGGTTTTAATCGCCATTGTTTCGTATTTGTCGTTGTAATACGTGCTTGTTCCGTGAGCATTGATATAATCAATTTCTTGTGGCGCAATGCCCGCATCTTTAATAGCTTCTTGCATCGCTCTCGCTCCGCCTTCGCCATCTTGGGCCGGCGCTGTGATATGATAAGCGTCTCCTGTTGAGCCGTAGCCGACAATTTCTCCGTAGATTTTAGCACCACGGGCCAGGGCATGCTCAAGCTCTTCAAGAACGATAATCCCTGCACCTTCACCCATGACAAAGCCATCACGGTTTTTATCGAACGGGCGGCTCGCTGTTTTCGGATCTGGATTAGTAGACAGTGCTTTGTTGGCACTGAAGCCCGCGAATGACATTCTTGTCAGCGGCGCTTCTGTTCCGCCTGTGACCATCACATCTGCATCACCGCGCTGAATGACTTTAAACGCGTCACCGATAGAGTTCGTTCCTGTAGCACATGCTGTAACCGTACAAGAGTTGACTCCTTTCGCTCCTAGCGCAATAGAAATCTGGCCTGTTGCCATGTCAGGAATCATCATTGGCACGAAAAACGGGCTTACCCGTCTCGGGCCTTTTGTTAGGAAGATTTCAAATTGAGATTCTAGTGTTTCAAGTCCTCCGATACCGGAGCCTACCCAAACACCGACTCTCGGCGCAATCTCATCCGTAATGTTAAGATCTGCGTCTTCAACTGCCATTTTCGCAGCTACAACCGCATATTGTGTAAAGCGGTCCATTTTTCTGGCTTCTTTTTTATCCATATAATCTTCAACATTGAAGTCTTTTAATTCAGCGGCTACTTTTGCCGGATATTCTTCAGCATCAACACGAGTGATCGGACCGATTCCGGACACACCGTTGATTGCGTTATTCCAACTTGTATCGACGTCGTTGCCAAGCGGAGATAATGCTCCAAGTCCTGTAACAACTACTCTTTTTTTAGTCATCTTGTGTGCACCTCACCTTTTTTTATCGGCCCCAGCGGATTGCAATGGCGCCCCATGTTAGTCCTCCGCCGAACCCTACCATAACGACCACATCGCCGTCTTTGATTTTACCGGCTTCCAATTCTTCTACAAGAGAGATCGGAATGGATGCGGCAGAAGTATTTCCATATTTATGAACGGTTTTAGACATCTTTTCGACAGGAAGCTCTAAACGCTCGCGTGCAGCTTCCATGATGCGGATGTTCGCCTGATGCGGAATCAAAAAGTCGACATCCTCTTTTGAAAGTCCAGCTTTTTCAATGACATTTACGCATGATTCTCCCATTTGGCGGACTGCAAATTTGAAAACTTCTCGTCCATTCATGATTGTATGTCGTTTTTCATTCAGATACAAGTGCTGACCGCCTGTGCCGTCGGCTCCTAGCTCAAATGAAAGGATTCCTCTGTCATCACTGACTGGTCCGACTACCGCGGCGCCTGCCCCATCTCCAAACAGAACGGCAGTATTGCGGTCTTCCCAGTCTGTAATGCTTGAGAGCTTCTCTACACCGACAACTAGAACATGTTTGTAGGTTCCGGATTCAATAAATTGTTTTCCGGTTACAACGCCGTACATAAAGCCCGCACAAGCAGCGCTGATATCCATAGCACACGCTTTTTTAGCGCCGAGCTGTTCTTGAATCATACAAGAGACCGTAGGAAATGACTGATCAGGTGTAACAGTTGCAACCAGGATCATATCCAAATCCTCAGCAGCCACTTCAGCTTGTTCCAGCGCATGTTTCGCTGCTGCAACAGCCATATGTGATGAATACACATCATCTGCGGCAATTCTTCTTTCTTCTATTCCAGTTCTTGTACGAATCCACTCGTCAGAAGTTTCAACCATTTTTTCAAGATCATGATTTGTTAAAACCTTCTCAGGAATGTAACGTCCAACACCAAGTATTCCAGCTTTCATAAGGGAAGACTCCTTTATATCTTAAATTTAGAAGATCAATCAGGTTGTGATCAATTATTAGTATCAGGTACTAATTCTATCCTATTTTTTTTCGCATGGCAATATATTCGTCTAAACTATCAGTTCAACTTACTCATAGAGTATTGTATATAGAAAGGAGGCGTATGCAGTTGGATGTATTTTCAAAAATGATGTTCGGCGATTCCGCAAAACCAACAGAAGAGAAGGAGGAACAGCAAGAGGAGGTTTCTCAGACCAACGACGAAGAGACGATTCATTACATGCATATTATGGACCAAATCGGTTCAATTATGAACTCTCTTGATCAAATCAAGCCCGCTCTAAAGGAGCTTGCGCCCATGATCACCGCGATTAAAAAGAAAATCATGTGAAAAGCCACTTTCGCAAAAGTGGCTTCTTTTTATTCGGTTTCAGATTTAGCATCAGACTTGCCAAGCTCGTAAGCTTCCGCCATTACCGTTGTAAATAGATTCATAAACGGCTGTATGGCCTCCATTGAGAGCTCAATGCCTGATTTCTCAAGCTGTTCTTTCGCTTCAGGGAGGTATTTCATGGCAATTTGCAAGAATTCAAGTGATTTTTCGTGCTGCATGTGACGTCACTCCATTACTCGTTTTTTGGCAGCTCGCCTGTTTTGTTGTACGTTTTGATCAGCTTGGTGATTCTTTGCTGAAAGTCTTCATCGACGAGCGGGCTGAATGTTCCCATCTCGACTACTCCCGTATCAAGGTCGTAGTAATGATCGCCGCCTTCAAGGGTGCCTTTGTTGAATTGCTCAGCAATGATTTCATAAGCCTTGTCCACATTTTGCACCGTGCTGGTTAATACGGTATTCTCGCCCAGGTCCGATTGATCTGTAACGTAGCCGATGGCATAAAGCCCGTCTTTTTTGATTTGCTGAATAACAGGAACATTATACCCGTCTCCAGCGGGATACACAACATCCGCGCCTTCGTTCTTCATTTTCTGATAAAGCTTTACTGCTGTCGTATCATCATCCCAATGATCCGTATATTTCGTGTTTACTTCTATATCTGGATTTTCATACTTGGCTCCTTTGATAAAACCGTCAACCTCAGGCTGCCACGTAAAGGAAGCAATGACACCGACCTGATTGGTTTTCGACATATGGGCAGCAGTCATTCCTCCAAAAAAGCCCATTGCTTCCCCGCTAAAATGGACACTCGTCACATTGTCAGCTTTCGCTTTCGCATTGGAAATGACGAATTCCATATCTGGATAATCTTCGCCGACCAAGTTAAACACCTCTGCATATTCACTCCCATGGCCGTAGAGCAGATTGACGCCCCTCTTATGAAAATCCTCAATCGCATTTATGATATCTTCTTCTGTTTTAACGCCTTCTTTATAGTAGACGTCCACATTGTATTTGGATTGTATATTCAGTAATCCTTTATACCCTTTTGTGCCCCATACGAGGTCATTAATCGTATCAGGAAAGAGCATGCCGACCTTCTCAATTTTTCCTTTGAACGGAGTTTGTCCACATCCACTCAATAAAAGGAGGACAGAAAAGATCATGACAAGCCTTGTGATCAAGTCATGTTCAACTCCTTTTGACAAGCTATAACATGTATTGTTTTATACGTTTATTGTATCTAGAAAACTCGAAACATGGAAGGTTTTTCTTAATATTTGTCGAAAATTGATGAAAATTGTCTTTTCCACTCGATAATTTTTGTTTTTGCTTCTTCTTTTGAGGTTTTTTCTGATACTTGTAATTCAAAAAACTGGTCTTTGCTATGACGGCCTTGCTTTAACAGGAATTTCAGCAACTCGTCAGCCACATCATCTGTGTAATAGCCGTCCTCCTCTGTTTCTTCTTTCCATGGCCCATACATTTTCGGCAGGAACACGGCTTTTTCCGAGCCTGTTTTTTCACGCTTCTCCCATTCTTTCCGGTCTTGTTCATATACTAAAATATAAGAAGAATCATATTGGTCCAAGGGCAAAGAAACTCCAAACTGGATACAAATTGTATCATACTTTTGATCTCCAATGCGTTCAAGCTGGCGAAAGAGTTCATTTCTCCCAAGCCACATGAGTCTTTCTTCTAAGTACATTTGTCTCATTTTATCTTCTGTTTCCGCCAGAATAACGTCAACATGTATGCCTTCATCCATCATTCGTTCACATAATGAAAGGCCGAAAAATTCGTCCGCACCTACAATCAGCGTTGATTCCATTGCATCTGCCGCCCTTCCGGTTTTTCATTTTCCAAAACAAAACAGCCTCCGCAAAAGAGAAGGCTGTTGTCATTATATTCCCTATAATTCTTTTTCATGACTATGAAAGAATTTGCAGATTGATGCATAAATTCTGCTCGGATGCTCAAATAAATGAAATGTCATGTCGACCGGTGAGCCTTGCTTTTGCTGTTTTTCCTTGAAAGCTTCCGCATGTACGCTGTAGGGATATGGAGCTCCGGTCATACGCTGCCATATATGAACCGGAACGCCGCTCGGATAGCTTTGAATGGTTTTGTAACGAAGCGCTTCCGCTTCTTTTTCAGAAATTCCGTAGCTTTTCGATACTTCTTTTAAAAATTGCTTATAGAAAAATTTATTTTCTTTTTCTGATTCATAATGTGCCTGAAGATCGAGACAAGGATTCAACATTGCGGCTGAGCGGATATGATCCGGGGAAAAACGAAGCAGTTCATCGGCCACGAGAGCACCCATGCCTTCTGCTAAAATATGAATCTTCGGATTGAGGATTTCCTGCTTCATCACGGAATGGATCAGCTGTTTAGCATAGGTGACTGCTTTTTCCGCCCCCCAATGCCTTCCGAACAGATTGCTGTTAAAAAGAGTATATCCTTCATTCCTCAACATATTCAGAAGCTGATTTCTGCCGTAATGCTGCAGCCAAAAGCTTGAATCTTCCCCGACAAAGTGGGTTCTGTCCCCCAAGATAAAGATGCCGAAGCCGTTCGGGCGATAGGGCAGATGAATGACATTATGCTCCGTTCCCAGTTGAAAGTATCTTTCCGTTATTCCCATCGCTTGCCCGCCTCCTTTCACACTTCATCTCACGCTATCTTATGTAAATAGAAAAGAAACGAATAAGGTAAAGTCCTAGCCTTTTACATTTTTGGCTATTACACCGATTGACGTTTTTTATATTTTACCATTAAAATGTGACGAATCAGACTCTTTTGTCACCTCACTTTCTGCTAAAATTGGATTCCCCCTTCGCTTTTTGTATGGTATGATAGCTTTTAGAATAGAATGAGAAGGACGAGGTGGAAACGTGCGATATATTATTGCCTTTATTTGGACGTTCCTTTTATCACATATGGCATGCTACTTGGTTGCAAGCATGAACAGCGTTACGTATAATTTCAAAACATCATCTGTCATTGCTGTTGTACTGTATGTCTTAATCATGGTTTTAGCAGAAATCATGCCTATGAACAAAAATGCAAGCCAGCATTAAGAAGCCAAAAACCCAAAACATTGATTGTTTTGGGTTTTTTAGTGGTCACGGCTTTCTTTTGTATGTCCACAGCCGGTTGTGATTTGATGTTTCGGGGAACATTTCCCCTGCTGACAGATGAACCTTTTGGGGGTTTTTCACCATGCTCCCTGTCTCGCCGATCTCTACGTAGACACCGTTATTAGGCGCTTTCTGTCCGGGCCGGAATTGATGCTGCTGTCCCACAGTTTTTCCTCCTTTTCCTTTTTGCTGTAGTATGCGCCTAAGCGGCTGTGAATATGTTGCCATCAAAAAAACTGCTGAGTTTGACTCAGCAGTTTTTTGATGATTCCCCATTGTATAAAATGGCCTTCAACAGTGCTTTTTGCACATGAAGACGATTTTCCGCCTGCTGGAACACTGCAGAATTCGGCCCGTCAATAATCTCCGCAGTCACTTCTTCCTCGCGATGCGCAGGGAGACAATGTAAAAATGTATAGTCAGGCTTGGCATGGCTGACCAGCGCCGCATTCACCTGATAAGGCGCAAAGACAGCAAGACGTTCTTGCTCTTCCGCTTCCTGTCCCATGCTAGTAAACACATCAGAATAAATCACGTCCGCGTCTTTTACCGCTTCAATCGGATCATCTGTCAGCGTGATGGAAGAGCCGGATTGAAGCGCATATGTTTTTGCCGCTTCAGCTGCTTCATCTAACACTTCATATCCCTTTGGGGAAGCGATTGAGATATCACAGCCCATTTTCGCGCAGCCGATCATCAAGGAGTGCGCCACGTTATTTCCGTCACCGATGTATGCGACTTTTACGCCTTTAAGCTTTCCTTTTATCTCCTTAATCGTCAAGAGATCCGCGAGCGCCTGGCATGGGTGGTATTTATCCGTCAGTCCATTGATTACCGGAATATCAGCTTCTTTGGCAAGCTCCTCCACCTTTTCATGTTCAAAGGTCCGGATCATGATGGCATCCACATAGCCTGACAGCACTTTTGCCGTATCAGCGACAGTCTCACCGCGCCCCAGCTGCAGATCTTTCTGGCTTAGGAAGAGGGCGTTCCCGCCCAGCTGCGCCATGCCCGCTTCAAATGAAACACGGGTCCGCGTTGATGATTTTTCAAAAATCATCGCCAAGGTTTTGCCATGGAAAATAGGCTGGATTTTGTTTTGCTTCAGCTCACCGGCTTCTGCAAGCAAGGCGTTTATATCCTGTTCACTAAGATCTTTTAACGTTAATAAATCTTTTCCGTATAAACTGGTTTGCGTCACTGTGTGCATGATGCCACTTCCTTTTTATAGAGATCTTTGAGAGATACAGGCTGCGGATGGCCTGAACCGCTTTGTAAAAACGCCCGCACGGTTTCTTCTTCTGTAAAGACGGTGATGCCGTGCGTCATGGCTTCCAGACGTTCTTTGCGCGCTTCTTCAGAACCGCTCAGATTGATGTGGAGCGATTTTCCTTTCTGTTCCATCCAAGAGGCGAATGTCCCTTCATGAACGGTGAAACCGGCGTTTTCCGCTAATTCCTTCACATCTTCCGGACCGTTTTGCAAGTATATGCTTCCTTTTTGATTCCAGACACGTGTATAGATTTTTTTCAAGGCGCTGTCGGCATCATATGCGACACACATGCCTTCTCCCGTTGATTTCATTTCCGGTCCAAGCTTCACATCCACATCCTGTATCGCATGAGAAGAAAAAACAGGGAACTTCACGGCAACTCCATGATGATTTTGAACGGCCGGGTTTATATCTTTTAAGGACGCACCCGCCAGCAAACGTGTGGCAAGCGGAATCATCGGCACGCCCATTACTTTGCTGACGACCGGAACCGTGCGGCTCGCTCTCGGATTCACTTCAAGCACGAGTATGTTTCCATTGTCGATCACAAATTGGATGTTCATGATGCCTTTAAATGAAAGTTTTCGGGCAATTTTTTGTGCGGCCTCTTTCATGCCCTGCTGCAGCCCGCTTGTGATTGATGGTCCCGGAAGGATGGCAAAGCTGTCTCCCGAATGGACACCCGCCCGTTCAATATGCTCGGTATATGTCGGGATAAAGACATCCTCGCCGTCGGAAATCAAATCAATTTCGACTTCTTTTCCAGACACATACTGATCAATTAAAATCGGATATGGCATGCTGTCCTCATCATTCAGCAGCTGAGAAAGCTGGTCTTGCGAGTCAACAATGATCATGCCCATTCCGCCGATAACGTAAGATGGACGAATTAACACCGGATAGCCAATCTCACTGGCTTTTGAAGCGGCTTCTTCTTTTGTATAGGCAATTTCTCCTTTTGCGTGCTTCAATCCTAGTTCATCAAGAAGCTGATAAAACTGATCACGATCCTCTAACACATCGAGCGTTTCAAACGAAGTGCCGAGAAGGGTAATGCCGGCTTTTTCAAGTGCTTCAGCAGCATTGATTGCAGTTTGGCCGCCGAATTGCACGATTGCAAAATCAATATTTTCCTGCTCCGCCACGTTTACAATATGCTCCGTTGTCATCGGTTCAAAATACAGGCGATCCGCAATTTCATAATCTGTGCTGACCGTTTCCGGGTTATTGTTAATCATGATGGTTTCGAACCCAAGCTCTTGCAGTGTCAGCACGCCGTGAACCGCACTGTAATCAAATTCAACGCCTTGGCCGATCCGAATCGGGCCCGATCCGATAATCAGCGCGCGTTTTTTCTTTTTGCGGCTGATATCTCCATCGGTCTCTCCGAAATATGTGGAGTAAAAATAGTTTGTTTTCGCATCAAACTCAGCCGCGCATGTATCGACAATTTTGAAGGAAGGTGTAATGCCCATCTCCTTGCGAAGCGCGCGCACCTCTTTTTCTGTTTTGCCGATCAGCGAGGCAATCGTTGCGTCTGAGAACCCCTTTTCCTTTGCTTTTTTCAATAAGTCAAAAGAGAGATCGCCGCCCTCTTCCATCAGGCGGTTTTCCAATTTGATGATATTGTTAAAGGTATACAGGAAAAACGGATCAATTTTTGTTTTCGCATGAATGTCATCAATCGAGACGCTGCGGCTCAACAGCTCCATGACAACGAAAAATCTGCGGTCATCCGGAATGACTGCCAACTCCCATAGCGCATCAATTGACAAGCCGCTGAGCTCTGGAAGGTGTGTGCCGATATTTTTTAATTCAAGGGACGCGGCTGCCTTCTGTATTGCCGCTTCTAAATTCCGTTCAATCGCCATCACTTCACCGGTGGCTTTCATTTTTGTGCCAAGCTTGCGGTCTGCGTTTTTGAATTTATCAAACGGCCAGCGCGGAAATTTGACGATCACATAGTCGAGTGCCGGTTCAAAGCTTGCGTAAGTTGAACCTGTGAGCGGATTTTTCAGCTCGTCAAGTGTGTATCCGACTGCCAGTTTAGCAGCCATCTTTGCAATCGGATAACCGGTCGCTTTAGATGCGAGAGCCGATGACCGGCTGACACGCGGATTCACTTCGATCACGTAATATTGCTTGCTGAAAGGATCAAGCGCGAATTGAATATTGCAGCCGCCTACGACATCAAGTGCTGAAATGATGGTCAGACTAGCCGTCCGCAGCATTTGATAGTCTTCATCTGTCAATGTTTGTGAAGGCGCCACAACGATAGAGTCACCTGTATGCACGCCGACCGGATCGATATTTTCCATGTTGCAGACGGTAATGCATGTGTTATTGCCGTCACGCATGACTTCATATTCAATTTCTTTAAAGCCCGCAATGCTTTTTTCGACAAGGCATTGATTGATCGGGCTTGCTAATAGCGCCTGTTTAATCATAGCTGTAAAGGCTTCTTTATCAGGGGCGATTCCTCCGCCCTTTCCGCCTAATGTGTAAGCAGGTCTGATAATAACGGGAAAACCGATGGATTCCGCAAAATGGAGGGCATCGGCCTCGTTATCAACAATTTCACTCTCCGGCACGGGCTGTTTCAATTCATTCATTAACGAACGGAATTTTTCCCGGTCTTCTCCTTTTTGTATCGTTTCAACGGATGTGCCGAGAAGCTTGACGCCGTGCTCCTTTAAAACACCCGTTTCTTCAAGCTCCACCGCTAAATTCAACGCGGTCTGACCGCCTAAATTGGCAAGAAGTCCATCAGGCTGTTCTTTCTTAATGATGGCTGTCAGGCTTTCTGCTGTCAGAGGCTCAAAATAAATCTCATCAGCAAAGGCTTCATCGGTCATAATTGTCGCCGGATTGCTGTTGACGAGAATCACCCGGTAGCCCTCCTCCTTCAGCGCGATGCACCCTTGAGTGCCTGAATAATCAAATTCTGCCGCCTGCCCGATGATGATCGGGCCTGATCCGATTACTAATATGCTTGAAATACTGGTGTCTTTAGGCATGCGCGATTTCTCTCCTTGCTGGTATCACATTCTTTAGATAATCATCAAAAATCCATTCGCTTTCCGCCGGTCCGGGATGGGCTTCCGGATGGAATTGAACACTCATGACTGGCAGTTTTTTATGAGCAAGCCCTTCAACTGACGTATCATTGACATGATGAAATCTGATCGTGAGCTCTTTTTCATTAATCGACTGTTCGTCAACCACATAGCTGTGGTTTTGGCTTGTCATAAAGACCCGTTTCGTTTCACGGTCGATGACCGGATGATTTGCTCCCCTGTGGCCGAATGGCAGCTTGAATGTATTCCCTCCGAATGCGAGTGCGATCAGCTGATGTCCGAGACAAATGCCAAGAGTCGGAAAGCGGCTGATGATGCTTTTGATTTTTCCTAGATATGGATGAATGGCTTTCGGATCTCCAGGACCGTTCGACAGCACAATGCCGTCCGGCTTTATATCGTATACAGCTTCCATTTGCTTGTATGGCACCACGGTGACCTTGCAGCCCCGTTTGACAAGTGATGATGCGATTGACTTTTTATAGCCAAAATCAATGAGAGCGATATGTTTATTCCCGTCGCCAAATGTGCTGATTTCCTGTGCGGAAGCCTGCTCTGCCACATTCTCTGGTTGGAGGGCAATCTCAGCTCCTTCTTTAGAGGCTGTGACTGTCGCACCCATCGTTCCATTTGCCCGGATTTTTTTCACGACAGCCCTTGTATCAACATGGGTCAACAGCGGAATGTTCCATTTCTGTAGATACTCCTTGAGGCTGTATACCGCTTCATGATGAGAAAAATGATCACACGCCTCATAGACAACCACGGCTTTTACTTGCGGTTTCTTGCTTTCAAAATCCTTTTCATTAATGCCGTAGTTGCCTATCAGCGGATAGGTAAATACGATAATCTGCCCTTTATATGATGGATCTGTCAGCACTTCCTGGTAGCCTGTCATTCCTGTGAAAAAAACAGCTTCTCCCGTGCAGTTTTCATGACCGTCCAGCTCGCCGCTAAACGATGTCCCATCTTCTAACACTAAATAACCTTCCATCTAACAGCCCACCTCTTGATGAATAATTAATTATAAAAATGAATTTTTATACCTTTATATCGAAAAAAAAATCACTGGTTTACAGCGGTATGCTGAGCAATTGCCTGTTTCAGCCTTCTTACAGCTTCTGCCATTTCATCCTTAGTCACGGTGAGCGGCGGCAGCAGACGAATCACTTTCGGGCCGGCCGGCAATACAAGCAAGCCTAATGTTTGCAATTCTGCAATAATGCCAGCAACCGGGCCATCACACTCAATTCCAAGCATTAATCCTTTACCGCGGATTTGTTTAACAAAAGGGCTTTTTAGCTCCGCCTCAAGCTGTTCTTTTAAAAACGCTCCTTTGTCAGCAGCCTCTTGCAAAAAGTCAGGCTCGAATACAATTTGCAATGTGGCATTCACAGCAGCCATCGCCAGCATATTTCCTCCGAAAGTCGTTCCGTGAGAACCAGGGGTAAACGCTTCTCCAAGCTGTTTCTTTCCGATGACAGCGCCGACTGGAAAGCCATTTCCCAATCCTTTGGCGGCTGTGATGATATCCGGTGAGAGTCCAAAGTGCTCATATGCGAAGCCTTTTCCCGTCCGTCCGATGCCGGTTTGAATCTCATCAACAATCAGAAGAGCCTCTTTTTCCTTGCAAAATGACTGAACGGCTGTTAAAAATTCAGCGCTCGCCGGATTGACTCCGCCTTCTCCCTGCACTGTTTCAAGCATCACCGCGGCAATATCGTCTTCCGCCCCAAGAGCTTCAAAAAGAGAAGGATCGTTGTATGGAAGGTAGTGAAAGCCTTCAAGCATCGGGCCGAAGCCTGTTTTGATTTTATCCTGTCCGGTCGCCGCCATCCCTGCATACGTGCGGCCATGAAAAGACTGAAGAAAAGTGATGATTTTTGTTTTTCCAGTGGCTTTTCGGGCGAGCTTTATCGCACCTTCATTCGCCTCCGCACCGCTGTTGCAGAAAAAGACGAGATCACCCGCACTGTGTTCCGCCAGCTTCTGTGCCGCTTGCTCTTGGAGACTGTTCTGAAATAGGTTGGATACGTGCCATACGCTGTCGAGCTGTTTTTTGACTGCCTCTGTCACCGCTTCATGGCAGTGGCCTAGATTTGATACCGCAATCCCTTGAATGAAATCGAGGTACGTTTTGCCGTTCTGATCCTCAACATGCGTTCCCTTTGCTTTTTTAATGTCAATATCCCAGCGGCCGTAGGTTTGAAACAAGCTGCTCATGAAACAGCCTCCTTTGCTTTGACGATTTTTGTCCCTTGAAAGGTTTGTTCTGCGAAGAATGATCCTTTTCCGTTTACGATCATGACTTCAGACACCTGATCTGATAAAGCTGACAAGGCTGAATTGACCTTCGGGATCATCCCTCCTGTGATCACTTCCTGCTCGATTAGCGTCTGAATCTCTTCAGGGGTCAGGACGTCCAGACGCTGCTTTTCCTTCATGATTCCATCAACATCTGTGACGAACATCAGCTTATCGGCTTCAAGTGCTCCGGCAACTGCTGAGGCAGCCAGATCGGCATTTACATTCAACGTTTTGCAGTCGCTTGTCATAGACAGCGGCGCAATAACGGGGATGATGTCCTTTTCCATCAGCGCGTTCACCATGGATGCATCGACTTTTTTGATTTCTCCGACTTCTCCGTATGCTTCCGAATCGAGATAATCAGCCTCCAAAAGACCGCCGTCCTTACCAGAAATCCCTGCGGCTCGCAGTCCGTGTTTGGCAAGCTCTGCAACGAAAAATTTATTGACAGAACCGGATAAAACCATTTCCGCCACTTCCAGCACCGGCTTCGTTGTTTTCCGCTGTCCGCCCGAAAACTCTGTTTTGATATTTAACCGCTTCAGCATATTTGTAATTTCCGGGCCGCCGCCATGTACGATCGCCAGTTTCCAGCCTGACGCCGTCAGCTCTTTCAGATTTTGAAAAAATCCCTCCGACAGCTCGCGGATGACACTTCCCCCGCATTTAAAGACAATTGTTTTCTTCATAATGCTCCCCTTTATTACGTGCGATAGCTCGCGTTAATTTTGATATAGTCATAGGTCAGGTCACAGCCCCACGCTCTTCCGTTCCCGTCTCCTTCATCCATCTTGATGACAATGGTGATTTCATCTCCTTCAAGGTATTCCTTGGCGAGAGATTCAGAGAATGGCTGAGGCTCGTTATTCTTAAACAGGCATTGGCCCCCAAGATAAACCTCTACTTCTTCTGCCGTCACTTGAGCTGCGGAGTGTCCGATGGCTCCGATGATCCGCCCCCAGTTGGCATCTGTTCCGTATACTGCCGTTTTCACGAGATTTGAGCCGACAATCTTTTTGGCAATGACGTTTGCATCAAGATTGTTTTTCGCTCCCTGTACTTGGGCTTCAATTAGTTTTGTCGCGCCTTCTCCGTCTCTGGCAATCTCTTTAGCCAGATCCTCACAAGTGAGCAAGAGCGCTTTTTTAAAGA
This sequence comes from Bacillus sp. ATD, assembly GCF_050585765.1. Classification (NCBI taxonomy): domain Bacteria; kingdom Bacillati; phylum Bacillota; class Bacilli; order Caryophanales; family Bacillaceae; genus Bacillus; species Bacillus sp. ATD. The sequence continues at coordinate 131,246 of NZ_JBOBQH010000008.1, read as the reverse complement.
CCGGCCAGTCTGGATGATCTTCTGACAGGCACTCGTTTTCGGCGCAGCCATTCGCCATAACCAATACCATGTCGTTCGTGGATGTTTCTCCGTCAACTGTGATTTGGTTAAATGAAACATCAGTGATTTCCCGAAGCGCCTTTTGCAGCGCTTTTTCTTCGATTGCCGCGTCAGTTGTCACAAATCCCAGCATCGTGGCCATGTTCGGGTGTATCATCCCTGAGCCTTTAGCCGCTCCGCCGATCGTGACTGTTTTGCCGCCGATTGCCAGCTCATAGCACGTCTGCTTAATCACCGTATCGGTTGTTAAAATCGCTTCTTCAAAATCTCCTGATCCCGCAGGTGTTTCTTTCAGCAGCCCGATCCCCGCCTGAATTTTTTTCATGTCTAAATGTTCGCCGATGACGCCCGTTGAAGAAACAGCGACAAGCTCCGGCTCAATGCCAAGCTGTGAAGCAAAGCTCTCCCGCATTGTGTATGCGTCCTTTAGTCCCTGTTCTCCCGTGCAGGCGTTGGCAATGGCGCTGTTGACGATGACGGCTTTCAAGGCCGGCCCATGCTTTAAGCTGTCTTGTGTCACTTTGATCGGAGCGGCCTGAAAGTGGCTTTGGGTATAAACCGCTGCACTCACGGCCGGTGTCTCGCTGATAATGACGCCGAGGTCTTTTTTCGAGTAGCGCAGCCCGCAATGCACACCCTTTGCCTGAAATCCTTTTGGCGAGGACACATCACCTGTTACTTTTACAATTTGATCTTCACTTAACTGAATCATGGTTCGATTCTCTCCCGTTCTATGGATAAATTGGCGTGATGGCGAGACCGGTCTCTTCATTCCAGCCATTCATTACATTAAAGTTCTGCACTGCCTGACCGGCGGCACCCTTCATTAAATTATCGATGACCGAGACGATCGTGACTCTGTTCGTTCTCTCGTCGTGGGTCACGGCGATATCACAGAAATTGCTGCCGTACACTTCCTTCGTTTGCGGATAATAGCCTTTTGGCCTTACTCTCACAAAATATGAATCTTGGTAAAATTCCGAATATAGGTTATGCAGGTCATCTGCCAATAAATCACAGGTTAACTGCGTATACATCGTCGCCATGATGCCCCTTGTCATCGGAACCAAGTGAGCCGAAAATGTAATGGGCCCGAGACCTGGCTGCCATTCATTCAGCGCCTGCTCAATTTCCGGCGTGTGCTGATGTTCATTGACTTTATAAATTTTAAAATTGTCGTTCAGCTCAGAAAAATGAGTTCCCATGGATGCTTTTCTTCCCGCTCCGGAAACCCCGGTCTTCGCGTCAACGATAACGAAAGATTCATCGAGCAGTTTCTTTTGAGCCAAAGGCGCGAGGCCAAGCAAAACAGCTGTTGGAAAACAGCCCGGATTGGCAATGAGTTTCGCCTGTTGAATTTGCTTTTTATTCAGTTCTGCGAGACCGTATACCGCCTCTTGAATCACCGCCTTCGGTGCCGCTGTCCGTTTATACCATTTTTCATATTCAGCAGGCTCTTGTATCCTCAGATCACCTGACAGGTCAATAACCGGAATTCCCGCATCTGCCAGCTTCGGAGTCAATTCACTTGATACTCCGGGCGGCGCAGCAAGAAACATGATATCTATTTCGTGTTTGATCGTATTCATATCAATTGGCTTCAGCCTCTGATCCGCTAAGCCGATAAGATGAGGATAAACCTCGCTATAGACATTTCCTTCTCCGCTGGATGAATAAAGTATGCATTCCTCTGCATGAGGATGATGCGAAAGAATCCTGACAAGTTCGGTGCCTCCATACCCTGTAGCACCTACAATTCCTATTTTCAAAACAAGTTCACCCTCTTGGTCTTTGTGAAATTATTTAACATTATAACATGAATAAAAATTAATTCAATCGTATATTTAATATTTTTATTCATTTATAAATTTTCTGTTCAATGGAAATTCCATTCAAAAAAATCAATACAACCTCACCGAAAAATGTTGATATGACGCCCCTTTTCAGCCGCATAAAAAAACAGGCTGACGCGGTCAGCCTGTTTTCATCATCATCAATCCACTCAAAAAATATAGAATAGAGCTTGCATAAAAAATCATTTGCACTGTGAAAAAGTCAGCGAGAAAACCCCCGAGCATAATGGCTGCTGCTGAAAAGACAGCTGTCCAAAAATGATAATTCCCAATCTTCTTTCCACGCTCTCCACTGTCTGTAAAATCAGCGATCAGCACTTTTTCTCCATGCTTTTGCATCGCTCCAAAAAGCCCTAACAGCACTTGGACGATATACACGTGAACGACGCTTCCGATATGCGGGACATATAAAAGCAGAACAGCCATGCCCCAAGAGTTCGCAAGCAGAAAATAACGGCTGTCAAACCTTTCAGACAGCCGTCCGAGGAGCGGATAAATGAGTGCGCCGCTCAGCCCGAACAATCCGTAGGAAAAACCGAACTGCGTGTAGCTTGAGCCGATATTTTTCACAAACAGTATATAAAACGGAAAGATTAAGCTGCTTGCGAAAAACACGCTGCTTTGTGATAATGTCAGCCATTTTAATTTGTTTTTCCCCATTATTTATACCTCTGATAAAAGTAATTCATAAAGCGTTCATCCGGGTCATAGGTTCGTTTTTTCTGAAAAAACGCTTCGCTTTTCGGATATGCCTGTCTCATTTGCGCCTTTGTCTGGTAGGTCATATAAGGCAGATAATAGCTGCCGCCATGCTTGATAGCAACGTCTGTCATGCGCCTGATGATTCGGGCAGTATCTGCCTGGTCTTCTTTTGAAAAGCCCTCATTTATTAATAACACGAGCGAAAACATATCATCCTTCGCATAGGAAAGGTCGGCCTTTTCATTTTTCTGCACGTAGCGGATCGTAATGTTCAGCAGGTTGAGATCTTCGCCCGACAGCGTTTGTCTCAGGTCGTCAATATAAGCCGCATACTCCTTCACGGGCACAAAGTATTCTTGCAGAACATCTGTGTTGTCATTGTTTTCATACTCAAGAAATTTGGATTCGGACCGCATGACATTATTGCGTGAGATCTCTGTGCCGTTTTGGCTTAGGAAATAGGATTGCTGCGTGCCCCACAGCCAATTCCTGCCCCATTCATACCGCCTTGACAAACCGAGTGCAAACTTTGTGGCTCCCGTATATTCATCTTCTTTGAGATCGCTGTATGAAGTCAGCTGATCCTGTTGATCAGCCAATACGTAATTCGTGACATACATGTCTTTCAGAAATCCTTTTTTCGCTGTTGATATTCGCGCCAAATGCATTCGGACTTTTGGATTTCCTTTTACGTGCTTTGTAAAATAGTCTGCGTATGCGCTGTAATTCATTTTTTCAGTCTGCATGACATACAGCTCATCATCCGTCAGTTCAAGCGTTACATCAAGAATCACACCAAAAAGACCGTACCCTCCGATGACTGCCGTGAACAACTCGTCTTTTGGAGTGACGGTGATAATTGTCCCATCAGCTTTTAAAAGCCGAAATGATTTGACTGTATCAATCAGCGAGCCGTAGCGGATATCACGTCCATGGGCATTAGCGCTGAGAGAGCCGCCAATTGTAAAGATGTTTTGTGACTGCATGACTTTTACCGCGAGTCTGTATGGATTCACGTATTTCTGGATGTCATTCCACGTTGCACCGCTTTGCACTCTGATGGTTTTCTTCTCTTTATCGAGTGACAGGATTTTGTTGTAGCCTGTCATGTCGAGAACGATGCCGTCCTCATAATATGTATGGCCGCCCATGGAGTGCTGAGCACCGGCGATTGAAATTTTTATGTTTTTTCGATTTGCCTCTTTGACTGTGTCAAGGAGCGTTTCCTCTTCCTGCCCTTTCACTGTCTGCTTTATTTTCACAGGCATCAGGCGGCTGACATCCGTCATCTCGCTTGTGTCTGTTTTTTGCTCTGAGTGCACAGAGTACGCAAACAGGGCCGCATACGCGCCAGTACAAAGCGCGAATGCAAGCAATTTCTTTTTCATAGTGCTCTCCCTGCTGTTTTTTTACAACCATTATACCATGTCTGCGCCCTCATTTTTCCATATTATCTTCTAGCCCGTTTTTCGGCACGGCGGTCGGCGACGATAAAGCAGGCGTGAATCGCGCCCGGCAGCCAAAAGATACAGGTCAATATGAGATTCAGCAAGGCCTGAAACGGTTTTCCCGAAAACAAAACAGCAAGCGGCGGGCACAAAACAGCAAGCAGGTACATCATTTCCTTTCACTCCTTTCAGCTGTAAAAAAGGACAGCCTCACATGTCAGGCTGTCCTTTTTTGTTTTATTGAATGCCAAGCGCAATTTTTGCGTATCTGGACATTTTATCTCTTGTCCAAGGCGGATTCCATACAATGTGAACCTCTGTCTCTTTCACTTCAGGAAGGTCCGCTAATGCTTTTTTCACTTCATCCACGATAATCGGCGCTAAAGGGCAGCCCATCGATGTCAGTGTCATCGTCACGTGCGTTAAGCCGTCTTCATCCATATCAACGTCATATACCAAGCCAAGATTCACGATATCAACGCCAAGCTCAGGATCGACAACCTGTTCCAGGGCGCCCATGATGTTTTCTTTTAATGCTTCTTCCACGTTCCCTCACTCCTTTTTTCTACAGTATAACGTAAATTAAGCCCTTGTTCATAACGCAGTGCTTTATAAATACGTTTCAAACCATTCAATCGTTTTTAACACTGCTGCCCGCGGGACTTTATGGTCGGCGTTTTCATCTCCGATAAATTGCAGGCGTTCCGGCTGCTCGCTGTAATGGGATTTAATCGTTTCATAAAATGTCCGGGTCGGCGCGTAAGGCACGACTTTATCTTTTTCACCGTGCCAAAATAAAAGCGGCCGCTGGCGCAGTTTCTCCGGCTGAAGGCTGAGATCCCGCAATTCGAGACGTTTCATCAGCTCCTGTACCTTCTCTTCCGGCACGTCGATATCAATTCCCTGAGATTGAATATGATCAATCTGCCGCTGAAACAGCTCCACGTAATTCGGGCTTCCCATCAGGCTGACGCCGGCTTTTATCCAATCATATGCAGTCAAAGCGCCAAGCGTTGTGATGCCGCCCATTGACGTGCCTGCGAGACCGATGCGGCCGCCGTCTACAAGGCCCTCTTTTTCAAAATGGTTTTTAAGCACGCCGATCTCTTCAATCTCGTTGAGGACGATGTCCCAAAAATGGCCCGCCAGCTCTTCAACAGCCATTTCTTCTCCCCGTTCACCATGGTGCAGAGCCTCCGGCAGAACGGCTCTGAAGCCCTTCTCCGCAAGCAGGTAAGCAATATGAAGGTTGTGTTCCTTCGCGCTTGTAAAACCATGGATAAAGAATACGAGAGGAACAGCGCGGTGCCTGTTCTCTTCCTTTACAATATGTAAAAAAGGAATACCGGAAACGGTTTGATTCTCAATTTGTATCACAATGTGCCCTCCTTAGGATAACCATAATCATAAGTGTAACATGTAGACAATAAAGATGGTAAAAAGCTACACTGTACTTAAGGGAAAACAAGCAAAATCTAAGGTTAAAGGAGCTTTTCATGGAGACAAAACCCTATTTAATCGCATTAGATTTAGATGGAACGTTATTAAAGGATGATAAAACCATATCAGAAAACACTCTTCGGACGATACAGCGCCTAAAAGATAGCGGGCATTATGTCTGCATCTCAACAGGGCGTCCGTACCGTTCAAGTTCTATGTACTACCAGCAGATGGAATTGACAACGCCGATTGTCAATTTTAATGGAGCATTTGTCCATCATCCGCTGGACGACAGCTGGGGACGATATCATACGTCACTCCCGCTTGATGTTGTCAAACAGCTCGTGGATATCAGCGAGAGCTACAACGTACATAATGTGCTTGCTGAAGTCATTGATGACGTATACTTCCATTACCATGATGAGCACCTGATTGATGTCTTTAACATGAACACAACAAATGTAACGGTCGGAGACTTGCGGGAAAATCTCGGTGAAGATGTGACGTCCGTACTCATCCATGCAAAAGAAGAAGATGTGCCGGCAATACGCTCTTATTTATCGGATGTTCATGCCGAGGTGATCGACCATAGAAGATGGGCCGCTCCGTGGCATGTCATTGAAATTATCAAAAGCGGCATGAATAAAGCGGTCGGCCTGCAGAAAATCAGCGATTTTTACGGCGTGCCGAGAGAGCGGATCATCGCTTTCGGAGATGAGGATAACGATTTGGAAATGCTTGAATTTGCCGGCTGCGGCGTCGCAATGGGAAATGGAATTGACGCGGTCAAGCAGATTGCCAACCGAACAACGGCTGCAAATGAAGAGGACGGCGTGGCAAGATTTTTGAAAGAATATTTCTCACTTTAAGGACGGTCCGTATTAATTTTTCCCACTCATAAACCTTACTTTACCCCACCATACTATTGAAGACGACTCATCTCGTCAAAGTATGGAAGGGGGCAGTCTCAAAATGGGTAAACGAAGCAAATCCAGAAGGTTTATTCAGCAGGGTAAAGACTCCATCGGGCTACACGCCGCAAGATTTCCATATCGGTCTACTTTAGAAGAAGCTCACCAGCATGCCGCGGCACGAGACTCGGCCGAAAGACAGGTTGAATATTAAATGAGAAACGAACTGTTTCAGCAGGCAAAATCATTTGTTCAACAGGCGGTCATGGTGACAAACGGCTTTGAGGAGGGCGATCAGGAGCAAGCGATTCTGAGAGCCAAAAATGCTGTATCTTCTGCGTATGCCAATTCGACAGATGCGGAACGTCGCCAGCTGCATCAATTTCAAAATCAGCTGGACAAACTGCAATAAAAAAAGGCTATGGCGAGTCGCCATAGCCTCTTATTTGACTTCAAACTGCTGAACAGCCTGAACTTGCTTTAGATTTTCCGCTCTGCCCTTAAATGTCACCTTTACCTCATAGGTTCCGGGCTCAGGGACTTCCTTCCACACATCAGAGAAATCATATGTTTCTCCGGGTTCAAGTGTCAGGTTTTGAAAAGCCTGCGTAAACATTTTGTCTTTCGAATAACGGTATCTTTCTTTGTGCCCAGAATCATACACGACAAGTTCAAATTTTTGCCCTGTGCTGAATTGAAACTCGACAGCACGTTCGCTTTGGTTCTTCAGCGACATGTTAAACTTGATTTGTTCAGGCTCCTGAATTGCGTCAACAGATAAAACAACCTCTTGATTCTCCATTCCGCCTGATACCTCCTTATCGGGTTCTGTCTGCTCATCTTTCCCGCAGCCTATCAAAAGCAGCACGGGGAGGAGCATCACAAGCAGCCGTTTCACGACTTCCACCTGCTTTCGTCAGTCTTTTCTAAAGAAGCCAAAAATCCCTGTCGTCTGTACAATGTTTGTAAATGCTTTCGGATCAACTTCTTTGACGATTTTCTCTAAATCGTACAGTTCGTACCTCGTAATGACGATAATCATCATTTCCTTCTGTTCGTTCGTAAATGCTCCTTTTGCCGGAACAGTTGTGATGCCGCGCACCATTTTTCCGTAAATGGCTTCCTTAATTTCGTCCGCTTTTTTCGTCACGATCATGGCCGTGAGTTTCATGTGGCGGGTGTGAATGGCGTCGATCACCCTCGTTGTCACATATAGTGTAACCAGGGTATATAATGCTTTCTCCCAACCTTGCAATAATCCTGCCGTCAAGATGATAATCCCGTTTAGAATGAAGAAATACGTGCCGACGGGTTTATCCTTCCACTTTGCAAGGACCATGGCGACGATATCAAGCCCGCCTGTCGAAGCCCCGTATTTTAATGTTAAGCCGATACCAACCGCTGAAATGACGCCGCCGAACACCGCGTTCAGCAAAATATCATGTGATAAGCTTGTTTCCGGCAGGATCCCCATAAACAGAGTAGTGAGTGCGACACTTAAAATGCTGTACACCGTAAACGATTTGCCGACCTTCAGCCATCCTAAAATACCGACCGGAATGTTTAAGAGGAACAAGAGCGTTCCCGTCGATATGTAAAAGGGGGCATATTGATCAACGACGCTTGATAAAAGCTGGGCGACACCTGTAAATCCGCTGGCATATACATCTGCCGGAATCAAAAATAAGTTCAGCCCGGCTGCATTGAGTAAAGCGCCAATGATGACGATGAGTAATTTTTTTGTTTGATCTAGTACCATGGCATGTTCCTCCGCTCTTTCTTCTTTATTATGTTTTCCCTTAAAACAAATATTTGAACACGATTTTGGCAAATTAATATGATATAGTTGGCTTAAACTCTCATGATAACGAGCGATAACGGAAAGAAGGGAAGCAATATGACAGTTCATCTCATCGCTGACAGCGCAGCTGATTTGCCGCGTTCTTATTTTGAAGAAAAAAGCATTGGCTTTATTCCGCTCAGGGTTTCACTCGGCGATAAAGAATTCGAAGATGCAGTCACAATTCATGCTGATCAAATATTTGAGGCGATGCAAAATGGAGAAACGCCCAAGACGTCCCAAGCCTCACCGCAAACGATTAAAAATGTATTTTTGCAATATGCCGAAACAGGTGATCCCGCTCTTTACATTGCCTTTTCCTCAGGTCTCTCCGGCACGTATCAGACAGCTGTAATGATCGCCAATGAAGTGAAGGAGGAATTCCCTGATTTCGATTTGCGGGTCATTGATTCCAAATGCGCTTCATTAGGATACGGCCTGGCTGTCCGGCATGCTGCCGATCTCTGTATCAACGGGAATACAATACAAGAAATTGAAACGTCTGTAAAGAACTTTTGCAACCAGCTTGAACATATTTTTACCGTTGATGATTTAACATATCTCGCAAGGGGCGGCCGGATATCCAAAACATCCGCTTTTGTCGGCGGCCTGCTGAATATAAAACCGTTGCTTCAAATGGAGGACGGCAAGCTTGTGCCGCTGGAAAAAATCCGCGGACAGAAGAAACTTTTCAAACGGATCATCGAGCTTATGAAAGAGCGCGGGGATGATTGGAGCAATCAAACCATCGGGATCAGCTACGCCGCGAACAAAGAAAAAGCCACGGACATGAAACACTTGATTGAGGAAGCCTTCAAGCCGAAAGAAATCATTATGCATTCTATCGGTTCTGCAATCGGCTCGCACGCCGGTCCAGGTACATTGGCGATATTCTTTTTAAGAAAATGAGCAAACAAAAACAGTCAGACTCTGTGCCCTGACTGTTTTTGTTTGCTTATAAAATGCCGACAGCCTCATACGCTTTTTCGACTGAAGCTGATTGCTTCGATCCTTCACCGTATAAATCATTGGCGGCTTCAATCGCCGCTTGCTTCATCATGCTGAAATCTGTAGATGCCGTTACATAATATGTTAAAGCCCGATAGTAAATTTGTTCACATGCTTCACGCCCTATCCCTTCAACCTGCACATTGTGGTGCACGCCTCCTTCTGCCAGAAGGTAAGCTGCTTTATTGTGGATGGACGAATTGATATGGACTCCGCCATAATCCTCTGTTCCTGTGTAGCGGTTCGAGTAATGATCTGGATTTCCCTGCTTAGATGGGTCCTCTAACGACCGCAATGAATCTCCTGCAATATCCGGAGTATAGACATCCTCGCCGATTTCCCAATCATCACGGTCAGCCATTGCGCCCATAATATCGGAAATGGACTCATTTAATGCACCGGGTTCTCCTTGATATAATAGGCCGGCGGAATACTGTGTGACTGCGTGTGTAATTTCATGCGCGACAATGTCGAGCGATCCGGACAGCGGCTTAAATTTTGAACCGTCTCCATCACCGTACACCATCTGGACGCCGTTCCACGCTGCATTGTTCCATTGTTTGCCGACATGCACGGTAGACGTAATCCTTGCTCCGTTTTGATCAAAAGAATCACGGCCAAATGTCTTGCTGTAATAATCGTAAACGGCTTGCGCATTTGCATGCGCGTCTACAGCCGCAGGTTCATTAAATACGGAAGTGCCACTGACTATTTCTTTGCCCGTATATCCGATCAGTTGAGACAAAAGAGTAAACAAGGTTTCGTTCAGGTTCTCCGCGTCAAACGTATTGATCCCTTTTCCCCTTGTTTCGTCGGCCAAATAAAAGCGCCCATCCTGTACTGTGACGTCAAAGCTTTTTTCATCGCCTGACACGCCGATTCCTGTACCTGCCGCTTCATGAATGGCATTAAAAGACTTGATGACCTTTCCGTTTTTGGCATCGATGACATAATGCCAATAGCCAGGCTCAGGTTCAGATGTCGAGAGTCTCACAAGGTAGGCAAGAGCGAATTTCCCGTCGTGTGGATAGATATATAATTCGCCCTTTGGTTCCCCATCAAGATATTTGATTTTCCCAATGGCAGCCTCGAGCTCACGCTGCGCTGTACGTATTGCTTTTTTCTCAGAAATAGACGGTGTGACAGAGACGTCCTTGATTTGCGGGTGCACCTTTCCAAAGAAACTTTTCACTTGTTTGTTATCCTTCATCGCGACCGCTTGTTCAAAGCCGTAAATCGGAATTCCTTTGTAAACCTCCGTTAATTTAAAAAACGTTTGTTTTGTTTTTGGATCCTTTATGGTTTTCGAAATACGAAAATGGCTGTTCGCATTCCCTTTGAGCTTAAAATGCGATTGATGTTTATCAAGATAGGAAAATAACGATTCTTTCTGAGTTGTGTTTTGTACCGGCTTCTGTGATGGCTTTTCGATGATGTATGAAGGGGTTTGATACGTATGGTCGTATTTGATGCTTTGATCAGCTGAGGCATGTGTTACAAAAACCATTTGGGCCGCCGTGCATAAGCCGGCCAGTAATAGAGAAGTCTTAGTCAGATTGCGCAAAACACCACATCCTTCCTATTTTGGAATCTATCATTTTTCTTCATCCTATCAAAAATACAAAAACTTGTATGTGGTGCTTCGTTCTTATTTTCCCAAAAAAAGAAGGGCAGAGATATTTCGCTCTGCCCCTCTTTTTCTACTCTACTAATTTTTTATTGACATAAATTATAACCCCTGCGCCATATGCCAGTATAAGCGGTGGTATGAGCTGCTCCTGGCCTTGAAATGAGATAAAACTATTCAGCAAAATAAACAAACCGGAATTCAGGAAAAAGTAGCCTGCTATTCTGGCCAGCCGATCTTTATCCCGTATGCGCGCCTCGTTAAATCCGGCCAGCATCCAGGTTTGTTTTTTGATCCCGACAAAATAGGCAACCACAAAGAATAAGAGCGCGATGACGATTAATAGATAATTGATGCTGATTTCCATCTTACAGCCTCCTACACATTACTTGATGTTAAGAAAAAGAAAAAAAGCGGCGCAGCTTACTGCAATCAGCAGCAGGACGACAAACGCCTTGAGGAACGGGCTCAAAAGAAGCAGCACTGCTAAAAACAGCAGATAAGCCGCACCGACTCGCGAAATCGTGACAATCTCCTTTTGAGAGCGCATTTTGTTTTTTCTGACGCCGGCAAACATCATCATTTTTTTCCGCTTCCATACATATCCGGCGAGCACCGCTAAATAAACAGCCAGCGGCAGATGTCTGAAATCGGGCGGCAGCAGCGGCAGGGCGATAATCGCGACAATGAGAAGAACCGAAAGCCAGCTTTTGCCCAATAATGACCTCCTCCTATTCATCTCTTTCCCATCACCCATCATCACTTCGGCAAGCTCCTTCGGATGAGAAAATTCAGATTCAATAGCTTCCTGCAGTTCCTCTTCACTAAGGCCGGCTTTGATTCTGTCTTGAACGAAAGCGGTGATATGCCCCTTTAATTCGTCGATAGCGTTTTCTCTCTCTACATCAGGCATATTCGCCAGCTCTGCATTTAGTTCCTCCATGTACCGGTCAATGATATGCTGGGCATTCATAGCAAATCCCCCGATAAAGACAGTAAGGCTTGATGGGTTTCCAAGTATTTTTCCAGCCGTTCTTTTAACATTTCTTCTCCTTTTTGCGTCATTTTGTAATACTTTCTTTTCGGGCCGTCCAGTGAATCTTCCCAAAAAAATTCGATCCATCCCTTCTCGGTCATTCGTTTCAGAATCGGATATATCGCTCCCTCAGAAATAGCGAGCGCCGAGGTGGTTTTTAAGGATGACGTCAGCTCATAACCGTACATCGGTTTAGATCGCAGAAGGGAAAGGATGGCCAGCTCAAAAATCCCTTTTCGAAATTGAACTATCCAGCGGTCATTCACTTGATTCGTTTTCATGGTTTCAATATATCGAAAAAACCACTATATATCAATCATATATAGCAGTGTAAAATGTCCTGTTTTTTCTTTTGACAAAAATGGAATTTCTCATACTTTTTAACCTTTTTATTACATAAATGTTTTTATATTATGAAAAGTGTGAAAACGATTCTTCAGGTTAAAAGGAGCAGTCGAATGCAGAAATCGATATCATTTTTTATCATTTTTTCAGTCCTTTGGGGTTCGATATTTCTGTTTTCTATTATTGGCAGCTTAGGGACAACCCCGATCCCGCTGACAAAGGACTCCAAATTTCTCATGTCCAGCATCCTTCCTCAGGGCTGGGGCTTTTTCAGCAAAAATCCGCGCGATACTTCGATCGGCTTATATGAGGCTGAAGATGCCAGCGCCAAGGTCAGATGGCCCAATATGAGGGCTGATAACCTATTCGGCCTGTATCGGTATGGGCGGTCACAAGGCGTTGAAATGGGCGTGATCTACAGCCAAGTCGGCAAGGAACAGTGGACCGCATGCAAAGAAAAGAACCTCGGCGCATGCAAAAGCAAAGCAAAAACCGTGCAATTAAAAACACCCGCTCCCCGCCCGCTGCTTTGCGGCAGCTACTATTTGACGAAAGAGGATATTGTACCTTGGAGCTATTCTAAATACACCCCTTCGTCTTATCAGGTAAAAAGCATAGTCAAGGTTGTGATCTCATGCTCGAAAACATAAAAAAGACCATCACCAGTTGGGACGATAGAAACCCGTGGACGAATGTATACGGCCTCGCGCGAAGCATCATTGCGCTATCCAGCCTGCTGACGCTGCTCATCAATCACCCGAGCCTCATCATGAAGCCAGCCAGCGGAATCAGCAGTTATCCTGCTTGTAAAATGAATCTCAGTCTCTTTTGCCTCGGCGAAAATAACTATATGATGTTAAATCTTCTCAGATGGGTCTGCATTGCCATTCTGGTGCTTGTTGTCATTGGCTGGCGCCCCAGAATCACCGGGGTTCTGCATTGGTATGTCAGTTACAGCCTGCAGTCATCGCTGATCGTCATCGACGGAGGCGAGCAGGCAGCAGCTGTCATGACCTTTTTATTGCTTCCCATCACGCTGACCGATCCGAGAAAATGGCATTGGAGCACGAGACCTCTAGAGGGCAAAAGAACACTTGGAAAAATAACAGCTTTTATTTCGTATTTTGTGATCAGAATTCAAGTGGCGGTGCTTTATTTTCACTCTACCGTTGCTAAGCTGTCTCAGCAGGAATGGGTGGACGGAACAGCCGTCTATTATTTCGCCCAGGAAAAAACCATCGGCTTCAACGGCTTTTTTCAGGCGTTAACAAAGCCAATTGTAACAAGCCCGTTCGTGGTGATTCCGACATGGGGGACGCTGCTGGTTCAAATCGTCATCTTTGCGGCGCTGTTTGCGCCGAAGAAGCATTGGAGATTTATTTTGATCATCGCTGTTTTTATGCATGAGATTTTTGCAGTCATGCTGGGTCTGATCAGTTTCTCGCTTATCATGGCCGGCATTTTGATATTGTATCTCACACCTATCGATTCCACGATTCACTTTACATATATTCGCAGACTGTTGTGGAATAAAAAACAAAAGAAGGGAGAGGTTTCAGTTTGAAGAAGGCGTTTCTCGTATTTTTGTCGGTTGTATTGGTGACGACTGTGTTTTTGGTGAAACAGCAAGAAAGTGTGGCACAGGCAAAGCAGCTTGAGTATTCAGGTGAGGAAATTTTTAAAGGGTTTGTGTTTGCCCAAGGGGAAGTTGGCAAACAGCTGCCAGAGGTCTTTAATAAAGCGATGACAGACAAACTCAACACAAAACAGGCAAAGGCTTTTGCCAATCAGGTTGTCGCTGATATTAAAAAAGAGGATGCTGACTTTTTTGACAACCTGAAGAAAGCTGTTTACAGCAAAGATGCATTGAAAGTGGATGAACTGCTGAAAAAAGCAGGTCAAATCGTTGAAGAAAAAGTAGAAGCCGCAAAGGAAATCGCCGCTTCCAAGGATGATACATCCAGAGTTCAGGCCGAGCTTGTCAACACTGTTGATACCGCTAACTATTTCTATTATGTTTCTTATGTTGCTGCAGCCGGTGCCCTGATACTGATCATTCTCGCCATCGATATTACGCCGATTGCGATTTCAGACAATGTTGATCGCGAAATGGCAATCAGAACGCTTGTTGATGAATTAAACTAGACATAAAAAACGGCTCGCTCCGCAGTTCTGCTGCAGGCGAGCCGTTTTCATGCTATTTTTTCTCGTATGTCCATCCATCTTCCTGATACACTTTTCCGTTTTTCATTAAATGGCCAAGCGCGCGTTTAAAGGCGGCTTTGCTCATGTTAAAACGTTCTCTGATATCGTCAGGCTCGCTTTTGTCACTGTACGGCATGGCGCCGTTTCTCGTTCTCATGTACGTTAGAATGCACTCGGCATCAACAGACATTGCATCCTGTTTTCTTGGAAGCAGCGACAAGTTGACCGAACCGTCTTCTTTCACTTGAATCACCCGCCCTGTGACTCTTGAACCGAGTCTTGGCTCCTCTTTTCTTTCTGACGGGTGAATAAAACAGCGGATCCCGTCATCCGTAATCACGAATGAACCCGATGCGATCAGCCTGTACACCGTACCTGTCAGCTCTTTATTCATCAGATCTTCTGAAGCGTCGGTAAACAATTCGCTGATGATATCTTCCGGCGCTGGTTTCGCAAACATGCGCCCCCGGTTCGTCACCTTCAGCATACAGTAAAGCTTGTCCCCTTTTTGCGGCCAGACATCTTCGTACGGCGGCAAATGCTCAGTTGCGACTAGCGCGTCCTTCGATAAACCGACATCAACGAAAACGCCCATATCTTCCACTTTATCCACCACTTCAACCCAGCCATATTCATCCGCGCTGATGACCGGAATTTTCATCGTGGCCGCAAGCCTTTCCTGCTGGTCGACGTATATAAAGACTTCTACTTCCTCTCTGTCCTCGATATCCTCAGTCATTTCACTGTTATGTAAGAGAATCGTATCTTCCCCATCGGTTAAAAAGTAACCGAAGTCGGTTTGGTGATCTATACTCAAGGTTAATTGCTGCCCTGGTCTCATGCTATCGTCCTTCCTGTTCCGCTTATTCTCTGCGGATTTTGTTAACATTTTTTCCAATCATCCCAAATTGATTCTTTGTTCTGTTGGAAGTTTCTCTTTATTCTACTATAATCAACACATAAGTTAAATGTTATGGAGGTTTTCATATGGCAAAAGAAAGTTCATTTGATATTGTATCAAAGGTGGAATTGCCTGAAGTGCAAAACGCAATCCAAATTGCACTGAAGGAAATCAGTACAAGATATGACTTTAAAGGAAGCAAAAGCGATATTTCCTTAGATAAAGAGGAGCTGGTCCTCGTTTCCGATGACGAATTCAAATTAAGCCAGCTGAAAGATGTGCTGGTCAGCAAATTGATTAAACGAAATGTACCGACAAAAAACATTGATTACGGCAAGGTGGAAAATGCATCAGGCGGAACGGTACGCCAGCGTGCAAAGCTTGTTCAAGGCATTGATAAGGACAACGCAAAAAAAATCAATACGATCATCAAAAACTCCGGACTGAAAGTAAAATCTCAGGTGCAGGATGATCAAGTGCGCGTCACCGGAAAAAACAAAGATGACCTTCAGCAGATTATTTCAGCTGTGAGTGGAGCAGATCTGCCAATTGACGTTCAATTTATAAATTTCAGATAAATTTTCTGATTCCTATTGATTATTGTCTTTATTTTCGGTAAATTTGGAGAAAGGGAAAAACGCCAAGTATCTTACGGCACTTCCTGACACGAAAATTTCATATCCGTTCTTATCAAGAGAAGCAGAGGGACTGGCCCGACGAAGCTTCAGCAACCGGTGTAATGGCGATCAGCCATGACCAAGGTGCTAAATCCAGCAAGCTCGAACAGCTTGGAAGATAAGAAGAGACAAAATCACTGACAAAGTCTTCTTCTTAAGAGGACTTTTTTTATTTCTCTTTTTTCCTTGCTGATGTGAATAAAGGAGGCAGACAATGGGACTTTTAGAAGATTTGCAAAGACAGGTGTTAATCGGTGACGGCGCCATGGGGACGCTCCTCTACTCCTATGGCATTGACAGGTGTTTTGAGGAGCTCAACATTTCAAAGCCGGAGGAAATTCAGCGCATACATAAAGCGTACGTTGAAGCTGGAGCAAACATTATTCAAACGAATACGTACGGGGCAAACTATATTAAATTATCCAGACACGGTCTTGAGGATGACATCAAAAAAATGAATCAGGAGGCCGTAAAGATCGCGCGGGCTTCAGCAGGTGATGCATACGTGCTTGGAACGATGGGCGGCATACGCACATTTAATAAAAACGCGTACAGCCTTGACGACATTAAGCGCAGCTTCCGCGAGCAGCTGTACCTGCTGCTGCATGAAGAGCCGGATGGCTTGCTGCTAGAAACGTATTATGATTTGGAAGAAGCCCGTGAAGTGCTGAAAATCGCGCGGAAAGAGACTGATCTTCCGATTATGCTCAATGTATCCATGCACGAGCAAGGCGTATTGCAGGACGGAACGCCGCTTTCTGACGCATTGCGCTCGATTGCGGATCTCGGAGCTGATATTGTTGGCATTAACTGCCGCCTCGGCCCTTATCATATGATTGAAGCGCTCAGCGAAGTGCCGATTTTTGATGACGTGTTCTTATCCGTTTATCCAAACAGCAGCCTTCCTTCGCTTGAAGAGGGACGGCTCGTCTATGAAACAGATGACACGTATTTTCAAAACAGCGCGTCAGAATTCCGTAAGCAAGGTGCGCGGATTATTGGCGGCTGCTGCGGCACCACGCCAAATCATATCCGGGCGATGGCAGAAGCGGTTGGCGGGCTGGCTCCGATTACGAAAAAAGAAGTCAAAACCCGGGCGAAAGAATTCATATCAGTTCAGCACGAGCGAACCGAGCCCGGCCTGAATGAGATCGCGGCGAAAAAACGCTCTATTATCGTAGAACTGGATCCGCCGAAAAAACTGAGCTTTGACAAATTTCTATCGGCGGCCGCTGAATTAAAAGAAGCCGGAATCGATGCCTTGACACTCGCCGATAATTCTCTGGCAACCCCGCGGATCAGCAATGTTGCCTGCGGCGCCCTTGTCAAGCAGCAGCTCGATATGCGTTCCCTCGTCCATATTACGTGCCGCGACCGTAACATTATCGGCTTGCAGTCACATTTAATGGGCCTTGATACGTTAGGGCTGAATGACGTGCTTGCTATTACAGGTGACCCTTCTAAAATCGGGGATTTTCCTGGTGCGACGTCTGTGTATGATTTAACATCCTTTGATTTAATCAGGCTGATCAAACAATTCAATGAAGGTCTGTCTCTGTCTGGAAAACCGCTCGGCAAGAAAACAAATTTCTCAGTCGCCGCCGCATTTAACCCTAACGTCCGCCATCTGGATAAAGCGGTAAAACGGCTGGAGAAAAAAATAGATTGCGGCGCAGATTATTTTGTTTCTCAGCCTGTCTATTCCGAGCAGCAGCTTGTCGATATCCATAACGAAACAAAACATCTGAAGACGCCGATCTATATCGGCATCATGCCGCTGACAAGCAGCCGGAATGCCGAATTCATCCACAATGAAATTCCCGGCATTAAGCTGTCTGATACGATTCGCGAAAAAATGGCCCGTGCGGGTGAAGATAAAGAAAAGCAAAAGGCGGAAGGCCTTGCGATTGCACGCTCCCTTCTGGATACGGCGTGCGAGCTGTTTAACGGCATCTACTTGATTACACCTTTCCTCAGATCTGACTTAACCGCCGAGCTGACGTCATATATTCAGCAAAAAGATGAGCAGCGCCAAAATATCTTTTTGCATTAATTCCTAAAAGACTGCCTGATCGAATCGGGCAGTCTTTTTCAACGAGATTCGTGTTACGATATAGAAAAACAATCATGAGGAGGAACATTATGCTCGAAGTCAAAACCATTTCCGCGGAAGATACATATGAAATCCGGCACCGAATTCTGCGTCCCCATCAATCCATCGAACAATGCAAATATGAAGAGGATCATGCAGAAGGCTCCTTTCATCTCGGCGCGTTTTATGATGGAACGCTGATCAGCATCGCTTCTTTTTCCCCGCAAAGTCAGCCTTTATTAACGGAAACCCCTGCGTATCGGCTGAGAGGCATGGCAACGCTCGAAGGATATCGCGATAAGAAAGCTGGAAGCACGCTGATCAAACATGCGGAGCACAAACTAGCGGAGAGCGGCGTTCAGGCGGTATGGTGCAACGCAAGACACCATGTCAAGGGCTACTATGCCAAGCTTGGCTGGAAGGAACTTGGCGAACCATTTGACATTCCCGGCATTGGCAATCATATTGTCATGTACAAAACACTTAGAACAAGCAGGTGATCTTATGGACGTAGTGGATGAACTGATTGAGCTTCATGAAGAACACGTTTCCGGCTTATTGCGGCTTTGCGGGCAAGCCGGGTGGCCGGATTATGGCGAACAAGAGCTGAAACTGCTTGTTCAGCAGGGACGCTTTTTCGGTTATCAAAATGTCAGCGGTGAGATGATTTCCTGCATCGGCTTGTTTTTGTTTGGCCGTCTTGCTTCTATCGGCCTTGTTATCGTTGACAAGGAATATAAACGGCTTGGTCTCGGCAGGCGTATGGTAAACGCCTGTATCGCCCAAACGGATGAAAACACCTCCATCAGGCTTTGCGCCACAAAAGAAGGTTTGCCGCTTTATGAAAAAGCAGGCTTTCATACGGCAGGAACAGTGCGAAAGTACAGCTGTCACAGTTTTCAACCTTATACAAAACAGCTTGACACTAAACTGTCATCCTTTAGAGAACAAGACTTTCAAGACTTAGCGACGGCGGATCTTGCCGCCTTTGGCGGAGATCGATCAAACCTTTTGCAGCAGCTTATTTCCACTTCATGCGAATGTGTCATCGCCAGAAAACCTGACGGACAGTTCATTGGGTACGGACTATCTGTACAAACACCGGCCCATTTGAAATTCGGCCCCATTATCGCTCCATCACCAGACGTTGCTGCACAAATAATCAGCAGGCTGGCGGCCGGAAAACAAGGCCCGATGCGAATCGATATACCGGGTGAACACACGTCTCTGCATGACAGCCTGATAGAAATGGGATTTCATAAAGATGATGAACCTCCGCTTTTGTTCTATCAGAAAAAAGCGCCTATTCAAAATGGACACTTATATGCTTTGATTTCACAGGCTCTCGGCTAGTCCTCTTTTTCCCGAACAGGTATCTTCTGTTCGGTTTTTTTGCTGTCTGATTACTGAATAAACGAAGCCATCAGGGACATTCTAAGCAGAAGAAAAGGAGTGTGCTCTGAGATGGAATCATCAAAACAAAATAACGGAATGACGATTGTAGCAATCGGTTCAATCCCTTTAATATTGACCCTCGGAAACTCGATGCTTATTCCGATTTTGCCAAAAATGAAATCTGAACTTCATTTATCACAATTTCAAGTCAGTCTGGTGATCACAGTATTTTCCTTGATTGCAGCATTTGCGATTCCGATCGTCGGTTATCTCGCAGACCGATTCTCAAGGAAAATCATCATTATTCCCTGCTTAATTTTGTATGGTGCCGGCGGTTTGTTAGCCGGGTTTGCGGCAGGTTTTTTTGACAATGCCTTTCCTTGGGTCATGGCAGGACGAGCGCTTCAGGGAATCGGGGCAGCCGGAACAGGCCCAATTGCCATGGCACTGACGGGAGATCTGTTTAAAGGCGCCCAGGAGAGCAAGGTGCTGGGCCTTGTTGAAGCTTCAAACGGCATGGGGAAAGTGCTTTCACCGATCATTGGCTCGCTTATCGCCCTGCTTGTCTGGTATGGCGCGTTTTTTGCCTTCCCTGTGTTTTGTATCATTTCAATCGTGCTGACTTGGATTTTTATTAAAGAGAAGAAAAAAGAAAAAGAACCGCCACCTATCGGAAAATATGCGAAAGGGCTGTTAAGTGTTTTTAAACATGAAGGCAGATGGCTGTTTACCGCTTATTTAGCCGGTGCGACCTGTTTGTTTACTTTATTCGGCATCCTGTTTTACCTCTCAGATGTTCTTGAAAAAACATACGACACCGACGGCGTGAAAAAAGGCTTGATTTTAGCGATTCCACTTTTGGTTATGTGTGTGACGTCTTATACAACAGGAAGCAAAATCGGGCAAAAGCAATCGTTAATGAAAAAACTGATCGTACTCGGATTGGCGTTCATGACCGTATCTTACGCGGCACTGTCATTCATTGAGAATCTTGTCCTCTTTATCAGTGTTCTCGTGCTGAGCAGTATCGGCTCAGGTCTTGTCCTTCCTTGTGTGAACAGTTTCATTACCGGGGCTGTCGGCAAGGAAAGACGGGGATTTGTCACCTCGCTGTACGGATCTGTACGCTTCTTAGGGGTAGCAATCGGCCCTCCGATTTTCGGCCGCCTGATGCAATGGTCCAGACCCGGCATGTTTTTAAGCATTGCGGGATTGACTCTCGTTGTCGGCATTCTTGTGATGATGTTAATCCATGTGAAGCAAAACAATGAAGAAGCAAAAGAGAAAGAAGACCCTAAAATGGCTGGCAATCGGCTGCAGCCCGCTGAGGAAAGGTAGCACCTAGTTTGAAAATTGTACGAATTGAAACCTTTCCGCTATTGCACCGATTAGAAAAGCCATACGGAGACGCCAACGGGCTTAAACGATATCGGACTTGTTATCTTATCAGGATTATCACCGAAAGCGGGATAGACGGCTGGGGAGAATGTGTTGATTGGCTCCCCGCTCTCCATGTCGGTTTTACGAAACGGATCATCCCGTTTCTTTTAGGAAAACAGGCCGGCAGCCGCCTGTCGTTAGTGCGCACGATTCAGAAATGGCACCAGCGGGCGGCCTCCGCTGTAAGCATGGCGCTGACAGAGATTGCGGCCAAAGCTGCGGATTGTTCAGTTTGCGAATTATGGGGCGGGCGATTCAGAGAAGAGATTCCTGTGTACGCCTCTTTTCAATCGTACTCAGACTCCCCGCAATGGATCAGCCGCTCGGTCTCCAACGTTGAAGCCCAGTTAAAAAAGGGTTTTGAGCAAATCAAAGTCAAAATCGGCGGGACCTCCTTCAAGGAGGATGTCCGGCACATCAATGCGCTGCAGCATACAACCGGCAGTTCCATTACGATGATTCTGGACGCAAATCAAAGCTATGATGCCGCGGCGGCGTTTAAATGGGAGCGCTATTTCTCCGAATGGGAGAACATTGGCTGGCTTGAGGAGCCTTTGCCCTTTGATCAGCCGCAGGATTACGCTTTGCTTCGCAGCCGTTTATCTATTCCTGTTGCCGGTGGAGAAAACATGAAAGGCGCGGCGCAATTTGCGCCTCTCCTTTCACAGCGCTGTTTGGACATCATTCAGCCCGATGTCATGCATGTCAACGGAATCGATGAGTTTCGGGACTGCCTCCAGCTCGCCCGTTATTTTGGCGTCAGAGCATCCGCCCATGCATATGATGGATCACTTTCACGGCTCTATGCTTTATTTGCACAAGCCTGCCTGCCCCCATGGTCTAAAATGAAGAACGATCAAATTGAACCGATCGAGTGGGACGTCATGGAGAATCCTTTTACAGATCTCGTCAGCCTGCAGCCTTCAAAAGGAATGGTCCACATCCCGAAAGGAAAAGGCATTGGAACAGAGATCAATATGGAAATCATCAATCGCTGCAAGTGGGATGGCTCAGCCTATTAGCTGGGCCATTTCTTCATTTTGAGACATAAATCATGGACAGCCTCATAAAATGGAAACAGCGGACAAGTCTTTTCATAAAGGAGCAAATGACTTAATGGCTGAACTGCTGATGAAAGCAAAACTCACGTTTATGATTGTCGTAGGCGGCGTACTACAGGGACTCGGCATGTCCTTGTTTTTATTTCCGCATGATATTCCGACAGGCGGTGCAGCAGGTATTGCGGTGCTATTGCATTATCTGTTTCAAATTCCCCACGGCTTTTCAGTATGGGCTGTGAATGTATCAATGCTTTTTACTGCTTTAAAGTGGCTGGAGATGAGGACATTTACCGGCACCCTCGCTTCTATCACCGTCACCTCTGTCTCGGTATTGATCTTTGATGCGGTTTTTCCGGATATCACATCAAACCTGTGGCTTGATCTGGCAAGCGGCGCAGTGCTATTGGGGCTCGGCATCGGACTTTTATACAAATATAAAATTTCGAACGGAGGATTCGGAGCCCTTGCTCTAATGATTTCTATCTACCGCGGCGGAAATCCCGGAACGATTCTGCTCATCATGAATTGCATCATTTTTATGGTCACCGCGTCTATTATTGACTGGGGCATCGTCATTCAAGCCCTCATATGCCAGGTGATATCGACAAGAGTCATCGACTTCATCTACAACATCCGCCTGACCTCGCTCCCCTATCTCACGCCTATGTACCGCCATAAAAAATAATAGGCAGAGGCTCTCTTCACGACGAGAGCCCCACAGCCGCTGTTTTACAGAAAAAAGGTATCGGATCTTAGCCCTAAACGCAGCGTCTCCAACGCGATGGCATCATGAAATGGAATATTGGCCAGATTCACATTCGGCCCGATTTTTTGAATAAACCCTTGCTGAAGCGTTTTGTTAGGCGCTTCAAAAATCAGCCTGTTGATATCAATATCCGAGGAAATGATGTCGTCAACAATTTGAAACCTGACATCGCCGCTACTGGAACAGATCCCTCCCGTCCCGCTTTCTCTGGCTTCTGTAATCACTTTTTCCGCGCCCGCTTCCATATCCTCAACGATATATTCAAGCCATTCCTCAGAGCTCTGCCGGCTTGCTAAATCCGCATCCTTGCTGCCCACCTCACTGAGCACAAGAAATTCATCAGAAAAATCGGCAATGTAAGCCGCTTTCTCTTTATTTGTCATCGGGAGCGTACCGTTTGAAATCTCAATATATTCACAGCCGAAATAGGTGCAGTACCGATGAAATTCATTTACTTTTTTCTGGCTTACGTACTTTTCGAACAGTGTGCCGCCAAAGAAAAATGAAATGTCATGCTCTTTTAGCGTGCTGATTTTTTCTTCAAGATCTTTCGTAAGTAATGATGTGCCCCAGCCGAATTTCACAAAATCAATATAGTCGGACGCTCCAGCTATCGCATCTTTGAAAAATTGCAAGGGATAGCCGTTATCAATTAAAATGGACTGCCCGGTTTCTCTCGGCTTATTTGTTCTCACTGGCAATTCTAGTGAAAAATCATTCATATTATGACCCTCTCTATCGTTGGAACTTCTCCATCTTGTTTCACTTGCATCACAAAATCGCCCGTCAGTTCTTTTGCACAGTAAGCGATGTCCTCCGAATCAAATAATGGCTGGCGGCGGTCAAAAAATTTCTCTGCAACAGAAGAGCCTTTTATTCTTTGAATCGCCTCCTCAGCCGTTACCGCATTTGTCCCTTCAATGATGCCTTTGATATACTCCGCACACGCCATATCGTCATCACCGGATGGATGGGAAGCCACAATGTTCATGACACAATCGTTTGCGGCGAGCTTTTTTACATGCTGTGCCGTTGTTTTGGCATTGGAAAATCCAGTTACGAACAGATGCTTTGCATTCAGCGCCCCCAACGCCGCTGTGACGCCATTAGTTGTTTTCTGGATCAGACGCTTATCCGCCATATCCTGCTCAGCCATGCGCTTAGGAGAATTATCTAAATCAAATCCGCTGATACCGACCCCCTTTTCCTCTCCCGTCAATACATAATCCGGATAGGTGTCTTTCAGCGCAAAGGCTTCATCAGCCGTCCGGACCAACAAAATCTCTTTCGCCCCGCCGATAAACGCATAATGGGCGACCGTAAAGGCTCTGATGACATCAATGACGATGTTAATATCCGCCGGGGCAAGCGAATGATGATGCCCCTGATAAATGGAAATCGGCATAATACCTCTCCTTGGGCATAAAACCATTTTGCTTAAAAGCATATTCAGCCGGGCTCTTAATGGTTCCGCTCCTCATTTTAGGCGGGCGCGGCACCTAAAAACCCTGAACCTTTATGCAAAAAATGAATAGTCTGCCTATAACTCGATCAATAGATAAAAAAGCAGATGCAAACGGGGGGAAAACGTTGAACGAAACCATCACATATGACACTTGGAACGACGTGCTGTCCAAACAAATAACGGATCAATTGATCGATGAGCTCGATGTGTTGAAATGGGCTTACCGAACGTACGGAGAAAAGATCGTGTACGCCTGCAGCTTTGGCGCAGAAGGGATGGTGCTTCTCGACTTAATATCAAAAATCAACAAAAACGCACACATCATCTTTTTGGATACAGGGCTTCATTTTCAAGAAACATATGAGCTGATCGAGGCTGTCAAAGAGCGATATCCGGGATTTACAATCCAGCTGCTCGAGCCCGAGCTGAGCCTGGCAGAACAGGAGACGAAGTACGGCGGAGAGCTGTGGAAGCATAACCCGAACCTCTGCTGCCAATTGCGGAAAATCGAACCGCTCAAAAAGCACCTGTCCGGCATGACAGCTTGGATTTCAGGGCTGCGCCGGGAGCAGTCGCCAACGAGAAAGCATATTCAATACGTAAACCTGGACCAGAAGTTTAAGCTCATCAAAATTTGCCCGCTCATCCACTGGACATGGGATGACGTTTGGACGTACATCCGCCTGCACAATTTGCCTTACAACAAACTGCACGATCAACATTATCCGAGCATAGGCTGTGAAATGTGTACATTGCCTTCCTCGGACCCGAACGATGAGAGGGCTGGAAGATGGGCCGGACGGGAGAAAACAGAATGCGGCCTGCATCAGGAATAGCGGATGGCAGGTTCTTGCTGTGAGAATCGAAATGATGTTAAGGCACTGATGTAAAGCTTTCATTGAAGTGCAGAAAAGAAAACAAGGAAACGTATAAATGGAGGTTGAACACGTTGAATGGAAACGAGCCCCATGGAGGGGTATTAATCAACCGCTGTGATCACGCATGCCGTTTTGAAGGGTGCACGTGCGAAGCGGAGCTGGATCAGCTTGCACTGAGCGACCTCGAGCTTATTGCGATCGGCGGCTACAGCCCGTTAACAGGTTTTTTGGGAGAAAAGGATTATCATCGTGTTGTGAAAGAAATGAGGCTGGCAAACGGCTTGCCGTGGAGCCTGCCGATTACGCTGCCTGTCGGAGAAGAAACAGCAAAACAGCTGTCTGCCGGAGATCACGTCAAGCTTGTGAAAGACAGCGTTACCTACGGCATGATCACAGTCACCGATATATACCGGCCTGATAAAACACTGGAAGCACTGTCTGTTTTTAAAACAACCGATCCTGCCCACCCAGGCGTAAAAAAGTTGCTGGCGCGCCCGGATTATTATATCGGGGGGCCTATCACGGTCAGCCGCCTGCCTGACAAACCTTTCGAACAGTTTTATGCAGCGCCCGCAGAAACAAGAGCGGCCTTTCAAAAACTCGGCTGGCAAACGATTGTCGGCTTTCAAACCAGGAACCCTGTTCACAGAGCGCATGAATATATACAAAAAACAGCGTTAGAAACGGTCGACGGTCTGCTGCTTCACCCGCTTGTCGGTGAAACAAAGTCAGACGATATCCCGAGCGGTATCAGAATGGAGAGCTACCAGGTTTTGCTTGATCACTATTATCCAAAGGATCGTGTCATGTTATCGGTTTTCCCTGCCGCCATGCGTTATGCAGGTCCGCGGGAAGCGATTTTCCATGCGCTCGTCCGAAAAAATTACGGCTGCACCCATTTTATTGTAGGCCGTGATCACGCAGGGGTCGGCAGCTACTACGGGACATACGACGCACAAGATATTTTTCAATCATTCACAGAGGAGGAGCTTGGCATCAAGCCGCTGTTTTTCGAGCACAGCTTTTATTGCCGAAAATGCGGAAACATGGGCACCTCCAAAACATGTCCGCACAGCTCAAGAGACCACATCCACTTATCAGGCACAAAAGTGAGAGAGCTTCTCCGCCAAGGCAAAAAGCCGCCTAAAGAGTTCAGCCGGCCTGAGGTCGCAGCCGTGTTGATCAAGGGACTTCATCAACAGCCTGTTGCCATCCAGCAAAACAGCGGGGAATTAAAATGACACACAATCCGAACATTATTTGGCATCCCGCTGCCATCTCAAAGTCTGACAGACAGTCCTTAAACGGACACAAAAGCTGCGTCCTCTGGTTTACCGGCTTATCAGGCTCCGGAAAATCGGTGCTGGCCAATGCAGTCGATGAAAAGCTTTACCGCAGGGGCATTCAGAGCTATGTGCTTGACGGTGATAATATCCGCCACGGCTTAAACAAAGATCTTGGATTTCAGACTGGTGACAGGATTGAAAACATCCGCCGGATCGGAGAAGTGGCGAAGCTATTTGTCGACAGCGGGCAAATGATTTTAACGGCTTTTATCTCTCCATTCAGAGAAGACCGGGACATGGTTAGAGCGCTCTTTCCAATAGATGAGTTCTTCGAAATTTATGTAAAGTGCCCGCTGCATGTTTGTGAACAGCGCGATCCAAAAGGACTTTATAAAAAAGCGCGAAACGGAGAGATCAAACATTTCACCGGGATCGATTCTCCGTATGAAGCGCCCATTTCACCCGATTTCATCATTGAGTCGGACCAGATCTCTATTTCCGATGGAGCTGACCTCATCATTAACGAACTGCAAAACAAAGGGATCATATAAAAACCCGATGAATATCGGGTTTTTTCTTATGAGTCGGAGAACTTTGCAATCAAACTGTTGACCTTTTCTTTTTCCTCATAAAATGCTCCGTGCCCGCTGTTTGCAAACGGAACCAATTCCGACTGTTTGATGCCGCGCTTCAACTCTTTCGCAAAATCAAACGGCGCAATTTTATCCTTTCTCCCGTGCAGGATCAGCGTCGGCACCTTGATTGCAGCAAGTTCCTTTCTGAGATCCTCATCTCTTAATGCAATGCCCGAGTGGATCGTCCCGTAGGAGGAGGCCTCCAGCATCAGATTGAGAAACCACTGTCTAAGCTCTGGGGACACTTTTTTCTCAAAAAACTGTTTCCCTAAATCCGCCAGTGTTTTGGGCCGATCCGTTTTGAACAGTTCAATCATATCGTCAATATCCTGCTTCCTCATTCCGTACGGATAACCTGGGCGTTTTGTGAACGCGGGTGCCGCTGCTGACAGTAATATCAGCTTATCAACATCCGCTCCCTCATGCCTTGCCATATAACGGACTGCAATGGCTCCGCCCATTGAAAAACCGGCAAGAACCGCATTCTCAAGCTGCAGCGTATAAATGACTGCTTTCACATCATCGGCCATCGTGTCATAATCGTAGCCTTCCCAAGGGCGGTCAGATAGTCCATATCCCCGTAAATCAATGCCGATAAAACGGAAGCCTCTTTTCGGAAGCTCATTCATTTGATATTCAAACATCTTATGATTCAACGGCCACCCGTGCAAAAAGATGATTGGCCTTCCATGCCCGATATCCTCTACAAACAGTGTCACATGCTCCTCGGTTTTGACGTAATGCCCCATTCCGCATTCCTCCTGTTCCCTTTGGCTTTCCCGGCCTGTAAACGCCTTGACGTACAGGAAGCTTTCCATTTATGCTTACAAAACAACCGGGCTGCTGTACCAAGAAAGGCTCTTTACGATTTACTATATGTATCAAATTCCTTAACGATCTACTAAATTGAACCCGGAAGCCTCTGTTTTTCGGGCAGCAAAGGATGTCATCACATGAATAAAATTACAATTCAAAAACCGAATATACCGGAAAACCTGCAAACCGCAGATTTTCATGATGCCGTGACGCAGGATGATGTAATCAGCATGCATTTGTTTGAAGATTGTACAATCTTCGGCGAAGATATCGAAAGACTTTGTGTGGAAAAAACGATCTTTAGAAATGTCGTGTTTATCGATGTGTCCTTTCGGCATATTGAACTGACCGATGTAATCTTTGAAAAATGTGATTTATCAAACGCCGATTTCAGCGGAGCTGTCATTCACAGAACTTCTATTAAGCAGTCAAAAATGGTTGGAATGAATGTGGCGGAAGCAACGCTGCGGAATGTTTCATTCGAGGAATGCCACGGACATTTCAGCTCATTTTCGTATTCAAATATGAAACAAGTTCGATTTGATCACTGTGCTCTTATGCAAAGTGAGTGCAGCAATACGGTGCTCCAGCAGACACACTTTGACAGGTGCGAATTGGAAGGCGCCAGCTTTTCCGGCACGTCCCTTCAAAACATGGACATCAGCACGTGCCGTTTTGAACAGCTTCATGTCTCCCTCGACAAATTGAAAGGCTGCAAAATCGCACCTGAGCACGCGATTGCTTTCGCCAGGGCGCTGGGAGCTGTCATCGTATAACAAAAGCTTAGGACATCATCAGGCGGCGGGCTGTTTCGGCTGCCGCCTTAATGCCAGTTTCCAAATCCCCAAGAGATGCATAGGAATATGACAGCCTGATGCTGTTTCGGTCTTCGCCGTCATAAATGGAACCGGGATTCACAAGCACTTGCCGTTTCAGCAGTTCATAAAAGAAACGGCTGACAGGCAGGTTTTTATGAAATGTCACCCAAATATAAAAGCCGCCGGCAGGAATCCGCCACGAGGCAATGTCCCCCGCATACCGCTCGAGAAAATGAACGGCGGCGTCTCTCCTTTGTTTAAGCACCCTGCGTATCCAAGTCAGATGCTCTTCATAATACCCCTGCGACAGCCACTCGGCAGCCGCCCACTGGGACAGTCCGCTTGAACCGTAGTCTGTCTGCATTTTAATGTCCGACAGCCTTTCAATAACCGGTTCCGGACCGGCAATCCAGCCGATTCGCAGACCGGGGCTAACCGTTTTTGAAAACGTGCCCAGGTACAGAATATTGCCCTCGTGATCCATTGCTTTCAACGGCTGCGGCGGTTTTTCTTCGAACCATAAATCACCATACGCATCATCCTCAATGATGGGCAGCTGCTCTTTTTTTGACAGGCTGATGATCTCTTTCCTCCGCTGCTCTGACATGACTGTGCCTGTCGGATTATGAAACGACGGAATCGTGTAAAGCAGCTGTCCTCCATATTGTTTTCGATAAGAAGAAACAAGCCCCGCCTTGATCCCTTCTTTATCCATCGGCAAGCCGCGAAGCCGCATCCCCGCTGATTGAAACACATGCAAAGATTGAAGGTAGGACGGCTTCTCCGTCAAAATGACAGAGTCTCGTTTTAAAAGCCCAATTGAGATGAGCTGAAGTGCCTGAAGTGCGCCGGACACAATTAAAATTGCAGACGGTGACACATGGATCTTCTTGCCTTTTAAATGCTCCGCCACCGCTTCCCTCAGCTGACGGTTTCCTTTCGGCTGCTCGTATCCTAAAGACAGAGCCTGCGGATTGATCTTCTGAAACATCCGGCGCATTGTATCAGCAGGCAGCAGATCCGGTGAAAGTTCTCCTGTGCCTAATCTGATGATATCCGTTCTTGGTTCGTTCTGATTAATAGCCTGAATGATGGAAGAGTTAGGGCGATGAATGCCCGAACGGACGTAATCGCTCCAATCAAGCGGAGGCTCAGCCGCCAGCACGCTCCAAGTACTGTTTACAACCTTCGTACCGCCGCCTCTTCTTCCCTCTAACAAGCCTTGAGACGTGAGTTCATCTATAGCTGCTGTGACTGTGCTGCGGTTGACTTGAAACATGTCGGCCAGCGTTCTCTGCGCAGGGATTTTCGTCCCTACAGCCCACTCTCCGTGAAGAATCTTGTCTTTCATATATTGTTCGATCTGCCGATGCAGCGGAACATCTAACTTTCGGCTTGGCTTCCATTGCGACAAGGTCATGCCCCCTTTTTTCACATTATACATTTGGCTGGGTCTAAACCCAACCAAATGGCTGGAGACTTTGGTAAACATCTCTTTTATGATTGAAAAAAAGATGTGAAGGGAGCTTTTATCAGCATGAATGCAATCATTCACGGAATTGTGCTCGCGTTTGGCTTAATTTTGCCGCTGGGAGTGCAGAATGTATTTATTTTTCAGCAAGGCGCGTGGCAAAAGCATGTTTGGCGAGCACTCCCCGCCGTCATCAGTGCTTCAGTCTGCGACACCCTGCTCATTGTATTAGCTGTTGCGGGCGTATCTGTCATTGTGCAGCAGCTGCCCATGTTTAAGGCAGTAATGATGGCCGGCGGATTTTTATTTTTGCTTTATATGGGCTGGGTAACTTGGCACAGCCGTCCAAAAACAAGCCAAGATGAAAAACATACGTTTACAGCAAAAAAGCAAGCCGTGTTTGCGGCCGCTGCTTCACTTTTAAACCCGCATGCCATTCTGGACACGATCGGTGTCATCGGCACGAGTTCTCTACAATATTCGGGGCTTGAGAAATGGCTCTTTATGGCCGCCTGTATCGCTGTATCTTGGATTTGGTTTAGCAGTCTTGCAATAGCGGGCAGGCTGTTTCAAACAATGGATACGAGCGGCAGGCTAATGGTGATCGTAAACAAATGCTCTGCAGCGGTCATGTGGGCAGCGGCAGGATATTTTGGGGTGTCACTCTTTTGCAATTGAAGGAGAAACAGATGAAAAAAACGAATTTCTTAGAAAAGGGGGCAATGCTGATGACTGATGCAAAACAGTTTTATGACTATCATTCTTGGGCAAACAAGAAAATATTTACCCATATCGAAAACCTGCCGGAGGAAACTGCCTATCAAGAAGTAAAGAGCGTATTTCCTTCTGTCAGCGACGTGCTGCTTCATATGTGCAGGGCTGACTACATTTGGCTGAATGTTCTTTCGGGAGTGGCCTACCAAGAGATTATAGAAAGCGCAGGCAAATTAGAGTCCGCGCAAGGTAATATGGCAGCGATTAAACAGCACGCTGCCGAGCTGGAGTCACAGTATCATGATTTCTTCAGCCGCCAGACGGACTTAGAACAGACCTTCACAATGCAGCATCCGAAACTAGGTACACTGGAATCAACCTATGCAGACACCATCCTGCATGTCGTCAATCACGGCACTTACCACAGAGGGAACGTAACCGCCATGCTGAGACAGCTGGGCCATTCAGGCATACCTACTGATTATATGTACTATTTATATGAGAAAAGAGAAAGCAAGGGCTAAAATGTCCTTGCTTTTTTTGCGGAAAGCCTCAAATGCAACATATTAGCTTTTACATACCTGTATAAGCGCGCTTCACATCAAGCTGTACGGGCCTGCCGCTCTTATAGGAATTGGTCGCCGCGATGCCCACTTCTAAATTGATTGTCGCATCGATATCTGTCACAATCGGCGTTTTTCGATCCCGGACACACTCGGCAAAATGCTGAAGCTCCAAGCAGTAGGCTTCATGAAAACGAGTTTGAAAGTCTGGAATGATATCAAAACTGCTCCCTTTAGCCGATAGGATGGTCACATGTTGATTTCTCAATGTTCCTATGAAAATACTGCCCTCTGTCCCGATCACCTCCGCCCGGATGTCATGTCCGTATGGAGAGGTTCTGCTTGCCTCGACGTCCCCCGCTGCGCCGGAGTCAAATTCAATATACGTCAGCGCCTGATCCACATCGCCGTACTGCTCCATAAACGGATTGTTCAGAATCCTGCCGTGCCCTGAAACAGAAGTGATTTCCGCCCCTATCAAATAACGGGCAATATCATAGTCATGAATGGAGCAGTCAATAAAAATCCCACCGCTGTGTTTGATAAACTCTGCGGGTGGCGCGCCTTGATCGCGCGTAAAGCCTTTATAATAGATAGGTTTGCCGATTTCACCTGCGTCAATCCGCCGCTTGGCATCTGCGTATGCAGGATCGAATCGTCTCATAAAGCCTACTTGGCAAATGACACCTGTCTCCTGCACTTTTTCAGAAACTGCTCTAGATTCCTCAAGGCTTAATGTCAGCGGTTTTTCAACGAAGATCTGTTTGCCGTTCTCGGCTGCTTTGATGACCATATCACCATGTGTGCTTGTCGGCGTTACGATAATGACAGCATCAATACCGGGATCTTCTAACACCTCATATGGGTCCTCTGACCATTTTTCGATACCGAATTCTCTGGCAACCTGCTCCGCTCTCCCTTTCAACGGATCACTGACACAGACCAGCTTTGCCCCTGGTACACTGGTAACGAGATTTTTCGCATGATAATAACCGAGCCTTCCTAATCCCAATACTGCGCATCTTACTTGATGTTCCACTCCCCATCCTCTCCTTTGTCTCATTTCAGGATCGCTTGGAGAAAGCGCTTTCTCTTAACAGCTAAAAAAACAGCGGCAACTCCGCTTTCATTTTTGCGCAAGCGCTTTCTCAAAAGATGGTTTCATTTTACACTGCCTTTTGTTGACACGCAATATGTTTTTTAAATCAAAAAACCCGCTCATTAGCGGGCCTATGTGTTAGGCGGTGATGTAGAATGTCTGATTACAAGTTCAGGCGGGAGCACTATTTTATGTTTCGTCTTTCGTTTTCCCTCTATTGCTTCTGCCAGCAGTTCAATGACGCTTCGCCCCATATCTTTTATCGGCTGGGCTACGGTCGTCAGGGGCGGAGCCGCCATTTCTGCGAGTATCGTGTTATCAAAACCAATGATAGAAAGGTCGTCCGGCACTTTTATGCCTCTTATTCTTGCAGCTTGTATGGCGGCGCAGGCCAATACGTCATTGAAGGCAAAAATAGCCGTCGGAGCGTTTCTGTCGAGCAATTTACCCGCTTCTTCCTTGCCGCTTTCCAAGGAAAATCGAGTCGGGATGATCAGTGACTCATCAATGGGCACG
Source organism: Bacillus sp. ATD (assembly GCF_050585765.1). NCBI lineage: Bacteria > Bacillati > Bacillota > Bacilli > Caryophanales > Bacillaceae > Bacillus > Bacillus sp. ATD. Next base: position 98,178 of record NZ_JBOBQH010000008.1, on the reverse strand, counting down.
CCCGCTTCCTCCAACGCCTGGCGGAAGCCTTTGATTCTATTTTTTTCACCTGTTGTTGACCCGTCTCCGATAATACAGGCGATGTTCGTGTGGCCGAGTGACAGAAGATGCTTGGCAGCCTCGTACCCGCCGCGAACATCATCCATGACGACAATATCCATCGGAAGCAGCGGTTTATCCTGAGAAATCATGGCAAGCGGAATCTGTTCATTGGCGATTTCCTCCAAAGCAGACATACTGTCATGGTTTTCAATCCCTGTTGCAAAAATAATGCCGTCCACCTTTTTCTGCTTCAGCACAGAAAAATATTTCGTTTCTTTTTCCGGATCGTAATCGGTGCTGCAAATCATCATTTGAAAACCAAGCTCATCCGCTCTTTCCTCAATGCTTTTGGCAAGTTCGCCGTAAAACGGATTTGAAATATCAGGCGCTACGAGAGCGATCATATTCGTTCGTTTTCCCGTTAACGCCGCGGCGTGGACATTGGGCATGTATGCCATTTCATTCATGACATTCATGACCTTCTGCCGCGTTTTGTCGCTGATTCTCCCCGTATGGTTAATCACACGCGACACAGTTGTAATCGAGACACCCGCCGCCCTTGCCACATCGTAGATTGTTGTTTTCATGTTCATCCCTCGTTTGGTTATTGAACTTTACGGCTGACAATTTTCCGGTATTCAATTGGTGAAATCCCTTCTATCTGCTTAAACAGTTTTGAAAAGTATGTCGGATCTTCCATTCCAACCGTTTCTGCAATAACGCCCATTTTATCATTTGTAGAGGATAAAAGACGCTTCGCTTCTGTCATTCTCACCCGGTTCGTGTATTGTGCCGGCGTTACGCCGAGCACCTGCTGCATGCAGCGGCTCACATAATCCTGATGATAGTGAAGGGCGAGTGACAGATCCTTGATTGTCGTCTTTTCCTTATAATGCTCCTGTAAGTACCGGGCCGCCTCCCAGGCTACCCGCTCTTTCGCAGACGGTATTTGGAACGCTTCTTTTTGCAGATGCAGCATCAGCTCCTCAAATAAGATTTGCTTTCTAAGCGGCAAATCGGAGTTTTCCGCGGAGTAATCAATCAGTCTTTCAAACTGCTGCGCCATAAACTGCGGGCGCTGCACCTTGCCTTTTCTCGGCAAAGCCAGTCCGTAGCGGGCCGGCTCTTCGAAGCTCCCTTTTTCCTGCTGAAGCTCAGACCAATTGCTGCCTCCCTTAGCTGTAAATTCATAACGATGTTCATCGAAGTGAAGCCAATAGTAGGAGGTTGCTTCATCACTGCCCTTCGTTCCATAGTGTTCGAGACCGGGAGAAAGCAGAATATACTCGCCGCCTTCAATGGAGAATGATTTCTCATTTTCCGTAATATATAACGTTCCGTCTTTGACATATATCAGATCAAACACGGAGAATACACGTTTCACATGGGTTTCTCCCTTTTTAAAAACCCCTTCTCCGGCCGCGATAAATACCGGAAAAGGCGGGACTGTAAACAGGATGCGAGGCATTTGAATCATCCTCCTTTTTAAGTCGGATTTTTACAAGAAGTATCGTTTCTCTCCCTTTTTATTATAAGGAAATGGAGGTACACTTTAAAACGTTGATTTTATTTACGAAAGGGGTTAGACACGATGAAACAAGCTGTCTTCAAATCAACTGCTTTGAAAAAACCCGCTGACAAAACGTTCTCATTATTTTCGCTTACTTGGCCGATCTTTATTGAGGTCTCATTATATATGTTTATGGGTAATGCCGATACACTGATGCTCAGCCAATACTCGGATAACAGCGTGGCAGCAGTCGGCGTCAGCAACCAGATTTTGAATTTAATTATCGTGATGTTCAGCTTTATCGCCACTGGAACGACCGTTGTGATTTCACAATTTTTAGGCTCGCGGCAAAAGAAAGAAGCCATGGAAGTCGCTTATGTGTCAATCGGCGCCAACTTCTTCATCAGCCTTGCGATCAGTGCCATCATTTTTTTCGCGGCTGTCCCTCTGCTTCATATGATGGGATTATCAAACGAGCTGATGCCTGATGCGAAAGTTTTTTTACAAGTTGTCGGAGGTCTGTCCTTTATTCAGGCTTTAATCATGACATTCAGCGCGATCTTAAAAAGCTACGGCTACACAAAAGATACAATGTTTGTCACTATCGGCATGAACATTTTAAACATTGCCGGAAACTTTGTGGTGATTTTCGGTTTGTTCGGCTTTCCTGTTCTCGGCGTTGCCGGTGTGGCGCTGTCTACATCTATCGCCCGCGTCATCGGATTAATCGCAATGATTGTGATAGTCAACAAACGCATTCAGCTGAAGATGTCGCTGAAAAAAGTGTTTCATATGCATAAAGAGCATTTGCGCAAGCTGCTGAAAATCGGCATCCCTTCTGCGGGAGAGCAGCTGTCATACAACCTGTCGCAAATGATTGTCACGTATTTTATCGCGATCATGGGCGCGCAGGCGTTGACAACAAAAGTGTATACGCAAAATATTACGATGTTTATTTTGCTGTTCGGCACTGCGATCAGCCAGGGTACGCAAATTTTAATCGGCCGTTATATCGGCGGCAAACAGTTTGATGCCGCTTATGAGCGCTGCATGAAAAGCTTATATTGGGCACTCGGAATTGCTGCGGCCACATCGGTTTTGATGACGATCTTTTCAAAAGACCTGATCGGCATCTTTACACAAAGCCCGGACATTATTGCGACTGCAAGCCTTTTGATTGCCATGACGATTATCCTTGAGCCAGGCCGCTCGTTTAATGTCATTATCATTAACTCCCTGCGTGCAGCGGGGGATGCGAAATTCCCGGTTTACATGGCAATGATTTCAATGTGGGGCATCGGCCTTCCGCTTGCTTATCTATTCGGGATCCACCTCGGTTTCGGTCTTGCCGGCATTTGGATTTCTTTTATCGCGGATGAATGGGTTCGGGGAATCTTAATGTACAGAAGATGGCGCTCCCGTATCTGGATTCAAAAAGGTATGGCGTAACACCCGGCTCAATCATGACCGGGTGTTTTTTAGATATCAGACAGAATCCGCTTCACTTCATTCTCTGTGAGGGCGTATTGATGTTGAAATACATCATACTGCTCCGCCCGGATTTTTTCTAAAACAGCCCGGTACAAATGAAGAGCGGCTTTCACCGTTTTTTGTGAATACTGCGGAAATAGCGGCAATGCATCCAGACACTCCTCAAGATAGGCTTCCGCTTCAAAAGCGATATACTCCCATGTCATAGTAAACGCCTTATTCACGACGCCATTTTGAAGGTCGTCCTCTGTATATCCAAATTGCTGCATCACCTGCCGGGGGATGCGGTTTTTTTGCTGTTGGCCAGTGCCGATATCTCTCAGAATCCGAATCAGCTGAATCGCTAACCCGAGTGAACCGGCTGCATGTGTCAGCTGTTCCCGATGCCGGCGCGTCATGATCGGGAGCAGCATCAATCCGGCTGCGCCGCCCGTCTGGTATGCGTGCATGAGCAGTTCATCAAGATTTTCGAACGGTTTATCTTCCGCTTTCTGTGCGGCCATAAACTCACGGAATGGCTCACTGTCCAGAGTAAAGGTTTGGTACGCATGACCAAAAGCCTTCCACAAAAAGTCATTCCCGTTATACGTCCCGGAAAACACATCTTCCGCCTCAGCTTCAATGGCAGATAACGCCTTCCCATCCGCATTGGCTGCCGTATGGCAAAACGCCACAACCGCCCAAGCTGCCTGCCTTTGCTTCAGTGGAAGAAACGAAAAAGCTTTGTAGCAGGCTGGTTCGCGGGCGCTGACAATCTGGCCGCATTCAAGATAGGCTTCTTTTATCTCTTTCATTTCTTTTCACTCCTATGTATCACTGCTTCTTCAAGTCTATTATGTTTTCTCGCAATTGTATATGAAGAAAAAGCCGATTCCTTTTAGCAGAATCGGCTTTTTCTTTATCCTTCATCAATATCAATGCGATACGCTTCAAACCATGTATGAATTTGGGCTAGATGGGCGATCAGCTGAGGCCCTTTCATAAGCTGCCCGAACCACGGAACCTTGAAGGAGGAACCTTCCGTTTCTAAAAGCTGATCTAATTGTTTTCTGTCCAGCAAGGTATGGAGCACGGAGTCCTTTTGGCTTCTGATCGTTTTCAGCCATTCGCTGACGCCTTTTGTATATTCGGGGTGGTGCGTTTTCGGATACGGGCTTTTTTTGCGATACAAAATGTCATCAGGCAAAATGCCCTCAAGCGCTTTGCGCAAAATGCCTTTTTCCCGGTTGTCATGCATTTTCATTTCCCATGGGATATTCCAAACATATTCCACGAGCCGGTGATCGGCGAATGGCACCCGCACTTCAAGGCTCGCACCCATGCTCATGCGATCCTTCCGATCCAAAAGGTTCGTCATAAACCAAAGCATATTTAAATAGAACAGCTGTCTTCTTGCTTTATCCACACCCGTTTCTCCATCTAATAATGGCGTTTCCGCCAAGGTTTCTTCGTATTTGACATTTACGTATTCTTTCAGATTCAATTTTTTCTGCCATGAGTCAGAAAGCAGCTTGATCCGCTCCTCTGTCGATCTCATCCATGGAAAGCCTGACTCGACGTCAGCCATATGAAACCACGGATACCCGCCGAAAATCTCATCCGCGCACTCTCCCGACAGGCTGACGACAAAGTCCTTTTTGATTTCCCGGCAAAACCACAACAGGGATGAGTCAACATCCGCCATTCCCGGCAAGTCTTTGACCAGTACAGCTTCCTCCAAGTGATCAACGAGATCCTTTTGGCTGATGACACATTTGTGGTGCGTTGTGCCGAAAGCCTCTGTCATTTTTTCAATCCATGGCCCGTCATCATTCGGCTGAAAAGCGCTTGCTTGAAAAAATTTATCGTTCTCTTCGTAATCAATTGAATAAGTATGAAGCGGTGCTTTTCCTTCCTTTTCAAAATGGCCCGCCGCAATCGCTGTAATCGCGCTTGAGTCCAAACCGCCTGATAGGAACGTACAAACCGGCACATCCGACACAAGCTGCCGCGTCACCGCGTCTTGAAACAATGATCTGACATTGGCAACCGTGTCACCAAAACTGTCCGTATGTCTTTCGCTTTCAACATTCCAATAACGCCAAATCGTAAGCCCGTCTTTGGAAAACGTCAGCGCGTGAGCCGGGCGGATTTCTTTTATGCCTTTAAATACGCCAGTGCCCGGGGTTCTGGACGGTCCAAGCCCGAAAATTTCAGAAAGTCCCGTTCTGTCCACCCGCGCTTTTATATCAGGGTGTGCGAGGATCGCTTTGATTTCCGACCCGAAGAGAAATGAAGAGCCTTCCTTCGTGTAAAAAAACGGCTTTACGCCGAGACGGTCTCTTGCGGCAAACAGCAGATTGCGCTTTTCATCCCACACAGCGAAAGCGAATATGCCATTGAGATGGTCGACACAGTCTTCCTGCCATTCAATGTAGCTGTGAAGAAGCACCTCAGTATCTGACGTACGCTCGAATTGATGGCCCCGAGCCCGCAATTCTTTGCGCAAATCTTCCGTGTTATACAGCTCGCCATTGTAAATAATGGTGTACGTATCGCCTTTATAGGTGCACGCCATCGGCTGGCGTCCGCCTTCAATATCAACAACAGCAAGTCTTTTATGTCCGAATAAAACATGGTGCTCTCCCCAAACGTTAGAATCATCAGGCCCTCGTTTGGAAAGAGTGTCTGTCATTCTGTTCATCGTTTGTTTTTCCTGGACGAGCTGCTTTTTAAAATCGACCCAACCCGTAATTCCACACATGTGATATCAGCTCCAATCCCGTTTCTATCGTAACAATTTCGTTTCTTTCAGCACCTTAGTAAGTTTATGCATCTATAGGCAGATAGTTGATTTGTCCATAAAAGAGTTGTATGGGACAGGCTTGAATTGGAAAGAAAAGAGAGGAATGAAGAAAAAGGAGACAGCATGCATGAAACGGAAACAATTGATATATACAGGAGAACGAAAATGGGAATACGGCACCATCCTCATCGAAGACGGCATCTGTTTAATCGAAAACGGAGAAGGTGATATACTTTTGGCAGACAGTCTCCAACATAGCCCAATCTGGGTTCATCATAAAGGAAAGTGGGAGCAAGCCGGCTTTCAGGATCAATTGGTTCTGGCATGCGGTGAAGAAAACATCTCCCTTGCCGGTGGAGAACGCATCCGCTATGAGAAATCAGTCAAGCGGCCGCTTATGGCACTTTTGGATTCGCTTGACGACGAAACCTTTCTCGCATTTCTGCAGCACTTGCATAGCTTCGGCTTATCGGTATTCGATTGCGTCTTTTCTTATAATAAAGGAGTCTTTTCAAATACTTCGGAGGAGCAGGGTGTGTCCTTTTATCACTTTTCAAATGATACCGCCCAATGCGCGATGCAACATCACTACAGCAGCGAAGGGACAGGAGACCGGTTTGAATGGACGGCTTCAAACGGAAAGCGATCCATCATGTATTCAGCAGTCCAACGGGGGCGCAAATAAAAAAAGCGGTGCATCGAGCACCGCTTTTTGGTTACTTTTCTACGACAACTTTTGCTTCCTTGCTTTCTTTTTTATCTGTATCCGCAGCCGTGACGTACAGCACCGTTCCGGCTTTTTGTTTTTTGATTTTCACCGAAAACGCTCCTTTTGCGTCAGCCTTGGCAGAAGCAATGACTTTCTTTGATTTGTTTTTCACTCTGATCATCGCTTTGCTGTTCGCCTTCCCTTTTACTGCCGTATCCTTCGATTTGACCGCGTTTACTTTCGGTGTGCCGGAAGGTTTTCCTTTGACGACAACAACTTTATACGATGTTTTCGCATCGCCTTTTGTTGCTTTCACATACAGTACTTGATCCTGTTTTTGAGTCGCGATATTAACCTTGAACGCATTGTCTTTTCCGGCTTTGGCGCTGCCAAGTTTCTTTTTGCCGTTCATCACCTCGATCAGCGTGCCTTCCTTTGCGTTTCCTCTGACAGCTGTTTGAGTGCTTTCCAGCTTGTTGACCTTGAGCTGTAAATCAGCTGCGCTGACAGCCTTCATGACATTCAGACGCCCGTAGCCTGAGTGCCAGTCTACTCCAGGTGTCTTAGGAATTTCAATCGGATCGCCATAATCGTCATATAACTCTTCTTCTTCGCCATCGACACTTTCAAAGGAAATATCATCTGCAGTCTTTTTCAACATATCCTCTACTTCTGTTCTTTTCAGCTTAGGATTTTGAGCAAACAGCAGTCCCGCAGCAGCGGCAGCATATGGCGTCGCCATGGATGTTCCGCTCATATATGTGACATTTCCGTTCGGCACTAAGCTCGGGATATCAGACCCTGGAGCAGAGATGTCCAGGCCTTTTCCATAGTTAGAAAAATCCGCGGTCATATCCATGCGGTTTGTGGCGCCGACTGACATCACATATTTAGAAGATGCAGGATAAGATAAAGAATTGGCTCCGTCATTCCCGCTGGCTGCGGCAATCAAGACATTTTTGTCAGCTGCGTATTTCAAAGCAAATTCAAGCACGCGGCTGTAGCCTCCGCCTAAACTTAAATTAATTACCTTTGCTCCTTTATCAGCAGCATATTTGATGCCGAGTGCGATTTGTTCAGTATCTCCGGAGCCCGTGGAATCAAGCACTTTGACAGGGATAATTTTCGCTTTGGCGTTCAATCCAGTCATTGAGTAGCCGTTATCGCTTTGGGCGGCGATAATGCCGGCGACATGCGTTCCATGCCCCTGATCATCCATTGCATTGTTATTCCGTCCGACAAAATTGCGTCCGAGATCGGTTCTTACTTTTCCTTTTAAATCGGCAAGCGTGCTGTCAACGCCTGTGTCTACTACTGCAATGAGTGTATCGTTAAGCTTGCGCTTGGACAGCAATGTGCTGGCAGGCTCGTATTTTACATCCGCGTTTTTGACACCGCCGTTTTCACCAGTGTTTTTAAGCGGCCATTGGTAAGGATACTGAATATCGTTTGCCAGGCTCTTGTATTCCTTTACAGGTTCCGCAAATTCTACGTTAGACATCTTGGATAATGTCGTGGCAGCGCTTTTGACCCGTTTGGCGCTTGCCGTATATGTGCCGTTCTGTTTCTCATCTTTTGGCAGTTCAAATGAATATAGATTGTCAAACAGTTTCTTTGCCTTTTTCACATTAGAAATATCTTTTTTCGATTGCGCGCTTGCAGAAAAGCCCTTCATTTCGTTATGTACGGATGAGAGGCTTTTATTATCCTTCACCTTGAAAATAACCTTTGTTGTCTGAACTTCACTTTTTGCTGCAATATTGTTTTCAGTTAAAATTGTTCCTGCTGTTTTGCCTTGCAGCTGCTTAATATTTAATCGATCCGCCTGTTTCTTTATTTCCTCTTTAAGGAAGGACGGTACCGACTGTAAAGCTTTGTCATATAGCCGATTGATCGCTTTTTGATCCTTTTCAGTGACCTTATATGAAGAGGACGTTCCGTTTTCTGACACATCGTCAAATAACGGCTTTAATGTCACAAGATCCTGATAGATTTCATTTCTTGCTGTTTTATTGAGTGCGAGCTTTCCAACGATAAACGGTGCTGCTTTGTAATAAAGGCTTGTCAGTTCTTTGCCTTCTGCTGTTTGGCTCAGCTGCTCATCCCGAATCGCTCTCAGCTTATCCAGAATGCCTTTTCCAGATTTCTTCTGATCGACACTCATTTCAACCGGACAAGCTTCTTCCTCTTCTAAATCTGATGGCTGTTTTTTGGTGCCTTTATACCCAATCGTATACTTGGCTTCCGCAGCTGCTTTTGCTGTTCCGCCGTCCTCCGGTTCTTCTTCTCCGAGGTATTCAACTTTTACATAGTAAGGGCCGCTCCACGCGTATGGAAAAATGATTTCGCTTTTTCCATCCTCCGCTGTGAAAGATCGGTACATCTCAAACGTTTCATCTTTAAGCGCTTTTTCCTTACTTGGATATACAGATACATTCAGTACTGAATCACTCTTTACGGTCAGTGCCATATGTGAGTTTTTCTGAATATCCGTCTTTCCCGGAGTCACTTTGTACCATTTCACCTGTTCCGGCTCCTTCATGGCGCCGGTCTGCTCTTTGCCGTTTTCCAGAGCAGCCGCCTGATCAATCGCTCCGGCCGCTGCGGCTTTGGTTCCCGGAGAAAACAGGCTGAAAATCAGTGCAAAAATAAGCACTGCCGCCACAAACGAGCTGAATTTTCTACTTTTCATGATATCCCTCCTGCAAAATAATGAATCTCCTTGAAGGTATCATAATTTCATAGGACGAGATACCGCTTACAGGGAATTTTAAGGTTATTTTAAATGATTTGGTATATAAGGGGATAATTATAAAAAAACCCAACTCTATCAAAGAGCCGGGTTCACGGGATTTTCGATTAAAATAATTGAAAACCGATTGGCAAATGCAGACCAAGCAGCACTGTCAGCACAAGAACAATGACAAAGCCGATCCACAGGCCTCCTGTTGATTTTTCTTTTTTCTTGCGGATGAGGAGCATTTCCATCAGTCCGATGGTGATAATGCCCAGAATCATTTTGCCGGCATATTCCCCGTTCCAGTTGGCAAAGCGGACAAACAGCTCAGCTCCTGTGAGAATAATAAGGATATAGAATAACCGCAGAATCATATGAGTGATTTTTGCGCCCTTCGCACTTCCTGAAGAATACAGCGAGTAGCTGACGAAAAGCAGAATCAGCGCCACTACCCATGTTGTAATATGTAGGTGTGTCATATATGTTCCCCCTATCAGATAAATTACCCCACTTATAGTACCATGAACATGTCCTCTGCCACAAAGAAGATTGTCAGAAAAAATGGGCGGGTCCAGGTCCGCCCACCAGTTTTATTCAGCCGATTTGGTTTGACAGCGTTCCGATCGGGTCGATTGTAATATCAATTTTGTCACCTGACCGCAAAAATTTTGGGGGCGTAAACCCCTTGCCGACACCAGACGGGGTACCGGTGGCAATGATGTCTCCCGCTTCAAGCGTCATCCCCTTTGAGAGGGTTTCAATTAATTCCGGAATGGAAAAGATCATATCGCTTGCTGAACCGGATTGGCGCAGCTCACCGTTGACTCTTGTTTCAACCTTGAGGCGCTCCGGCTCCTGAATCGATGATTTATGTACAAGCACGGGTCCCATCGGACATGTCGTATCCAGGCTTTTTCCGATAAAAAACTGCTTATGCCTTTTTTGCAGATCACGCGCCGTGATATCATTCACAATCGTATATCCGAAAACATGGTCATATGCGTCTTCTTTTGAAATGCGGGTTCCGCTTTTTCCGATCACGACAGCAAGTTCTCCTTCATAATCAAGCTGGGAGGTGACCTCTTCATGGCTCTTGACGATATCACCATGCCCCGTAACCGTTACCGGCGATTTAGTAAATACCATCGGCTGCTCCGGAATATCAGCCTCACTTCCCATTTCAATCGCGTGATCCCGGTAGTTTTTGCCGATGCAGATGATATTTTTTGATGGCTTCGGAATGGGTGCATGGAGCTTCACCTCAGATAATGAATACATAAATGATCCAAGCTCATCATTCGGTTTCTTCGCCCACTCGGCCAGCTGCCTTGCATGCGCAACGAATTTATCCCCTTCTGCGATACATTCAATCAGCGAACCCGGAATCGTCTCAAGTTCAAACAGTTTTTTTTCAGCCTTTTGCAAATCCATAATTTTCTCATCATCAATGATCAGGCCGACAAACATTCGGTTGTAAAGTTCCCCTGTCGCAAATTTCATGTTATTCCTCCATCATCTTTTAAATCAGAATGCTCCTTCATGTATTCTCTGTCGAATGCTAAAATCCCTTTTTCTCATATTCGTTTTCATTTCGTTTCAGGACGGGCTTGCTGTTCATATCATACAAATGTCGTTTTGAGAAGGAGGAAAGAATATGGAGAGCGTGCATTTATTTTTTCACCGGGAGCAGCTGAAAAGGAAAGGTACTGCCAAGGGGCTTTTCGTAACAGACCGGTCTGTTTCTCCCATTCTTCTCACACAGCGTGACAGAGCGGAAAAGGCATCCTATGAAATCAGCTGGGAAAGGTCTCTGCTTGGTGAAAGGACACTCTTTTTGAATGCGGAACAGGATGATCCGTCCCTGATGCGGCGCAGACTCGCCTATTGTTTTTTTGACCAGATCGGCGTACCTGCTCCCGCTGCCTCGTACAGCTTCCTGACCATCAATGGCCAGCCTGAAGGCATTTATTTGAACATCAAGAACCATCAGCCAGCGGGTAGAACGAGTTACGGAGTGAAGACCGCCGATCCAAGGATTCCAGTGTCTGTTTTTAACGATGATTCTTCCGCATTCTTGCATGAATTTTTCATACTGATCCGCACAGCTGGAGATGACGAATTGGCCGAACGCATTAAATTGTATCTGGATGTCAAGCTGTTTTTTTTGTGGCTGATTGGCAATGCCTGCACCAATCAAGGCTTTTATTACACATTTTGTTTAAATGAATCCAGCCGGATTTACGTTTCTCCGATAGAGACAAGATCACTTGCCTTTCAAGGAAGGTATGATGAGGACCCGCTTCTGGCAAAAGGAGAGACGCTTTCGTCAAGGCTTCTTTCCATTCCCGCCTTCCGCTCGCAATATCACACATTAATGAAAAACGTGCTGAACCGGTCGTTTACTATTGAACGATTGTCTCCTTTCATCAGCGAATGGCATCTTGACATTTGTCAAAGAGCTGATGATGATCCTTTTCTAAAAAAAATCCCCTTTCAAATCGAAAAGGAGCAGACAAACATACTTAGAGAAATTGAGGAACGGCAGGACTTTTTACAAGCACACTTAGCAAGACTATAGTCCTTTCTCCTTCAAAAAAGCCGCAGCAAAAAATGTCGCTTTTTTAGTCAAATTGACGAAAGGCAACCTTTTCAGCCAAAATAGGTTATACTAACGATATCCTGTATTTATATCAAAATAAAATCTAGAATTGGAGATAGCGTAATGAACTGTAAAATTGAAGAAATGAGAATCACACTAATTGAAACAGCACAAAAATACGGCATGAATTCAAAGGAAACGATTCAATGCAGCCAAGAGCTGGATATCCTGCTGAATACCCGGATAAAAGAAGAAATGATGTTTTCGGGATATCTTGAAAACTCCCGTATGTAAACCATTTTCGATAACGATTCGAATACACCACATGCAACTCCGCTTTTTGCTCAGCACTTCTGGGATATACCTCAGGGCGAGAATGTGCCCGCCCAACAATCGTATACCGCAGCACGACATACTCCAAAAAGCATTTCTACACGCAAAAACACCAAAGAAACAAACCAAAATAACCATAGGCGGATCGCGGCATCCTTAGCCGCATGTCCGCTCAACTTATACACAAAACATAACGGCTCGAAAAATTAAAGCGTTTTCATCAAGAGCCGATATGTCCCCTTTAAATTTCTCTCACACATATGTGCGTTTGTCATAAGCTATCGTGAATAGCCCAATTGAAATCAGAATTGTATTTTCACTTTACTTGTCTTTTTTAAATTTTTCAACAAAGGATGTGCTCGTATGCCAGCCATTGTCGGAGCGTTTAAAATTAATGCGATTGGTACGAGCGGAGTCGTTCACATCGGGGACTGCATTACGATTTCTCCTCAGGCTCAGGTCAGAACATTTGCCGGCGCTGGCAGCTTTAATACCGGCGACAGCCTCAAGGTGATGAATTATCAAAACGCGACGAATGTGTATGACAATGATGCGGTTGATCAGCCGATCGTAGCCAATGCGTAAAAGGAGTGAGGCTCATGAACTTCTATATTAATCAAACCATTCAAATCAACTATCTTCGGCTGGAATCAATCAGCAATTCCTCCATTCTGCAAATTGGGAGCGCCGGATCAATCAAGTCTCTGTCAAATTTGTATAATACGGGCAGCTATGTAGAACCGGCACCAGCGGTTTCAGGCACAGGGCAACCGCTCCAGCTGCAGGAACCCGACACAGGTTCATTGGTCCCGCTCCAGCCTCCTGGCCGTTAATCATATGAAAGAGGTGAAGAACATGTATGATCAATCTGTTTCCTCTTACTTGCAAAACTTGAATTCCTTTGTTCAGCAGCAGGCGATTCACATTCAGCAGCTCGAACGCCAGCTTAAGGAGATTCAAACTGAAATGAATACGATGAAACAGCGGCCGGCCACTACCATTGAGCGTGTGGAATATAAGTTTGATCAGCTGAAAATTGAAAGGCTCGACGGGACTTTGAATATCGGCTTAAATCCGACTGATCCGAACAGCGTTCAAAACTTTGACGTCAGCCAGTCGACACCGCAAATCGGGATGATGCAGCAGGAAGAGAGCGCTCAGCTCATGCAGCAGATCCGCCAGAATGTCGACATGTACTTAACCGAGGAAATCCCAGATATTTTGGAGCAGCTTGAAAACCAATATGACAGCAGACTTGACGATACAAACAGACACCATATCATTGAAGACATCAGAAAACAAATGGACAGCCGAATCCATTATTATATGTCCCATATCAAAAAAGAAGAGCATATACCGCCTGCACAATATGCAGAACATATCGCTGAGCATGTGAAGCGTGATGTGATCCGCGCTGTAGAACACTTTCTGGAGCATATTCCATCCGAAATGAAAGGAGATGAGCAAGCATGATCTTTACAGTCATCAACCGCAGCTTGGAAGTCGGGGACATCCGGATGAACGGTGTGTCCAGTTCCTCCGTTTTCCACATCGGAGACACTGAATCCATCTACCTGTCTTCTATTTTTGATACACCGCCTGAATCTCTTATTATCGGGCCGTTTGCTCCGCTTGCGCCAGAATAATGCTTAAACGCATATCGCGCATCAGACTAGTTAAGTTTAATTCTCTCGGGATCGCAAGTGTGTTTCAAGTTGGCGACACAAATGAAATCGATATGAGTGTAAAAGTATTTGCTGTGCAGCGTTCTCTATCCACGTTTTACCATAATGAAGGCTCATTTAACAAAAAGGAGTATCAGATCTTTCAGCAGCAGGCCGTGAAGCCGCTTCCCGAAACAGGTGTACAAAGCGCGTTTTGCCACGAGGTGCCGGCTATTTATGTTCGCAGCATCAAAATTCAAGGGGTCTCAGCCTCTTCTGTTTTACATGCCGGATCAGCTTCGCATATTCGCGGTGATGCGAGACTCAAACATATCAGACAGATTCAGTCTCCGCGCTCACAATCGCCCGCCAAGAACATATAATAAACAGAGACTTCGATAAAGGGTGTCGTTTATGCCAGCAATTGTCGGGCCTATAGCTATCAATTCCATATCGGGCGGAGTCGTAAACTTTGGTGATTCCTTTTACCTTTCTCCGAAAAGCTCTTCAAAATCTGCGCTCGGTTCGGGAGCAGGAAACACGGGAGATTTCCTTCTATTAAATAACGCAGTCAACGCGACAAATTATATAGACCCCGATGTCAACGATCAGGATATGGTTGGAAACGGATAAAAGCAGCCGCTCTGCAAAGAGAGGGCTGCTTTTTAGTCATTTTTTCTTTTTTCGCTCATTTGATTTCTTGGTTTTGATCAGTTTTTCAGGCGGCTGTTTTCTGATCCATTTGACAAACCGGGCAAGCTCTGGATCGCTTCTGAGCTTTTCTATTCCGTTTAAGCGTACAGCGATCTCTTGATTGGTATATAAGGCATGAATTTGTTTATGGCAAGGAATACAGAGCATCGCTGTCGGCAAAAACGTTCCGCCTTCTTCTTTCGGTGTGAGATGGTGCTCTGTCAGCTGGACATCGCTCCGGCCGCACAGCTCACATATTCCGGCAGTCTGCTTTGCCATACCAGCTCCCCCTTTACATCAACTCAAGTGATACCCGTGTACCGCGGCCGCTCGGTTCAGCCGGATGGACGATCAGTTTTTTCGGAAGCCGGGCACGCAGTTCCTGCACATGGCTGATGACACCGACAGCCAGATTGTCTGACTGAAGTTTTTCCAAGGCCGTTACAACCGTATCAAGCAGATCTTGATCCAGTGTGCCGAATCCTTCATCTAAGAAAAAGAACTGGAGCGGGTATTCTCCGCGAAGCTGGATCTGGGCAGACAGCGCAAGAGCGAGTGATAGCGAAGTGAGGAAGGTTTCTCCTCCAGACAAACTGGATACCGGGCGTCTTACGCCTCCGTTCGCATTATCCCGCATCACAAAGCCGCCCTCAGAATCTACTTCGATGGCATAGCGCTGTCTCGTCAGCATACCGAGTCTTGCTGAGGCGTCCCTCGCAACGCTTTCAAGCTGCTCCTCAGCTAAAAATTCGACGAAGGTATTGCCTTTAAACACAGCTTGCAGCTTGTCCAGCCTGTCGATATGCGTCTGCCACTTTTTCAGTTCCACTTCAATTTCTTTAAATCGTTTATGATGGTCGCGAATGACGGCCAGTGCTTTCGCAGCCGCGCCTTTTTCCTCTATAGCAGCGCCAAATGCGTCCTCAGCTTTTTGTAATGCTGCAACAGTTTCGCTCCATTCGCTCTCTGATATCGCTCTGCCATCAAGTATCTCTGCTACTCGTTTTAAGTTTGCAGCATTTTGCTTCAGTTTATCCATAAACTGGTCTATGCCGGTTTTCATCTTTTCAAGTTCATCGGCTGGGATGAGACTTTGTTCAACCTCCTCAGTCCGGGTAAAGCAGGTGTTTTTGGCATGCTCAAGCCAAGCAGCTTTTGCTTTTTCCAATCTCCCCTTCGCCTCTTGAAGAGTGAGCTCGCTTGCCGAAGCGCGGCTTTTCGCCTGATTGAGCTTCATTTGGGCGCTTTGCAGTTCTTCATATAAAAATTGTTCTTTTTCCTTTAACAACTTTAGATCCTGCTGGACAGAGCGGAGTTTGACTTGAATGGAATCTCCTTTTGCATAATCTCCAAGTTCGTTCTCATAATCAGCTATCACGCTCTTGATGCGTTCAGCGGCATAATGAAGCTCCAGTTTTTCCCGTTCAAGCCGATGCCCCGATTCCCGCAGTTTTTCCTTTTGTGCTTCATGCTCAGCAAGAAACGCGATACTCTTCTCAATTCGTTTTTCACATTCTTCTGCAGCCCGGTCCTTTTCTTCAATGGCTTGCTGCCATTTTTCTGCTTCGTCCACAGATTGATCCTGAAATGCTTCTTTGAACATGTTCAGACGGCTGTCCAATGAGGTTTGAAGCCCGGTGATGATGCTTTCAATACGGTCAGCCTCTCTTTTTTCAAAACCGATTTTTTCATTAACCTGCTCGGCCTTTTTTAAAGACTCCTGATAGGCGCCGATCATTTGTGCCATCCGTGTTTTAACAGAAAGAATGTCCTGCTTGATTCGTTTCCATTCAAATTTGGCAGTTTCAAATGCTTCATACACCGGCTGATTCTCGAAGGAAGCCGCCGCTTCAAGGTTCTGCGCTTGACTGGTCTGCAAAAACGGACACTGTTCCATAAAGCGCGCGGACTGTTCTTCAAGCGTAATTTTGGCTGAAAGAATCTCTTGGCTGAGAGCTGCTGCTTCCGTCAATAACACATCTGTCCGTTTGATGTCCTCTTCAAGATGGCTGTCGGCTTCATATGTTTCATGTACTGACGCGGATGGATCGTGATCGGTTGAACCGCAGACCGGGCAAGGCTTGCCGGCGGTCAGTTTTTGCGCTAACTCTTTTGTCAGGAGTGCCATCCTTGCTTTTTCACGCTGTAGGTGAAGCGTATGTTGATTCTTTCTAGCCTCTTCAGTCATACGTGTTAATGAGTGTTCCGCCTCGCACACCAAATGGTACACGGTTTGCACAGCCTCATATGCCTGAATGATGTTGTTTTCTTCCGCTTCCGTCCTTTGAACAAGTGTATTCTTCTCTTCATTCATCTTCTGCAGCACGAGGCTCAATTCGTCACTTCGATTTTTCTCTTTTTTGATTTGCTCTTCAGTTTGCCTGATGTGCAATGCCATTTCTGCGGCCTGCTGGCAGCTTCTTCGCTCATCGGATGTCACCTGCAGGGATTTGAGCTGCTGCTTCAATTCCGTCTGTCTGTTTTGCCCTCGTGTCAGGCGGTCTGTTACCGTCTCCAATTCACTCATGACAGATTGAAGAGCCTCTTCTTTCTGCCGGAGTTCAGCCTTTTTGCGCTCTTCCTCTTGCTTGGCCTCACTCAGTTTCATTTCGATTTCCTGCAAACGGGAAAGCTGTTCCTGCTTAGTTAAAAGCTCAGGCTCTTTCTCGCTTTTATGCTGGCGCCACGCTTCATACTCTTCATGTTTTTGCTGAAAGAAAGCATTCCGGTCTTCTAAATCCTTGCGGGCTAGCGTTTGTTCCTTTTCAGCTTTCGCTTCATGCTGGATCGCTTCTGCGTATCGGTCCGCATAGGGCTTAAGAGCGGCGGCTGTTTCTGCTTCCAGCAGGCGTTTTTGCATAATGTCTACATGCGGCTGTTCTTCCGCGAGACGTTTTTTCTCTTCTTCATAAGCGGATTGTTCCTTTTGGACATTCCAAATCTCCTGATGCTCCGTAAATCGCTCTTTCGCCTGATCAAGGCTCTTCCTCATCGCTTCCAGCCTGGTTTCGGCTTGTTCGAGAGCCTTTTCCGCTTGCTCAACTGCCTCTGAACTCGCCTCACCGAGACCAGACTGCTCAGCGAGCATTTCATTTTTTCTCGCGTTGGCCTCCTGTGCCTGCCGCCTCAGTTTTTTCACAAGCCTGTCTCCGTATTGCTCCAAATGAAATAAACGCTGAAGCATATGCCTGCGCTCTGCCCCTTTTAAAGACAGAAACTCAGCAAATTTCCCTTGCGGCAGCACCACCGCTCTCGTAAAATCGTCGATCGTCAGCCCCAAGAGCTCCTCCACTCTTTTATTCACTTCGCTGGCTTTATCAGCCAGCACCGTATGCTCATCCTTGATTTCGATGAAGCGGCAAAGTGCCGTTTTCACCTTCATTTCATCCGTTCTCTTAAACACACGCTCAACTTTGTATGAGATTTGATGATTCGACTGAAGCGCAAAGGTAAAGGAAACAGACAGCGTATCTTCGGCGTGATTTAAGATTCCGTGCGTATTATTTGCCGCCCGTTCCACCTTTCCGTATAAAGCAAGCGTCATTGCGTCGAGAATAGAGGATTTGCCGCTTCCTGTCGGGCCGAAAATGCCGAAAACACCGGCACCGGAAAGGCCTTCAAAATCTATCGTCTGCTCCTCCCTAAAGCTGTGGAGCCCCTTAATGCTTAAGGCGATCGGCTTCATTTCGCATCCTCCTCTTCAACGCCTGATGCAAGCTCTAAAAACAGCTTCACCATTTCTTCATCCGGCACCGCGCCGCCAGTTTGTTTTTCATAAAATTTCTTGAAGCGGTCCTCGATTGAGATATGTTTAACCTCGATCCGTTCCCGGTCTTTATTCTGTTCTTCAAAAACCGGCCTGATATGGATAAAGCCCGGGTGCGCCTTCCGCAGCCTGTGAATCTCTTCAAGTGACAGCTGGTCCGTGACACGGATTTCCAGGTCAATCCAAGCATTCTGATCCCTGCCTTCATCCAGCCAGCTGTACACCTCACTTAATCCATTTGCCGCTTTCCACTTCACAAGGGGCTTGCCGCTTGATAATAATACCTCACGCCAAGTGGCGTCTTCCCCCGGCTTTGCGTCCACGATTGTCACTGATTTAGCGTAGCCTGCTTCAGAAAAGCTGTAAGCGAGCGGAGATCCTGAATAACGCGCAAGCGTCTGCGCCCGCTTGATCGTTTGCGGGCGATGCAAATGGCCGAGCGCGACGTAAGCAGCACCCGCAGGCAGGCTTTCAGCAGCCACCGTGTATGCACCCCCGACTTCAATCGGCCGCTCTGAATCGGTTTGGTTTCCGCCCGCGACATAAATATGGCTGGCGGCAATCTTCACTGCATCGTTCCGGAAACGGCTTGTCATATGTTCAAACGCTTGCCTGATTTTCACGTCATAATGATCACGGAGCAGCTTTTCATCAAACGTATCGGATAGCACTTCATTCAACCGCGCTTCTGATGGATACGCCAGCGCTCCAACCGCCAAAAGCTCCCCTGCTGAGGGCACTTCAAAATGAATCGGCTCTGTTGTCGGATAACCGATTAAATAAATGCCGTTTTCATGTGTCAGCGGTGAAGCGGCGGACAAACGATCAGGATTATCATGGTTTCCGGCAATGACAACGATCGGGCGCTTTCCTCTGTCACTGAGCGCAGACAGGCTTTCATAAAACAACTGCTCAGCTAAAGCCGGCGGGTTCACGGTGTCAAACGCATCTCCCGCCATTACAATGGCATCAATTTGCTCATCCTTTACAATCGTATTCAATTCATCCAGCACATCGGCCTGCTCACTCAGCCTGCTTCTTCCTTCAAGCGTTTTTCCAAGATGCCAATCAGCTGTATGTAAAATCCGCAAATGCTTTCACCTCTCTTTTATATAGAAAACGAGACCCGCTCCGCCTGAAATCCCGGAGCTTACGGATCTCGCTATAATGTGAGAATGTGCCCTCCGTCAAAGAAATAAAGCGCACATCCCTTTACCTTTGTTTTTGCAATTTGCTCAACTGCCTTCGTGTACAGCTGAATTTGGGTATCATATCGTTTCTTCAAGATCGGGGCCGCTCCTTCAAATCCATGTTGGAATTTGCCCTCAATCCGGTCCGACTTATAATCCAATAAATATAATCCGTCCTCAGTTTCATAGAGACAGTCAATGATCCCCTGCACTAAAAGCGGCTCATCCGCCTCGTGTGCATCAGGATAGATCTCCTTAGCCGGGAGCGCCAAGCTGAAAGGTATTTCCCGGTCCTTCCATTTCGCACCGATCAGCTGTCCCCCGATTTCTGTATGGAAAAATTGCACGATTTCTTCTATATCAATAGCGTCTTTTTGTTCTTCAGTAAGCAGCTCTTTTTCATAAAGCCTTTGAACCGTCTGCTCAGCTTCTTCTATCGACGGCACATGTGACAACGGGATATGCTGCATCACCGTATGCATGGCAGTACCTTTCTCTGCCGCTGTCAGGCCTTTTTTCATCATAAAAGCGGGACGTCTGTACAGAATGCTTCCGTCAGCCGGTTTTACAAGGGCCCTGCCGCTGTATTCATCCTCGTACTCTCTTTTTCTCTTGATCTCAGAAACCGACTGCTTTGTCCGAATTTGTGTCACCTCTTGATGCGGGTAGGTCCAGTTCAGCTGCTCGCGGGCTTTTTCATCAAATGCAAACGAGCCGGGAACTGGTTCCCCTCGGCGGATCGCTTCCAGACGTTCACTTTTTTCTTCCATTCTTTCTTCCACATCATCATCAAGCAAATCATAGGAATGAATCATTTGAACGGCAAAACGAGCTGGATGGCCTGAGATATCAGCGTGTACTGGTGCTCCGTTTCCAGCCAAAGCCTCCAAGTCTCTATGTCTGGCAAGAGCCGGTCCGATGAAATCTAAATATGTTTTCGCCTGATAGCGGTCAAATTCCGGAAGGAGCCAATCAGTTTGGGACGCGGATGCCTGCCATTTTGCGAGCTGTTTCTGATGATTCTTGCACGAGCCAATCAGAAACAGCTTTTCCTTCGCTCTCGTTAATGCAACATAGAGAACACGCAATTCCTCTGACAGCAGCTCCCTGCGCATTTTTTTCTTCATCGCAATGAGAGGCAGCGTCGGGTAGCTGATGCGCAATTGCGGATGAATATACTTCGTGCCGAATCCGAGCTCCTTGTCCAGCAGGTACGATTTATTTAAATCCATCATGTTAAAATTCCGGCCGAGACCCGCTGCAAACACGACTGGAAATTCGAGCCCTTTGCTGCTGTGGATCGTCATTAAGCGGACAACATCCTCCTGCTCGCTGAGCGCTCTCGCCGTACCAAGATCATCGCCCCGCTCCTGCATGCGTTCGATAAACCGCAGGAAACGAAACAAGCCGCGAAATGCCGTTGATTCATATTGGCGCGCCCTGTCATAAAGAACACGCAAATTGGCCTGGCGCTGTTTTCCGCCCGGCATCCCGCCGACATAGTCCATGTATTTCGTGTCGCGGTACACTTCCCAAATCAGCTCAGATACTGAGTGGTTTTTCGAAAAGACGCGCCATTTTTGCAGAAGTCTGTAAAACGTATGCAGCTTTTGATAAAGCTCATCGTTCCGGTCACCAGCAGCCAGGTAGTCTTTCATCGCCTCATAGTACGGCGCTTTTTTATTTTCAAGCCGGATCAAAGACAGCTCGTTTTCATCTGCACCGACAATCGGTGAACGCAGCACAGAGGCAAGCGGTATATCCTGATACGGATTATCGATCACCTTCAGCACCGAAAGCGCGACGGCGACTTCGACCGCTTCGAAATAGCCTGACGTTAAATTGGCGTAAACCGGTATGCCCTGTGCTCTCAGCTCCTCCATGATTTGCGGAGCCCACGGCATGGAGCGGAGCAAAATCACAATATCTCGGTATTGAATATTGCGATGTGTTTTCGTTTTTCCGTCATACACCTTAAATGGCGATGAAATCAGCTTGCGAATTTCCTTAGCGATGGCTTTGGCCTCAAACTGCACGGTTTCAAGCTCTTCTGCTTCCTCGCTTGCATCCGTATCTTCTGCGTTGTCGATCAGCAGCAGCTCCGTTTCCGTCTCGTCATTGTCCGGATACGCCGCACCAAGCTTCAGCTCAGCCTGCTCGTCATAATCGACCTCACCGATTTTGCCGCCCATCAGCTGTTTAAATAAAAAGTTTGTGCTGTCTAATATATCTGAACGGCTTCGGAAATTTTTATTCAAGTCGATTTTCCGTCCCGTGCCTTCCCCGCTCTCTGTAAACCGTTTGTATTTAGAGAGGAAAAGAAGCGGCTCCGCAAGCCTGAATCGATAAATTGACTGTTTGACATCGCCTACCATAAACAGGTTGCCAGTCTCCTCCGGCCCGCTTGTGACGAGCTGCAGAATCGATTCCTGTACGAGGTTGGTATCCTGATATTCGTCAACGAGCACCTCATGAAACTGCTCCTGATAAAACCTTGCAGCCTCGCTCGGCTCATATTCACCTTTGTCATTCTGAGCTGTCAAAATCGCTAAACAGTAATGCTCCAAATCAGAAAAATCGATGATTGATTTTTCCTGCTTCGCGGCTTCGAACCGTTTTCCATAGCTGATAACAAGCTGTACGAGCGTTTCAATGACAGGCTTCATCTCGGTTAGGCTTTTCAAGTGCTGTTCAGGACTTCTCGTAAAGTAGTCGGTTTTGAGCTTTTCGAGCAGTTTTTTTGCGCCGTTTCTCAAATCTGTCGCCTCATCAAGGAGCGCCGGATCGAACTCATCCCCTTTTACTGCTTTGGCACGCTTAAAAGAGACGGCGGGCACACGACGATATAGTTCACTAAAATCGTCCTGATGCTCGATCAGTTCATCAATCTGCGCAAGATCATCAAGAAAATTGTCAGCACGCGGCGCCGGTCCGCCCGGCGCTTTCGTCAGCTCAAGCGCGCGCAAGAGCTTTTCCTTCGCCCCGTTAAGCACCATTGCAATATCCTCTTTGACATATTGATAAAACGGCAGCTCCTCGATGGCGCTCTTTTCTGATACATCATACAAATGAACAAAGCTTTCCAGCCACGCCTCCGGGTTGGGATGGGATCGGGAATACTCGTACACTTGTTTAACGAGAAATTGGAGATCCAGATCGTGCCGGTCTGTCGTGTAGCGGTCAACAAGCTCAAAAAATGCCTTTTCGCCCTTTGCGTATTCGTCTTCAAACAGCTCGTCAAGCACTTCATCCCCAAGCAGCTCGCCTTCCGTCTGATCAGCTATCCGAAAACCCGGATCAAGATCGATCAAGTAGTAATATTTCTTCAACACTTGCAGGCAAAAGGAATGAAGCGTCGAAATGCTGGCCCGGTTCAAAAGAGAAAGCTGCCGTCTGATATGCAGCGAGCCGGGGCGTTGTACAAGCTCTTTTTCCAAGGCATCCGCAATTCGGTGTTTCATCTCTGCCGCTGAGGCGTTTGTAAATGTCACAACGAGAAGGCGGTCTACATCAATTGGGTTTTCCTCTGCGGTGATTTTCCGAATCATTCGTTCAACAAGCACAGCGGTTTTACCAGAGCCCGCAGCCGCTGCCACGAGAATATCCTGGCCGGTTGAAACAATGGCATTCCATTGGTCATCTGTCCATGTGCTGT
Source organism: Bacillus sp. ATD (assembly GCF_050585765.1). Classification (NCBI taxonomy): domain Bacteria; kingdom Bacillati; phylum Bacillota; class Bacilli; order Caryophanales; family Bacillaceae; genus Bacillus; species Bacillus sp. ATD. The sequence goes on along the minus strand of NZ_JBOBQH010000008.1, from coordinate 75,004 downwards.
CTGCCGGTTTAGGAATGTTCATTGCCATCCGCCTCCTTTTTTATCCACTCAAGTATCGTCTTGTCTTTCTCAGCTTTTAATGGGCGATACTTGTTTTCCTCTAGTGATTCATCAAATTGGCACACTGATTTGAACGCACAGTATGTGCACGGTGTCTTGTTCTTCATTTTGTACGGCTCAATGGATACGCGGCCGTCGGTAATTTGTTCGCCTGCTTCTTGGAAGGTACGGCGCACATGCTTTGTCAAAAGATCAAATTCCTTTTCACCGACTGCTGCCGAGTCTGATCTGAGAGAGCCGTCTTTTTTCAAGCCGGCGTTGATGATATTTGACCGTCCCTCTTGAAGGGTTGTATCCATGAGGCGAACCACTTCCTGATCGCCGAGGAGCAGGCCCTTCATTTTAAATTTCTTAAAAATCTCCTGTTCAATCTCGTCAAGCCCGAGCGGGAGATTAGATTGAATCATCGGATCATGAATATGGAAATACAGCACTCCTGCAGGCGTTGCCCTCATTCCGAGCCAGTCAGCTGAATGTGTAATCGATAAATCAAGGTACGTCAGCATTTGCAGCGCCAATCCGTAATATACTTCCGCTAAGTCAAGCCCTTTATCGCTTGATTTATAATCGACAATTCTGAGGAGCAGGCCTTTTGAGCTTTCAGCTTTATCCACACGGTCAATACGCCCAACGAGCTCCATCGTACAGCCATTTTTCAGTTGAAAGGTCAGCGGCGGAAGCGGCCCTTTTCCTCCAAAGCCCAGTTCAAGCCCGATCGGTACGAATCCGCTCGCTTTCGCATGCTCGCTTAAAATACCAGACACACGCGTCACAATTTTTTGCAGTTTTTCCTTTACATAATAATGCCGGTTTGAGCTGAGCAAAATTTCCTTTTGCAGTTTCGGTGCCAGCCGCTCTACCGCATCATAAGAAAACAGCTCGCACTGCTCTTTCGTTAAATCTCGCCAATCCAGCTTTTGCTCACGCAGCCTGTCTGAAATCAGCTTTAAGCTGGAATGAAACAGCTGGCCGATATCCGGCGCTTCAAGCTTGAAAAATTGCCGTTCCTTCAGATGCAGCCCGTGTGACGCAAAATGGGAAAACGGGCATGCGTTAAAGGTTTCCATTCTCGATACACTGCCCTGAATGCGTTCACCATAGAGCTGTCTTGACACACTGCGTTCAAGCTGCTTTACTTCATTCCGGAAAAACAGGCTTGAGAACAGCTTTTTCGATTGCAGCCTGTCCGGCTCACTCATCAGCACATTGTACGTGCTCCACCAGACGTCGCTGATGTCGTATTCCCGGGTCCATAATCTGAGCTGACTCGCAGTAAAGGACTGTGCCACGCTTTGATTGACGACATACTTCAGCTGTTCCTCATCGCTGACCTGCTCAGGTTCATTTGTCAACAGGCGCTCCTTATGATGCGGAAACAGTTCTTCCAGCCGTTTAACGACAATCGACGGCAAAAGCGTTTTTCCTTCCGCATCTGCAATCGGATACGATACATAAAGCCGGTCAGACGGACTTGAAAATGCCATGTAGATGAGGAAATGCTCATCAAGCAAACGCTCCCGTCCGCCTGAGGAAAGCTCAACCCCGATCGTTTTCAGCCATTCCCGGTCATCATCCGACAGAACCCCGTTTTCATCAGGGCGTGCCGGCAGAACGCCGTCGTTTGCCCCGAGCACAAAGGTACAGGATGTGCCATACATTCTGGACAAATCCATATTGGCGACAAATACCTGGTCAAGCGCAGGCGGAATAAGCGAAAATGTAAGCGACTCCGCGCCGGCTTCTATCATTTGCTGAAACAAATCAAGAGAAATCTCATCATCTCCCATCATTTCAACAAACTCCTCAAGCAGCTGAATGACTGCGTCCCACGCCTGCTGATGCTGCTGCGCTTCAATGATTCTGCCGTCTTCCTCAGCACGCTGCCTTTCCTGATCCAGCTTCATCGGCACCTCCGTCTCTTCTAAATAGTAATAGAGTGCCTCCGCCTTCTCATGTACCGTCTTTGCTTTTTTCATTCGTTTTTGAAGCTGAAAAAGCGGCGGAACAATCCAATCGCGGGTGTCATTCAACATGTTTTCCATTTCGATTTCCTGATCGGTCTGCGCAAAATCATCATCCAATGATACAAAGCGCCTATATTGGAAACGGTCGCCCTTTGTCCAGCGGTCGCCTTTGATCCCATAAGCGATACAGTAATTTTCGAGCTGATCGACCTGTTCTCTCACTTTGGCCCTCGGTTCATTGAGCGGGAATAGCAGTTCGGTTTTCACACAGCGAAACACCGCTTCATAACGCCAATTCCCTTTCAGAACATCAAGGCTTGACCGGATAAATTCGATTAACGGATGGTTCAGCATAGATGCTTTTCCGTCAATGAAATAAGGAATCTCGTAATCTGCGAAAACTTCCTTCACCATATCCTTGTAGTCTTCCGGCTGGCGCGCAAGAATTGCTACATCTTTATAGCGATATCCATTCTCTCTGACGAGGACGTGAATTTCCCGGGCAATACCTTCCAGCTCAGCTCGTCTGTTCGCGGCCTGCATTACAGTCAGTGCTTCTTGTTTTTCTGCGTAAGGAACGGCCGGACGCGCTTCATACTGCGCCTCTAGATGGGCCAATTCAGGTGTCTGTGTATGCCGCTCAGTCCCGCTCAGCTCTTTATACGTAATGTCTAAATTCAGTTCCTTCGCCTTCTGATGCAGGCGGTAATAGGTTTTTCCCGTCATTCTAAACAATTCCAGTTCATGCGGCTCCCGCTCATATGACGGCTTGTCCGCTGTGAGCGAAAACGTGATGTGCTCTGCATGAACCATAAGCTGATCCAGCACCCTGAATTCCTGCGGTGTAAACTGATAAAAGCCATCCACATAGATATGCGCGCCTTTTACATCTTCCGCAAGCGGGATATGCTCTGCCAGCAATGTCAAATAATCCTCAGAGTGAAGATATTGATCTGCGAGGCTTTTTTCCATTTGCTGATACAGAATCGATAAGTCATGGAGCTTTTCAGATAACACACGTTCTCCGCGATATTCGGAAGCCGTTCCGCTTTCCGCCATCCGGCGGATATCCTCCGGTTCCAGACAATACCGCTTAAACTCTGTCAGCATCCGCTCAACCTGTGCGGTAAACCCGTTTTTGTCACTCGCTTTTTGATAGACTTTGAACTCCTGTTTATGCTCCTCAATGAGCTTCCGCAGGAGCATTTGTACGCCGGTGCTTGTCAGAAACGGCCTGCTCATTCCTCCCGTATGCTGAAGGACGCGCCAGGCCAATCGTGAAAAGCTGATCACTTGAGCGCGTATCATCCCGCCCATATCTGGCGTTTTAGCAAGCTCATATTCCATTAAAAACGTCATTTGATCCGGGACTAGAAAAATGATCGGCTTCCCGAATGGAGCCCGGCGTAATTCATCCTGAATGCTGTTGATGATCAGCTTCGTTTTTCCACTCCCGGACCTGCCTACTAAAAACTCTGCTCCCAAATTAGAAGACCCCTCTCTTTTTATCTTTATATATTTTATCGAATGTTGACGAAAATGACCAATCTGATCTATTGGTAAAAACGGCCTTTTCACATATAAAAAGCTGATTATCCCCGCACATCTCTCCTTGCCCAACATATACTTTTACAGAAGCCCAATTCCTAGGAATGGAGTTGAATCCTCTTGCATTACAGTTACTATCCCTATCCGGTGCCGTACCGGGAAGATCCTGTTTTGATTCGGAATTTGCAGAAGGCCATCAACGGAGAATTCAGTGCAATTCAATGCTACCGCAGGCTTGCCGAACTAGCCCACCGCGATGAAGTCAGAAAACAGATTGAAGAAATCAGACGTGACGAGATCCGCCACCTTCGTGAATTTTCCACACTGTACGGATCGATTACCGGCAAGCACATCATGCCGAAACAAACGGAGGAGTGCTCGGACCATTTCACGAGAGGACTGGACGCCGCTTTTAAAGATGAACAAGAAACCGTCGACTTTTACTTGCGTGCAGCCGAGGAAACGTCAAACTTAAAAGCGAAAGGCGTCTTCACGCGCGCCGCACGTGATGAGCAAAATCACGCTGTCTGGTTCCTATACTATCTGGCCAAACGTTAGATATACCCGTTTTAGGGTATATGTACATATCTCCTCAGCTAAAAACACATTCCTCCGTTTTTTTCAAATGCAGCCGGGAAACATAAAATCATACACTGCCATACAGGGGGAATCAACCATGGAGCAATATTCAGAAGCTTGTATTGAGGCTTGCATTGATTGTATGGAGGCTTGCAATCATTGTTTTACAAAATGTTTGGAAGAAAGCGCGCACCACGATCTCAGCGGCTGCATCCGGCTTGACAGGGAATGCGCGGATATTTGCGCCCTGGCAATCAAAGCCATGCAAACGGACAGCCCGTTTTTGAAAGAAATTTGTGCACTTTGCGCCGATATTTGTGAAGCGTGCGGCACTGAATGCGAAAAGCATGATCATGATCATTGCCAAGCATGTGCGAAAGCCTGCTTCGCCTGCGCTGAACAATGCCGCAGCATGGCGGCGTCTTAAAAGACGGAGAGGGTTCAATGATTGAACCCTCTTTTTTATTTGGACAGCCACACGGAGTATAAATCAATCCATCCCTCTTCATCAAGCACCAGGCCTTTTACATTGTTACTTGATGTCACCTGTAGCACATTTTGATATAGCGGAATTGCATTCAGCTCCTGTGTAAGCTGACGGTCAATGTCACGCAGGATATTCATTCTCGAACAGCGGTCAGGCATGGAAAACATCCGCTCTATCATTCCCGAGCAGAATTGTGTCAGCTTTTCAGATAGATGCTGGCACAAAAAACTGTTCTCCGACAGCAGCAAATGCAGAAAACCAAACTCGGTATCTTGATAAAACGTCGCACTGTCATGAATGATATCCGCCATCTGCACGACTTCCGGCCGTCGCAGATCATCAGCATCACAGAATCGAAGTGTAAGCTTGATCCCGTGTTGGGCGCACATATTTTGAATCCATTCGGCGTCCTCACGATGATCCGTTTCCGAAAAGGTATACAGCACCATTGTTTCGCCCTCGTATCCGCTTTTCTTCAACAATTCAGATGGCGTAACGCCCTCTAACTCAAAAGAACTCGAATGCCAAAAGGACGTAACCGGGATTCTTCGGTGCCCTCCCGCTTCACGAACGAGCCGTTCAGAGGAAATCAACAGCCGGAGCGCTTTTCTAAAGCTTCGGTGCTGAAGAGGCCCCTTCTTTTTCAGATTGAGCGACAAATACTGGACATGCCGCTCATCAAAAACAGTTTGCTGCTCAGGACATGTTTGTTTTTCTTGAATGGTAAATCCGTTCATCTCACCGGCTTGTTCAGAAAACACAAACTCCACGCGATCCAAATAGGGGCGCCCCTTAAAGTAGCGCTCATAGGCTTCAAGCACAAGCATCCAGCCGTGATGCTGATTCACCCGAAAAGGCCCTGTTCCATTGATCCCGCTGCCCTGCTCTGCCGACAATATGGACAACCGTTCATCACAAAGAGCATACGGCAAAAACACATTCGGCTTATCGAGTATGATCTCCACACAATAAGGGCCCTTTTCTAAGACTTGTTTCACTCCGTGCAGCAGCCATTTATACGGGTTGTCAGCCAGTTCCAAAAAGCGCTGAAACGTAAACGCAACGTCCCGCGATGTCAGCGGCTGCCCATTATGAAACGACACACCTTTTCGAAGAAAAAATCTCCACCGTTTTTTTCCGTCCTCTTCCCATCCATGAACCAAATGAGGCTTCGGCTCCTGCATATCCGGATCAAACGTGAGAAGCGTATCAAATATCTGTTTGACGAAATGGCCCTCAGACCGCAAAAATATTTGGCATGGATCAAAACTGCTGACAGATTCAGGGGAGATGAACAGCCGGAGAACATCCTTTACCCCGTCCCGGCCGGACTCTGTCACAAAACCAAATACCTCAGAAAACCACATACCATATTCATTTTGAAGCTCCGGAAACGCGGACTGATACTGATGAAGCAGCTCCTTTGCCTTTTTAAGCTTTCCAGCCATGGTATATTCCTTGGCAGTTTGAAGAAGCAGTTCCTCAGGCCTCCGAAGAAACGCGATTTTTGATTTACGGCCGCGCCCCGCCCCGCTTTCCCGGGTAATCCAATTGCTGTTCTCCAGCTTATGTAAAATGAGCTTTGCATTTCTTTCCGTACAAAATAAACTGTCGGCAATCTCAGTGAGCGTCATTTCGTTCATTTGCCCATACTCAGCCCGTCCTGTTTTTACAAGTGCCACGTAGTGCTCAATTAGCTTCAATCCCCGCACCTCCCGACAAAAGGGGAACTTTTATCTCTTCTTTTCTTCACTTTTTGGGTCGCCGCCCCTTCTATACACTACTACTATAACAAACACCGAAAGGCGGCGATCACATGCTGACCAGCTTTCAATCTATTAAATCAAGATATACCGCTCCCGTTTGGCTCCGCTTTTTCGGCGAAATGCTGACAAGCCTGACAGGTGCAATGATGGGACCTTTTATGGTGCTGTATCTGCATGCACAATTAAACGGCAATGTCATGATGCCAATGCTGATCATCAGCCTTCAGCCATTTGCTGATCTTTTCCTGACGCTCGCTGCCGGACGAGTGACGGACCAGCTTGGGCGGCGTACAGCGATTTTGATCGCATTGCTTCTGCAATCATCTGCAATGACAGGGTTTGTATTTGCTGAGCATGCGTATGTTTTCGCCATTCTTTATGTCGTGAATGGCATCGGAAGATCGTTATACATTCCCGCTTCCCGCGCCCAAATCGCCGAAAGCACGCCAGAAAGCAGGCGTTCGGAAGTATTTGCGGTCATCAACGCGATCTATTCAGCCGGCCTGACGGCAGGGCCGCTGCTCGGAATGCTCCTGTACAAACAAAATCCTGAATGGATATTCGCTTTAGATGCCGCAGCCTTGTTCATCTACTTTCTGGCAGCTGCATTGAAACTTCCTGAGACAAAGCCGCAAAACACAGCTGTGACACAGGAAAAGTCTGCGAGCTTTACGATATACAGGCCCGTCCTGCTTCTTTTGCTGCTTTCTCTCCCCATCAGCATGTTATATGCGCAAACAGAAACAACATACCGACTGTTCAGCAAAAATATGTTTTCTGATTATCTGTCCATGCTGACCATCTACTCAGCAGCAAAGGCTTTATTCAGCTTTGTTTTCCAGGTTCCTCTTGTCAAAGGGACTGAAAAGCTTACAATGAAAACGATTCTTTTCATTACTTATATCTGCTACTCCCTTGCGGCTGCCGGCTTTGCATGCTCAACATCCCCGACAATGCTTTTAGTGACGGCAGCGGTAATGACGGTTGGCGAAAGCATCGGATTAACTCACATCCAGACCTTCATCTCAAAATTGGCACCGCCTCATTTGCTTGGCCGGTTCTATGCTGTCTATGGTCTGCATTGGGATATATCCCGCTCAATCGGACCGCTCGCTGGCGGGCTGATCCTGACATCGTTTGGCGGAGAAGTGATATTTTACGCCCTTGCCGTGTGTCTGCTGGCAGCGGGTTTATGCCTGACTTACACAATAGAGAAGCTCGAACATAAAGTCATAAGAAAAGTGAATCACTAATAGAAAATAATTCATAATTTCTTTATCAACAAAAATATACTATAGTAATAAATACATTCACTACGTGAACAATTGGAGTGTTACGCGAAAAGGAAGAAGGGTTTACATTGAAGAAAGACGAAAATCTCCTCAAAGATCTATGGTTTATCGCAATCAGTGCAGCCGGGGGGTTTATTCTTTCATTAACCGGAATATCAATTGGATGGATGATCGGAACGCTGATTGTCGCCTGCTGCCTCGCCATGATACGGCCGGCATGGCTGATGATGGCACCAGACCAAAAAGGAATTAACCGACGATGGCTCGCCCTCGGGCAGATGATCCTAGGCATCGAATTGGGCCAAAAGCTGAATTTATCCGTTCTCTCTGTTCTCAAAGACCATTGGTTTTCAGTCGGCGTTATGCTGATATTGTCTATCCTGCTGGCCATGCTGTCAGGATATGTGCTTTGGCGTTTCAGCAAAACGGATATGATGACTAGCTTTGTCGGCACAGCTCCCGGCGGGCTTTCTGCCATGCCGAGCATCGCACAGGAGGTCGGCGCCAACACCGCCATTGTCAGCCTCGTGCAAATGATGCGGGTGCTGCTCGTGGTCCTTTCCATTCCGTTTTTGGTTATCATGATCTATACAAAACAAGACAGTTCCACAAGTGCTGCGGCAGGGCTTTCTTCAGCAACGACAGATTTTAGGCTCGCTCCCGTTTTGTGGACCATCATTCTGATTCTCGCTGCCTGGGGAGCCTGTAAAGCGGCGAAATGTTTAAAGTTTCCGGCTCCATGGCTGCTTGGCAGCATGCTCGGTGTAGCAATTGTACATGTTGGCGGAGCTGCGGCGATAGGGCACGACATGACGGCATGGTGGCCGTCACAAGCGAACCATGTATCACAAGTATTTCTCGGGGCAACGATCGGCTCTAAAATGTACAAAAGCATGTTTGCCGGCGTCACCCGCATTATCATCGTCGGGTTTGTCTCGTCCGTCGGTTTAATCGCAGCTATGTTTTTGAGCGCCGTGATCGTATCCGAACTGACAGGAATCTCGCTCATCACCTCTGTTCTGGCATTTGCGCCCGGCGGGATTGCAGAGATGGCGACGACGTCAGTTACATTACATGCTGATTCCACCTTTGTCGTTGCGGTTCAGGTCATCCGCGTCATCCTTGTCATTGCCCTGCTGCCACCGTTTTATCGTCTGCTTCACCATCTCCATGGTGAAAAAAAAGGAAAAGAGGGCTCGATCAGCAGCAATGCATAATTGGAAACAAAATCCTTCCATGATACACTTATAGCAGATGGGGAAGGAGTGACTCTTTTGCTGCGCGACAATCCAGAGAAGGCAATGCACTTATATTATGGCATATGCTTAGGAATCTGGCTGATTTATAATTTGGTGGCAACCGGCTCCCCCGGACTGCCGCTTACGATTTTAGTCGGAGGAAATTTGATTTACCTCATCATCCTAAAAAAGAAAGAAAAAACGTAAAAAACACGCACCGCAGTGCGTGTTTTTTATTTAAAAATGCCGGGAAGGCCTCCTTCAATTTCTTCTGACGTCGGATACCATTTTGTCACCAGATCACGAAACAGCCGTTCCGCAAAAAGAATTTCCTCCTCGGTATAGCGGTCAAAAAATGACAGAAAACGCTGTTCAGCCTTCTGATGATAATATTTGTGCAAATTGTGCAGCTTTTTTCCAGCAGGCGTCAATCGGAAGTAGACTTCCTTTTTATTATCGCTGAGCTGTGTTCTGTGCAGGAAGCCTGCGCCGAGCAATTTTGTGCTGATGCGTGATACAGTCGCTTTTGTCGTATTCATTTTTTCTGCTATCGACGTGACATTGATTGGTTCATTGTCCCCGACACAGGACAGAACATGAATTTCTGTCATCGTCAATTGAGATTTACTCCCGTGCTCTACATCCAGCTTCCTCAATTCGTCGGATAAAAAAGCTTTAATAAGCCCCTCCCATTTCTCCTGCTGATGAATGAGCTCCGCATACAATTCAAAAAGATTGCGTTTCGTATGATCTGTGTTCATCGGGTTTTCCATCCTTTTTCATTCGATTGTTTCTTCTATCATACCGTTTTGTTACAGATGAAACAATCGAATTGAATTATACTCGGCTGGTGACGGAAAACCAGCGGCTGATCCCTTTTTGAATCACCTCGGCACAATCGGGCGCTGATGCATCTACCGCCCAGGCTACATGTCCATCAGGACGAATCAATATGGTATGCACATCCCGCAACTTTTCATTCGGTTCTGCAAGCGAGGCGTTCACCGTTCGTAAGCCTTTCACTTTGATATGATCATCAGCTTCCTGCATCAACGACAGCAAAACGAATGTCCCGTTTCGGAGAAGGCTGTACAGCCGTTCCGAACTGGCGTCGGAAAGAATCAGCTCCATATCAGGGAGCCTTCCTCCATTCAAACGATGCGGCGGCATGGTGAGATCAGCTTCATATCTGACATCAAGCGCAGAAATTTGCCCCGCTACATATCGATTCACATCAGGGAAGGCCAGCAGCTTCGACATCATCCCTCGCAAATGGAGACCTGCTTGAGTAAAATCGATCAGCCTTGTCTGTGCCTCCGTGTTCCTCAAAAGCCCTTCAGCTGCCGGGTGCCGCTCGTCATGATAGCTGTCCAAAAGCCATGAAGGCGCAGAGCCCTTGATCGCCGCTGCAAGCTTCCACCCAAGGTTCATCGCATCCTGAAGGCCGACATTCAATCCTTGCCCGCCCGCTGGAAAATGAATATGTGCGGCATCACCTGCTAGAAAGATTCTGCCGTTCCGATACCGTTTTGCTTGGCGCGCGGCGTTTCCGAACCGCGACATCCACGAAGGGTCGGTTAAACCGAAGTCAGTCCCGCAAATTCGCAGAAGATCAGCTTTCAGCTCCTCCTCAGTCACCGGCACATCTTTCGGCGTTTGTGTGCGATAAGGGCTGACGACAACTACACGGTATTGGCCTGGTGATAACGGAACAATCATAACACCGCCCTCTTTTGTGCAAAGGGACAGTACTCCTGACGGCGGCGGAGAATGGAGCACCACATCTCCAAGCGCAGCGGTGACAGTACTGTCTGTTCCCGGAAACTCAATTCCAGCCTGTTTCCGGACGGTACTTCCACCGCCATCGGCACCAACGGCAAACTTACTTGTGATCGTCCGTACACTGCCGTCACGATCCTTAAAAATCGTTTGCACCGCTTCCCCATTTTGCGTTACCGCGAGCGCCTCTGCACCCCGAAACACCTCTGCACCCAGACGTCGTGCACGATCTTCAAGCAGCTTTTCTGTTTTGGACTGCGGGAGCAAAAGCGTGTAAGGGCAACTCGTATCCAAGCCTGAAAAATCCAGACGGGTATCCAGCATTGAAAAATGTCCGGAAGGTATCTTGCTTCCCTTGGATACGAACCGCTCTAAAATCCCTCTCATCTCAAGGAGCTCCAGCGTTCGGGGATGCAATGTCAACGCTTTGGAATGTGGAACAGGTTTTTCAAGCCGTTCAATCACACATGTTTTCACCCCGGCCATCGCAAGCTCAGAAGCCAGCATAAATCCGACCGGCCCTCCACCTATAATCACTGCTTCATATTTCATCATCATTCACCACTCCTTTTGTTTCATAAAAAACGAACAAAACCCAATAAAAATGGACCTCCAATCAAAAAGTATACGAATATTGTTACACACGTAACAATATTGATTATAGCTCCTTACAAATTTTTCTTCAACACATTTTTCCAAACGGCATACAAAAAGACGCCTCTTCAATTAGCGTCTTTTTATTCGGCATCAGAAATCACACCGACAATATTTTTTTCTCTTATCGGACCAAAATGCCGACTGTCGAAGCTGTATATGCGATTATCTCCAACGACAAAATATTTTCCTTTCGGCACCTTGCTTGTTCCCGTCACATCTTTCAAAGAAAAATCACCTGTTACATGGCTTCCGGCAGAAACGGATTTCAAATGCTTCAAAAATGGCTCAGCAACCTGCTTTCCGTTCACATACAGCTGATCATCTTGATATTTGATCGTTTCACCGGGCAAGCCGATCACCCGTTTAATCAGCACTTTATGATCAGGGCCTTTAAAAAGAACGATGTCAAAACGATGGATAGTCTTAAATCGATGTGAAAATTTATTGACCAACAATTCGTTCCCTTCCTGAAACGTCGGGTTCATACTGACACCTTCTACCTTGTAATCAATAAAGACGGCATTTTTAACCTGAATGGCGAGAACGACGGACACTACACCGGCAAGAAACAAAAACCGTTTTTTCATGTTACTGTCTCCCTCCATCATGCTCACGCTGACTGGCTCTTACATGCAGATGCCGCTCCACCTTTTTGCCGACATACCATAAGACAGTGATCACCAATACGGCGATGACCGTTCGAATCGGCTGTGTAATCAGCGCGTGCAGATCATATCCGATGAAGCTGATCATAAAAATCATGACAAGCTTCCCTGAGGCTGCCGCCAAAATAAACGGCCGCGATCCGATCCTTGACAAACCGGCAACAACATTCACCGCGGCTGACGGTGTAAATGGAAAACAAAGCAGAAGAAACATGGGGCCGAAGCCGTGTCTTTCCACCCATAACATCAGCTTTCTGACAGACGGATGACTGCGGATAAATCCAAGCAATTTTCTCTGTCCGTATTGACGGACGATCAAAAATACGAGAATGGAACCAGCAGTTGATCCCGCCCAGGACAGGATGAATCCTTCCCATAAGCCAAACGAGTTCGTATTCGCCACCACAAACACGATCAGCGGCAAAAACGGGAGAAACGCTTCAATTAAAGGCAGCAGCACAGCTATGAGCGGACCGAAAGCCCTATAGCTTTGAAATAATTCAGTTAAATGTTCTTGTGTCAAATAGGATAAAAAATGCTCCAACATTTATACTCCTTACCGGGTTTGTCTATCCTTATTCTACACATTATCAGCAGAAAACTAAAAAGTTTTGGTGTTTTTTTCTGTCTTGAAACATTTCACCAGCCGATATAGAATACAAATAGAACAAATGTTCCCTTTAGAAAGAAGGAGTCAACATGCCGAATCTGCAAGAGGAAATATACGATTTAATTGAACGTGCTCTCTTTTTGCCCATGGCCATTACGATTTTTAACCGTGATCTCGCCGCAATTGAAGAAAGCACATTAAAATTGAAGCATCCTTATAAACAGCTTATCAGCGAATCATTAAAAATAGCACAAAAGGATTTGATAGAGGTCAGAAAAGAACTGAGGAAGAGGAAAATTGCGATCCGCGAGATGGAACGCGATGAGGCGTTTACGCTCTATGTATTTGTCATGGACGGTTATGAAGAAAAGCACCGCTATTTTAATCCCCGAATCCGTGAGCAGGTCAGCGAATTATTAACATACTATCTATTTGCCCCGGACAGGACCTGAGCCTTTTGAATCATATTGTCCGTTCCCTCTTCGGGGCGATCCCGATCATAAATTTCAGACAATTCACACTATACAAACAAAATAAATTTATTTATAATTCGAACCACAGCCTTTCACCCCGAAATATGACATGTACTGCCATATCGACGACACCATTTTCAGTACGGCCGGGCTTGTACACCCCCAATCCTAATGAGAAGGAGGATTTTATGAAACTGATTCACGTTCTCGCCGCGTTGCCCTTTATCGGAATCTTACTCGGCATCCCTTTTGCAAATAAAGTGACCCCCTATGTGTTCGGCATGCCGTTTATCCTTGCCTATATTGTGATGTGGGCTCTTTTGACCTCTGCGCTGATGGCAATTGTGTATGTCCTCGACAAGGAAAATAAAAAGGAGGAAGCAGAATGAACGCAGCTCTCATCATCATTTTTGGCGTCCTGCTCTTGAGTATTTTTCTCGGTATACGCGCCCAAAAAGGAAAAGACATGAACCTGGAGCAGTGGACGGTCGGAGGACGCGGCTTCGGAACTGTGTTCGTCTTCCTTTTGATGGCAGGCGAAATTTACACTACTTTTACGTTTCTCGGCGGCAGCGGCTGGGCCTACGGAAAGGGCGGTCCAGCCTTTTATATCATCGCCTACGGATGCCTGGCCTACATCCTATCTTACTGGCTTCTTCCGGCAGTTTGGACGTACGCGAAACAGCATAAACTGATGTCGCAGTCTGATTTTTTCACAAAAAAATACAACAGTCCGCTGCTTGGCATTCTCGTTTCACTGGTCGGCATCGCCGCACTCATTCCCTATCTTGTACTGCAGCTGAAAGGCCTCGGGCTGATTGTATCGGAAACCTCGTACGGCAAAATCACCCCGACCGCCGCCATCTGGATCGGTGCCATTTCCATTACGGTTTATGTTATGGTTTCCGGCATTCACGGGTCAGCTTGGATATCGGTTGTGAAGGACATCATGATTCTGGTTGTCGTTCTGTTTTTAGGTGTGTATTTGCCAATTCATTACTACGGCGGATTTCAAGACATGTTTCAGCAGATTGAAACGGCAAAGCCTGGCTTTCTTACGCTGCCCGAAACAGGACAAAGTACGGCGTGGTTCAGTTCAACCGTACTCTTGACAGCGCTTGGATTTTACATGTGGCCTCACACGTTTTCCGCTTCGTATTCAGCTGAAAATCCAAAAGTCTTTCGCAAAAACGCCATCATCATGCCTTTGTACCAGCTGGTCCTGCTCTTCGTCCTTTTCGTTGGCTTCGCGGCTATCCTGCAAGTTCCAGATCTGAAAGGCGCAGACGGGGATCTATCGCTTTTGAGACTGTCCCTGCAAGCATTTGACCCATGGTTTGTCGGAATTATCGGTGCTGCCGGACTGCTGACAGCACTTGTGCCAGGCTCTATGATCTTAATGTCCGCCTCCACGCTGTTTGCAAAAAATGTGTACAAGGTAATCGCGCCCCGCACGACGGAACAGCAAGTATCGGCGCTTGCTAAGTTTTTAGTGCCGGTGATCGCGCTGATTTCGGTGTATTTTACCTTCAAAGGCGGGAATACCATCGTTACGCTGCTTTTGATGGGCTACAGCCTTGTCACACAGCTATTCCCCGCCCTTTTGTTCAGCCTGTTCAAGCATAATATGGTGACAAAGCAGGGAGCCTTCGCCGGCATTATTGCAGGTGTTGGAGCAGTTACTTATATTACAATGACGGAAACGACGATCGGCACTTTATTTCCGGCGTTGCCGCAAGCCGCAAAAGACTTGAATGTCGGCATCGTCGCCCTGCTTTTGAATATCATGGTCATGACGGCAGTCAGCCTTATGACAAGGAAGGCGAAAAGCGCTGCGGCCGATCAGGCGGCTTAAGCAATAGAAAAAGCAATCTGGACACCAGATTGCTTTTTCTTATTTACCGTTCACAGGCGATAAGATCTTTATCGCGGTCTTTCTTTTTATTGGCATCATAAAGGGCCTTAGAGACGTAAGGCTTGTACTTCGTTTTTCCGCCTTTATTTTTCACCTTCGATGTGCGTGCCACTCCGCCTTTGTATACTTTGTTTAACTCCTTGCAGTTCTTATAGACCTTCACCTTTGTTTTGGCTTCCGCCACATGGTCAGCTCCGTATGAAAAACCGAAAACGAGACCGAGTGACAGCAAAACCGCCGCCGCTTTTTTCATGACAATTCACTCCCCCAACACCCAATATTTAGTTGATTTATAGCTCGAATTTATCATAATTCATATAGTCTTATTTGACAAGATAAATATGGAAGAAGAGTTTGTTTTTCTTGTTTTCTTTTTCCTTCACTATTCAAACTGCCAACACATGTTTTTCTCTACATGCTCAGGGGTACACATACGAATGTACACCAAACAGAAAGGGAGCGTTGATGATGTCTGATTCAAATCTTACGAATCCTATAAAAGCATTTTTCCATGATGAATTTCCTGAACAATATCAAGAGCCGCCAGGCCTGCAAAAGAACATGAAGCCTGTTCCTGATTGCGGAGAAAAAAGCTACAAGGGGTCTGGTAAACTAATCGGCCGGAAAGCGCTTGTCACCGGCGGCGATTCCGGCATCGGCCGCGCTGCCGCGATCGCTTACGCCAGAGAAGGCGCCGATGTGGCCATTAATTACTTGCCCGCAGAGCAGCCTGATGCTGAAGAGGTAAAAGAACTGATCGAAGCAGAAGGTCGAAAAGCAGTGCTGATCCCCGGAGACTTGAGCGACGAATCCTTTTGCCAGGATCTGGTCAAACAGGCGCAGCAGGAGCTCGGAGGACTGGATGTGCTGGCGCTCGTTGCAGGCAAACAGCAAGCAATCGAAAACATCGAAGATCTGCCTACTGAACAAATCTATAAAACATTTGAAGTGAACGTCTTCTCCCTTTACTGGGTAGTAAAAGCGGCGCTTCCGTATTTGCCGGAGGGAGCTTCAATTATCACAACTACCTCAGTTGAAGGCTATAATCCAAGCCCGATGCTGTTAGATTACGCAGCAACGAAAAACGCCATTATCGGCTTTACCGTCGGACTGGGAAAACAGCTGGCTTCCAAAGGAATCAGAGTGAATTCAGTTGCGCCCGGACCCATTTGGACACCGCTGCAAATTTCCGGCGGACAGCCGACGGAAAACATCCCGAAATTCGGACAAGGCACGCCTCCAGCTCCATTAAACCGCGCTGGACAGCCAGCGGAATTGGCGGATGTTTATGTATTTTTAGCTTCAGAGAATTCAAGCTATGTAACATCTCAGGTATATGGCATCACCGGGGGAATTCCGACGGCATAGCTTTATGAAAGGAGCTGCCCTGTGGGTCAGCTCCTTTCTATTTTCTAATACCGCTCCCCCAGCTCACGCAAAATAAAATCATAAATCATCTTCGTCCGCTCTTCCTTCGGGTACAGCATAAATTCCTGCCTTTTCGGCACGCGGTGGTCGATTCTGTCCTGGAATTTGGTTCTGAGCCACGCTGTTCGGTATACCTGGTTCTCGAACGAATTATAGGAAATCGGCAGCTCCATCGTTTTCCCATTCGAAAACGTCACTTCCGTATCGTCGAATTCAGTCGCTTTGAATTCTTTTACATGCACATGGGAAATCCAGCCGCATTGAGGTCTTGTCGAAGAAAGTGTAGGGAATAAAAAGATTTGGTTCGAAGGGTCCACCATGATTGGCGGCTTGTGTGAAATTTTTGTCACTTCATAAGTTCCTGCTTTTCTTCCCGCATAGCTTGATCCGAAAAATCGGCAGCTCCTGTCGACAATTTGCAGCGGCTTCATGCTGACATAAAACACACAATCTTTTTCAATAATTTTGGAACAGATTTTGCCGTCTATTTCTTCTGGCAGCACGGCAATTGTTGCGCCGTTCACTTCATACGATTCTAAAGGTGCGTCTGTTTTCTGACTCATATTTTGGCCTCCATCCTTTTTCTGCAAAATTTATACTAATAATCTATCATCTGTTTTTATAAAACGACAGGTTTTTTTAACAATTAAGATAAAATCATCTTTTAATGATATTTAATGGTACTAAATGACTAGTAATAAACCGATTTTACTTTGATTAGACTTGCCGGTTTACGGCATTTTGCAGGATATGTCGATAGATTGCCAAGTATTAGTTGTCTAAAAATTATAAAAATTTATTGATTTTTTCGACCGTTATCCATATACTATAAAAAAGGCATTGGGGGGATTCTTTATGAAAGAGAAAAAATCGTACACTGAGCTCATGAAGTCCCGCAACACGCAAAAAACAAAAGAACTTGATGTCACAATGACGGATGTCTATATTCAAATGGTGCTCGATGAATCCTTGTATAAGCGTCGGCTGGCCATGCTGACGGACCAAATCAACAAAGCCTTGGACGAAAAAGATAAAGATGCGTTTCTGACGCTCTCTAAAGAATATGCAACGCTCAAGCAGAGCGAATAAGCCAATCCTTAAGGATTGGCTTTTTATTATCCATTCACAATGGTTCCGCCATTGACGTGAATCGTCTGTCCTGTGACATATGTGGAATCGTCGCTGGCTAGGTATAAATAGCTTGGCGCCACTTCGACCGGCTGTCCCGGACGCTCCATCGGCACGTCTGAACCAAACACTTCCACGTCTTTTGCGGCAAAGCTGGCCGGGATAAGCGGTGTCCAAATGGGACCCGGTGCCACCGCATTGACCCGTATGCCCTGCTGAACAAGCGACTGGGAAAGGGATCTTGTAAACGTGACGATCGCTCCTTTTGTCGCTGAATAATCGATCAGCGTTTTATTGCCTTTATAGGCGGTAATTGAAGCGGTATTAATGATAGAGCTCCCTTTTTTTAAATGAGGCAGCACTGCCTTTGTTAAGTAAAACATGGAAAAAATGTTTGTTTGGAAGGTTCTGAGCAGCTGGTGGCTGGTGATTTTTTCAATGCTGGGCTGGACATGCTGCTCAGCTGCATTGTTAACCAATATATCAATGGATGGAAACGCTTGGCTTGCCCTTCCGACTACATCATTGCAAAACGCTTCATCCCCGACATCTCCTGCAATCAGCAGGCATTTTACCCCTTCCTTTTCTACATACTGCTTTGTTTCCTCGGCGTCCTGATGTTCATTCAAATACACAATGACCACATTAGCCCCTTCTTTTGCGAATAACACCGATACAGCGCGTCCAATTCCGCTGTCTCCTCCAGTAATAATAGCGGTTTTGCCCTCTAATTTTTTCGCTTTCTTCGGCTTATCAAAAACCGGACGCGGGTCCATGAGATATTCAAAACCAGGCTGCTGGTTCTGGTGCTGAGGCGGTAATGTTTTCTTTTTTTGATTCGCCAATGAAATCACTCCTTTTCAACCTTATTATGTTATGAACAATGCCTGCTTCCTATGTATGAAAAGATAGAATATGGAAAAATTAAGAATAAATCTGATTGGAGGTATAACGGCTTGGCTAATCAACATTTTGCAAAGGAAGCACCTGAAACATACTGGAAAACATCAACTGACCTGCCTTCTTTTCCTGCGCTTCAAGAGGACACTGAATGTGACGTCACCATTATCGGAGGCGGGATTACAGGAATTACAACGGCATATGAACTTACGAAGAGAGGCTTCCGTGTTGTCTTGATTGAAGCAAATCAGGTTCTCAACGGAACCACTGCCCACACAACGGCTAAAGTTACCGCACAGCATGACATGATATACGACGAATTTATCCGCAATTTCGGATTAAACCATGCGAGGCTTTATTATGAAGCAAACCAAAATGCAATTGATTACATAAAAGGGATTGTGGATGAACATCAAATTGACTGTGAATGGATTGAGCAAGACGCATATCTTTACACAGCAAATGAAAACGCTGTTCAAAAAATCCGCACTGAGCATGAGGCATACACAAAACTCGGAATTGAAAGAGACCTTATCAAGGATCTTCCGATTCCCGTAGGTTCTAAGCTGGCGCTTGTCATGAAGAATCAAGCTCAATTTCATCCGCTGCAATACTTAAAAGCGCTTCTGGAGCAAATTGTTCAAAAAGGCGGCCGAATTTATGAAGAGACCGTTGCGCTTGATATCAAAAAAGGCGAAAGGCCCGAAGTGATAACAAAAAGCCGGCACGCCATTAAGGGCCGCTTTGTCATATGCTGTTCCCACTTCCCTTTTTATGACGGAGGCGGATTATATGCTGCGAGAATGTACTCTGACAGATCTTATGTCCTCGCCATCAAGCCGAAGATCGAGTATCCCGAGGGCATGTATTTGAGTATCGATCAGCCGTCAGTGGCCCTTCGCTATACGGTTGCAAACGGTGAAAAGCTGATTCTCTTCAGCGGAGTAAGCCATAAAACAGGACAGGGAAAAGACATGTCTACACATTATGAAACACTGAGACAATTAGCCGAAAGCACCATCGGCATCGAAAGCATCCCATATTATTGGTCCACCCAAGATCTTGTGACGATCGACAAAATCCCGTTTATTGGGCCGATGTCGGAAAATGAGGACAATATTCTAGTAGCGACCGGGTTCAAAAAATGGGGCATGACGTCATCGGGGGTCGCAGCCACTTTATTATCGGACCTTGTAGAGAAAAAAGATAATCCTTACGAAAGCATTTTCACCCCGTCCCGGTTCCATCTGAATCCCGGTTTGCAGAAAGTGATTTCCTACAATGCCGATGTCGCCAAGCATTTGATTAAAGGAAAGCTTGAAAAGCCTGATGTCCAATTTGAAGACATTGCGACAGGAGAAGGGAAAGCTGTCACCATAAACGGCAGGCGGGCGGGCGCATTTCGGGATGAGACAGGCTGCCTCCATCTCGTTGATACAACCTGTACCCATTTAGGCTGCGAGGTCGAGTGGAACGACAGCGAGCATACGTGGGATTGTCCGTGCCACGGATCACGCTTTAAGCCTTCTGGCGAAGTTGTAGAGGGTCCGGCCATTAAACCATTAAAGCAAATAGATCTCGATTAAACCGTTCATTTTAATGAACGGTTTTTCAAATATTTTTCATCTGCAGCTTCATTCATGTTTCCCTTGGCCGATAAAAAAGTAAAAGGCTTAAAAAGCCAAAAAGTAAAAATTATATTTTTCCCAAGGGGGATCATTGTATTGTTATTTAAAAAAGAGAGAAAACAAGAAACTGCTTACTTTTCTGATTCAAATGGACAGCAAAAAAACCGCATCCAGCTCACAAACAAACATGAAGATGTCAAAAAACAGCTCAAAATGGTCAGGCTGGGAGATGCTGAGCTTTACGTGTTGGAGCAGCTTCAGCCATTAATTCAAGAAAATATCGTATTCATCGTCGATGCGTTTTATAAAAACCTTGACCATGAAAGCTCATTGATGGATATCATTAATGATCACAGCTCAGTTGACCGTTTAAAACAAACGTTAAAACGGCATATTCAGGAAATGTTTGCAGGCGTTATCGATGATGAATTCATTGAAAAGCGAAACCGAATCGCCTCTATCCATTTAAAAATCGGCCTTCTGCCAAAATGGTATATGGGCGCGTTTCAAGAACTACTTTTGTCAATGATTGACATTTACGAAGCTTCCATTACAAATCAGCAAGAACTGCTGAAAGCCATTAAAGCGACAACAAAAATCTTGAACTTAGAACAGCAGCTTGTCCTTGAAGCATTTCAAAGCGAGTACAGCCAGACCCGTGATGAACAAGAAGAAAAGAAAAACCTTCTGCATCAGAAAATTCAAGAAACCTCTGGATCGATTGCCAATCTGTTTTCAGAAACAAGCAGATCCGTTCAAGAGCTTGTGGACAAATCTGAAGGCATTTCTCAAGCATCCAAAGCCGGCACGGTGACATCCAGCACTGTTGAAGAAAAGTCGATCGGCGGGAAAAAAGAGCTAGAAGTCCAGCAAAAACAGATGAACAAAATTGACACAAGCCTTGTCCAAATCGAAAAAGAAATGGTCAAGCTGGATGAAATCGCGCAGCAAATTGAAAAAATCTTCGGCATCGTCACAGGCATAGCTGAACAAACAAACCTTCTCTCGCTCAATGCCTCCATTGAATCCGCCCGCGCCGGAGAACACGGCAAAGGCTTTGCTGTCGTGGCAAATGAAGTGCGGAAGCTTTCTGAGGACACGAAAAAAACCGTCTCTACTGTGTCTGAGCTTGTGAATAATACGAATACACAAATCAACATTGTATCGAAGCATATCAAAGACGTGAATGAGCTAGTCAGCGAAAGTAAAGAAAAAATGACTCAAATTAACCGCTTATTCGATGAAATCGTCCACAGCATGAAAATCAGCAAAGAGCAATCAGGCAAAATCGACGTCGATCTGCAGGCCTTTCTTGGAGGGCTTCAGGAAGTCAGCCGCGCCGTTTCCCATGTGGCCGCTTCCGTTGATTCGCTTGTCATTCTGACAGAAGAATAATCATCAAAAACCGGCCTGCCATACGGCCGGTTTTTCTGCGTTCATAATGTAAACTTAATTTAAAAATAAGTTGACATAATAATAGCCTGCATTTATTGTATAACCATATTTGATTACTGTTTGGAGGATTCACAATGCTGAAATTAATCGACATGATGCACATTGCTATTTTCACCGCACTGATGGCGGTGCTCGGCTTTATCCCCCCTCTCTTCTTATCCTTTACACCCGTTCCGATTACATTGCAAACGCTTGGTGTCATGCTGGCAGGCAGCATCCTCAAGCCAAAGTCTGCTTTCTTAAGCCAGCTTGTCTTTTTGCTCCTCGTCGCCTTCGGAGCGCCGCTGTTGCCTGGCGGACGAGGCGGTTTTGGTGTGTTTTTCGGACCGAGCGCAGGTTTTTTGATCGCTTATCCCCTCGCTTCATGGCTGATCAGTTTAGCCGCTAACAGACTGCGAAAGGTGACAGCAGTGCGTCTCTTTTTCACTCATATCGCATTCGGCATCATCTTTATTTATCTGCTTGGTATACCGGTACAAGCTT
The DNA here is from genome assembly GCF_050585765.1 of Bacillus sp. ATD. Lineage (NCBI taxonomy): Bacteria > Bacillati > Bacillota > Bacilli > Caryophanales > Bacillaceae > Bacillus > Bacillus sp. ATD. The sequence goes on along the minus strand of NZ_JBOBQH010000008.1, from coordinate 52,949 downwards.
TTATGATGCATATTGATTTGTCACAGGCCGCCTTCATGAGTCTTGCATATGTGCCCGGTGATTTGATAAAAGCGGCTGTATCTGCATTCCTGGCAATAAAAATCACTCAAGCCTTGTCTCTTTCTGATACGATGTTTACAAAAGGAGGATGACACTGCATGACAATTACTCATACCTATTCATCTACTGCCGAAACATCGCCCGGCCGTGTAGCGATCCTAACTGAATCGGAACAAATCACGTACCAAGATTGGGATCGGCTTGTCGCCCAAACCGCAAATTGGCTGCGGTCACAGCCAAGCATGCCGAATCGTGTGGCATTTTTGCTCCCAAATAGTCTGGCGTTTTTACAGCTGTTTGCCGGAGCCGCAGCGGCTGGATGCACGGCCATTCCCCTCGACACACGCTGGAGCCCGGCTGAATGTATGGAGAGGCTGTCCATAAGCGATGCGGATCTAGTGGTTACTTCAGCCTTTTACAAAAACAAACTGATACATAGCAAGACACCCGTTATTTTGCTGGATAACTGTATGGCAAATATTGAAGAGGAATCCGCTGCTCCCTTACCTATCATTGACCCGGAGCACCCCTTTTACATGGGATTCACGTCAGGCTCGACAGGAAAACCAAAGGCCTTTATGCGGTCTCACCGCTCATGGATAGAGAGCTTTACCTGTACAGAAACAGATTTTTCGATCTCATCAGATGACACGGTATTGATTCCCGGAACGTTAATATCCTCTCACTTTTTATATGGGGCAGTCAGCACTTTATATCTCGGGGGAACGGTTTGTTTGCTGAATAAGTTTTCTCCTGCCCAGACAAAGGAATGGCTGAACCGTGAAGCCGTCAGTGTTCTTTATACCGTACCGACAATGACAGACGCACTCACCCGGATTGAGGGCTTTCCCGACAGCCCTCTCAAAATCATTTCATCTGGTGCAGACTGGCCGGCAGAATCCAAGAAGAAGCTTGCCGCTATATGGCCCCAACTCAGGCTGTACGATTTTTACGGCACTTCAGAGCTTAGTTTTGTGACGTTTTCTTCACCGGAAGACAGCAAACGGAAGCCGCATTCAGCCGGCCGCCCTTTTCATAATGTCCAGATCGAAATCCGCGGCGCCAAAGGAGAACGCTGCCAGCCAGGAGAAATCGGAAAAATATTTGTCAAAAGCCCGATGCGGTTTTCCGGCTATGTGAACGGCAGCACACCAGATGAATGGATGACAGTGGATGATATGGGCTACGTTGATGAGGAAGGCTTTCTATACATATCAGGAAGAGAAAACGGGATGATCGTGTACGGAGGATTAAATATTTTCCCAGAAGAAGTTGAACGTGTGCTACTCTCCTGCCCAGAGGTTGAAAACGCGGCTGTCGTTGGAATGCCGGACGAGTATTGGGGAGAAATCGCTGTAGCTGTCATTCGTGGAAGCGCTAATGCCAGAAAGCTGAAAGCCTGGTGTAAACAGAAATTAGCCTCCTATAAAATCCCGAAAAAATGGGTGTTTGCAGACAGCTTGCCGGAAACGAGCAGCGGAAAAATTGCCCGTTCCAGAGTGAAGAAATGGCTGGAAGAGGGTGTACAGTATAAATGAATGCGGTTATTGTTGATGCAAAACGAACGATCTTCGGAAAACAAAATGGACTGCTGAAGCCTTTCCTGCCGGAGAATTTGGCGGCTCCCATCATCCGTTGTCTCAGCCGAAAGCTAGAGGATCAAATTGATGAGGTCATTCTAGGAAACGCTACCGGCAGAGGCGGCAACCTCGCCAGACTGTCAGCCCTTCAAGCCGGACTGCCTTTATCGGTTCCCGGGATGACAATTGACAGACAGTGCGGTTCAGGCCTTGAAGCCGTACGCTATGCCTGCAGCCTCATTCAAGCGGGAGCCGGCACGATGTATATTGCGGGCGGCTCAGAAAGCAGCAGCCAATCCCCTTTTTCAGAACGGGCCCGCTTTTCTCCAGATGCGATCGGCGATCCCGACATGGGCATTGCCGCAGAATATACGGCTGCACGCTATTCCATCAGTAGAAGCATGCAGGATGAGTACGCGCTTCTCAGCCATCAACGCAGCAGGAACGCGCATAATGAAGGATTTTACCGTGAAGAAATTGTTGCTCTCGGGGAATTGGAGACGGACGAAGCATTTTTGAAAACGCGGCCGATAAAAGCGATTATTCCCCGTGCAAAGCCGGTTTTCGACACCAGCTCCGGAACAGTCACAGCAGCCAACAGCAGTGGCATAGCAGACGGAGCAGCCGCTCTTTTAGTAATGGAAGAAGAAAAAGCGGCTGCCCTCGGACTTAAGCCTGTGCTTCGGTTTATCGGCAGCGCTGTCAGCGGTATTCACCCCAACTATCCGCCCGCGGCACCGGTTGATGCGATCAGTCAGCTCTTACATACACACGATGTAACACCTGATGATATCGATTTATTTGAAATCAATGAAGCCTTTGCCGTCAAAATTTGTGTCTGCTCGCAAGAACTCGGCATTCCCTTTTCAAAAATCAATGTGCGCGGCGGCGCATTAGCTCTTGGCCATCCATACGGTGCATCAGGTGCAGCTCTGGTAACCAGATTGTTTTATGAAGCGAAAAGACGGACAGACTGTCAATATGCGGTTGCAGCCATCGGAAGCGGCGGCGGAATCGGACTGGCTTTATTATTTGAAGTGCTTGCATAGGCTTTTTCATAGGATGCACGCTTTCGATTTAGTATAATAGCAATATGAATAAAGTCAGGAAGGGGATTTTATGACAGCCGTTTGTTTAGTAAGACATGGAGAAACCGATTGGAACCTGCAGCAAAAATGCCAAGGCAAAACCGATATCCCGCTAAACGCAACAGGTGAACGCCAAGCAAGAGAAACCGGAGAATATGTAAAGGACTTTTCTTGGGATATTATTGTGACGAGCCCGCTGAAAAGAGCGAAAAGAACCGCGGAAATTATTAATGAATATCTGCATCTTCCGATTGTCGAGATGGATGATTTTAAGGAACGCGATTACGGCGACGCGGAGGGCATGCCGCTGGAGGAACGGACAAAGCGCTATCCGGATAACATCTATCCGAATATGGAAACCTTAGAAGAACTCACTGACAGACTGATGGGCGGGTTGGCAAAAGTGAACCAAGCGTATCCAGACAAGAAGGTGCTGATCGTGGCGCACGGTGCGGCAATTCACGCCCTGCTGACGGAGATATCCGGCGGTGACCCTGAGCTTAAAAGCACTCGCCTCGTAAACGCCTGCCTCAGCAACATTGAATTTGCAGAAGAAAAATGGCGGATTAAAGACTATAATATCAACAGCCACTTATCCGGCTTTATCAAATAAGAAAAAGACAGGCATCAGCCTGTCTTTTCTTTTATTTCTTATCAGCCGGCATCTCTTTCTGAAGCTCGTCCAAAATGGCATTCGCCCCGTCTACACTGCGGCGCAGAGACCACACTGCACGGTCCACGTGGTATACATGCCCGTTTTTCACTGCCTTCAGCTTTTTCCAGAGGACATTCTTTTCGATCGGGCGTTTCCCGTCGGCGTCGAGGTCATCTGTTTTTCCTGTCATCAGGATGATCACATCCGGATCTGTTTTCAGCAGCTGCTCCAGTGTCATTTTCATATTCACGGAGTCGCCGCCATTGCTTGAATCGCTATTGCCTGACGTACTAATTGCATATCGATAGCCGACCTGTGTTAAAAGTCTTGATGTAAAGAAGTTTTCATCCCTGGCCATAATCGTATCATTTGTATTTCCGATCAAAAGCACGGACTGGCTGTTCGCGTTGATTTTCTGCTTTGTCTCGCTAAGCTTTTCTTCATGTGCCGTCAGATTTTTCTCCATTTCCTTCTCCTTGCCGACTGCTTTTGCAATCGTAAGGGAAGCGTCAATTGTATCCTGATAATCGGCATTTAAATTATTAAGCGCAATCGTCGGCGCGATTTTTTTCAGCTGATCGTACACCTTCTTATGCCGGGTCGTGTCAGCAATAATTAAATCGGGATTTAATGAAGCGATTTTTTCCATGCTTGGCTGTGAGCGAGTGCCGACAGATGTGTAACCGTCAATTTTCTTCAGCACATCCTTGTTGATCAGCTGCTTCGCTTTGTTGTCATCGGCAACCCCGACAGGCGTAATGCCGAGATCAAGCAGTGTGTCGATAAAACCAAGCTCAAGAACAACAACCCGCTTCGGATGCTCAGGCACATTCGCCTTTCCTAAATCATGTGTTATCGCCACTTTATGTTCTTTGCTGTTTTGATTGCCGCTTGAAGACGAGCAAGCAGCCGTTAAGACAGAAAGAAGTAAAACTGTAAGAATAATCAGTGTTTTTTTCATAGGTTCCAGTCTCTCCTGTTAGCAGTTTCTATGATTAAGATGTCCAAGAGTAGTATAACACGGAATGAGAATCATTATCACCAATTATTTTTCAAATGAGAAAAGAAAGTTCCGCTTTCCAGGTCAATCTTGTTTCTTTTTTTAACATAGCGCAAACAAGAAACGGAAGATTATTTTGGGGCACAGCTTAACACCCTGTCCACAAAAAAAGCTTGCAGAAACATACATTCCCTGCAAGCTGATCCTGTTAAAGCTTCACTATCACTCTTCCTTGAATGCGATTTTGCAAAATCTCTTTTAATGCACCAGGCGTTTCTTCCAATGATACTTCCCTATCCACAATGGTCAGCAGCTGATCAGGCTTGAGATCAGAAGCCATGCGCTCCCAAACAGCGGATCTGACGTCCATCGGACAGTATACTGAATCGATCCCGAGCAGGCTTACTCCGCGAAGAATAAAAGGATACACCGTTGCTGGAACTTCTCCTCCTCCGGTTAAGCCGCTCACCGCGACAGCTCCGCCATATTGAATTTTGCTTAAAAGCGAGGCAAGCTGTTTTCCCCCGACTGGATCAACCGCTCCCTGCCATTGCTGCTTGGACAGCGCCTTAAGCGTTCCGTCATAGACATCTTCCCTGCTGATTACTTCGCTTGCACCGAGCTGTTTCAAATAATCAGCCGCCTCCCGGTTTCCGGTGCTTGCCACCACATCATAGCCCCGCTTGTTCAGCATCGATACCGCAATTCCGCCGACACCGCCGGTTGCTCCTGTGACTAGCACACTGCCTTTTTCCGGAGACAGGCCGTTCTGTTCAAGCCGATGCACTGATAACGCCGCAGTAAACCCCGCCGTTCCGTACACCATCGCTTCTTTTAACGAAAGATTCTGTGGCAAAGGCACCAGCCAGTCACCGGGCACCGAAGCGTATTCACTTAATCCGCCATCACGGGAGACGCCGAGCTCATAGCTTGTCGCGATGACCTCATCCCCCTCTGCAAAACGCGGATCATTGGAAGAGACGACCGTACCCGCAGCATCAATGCCTAAAATAAGCGGATACTCTCTGACGATATTGCCTCCTGCTTTTCCGGCCAGACCATCTTTGTAATTAATGCCGGAATAAGCAACTTTAATCAGGACACCATCCTTCGGCAAATCCTCTGTTGATATGGTTTTCACTTGGACTGAAACATCATCGGCATTTTTTTCTGCCTGCAATGCTTGAAATAACGTTGACATTCGGCACACTCCTTTTCATTTATATCGTAACCGAAGAACGTTCCAAAAACCAAATCATCAAGCCGCCATTTTCACTTCGCCGGCACATTGAGATGATAGTGGACAAATGCGGTATCCTCTTCATAGCCGTTTTGCTCATACAAGCTTCTTGCCTTCCGGTTGTGGTGCTCAGTTTGAAGCGTTAAACTTTTTGCCCCGTTTTCCGCTGCATAATCCTTTGCGGCCAAAAGCAACTGGCCGCCGGCTCCCTTTGTTCGCGCATGAGTAGCAACAAATAAGTCATTTAATATGTAGATTCTTTTCATTGACACAGAAGAAAACGCGGGATAGAGCTGGGAAAAGCCTATGAGCTCTCCATTTTCTTCTGCTATCAAAATAATAGACTCGTGATTTTTCAAACGCGCTTTCAAAAAAGCCTCCGCCCCTTGCAAATCGGATGCCTGTCTATAAAATTCCCGATATTGGTTAAACAGCGGCGCGATGGCTGCCGCATCTGAAATCTTTGCTTGGCGAATGTTCATCCAGTTCTTCCTCCCTCTCAATCATTTTTTCATTCTATCCCTAATCAAATTTTTCTGTAAAGTTTATTTTTCAGAATACTTTTATCATCATGCATTGAAAAAATATCACGATAATATCCATTGTTCTCACGAAAGCATATGCAGGTCATTCGAACGAATTTTTTCGACAGGAATTTGCCGGGACTCAGGAGCATTTAACCTGAAAAAGCATGACATTTCGGCATAATGAACATTTACTCATGTCTATTTTCGTTTTTTTCTGTATGAAAATAGTTATTTCGAGTCTCTACGGAAATAGCGAGAGATGATATACCTAAATAGAGATAAAATCATCTCAAAAAAATGGGTCTACTAAAATATTATTCCATCTATTACAATAAATTCACAGAATAGTCTTTTTAGTAAGTCTACTCTGAATTTTTCAAAAGGAGAGGGTAAAGAGTGAGAAACAAAAAATTGTGGATCAGCTTGTTGTTTGCGTTAACGTTAATCTTTACGATGGCGTTCAGCAACATGTCTGCGCAGGCTGCCGGAAAAAGCAGTACAGAAAAGAAATACATTGTCGGATTTAAACAGACAATGAGTGCCATGAGCTCCGCCAAGAAAAAGGATGTTATTTCTGAGAAAGGCGGAAAAGTTCAAAAGCAGTTTAAGTATGTTAACGCAGCCACAGCAACATTGGATGAAAAAGCTGTAAAAGAATTAAAACAAGATCCGAGTGTTGCATATGTGGAAGAAGATCATATTGCACATGAATATGCGCAATCTGTTCCTTACGGCATTTCCCAAATTAAAGCGCCGGCTCTTCACTCTCAAGGCTACACAGGCTCTAACGTAAAAGTAGCTGTTATCGACAGCGGAATTGACTCTTCTCATCCTGACTTAAACGTCAGAGGCGGAGCAAGCTTCGTACCTTCTGAAACAAACCCATACCAGGACGGCAGTTCTCACGGTACGCACGTAGCCGGTACGATTGCCGCTCTTAATAACTCAATCGGTGTTCTCGGCGTAGCGCCAAGCGCATCGTTATATGCGGTAAAAGTTCTTGATTCAACAGGAAGCGGCCAATACAGCTGGATCATCAACGGCATTGAGTGGGCCATTTCCAACAATATGGACGTTATCAACATGAGCCTTGGCGGACCTTCTGGTTCTACAGCGCTGAAAACAGTAGTTGATAAAGCCGTTTCCAGCGGTATTGTGGTTGCGGCCGCAGCCGGAAACGAAGGCTCGTCCGGAAGCTCAAGCACAGTCGGCTATCCTGCGAAATATCCTTCTACCATCGCGGTAGGTGCGGTAAACAGCAGCAACCAAAGAGCTTCATTCTCAAGCGCAGGTTCTGAGCTTGATGTGATGGCTCCTGGCGTATCTATCCAAAGCACACTTCCTGGAGGCACTTACGGTGCTTACAACGGAACGTCAATGGCGACTCCTCACGTTGCCGGAGCAGCAGCGTTAATTCTTTCTAAGCACCCGACTTGGACAAACGCGCAAGTCCGTGATCGTTTAGAAAGCACTGCAACATACCTTGGAAGCTCTTTCTACTATGGAAAAGGGTTAATCAATGTAGAAGCAGCTGCCCAATAATATCAAAAAGAAGCAGGTTCCTCCATACCTGCTTCTTTTTATTTGCCATTATCCTGTTCTGTGGCAGGATGTTCCGGCGTTTTCTCTTCTTTCTCCGCATGTTGAATCCGTTCCATGATCGAAGGGTGGCTGCCTCTGAAAATCTTCACAAGCACCGGAGGATCAACCTGGCTCAGCCCCGTCACGGCCAAATCCTGAAACGTTTTAACAGCGGCTTCTCTGTTCTCTGTCAACTCGATCCCATACTGGTCAGCCTTATTCTCCTGATAACGCGAGACAGCATTAGAAAAAGGCGAAATCGCAAAGCTCAAAACAGAAAACAAAAGCAATAACAGCGGAAGTGCCGCAAGATCATGCCGCCCTTCTAAATGAAACATGCTGCGCGTTAGGCGCACCGTCCGCTTGTATAGCTTATCAATGACATAAAATCCGGCGAGCGACACGAGCAAATAGCCAGCCAGGCCGATGTAAACGTGCTTCATGACATAATGGCCCATTTCGTGGCCCATTATAAACAGAATCTCTGAATCGTCAAGTTTGTTCAGCGTCGTATCCCATAATACAATCCGTTTATTGGCCCCAATTCCCGTAACATAGGCATTCAGCGCATTTGTTTTTTCCGACATGTTCACTTCATATACATGATCAGCCGGAATATTAGCTTCTTCTGCCAGCTCTAAAATTTTGCTTTCAAGCTCTTTATTTTTCAGCGGATAAAAATCATTGTATAAAGGATCGATAATGACCGGCTGAATAAAAAACAGAAACAGCGAAAACGGCACTGTTAACAGCCAGGCGTATAACCACCATTTTTTTTCATGCCTTTTGATCAGCCAATAAAACATGAGAACGCAAAGCGCAAAGATTGGAAAGCTGATCCAAAAGTTGATAACCTGATCCTTAGCCCAGCTGGCCGTAGTCTGTGTGGAAATATTGTAGTCAAGTGACACCTGATAGCCTATCCAATCTAAAGGCAGCGTCACCAATGTGGTAATCAGCGAAAGTACGAATACAAAACCAACGATCTGCAAAAATCGAAAAGGCACAGCCGCTTCCATCCATTTCTTGATTTTCTTTGAAATGCCGCTGACCAGCAAAACAAAAAACAGAAACCAATCAAGAGGTACCTCGATAAAAAATAAAAAATTCTTGATATTTGAATACTGCTCGGCCACCGCCAAATCAGACGGCTTCATGAAAGAAGCCGGATCAGCCTGCGTCCCTTTCACGGCTTCCGGTATTGCGGAATCACCGGACAGGAAGAAATACCAATAAAAAAACAGCCCGTACAGCACGTAAGCAAGCCCTGCTGCCGCAATCCATTTGCGCATAACACCTCACTCCTCACATCAACCCGTTACTTCTATTGTAATCATAAATTCAAATTCTTAGAACCAAGCCGTGTTCCGCACTTTTCCATCCTTTTAAGCATGGAAAGCCCGATCGCTGGGAAAACTAACAATGTTTGGAGTGATGCAAATGAAAAAAATAGTGGCAGCCATCGTGGTAATCGGTCTTGTGTTTATTGCATTTTTCTATCTTTACAGCCGGTCAGGCGATGTGTATCAATCGGTAGACGCGGATTTGATCACACTGTCTTCAAGCGGCCAGGAAGATATTAAGATTGAAAAAAGGCAGCACGTCAAAGATATGCTGGACATTATGAATCAGGGAAAACAGGTGAAGACAGAAAAAACATCAGCCCCTGATTACGAAGGGACAATCAAGTTTCATAAAGACCGGTACGACTCATTCAGGCTATGGATTGACGGCAGCCAGCAAGCCGTATTTTTGAAGGATGGCACATACTACAAATTAAGCAAAAACGATACAAAGGCGCTGCTAAACATTATGAAAAAAGAAGCAAAGGATTGAAAATGAAAAAGCGAAGCTAGCTGCTTCGCTTTTTCATTTTATTGAGGCAAAATATCTCTTAGCGCCCGTCTGAGCATTTTCCCCGTCGCATTTTTCGGAATGTCGTCAAGAAACGTAATGGCGGCAGGCCGCTTGTATTTCGCCAGATGCTTTTCACAGTGCTGCATGATGTCCTCTTCTGTTATGCCAGAACGTTTCGGTACCACATATCCCTTTACCGCTTCCCCGCTTTGGGCGTCCGGCACGCCGATGACCACGGCCTCCTTGACGTCCGGGTGTCTGTACAGCACCTCCTCCACTTCCCGCGGATACACATTGTATCCTCCTACAATGATCATGTCTTTTTTCCGGTCAACAATGTAAAAATAGCCGTCCTCATCCCGTCTTGCCAAGTCCCCTGTATAAAGCCAACCATCTTTTAACGCATGCTCTGTTTCCATCGGCATTTTATAGTAGCCTTTCATCACATTGGGTCCTTTTACGATCAATTCGCCGACCTGGTGAGCGGGCAGCTCGCGTCCGAGCGGATCTACGACCTTGTTTTCGACATGTAAGATACTTGTTCCGATGGAGCCCGGCTTTCTGCCCCTGTCAAACGGGTTAAAGCATGTGACAGGTGATGCTTCCGAGAGCCCGTAGCCTTCCAAAATGGTAACGCCGAATTTTTCTTCAAATGCCGTCAGCAATGCGACTGGCATGGCCGCTCCCCCCGAAATGCAAAGCCGGATGGAAGAAAAATCATCCTCTTTTCCATTCTCATGCTGAAACAAGTAATTATACATCGTAGGAACACCGGCAAAAATGGTCGCCTGCTGCTGCTTAACAAGTTTAAAAACAGATGCCGGACTGAATTGAGGCTCAATCAAGACAGTTGCGCCGCTCATCAGCGGTGCATTCATGCAGACAGTTAAACAAAACACGTGAAACATGGGAAGAGCACAAACCACATTGTCCTTCTCATCCATTCCCAAATAGCCTGCGACATCGTTGGCATTGCTGTACAAATTCTGATGAGTCAGCATTGCGCCTTTCGGTTTTCCAGTCGTTCCTGACGTATATAAAATAACCGCGGTATCATCAGGAGCAAGCTCTTGGTTTTGTTTAGCGGCAGATGTCGGCCGCACTATTTTTGCAAACGTTGTCATTTTCATCCTGACCTCTGGGTCCGCGGCTTCCGGCTCAGCCTCTCCCGTATGGCATAAAATGACGAGCTCAACCTTTGGCAGCGATTCATGCATGCTCTCATAAAGCGGCAAAAGCTGGCTAACGCCCACGATCGCCTTTACATCGCCATTTGTCAGCATATAACCAATTTCTGTCGGCGTGTACAACGGATTGATGGGAACAACCACGATCCCGGCTTTTAAAGCACCAAAAAACGCGATGATAAAATCAGGCGAGTTGCCAAGCAGCAAAGCTAGATGGTCCCCTTTCTCCATACCGGCTTCCTGAAGGCCGTCCGCAAATCGCTGAATTTGTTCATTCAGCTCTTGATACGTCATCATGTGATCCTTAAACCTGCATGCGATGCTGTCGGGCTTCTCAGATGCTGTTTCTTCCAATTTTGAAACAAGATTCATTCTCCCACCCCTTAAAGTGAATGAATAGTCATTCATTATTGAAGCCAAGCTTTCTCCTCCATTATAGAGAAACAGAAAAAAACACTCAAGAGCAAAAAGCCCCGAGTGTCAGTTCAGTCATAGTTTCTTCAATGCTTCAGCAATCGGCGTATCTCCTTCTGTCAGATCAAAGGCCCGATTTTCCGTATTGTTTTCATCTAAAGAGGCAATGACCGTTTTTGCAACGTCATCACGGGAAATATAACCCCGCTCCAGATCCTTCGCAGCTGAAACAGTTCCCGTTCCAGGCTCGTTGCGAAGGCCTCCCGGACGGATAATCGTATAGGTTAAACCGCTTGCTTCCAAAATTTTATCGGCATAATGCTTGGCCACATAATAAGGTTTGAGTGCCTCATTCCAATTTTCACGGTTATGGGCTTGAAGGGCGCTGACCATAATAAACCGTTTGATTCCGGCAATGTCCGCCGCTTCAATGGCTTTTGCCGCTCCATCAAGATCCACCAGCAGCGTTTTATCATAGCCTGTGCTGCCGCCGGAACCCGCTGTGAAAATGATGGCGTCGCAGCCTTTTGCCGCGGCGGCGATTTCTTCGGGGCTGCCCTCCAGATTCGCAAGCACAGCTTCTGCACCAGCAGCTTCGAGAGACGCTTTCTGTTCTTCTTTTCTGACCATCGCTCTAATGGAATGATCAGGATGATTCCGGAATAAAGAGACGAGTCTTTGCCCGATTTGTCCGTTCGCTCCGATTAAAAACACTTTCATGTGAATCCCTCCTGCCTCCATTATTTCAAACACACAACCGCTCTTTCAAACGAAGTGCTTTGCCTTAATAAATCAGATCAAGGAAATCCTCTTTCGTAATGTTCCCAAAGTAATGCTTGAGATTCACATCTTCGAGCACCTCAGCGATGACGCTCCGTTCGTATTGTTTTCCGACCAGCAGGTTTTCAATATCAGATACATCACCGACACCGAAGAAATCTCCGAAGATTTTGCAGTCCTCAATTTTGCCTTTCTTCACTTCCAAGCGCAAATCGATCGACCCAACCGGATAACGTTTCGAATGATTAAGGTTAAATTTCGGTGAGCGGCCGTAGTTCCAATCCCAATTCTGATAGCGCTCTTTCGAAATTTGATGGATGGTCTCCCAATCTTTTTCTGTCAGCTTATACTCCGGCACGTTTCCAATGTCGTTTGTGTTAAAAATATGGCGGAGCAAATGGCTGCGGAATTCTTCGGTGGTCATTTTATCATCGAGAAACTCACTGATGTTTGCCACTCGGCTTCTGATCGATTTGATGCCTTTTGATTCAATTTTATCCTTTTTCACCTTTAATGCTGACACAACATGATCAATGGCTGAATCAAACATAAGGGTGCCGTGGCTGAAAATACGGCCTTTCGTTGCAAACTGGGCGTTTCCGGATATTTTCCGGCCATCCACTACAATGTCGTTCCGGCCGCTTAATTCCGCTTCAACCCCGAGTTGATGTAACGCCTGAATCACCGGCTCAGTGAACTTTTTAAAGTTATGAAAGCTGTCCCCGTCATCCTTGGTGATAAAGCTGAAGTTCAAGTTCCCCAGATCATGGTACACAGCGCCCCCGCCTGATAAACGGCGGACGACGATAATCCCGTTTTCCTCTACATATTTTGTATTGATTTCTTCTATTGTATTTTGGTTTTTCCCAATGATAATAGACGGTTGATTCACATAAAAAAGCAAATACTGCTGTTCAGGGTCTAAATGCTTGACACAGTACTCCTCGATAGCAAGATTGATCCGCGGATCATTGATATTTTGATTGTCTATAAATAACATGGTGCTCCTCCTTTATCCTTCCCACACAAAACCTGATTTCGCAATATTCACTTCACCGTTAAAAACGGTTTTCGCTTCTTTGCGAAGATTGTCATGCACGCCAAAATGCGGCAAATGTGTCAGCAGCAGCTCTCCAGCTCCCGCTTCTTTTGCAATGCGCCCGGCTTCCAGGCTGTTCATATGGCCTGCGCTTGTCCCGTCTTGATCCGCATAAAAATTACATTCTGAGATCAGCAAATCAGCATCTTTCGAAAACGGAATAAATGAATCTTGATAGCTGGAATCAGCAGTATAAACGACAGTGTGGCTGCCGTCAGTAATCCGCATGGCATAACACGTCACCGGGTGAATCGTTTTTAAAAATGTGATCGTAAACGGACCGGCAGTCAGCGGCTGATCCGGCTGATAGGCAATGCCTTTCGTATGTGTTTTATATGTAAGCTTTTGAAACTGTTCTATATCAGCATCATGTCCGTAAATCGGAAGCGTATGCTCTCCTTTGCCGAGAAACGAACCGACTTGCTTGGCAAATTGCAGCGGCCCGATATCAGCAATATGGTCATGGTGATAATGAGACAGAACGACCGCATCCAGCTTTTCCGCCGGCACATAGCCGAACAGCTTAGACAATACGGCACTGCCGCAATCGACAAGCAGAGAGTAATCACCTGACTGAAATAAATAGCCTGACGTCGCTTCATTTGCGGCCGGGAAACCGCCATAGCATCCGATAACTGTAACTTTCATAATGTCCTCCTATCTTTTCAAGAAAATTGTTCCTCCTTCAATATACCCATTTTTCTTGAAAAAAGCATGTTTTAAATATTGTATCAAAACAGTTATTGATTTTTACAATCTGTTATATTACAATGAAGTCACTACAAAGGGGAAAGAGGGATTGGTTATGCTGGGAAAAATCACAGAATTTTTTAGAAACCTGCCTTCGAAAAAGTGCGCGGAATGCGGAAAAAAGATAGAAGAGCAGCATGAGTGCTATGGTAATATCTGCAATAACTGCATAAAAGTAAATGATTTGTCATAAGCAAAAATCCCACGCCCTGCGCGTGGGATTTTCTTATTTATTCACATATATCTTAATTTTGAAATAATAGTCAGGTTAGGTCAAAGCTCACCCGATTTTAGATAATTCTGGTGATTATCGCGTCATCACTGAATATTCTTTATTTTCGAAATATAATTTACTGTAGACGAATTCATTTCTTATCTATTATAATTTGATCTAATAGTGAGATTAAATATATGTCTATTCATGATATATGTTGATACTTTGTTTTTTGGGAGGTAATCTATGAAAAGAATTAAGTTTGGATTAGCCACACAAATATTCGTTGGACTTATTCTAGGTGTTATTGTTGGCGTCATTTGGTATGGCAACCCAGCATTGCCTACTTACCTGCAGCCAATTGGGGATCTCTTTTTACGCTTAATCAAAATGATAGTGATTCCTATTGTTGTCTCCAGCTTAATCATCGGTGTAGCCGGTGCAGGAAATGGAAAGCAAGTCGGTAAACTAGGCTTTAGAACGATTCTGTACTTCGAGATCATCACGACTTTTGCCATTATTCTCGGACTAGCCCTTGCAAACATCTTCCATCCGGGTACAGGAGTTAATATACACGAAGCTCAAAAATCGGACATCAGTCAATATGTTGAAACCGAAAAAGAACAAAGTAATAAATCAGTGGCGGAAACATTCCTCCATATTGTGCCGACAAACTTCTTCCAGTCGTTGGTCGAAGGGGATCTTCTAGCCATCATCTGCTTTACAGTACTATTTGCATTGGGTATTTCCGCGATCGGTGAAAGAGGCAAGCCAGTTTTAGCCTTTTTTGAAGGTGTATCCCATGCCATGTTCCACGTTGTAAACCTTGTGATGAAAGTGGCGCCGTTCGGCGTTTTCGCGCTTATCGGAGTGACTGTGTCTAAATTCGGGCTCGGTTCTCTTATCTCTCTCGGAAAGCTCGTCGGATTGGTGTATGTCGCACTTGCTTTCTTCTTAATTGTCGTATTTGGAATTGTCGCAAAAATGGCCGGCATCAGCATCTTCAAATTCCTTGCTTACATGAAGGATGAGATCTTACTGGCGTTCAGTACATCAAGCTCTGAAACGGTTCTTCCGCGCATCATGGAAAAAATGGAGAAAATCGGATGCCCGAAAGGCATTGTTTCATTTGTGATTCCGATCGGATATACGTTTAACTTAGACGGTTCCGTTCTCTATCAATCCATTGCCGCGCTGTTTTTGGCACAGGTATACGGAATTGATTTGACAATTTGGCACCAAATTACGCTTGTGCTTGTCTTAATGGTGACATCTAAAGGGATGGCTGCCGTGCCTGGTACTTCTTTTGTTGTCTTGCTTGCGACGCTTGGCACCATCGGCGTTCCGGCTGAGGGACTTGCCTTTATTGCCGGCGTAGACCGTATCATGGATATGGCACGTACAGTTGTCAACCTGACTGGTAACGCGCTTGCTGCTGTTGTGATGTCTAAATGGGAAGGCATGTTTAACCCTGCGAAAGCAGAAACTGTTATGTCCCAATCGAAAACAGAGCAAAACGCAACCATTTCCGGTTAATGAAAAGCCTGCGGGATTCTTATCCCCGCAGGCTTTTTTAGTCTTGAACAAGCTCAAACAGCTCTGTAATCAAAACCGTATCTTCATTCAGCTCCAGTTCACCGCTTTTGATCAGTTCCGCCCAAGCCATCCGATGATCCTTTTGAAATTCGTCAATTCGGTCTCCATTGCCCTCTCCTTTGACTAACCTCATATCAGGCGCACCAAAGGTGGTTTCAAAGACGTCTGTCACTTTTATATTGCATCTTGGATTGTCATGTTTATCATAAACGGTAACAAGCTGACCAGCTGTTTGATAAACGTCCCTCAATTCATCTTTTGAATATAATGATCTCGGCGCGCACGTGGCGGTTTTTTCTCCGGCAAGGATCTGCTGAATCAGCTGTTCTCCCAACCCGTCATCACCTTCCCAGCCGAATGTGCTTTTCAGCTTATAAATCTTCATTCGCTCTTCCTCCCTTATACCATTTGTGACTGTACATAGTAATACAGAAGCTTAGCGGTATGTCGAAGAGATGATTTATGGGTGCGTTCAAATGCATGGGATGCGTCAATTCCCGGCCCGATGAGGCCATGCACAATATCATGCCCGGATTTGATTGCTGCTGACGCATCAGACCCGTAGTACGGATAGATATCAAGCTTATAGTCAATATGATGCTTTTCGGCTAATTGAACTAAATGCTTTCTGAGCTGGTAATGATACGGCCCGCTCGCATCCTTCACACAGATTGATACTGAATATTCATCTGTGGCCTGTCCGTCTCCGATAGCTCCCATATCAACCGCCAAATATTCGACCGTTTCAGGAGGAATATTCGAATTCCCGCCGTATCCGATTTCTTCATTATTGGAAATAAGAAAATGGGTTGTATACGGCAGTTCAATGTCTTCTGTTTGAATTTGATGAATTAAGCGGAGCAATAAGGCGACGCTTGCTTTGTCATCCAAATGGCGCGATTTAATAAATCCGCTTGATGTGATTTCGACACGGGGATCAAACGACACAAAATCTCCGACACCAATGCCAAGCTCCTCCGTATCTTTTCGGCAGTGAACAGGTTCATCTAGGCGAATCTCCATATTCTCTTGATTCCGCTCGGCCTTTCCCGCGTCTTTGTATACGTGCACAGACGTTTGATGCATTAAAATGGTGCCTGTGTACGTTTTTCCCGAGGCGGTTTCAATTTGGCAATACTCCCCCTCAATTGAGTTGTAGCGAAACCCGCCGATTAAGTCGATTTTCAGCCGACCGTCCGATTTAATCTCCTTCACCATAGCGCCGAGGGTGTCAACGTGCGCCGTCAGCATGCGATGCCGGGATGTGTCGCGTCCTGGAAGCGTTGCAAGTAAGCCGCCCTTGTGGTTCCGAACCGTTTCTACCTTCCATTCTTTTAAAAGGCTTTCAATATAATTGATTACCTCATATGTATTTCCTGTCGGGCTTGGGATCGATACCAGTTCTTTAATGAGCTCCATCGTTTTACGTACGGACGTCATAGGGCATTCCTCCTTTTATTTTCTACTTAAAATATACTCTTTTCCCGAGGGACCCGTCCAATCTTTTCCTATCAATCTCTCATATGCTGTAGAGAGCATGGGAAGAGGAGGGATTTCTATGTGCTGTCGTCATTCACATGAACAGAAATGTCGTTGTCACGATTGGTTCGATGATTTTTGGTTCTTTGACGAGTGGTTCGATAAAGATTTCCACGACCATTGCAAGAAAAAGAAAGAATGCCATGACCCTTGCGAGAAGAAGAAAAAGAAACACCATTGTTTCTCTTGTAAAAAACACAGACATTCTTGCTGTCATTGCTAAAGACTGAATCAGAAATATTCTGATGACCCATGCTTAATGAATATTTCCATTCACATTTTTCCAAGCGGGCTTTGCTGCTGCTTGGACCTTTTATTGAAACAGCCTTTTTGCTTTTACAATCCAATACACTGATAAAGCAGCTATAAAAGCAACAATGATTTCAACAGCAGCGGCATGCTCTACGATTCCTCTTTGATATAAAACCGCCGGGACATTAAACAGTGCATGTAAAAGAATAGAATACAGCAAAAACAGCGGCCGGCGGCTTTTAACCGCGTACAGGACTAGCAGCGACAGCCCGATTTGGACAGCAATGGCGCTGATTCTTTCTATTCCGCCCAGCAGCCATTCATACGAAGGGGTATGCAGCAGCTGCTCCTGTACCGGCAAAAGCGCCTGTTTGACGTCGCCATTGACCAAAAGCTGTTCAAACGTCCCGCTATTGATAGCAAATGCGTATACAATAAGTGAGATAGAGGACAAGCCTGTAATCAGGATGGCTTCAAGCCCGCCATGGCCTGCCCCGAAAGCCAGGCCATCCGCCCAAGTATGATGGCGCTTCATAAAAAATCGCATCATCAAATACCTTCCGCACTCCTCAAAAATGCCGGCCATCAAGCAGCCGTAAATGCCATACCATAAAGGATGTTGCATCGCTTCTTTTGTCACTTCATTCACTTGCAGTACATACAGATGAACGCCGCCTTCCAGCAGCTGAGCGAAGACAAAAAACGTAAGAGCGCCAATAAAGAACACTTTAAGCGAAGCGTCATATTTCCGCTTAAACCACACAATCAGCCCGATCGGCAACAGAAACGCAATAGCCCCGGATAACGCCAAAAAGACTACTGCTTCTTGACTGACCATTTTTCAGCCTCCTTTTTCTATTTCATAGCTTCCCTATCCTACACTTCTCTTTTTTTATCAAAAAACCTTCTTTTTAGTACCAGATACTAATATCTAGTGTTATAATCTGATCATAAGGAGTGATTCATATGTCAAAAGCAAAAATTACAGCTATCGGCACATATGCGCCGAGCAGACGCTTAACCAATGCTGATTTAGAAAAGATCGTTGATACATCTGATGAATGGATCGTTCAGCGTACAGGCATGAGAGAACGCCGGATTGCGGATGAACAGCAGTTTACCTCTGATTTATGCATCGAAGCAGTGAAGGACCTCAAGAGCCGCTATAAAGGCACACTTGATGATGTCGATATGATTCTCGTTGCCACAACAACATCCGATTACGCTTTTCCGAGTACGGCATGCCGCGTGCAGGAATATTTCGGCTGGGAAAACACCGGCGCGCTGGATATTAATGCGACGTGCGCCGGACTGACATACGGTCTTCATTTGGCAAATGGATTGATCACATCCGGCCTTCATCAAAAAATTCTCGTCATCGCCGGGGAGACATTGTCAAAGGTAACGGATTATACCGATCGAACGACATGCGTTCTGTTCGGCGACGCCGCGGGTGCGCTGTTAGTGGAGCGAGAGGAAGAGGCGCCAGGATTTCTTGCCTCTGTCCAAGGAACAAGCGGGAACGGAGGCGATATTTTGTATCGTGCCGGACTGCGAAATGAAATAAACGGTGTGGAACTTGCTGGCTCCGGGAAAATGGTCCAAAACGGCCGCGAAGTATATAAATGGGCCGTAAGAACAATCCCTGGCGAATTTGAACGGCTTTTACATAAAGCAGGACTCAGCTCTGATGGTCTCGATTGGTTTGTTCCTCACAGCGCCAACTTGCGCATGATCGAGTCAATTTGTGAAAAAACACCTTTCCCGATTGAAAAAACGCTCACTAGTGTTGAGTACTATGGAAACACGTCTTCGGTCTCCATTGTTTTAGCGCTCGATCTCGCAGTGAAAGCAGGGAAGCTGAAAAAAGACCAAACCGTAATGCTTTTCGGATTTGGCGGCGGATTAACCTATACAGGATTGCTTATTAGATGGGGAATGTAACAAAAAAAGAACTTGTTTCCAAGGAAACAAGTTCTTTTTCTTTATGAAGCCGGCTGTTCTTCCGATGTTTTTTCCTTCCGGCTTAACACTGTAAAGTAGGTAATGCTTAAGATAATCATAACGAGGGCGATGCCAATTAAGACGCCCGCCATCTGCCACATGTAGCCAAAGTCCCCGTTTGAAATGACCGCTCTGAATCCGTTAATGCTGTAGGTCATCGGCAATGCGCCGTGAATGACCTGATAGAAATTCGGAAGCAATTCCAGCGGGAAGGTTCCTCCGCTTGCTCCCAGCTGCAGCACTAAAATAATGACTGCGATAAAACGTCCCGGGTTGCCCATTGTTGTGGCCAAAAATTGAATCATCGCCAGGAAAGCGAGACTCGTAATAATCGTAAACACGTAAAATCTCCACGTGCTCTCTACCTCGAGCCCAATTCCCAATAGAAGAACTGTCGCCACAATCAGCGATTGAATGATTCCAACAAGCATCATGACATTGAATTTGCTGAAGAACCACTCAAAACCGTTTCTCGGACGTCCTGACGCCTCCTTCAGCGGGAAGACAACCGTCAGCATGATGCCGCCGACATATAAGCCCATTGACAGGATATAAGGTGTCAGCCCTGTTCCATAGTTAGGAACGGAATGAATGGCATCATCTTTGGTTTTCACCGGATCCGCAAACATGCCGTATGTTTGATCATCAGCATCGATATCTCCTGTTTGATCTGCCGCATCCTTCAGCTTATTAGACAGCTCCCCTGTGCCGTCCAATAGCTTGCCTAAGCCTGTATCAAGTGATGCAGATCCGTCTGCCAGTTTTGATGATCCGCTTTGGACCTGTTTAGACCCGTCTAACAGCTTAAACAATCCGCCGGATACTTTGCTGCTTCCTGTCACCAATTGCTCTGAGCCCGCTTTTGCTTTTGCGAACTGCTTATTATATTCACCGATACCCGCTGTCAGTTTAGTTTGGCCATCTGTCACCTGCTGTGACGCATTGTATATTTTCTCAGATCCAGCAGATAATTGGTCAATCGCGTCTTGAGTGGCTTTTGCGCCGTTATAAAGCTTAGAGGTAGCTTCCGGCAATGCCTTCACCTGGGCAACCTCCGCTTTCACATCTTCCAATGAGCTTTTTATCGTTGCGATGTCAGGCAGCTGATCAGCTGTAGGAAGTCCACTTAAAATTTCATCAAAATCAGGCGCATCAACTTGCGGAAGCTGCTTTTCAACAGAATTGATCAGCTGGCTTTTTTGCTCCGCTGTTAAGAAATCACTCGAGTTGATGAGATTTTTGAATGCCTGATCACGGTTTTTCAAGCTGTTTTCAAAGTCAGACAGCTGTTTTTTAAATTCCTTCATCGCAGTTTCTGACTTTTCCAGATTGTTCACAGCTGTTTCAAGCTGTGTTAAATCAAGCGCATTTATGAGTTTTTCCGCTTTTGCTACTTTCTCCGACTCTTCTTGTGCTTTACTGTTGAGCTGATCCAGCCCGTTTGTAAGATCAGGTAAGCCCTGCTGCACCTTTTGAAGGCCGGCATTCAGTTCATTTAGTTTGCCCGTCAGCTTGCCTGATCCTGCTGCAAGCTGACCAGATTTATCATAAATCTGGTTGCTGCTGTCCTGGAATTTACCGAGCGAGCTGTCAAGTGATTGGATGCCGCTCGTCACCTGAGCCGCTCCATCTGCAAGCTGCGCTGTTTTGTCACTGATGGTAGCGGTGCTTTCCTTCAGCTTCGCCAGATTTTCTTTCAGCTGGGCGCTTCCGTTTTTCGCATCCTTTGTGCCGTCATCAATTTTTTTCGCGCCGCTGCTCGCGTCGCTCAACCCTTTTGCGATATCTTTAAAATTATCAAAAATAACTTTCGTATATTGCTCGGTCACTTCTTTAGACACAGAGGCTTTCAGTTTATCAATCGCTTTTTCGCCGATCGTTGCCCCTACATAGTTGGAACCGGCATTTGTATGGTATTTCAGATCCAATTTTTTCGGATTTTTGTCCAACACAGTGCTGGCATTCTTAGAAAAATCCTCAGGAATCTCGACAACTAAATAATATTTTTGATTTAATAAGTCCTTTAACGATTGGTCTAGATCATTGGAAAAATGCCAATCAAAGTTTTTATTATCCTTTAATTCTTTGACCAGATCATCACCAATTTGAAGTTTTTCTCCTTCATACGTTGCGCCCTCATCTTGGTTGACGACTACGACAGGCAGCTGGTCAACTGTGCCGTACGGGTCCCAATAAGCCTTTAAGAATACGCCGCTGTAAATAAGCGGAACAAACAAAATGGCGATGATGGGAATCAATAGTTTTTTACTTGTTACGATGTCTTTCCACTGACTTCGTATTGTGTTCATCCTGATGCCTCCATTCTAAAACTGACTCATCATGAAAAATGGTCATTTTCTTGCAAAGAGAAAGGATTATCTAGTTGGCTGACAATCCATTGACAACATACAATTCAAGCAGTTCCGCAATTGTCTCTTTATCAAGCGGGGGATGTTGTTTTTCCCAGTCAAAAATGAGCGCGATATAAAGCTTCAGCATCACAAAGGCCGTCAGTTCAGGATCGCAAGGCTTGATTGCGCCGCTTTTAATCCCGTCTTCAATCTTACTTTTGATATAAGACAGTATGGCTCGCTCCATTTTCTGGATCACTTCCTGAACTGCCATTGTACCAATCTCGGCATTCTCTTGGAAAATCTTAATCGTCAGCTGATGTGTTTTCCTGAACTCCAGAATGGCAAACAGCGCTCTGTGCACATTTTCATGGAACGGAAGGTTCGGCTCCATCGCTTCATCCGCTTTTTGCTTCATTTCCTTCAATAAAGTTGTGAAAATCTCGTCAAACAGCTCTTCTTTGTTTTTAAAAAATGTATAAATGGTTCCCTTCCCCACATTCGCAAGCTTTGCGACAAGGTCCATTGTCGTCGCTTTATACCCGAACTGCGTGAAAGACTTTGTAGCCGCCTCCAAAATGAGCTTTTTTCGATCTATTGACATCGTATATCACCCCAAAACTGACCGTTTGAACATTTTAGTCATTAAGTACATATGCAAATGTATCATAACCTGCTGCTCAATTCAATCATTTTTTACACAATATTGCCATCGCACAGCACAAAAAAACCTCCGCTTTATGGCGGAGGTTTTAACTGAATAAATAGGTAAGCGCGTCAGACACGGCAGCTTTTCCTTGATCAATGCAGTCGGGTATTCCGACACCTTCAAAAGAAGCGCCTGTCATATAAACACCCGGATATGCGGATGCCAGTGATTCACGCAGTTCCTTGATGCGCTGCTTATGGCCGACATGATACTGCGGCATGCTTTCATGCCATCGGGTGACACATGTCATTTCCGGTTCGCCGTTTATGTTCATGACTTTCTTTAAGTCTTCTAACACAATGTTGATAATGTCATTATCTGATAGATCGACAATCGATTCGTCTCCGGCTTTTCCGACATATGCCCGAAGCAGCGTTTTGCCTTCCGGCGCTGCGTGCGGCCATTTTTTGTTCGTCCACGTACAGGCTGTGATTGCAAAATCACTGTTTCTTGAAATGACAAAGCCCGTTCCCTCATGCTCCATTTGGACGGCGCCTTCCGGGAAGCCTAAAGCGACGTTTGCCACGGATGTGGAGTGCATATTTTTCAAATGGGAAATGGCAGGGAGCTCAGAAAGCATTCCCGCAGCCGCTTTATGCGGAGCAGTCACAATTACTGAATCAGCATCAAGTGTGACACCGTTATCCAGTTCAAGCGAGTAGCCAGAGCCGCCACGGCTGAGCTTGGTCACTTTTGTGCCTTTATACACCTTCGTCAGCTTTAATTGCTTTTCGATCTCTTCAACAAGGGTTTGCAATCCGGTTGACAGAGTCTGGAACTGTCCTTGTTTCTTTGCCGTCAGCTGCTGGCCTGAGCCTTGAGGCCTTGTTTTTTTCATGCCGAGAATCAGGCTTCTATGCTTTTGTTCCGTCTGGTAAAACTGCGGGAATGTCGACATCAGGCTGAGCTTATCAATGTCGCCTGCATAGATCCCTGATAGAAGCGGCTCGATTAAGTTCTCGACCACTTCATCTCCGACACGTCTGCGGAAGAATTCTCCCAATGACTGATCATCCTTTGTTTTGCTTGCAGGCAGGATGAAATCCATAGCAGCTCTCGCCTTACCGGACAAGGAAAACAGACCCGTAGAAACAAACGGCGCAATTTTTGTCGGTATCCCCATTACAGCGCCCTTCGGCATTGGATGCAGGGTGCGGTTTACAAGCACATAGGATTGTCCGGTCGCATTGTTGACAAGCAAATGCTCAAGGCCTAAATCTTTAACAAGCTGCGGGGCGCTTTTCTTCCGTTCCAGAAATGAGTCTGGCCCTCTTTCGATGATATATCCGTCTTTCTTGACAGTCTGGATTTTTCCGCCGACTCTCGGACTTGCCTCAACAAGTGTCAGCTCAAGCGGCAGATTCTTTTCTTTGATTTCTTTTTCCATATAGAAGGCGGCGGCTAAACCGGTAATGCCGCCGCCGATGATGACTACATGTTTTTTTCCGTCACTCATGTTCATCGCCTTCTTTAACGTCCTAATTTTTTTAATACGACTGTTGCCAAAGCATCAATAAACTCAGGCTTGGCATTCGGCATTTCCGGCCGGTAATAGCTTGCGCCGATATCGTCTGTAACCACTTTGCATTCATAATCATTATCATAAAGCACTTCTAAGTGATCCGCGACAAACCCGACAGGAACATATACAAACGCTTGATAGCCTTTTTGTTCAAATAAATCGCGAGTTAAATCCTGAACATCAGGTCCCAGCCATGGATCAGGCGTGTTCCCTTCACTTTGCCAGCCGACAGCATATTCGGAAACGCCTGCGCCTTCAGCAATCAATTTCGCCGATTCATGAAGCTGGTCCGGATAAGGGTCTCCAAATTCTTTGATTTTTTCCGGCAGACTGTGCGCGGATACGATGAGCATCGCGTTTTCTCTTTCATCCTCAGGCATTGACGCATATGTTTTCTTCACTCGGTCAACCCAATATGTCACGAACTTCGGTTCATCGTACCAGCTTTCAACAGACGTAATCGTTAAACCGCCGAGTTTTTCAGCCTCTTCTTTGGCACGCTTGTTGTAGGACTGAACGCTGAACGTGGAGAAATGCGGCGCCAGCACGATGCTGACTGCTTCTGTAATGCCATCTTTATGCATCTCTGCTACAGCGTCTTCAATAAATGGCTCGATATGCTTCAGTCCGATATACGCTTTAAACGTAATCTCGTCCTGAATCTCATTCAAGTGCTGTTCCAGATTATGTGCCTGCTCTTCTGTGATTTTCGCAAGCGGTGAAATGCCGCCAATTGCTTCGTATCTGTCTTTCAAATCTTGAAGCATTTCAGGTTCAGGCTTTCTGCCTCTTCTGATATGTGTATAATAACGTTCGATATCTTCTTCTTTATAAGGCGTGCCGTACGCCATCACGAGAAGCCCCATTTTCTTTCTACTCACTGTTTACACCCTCTTTAATGATCTGATACAAACATTTTGACAGGATATCATCATGATACCAAAAGATATGCTTAGGAATATTGACCCATTTTCTTGTTTTGTGAATATTTATGGACAAATGCTGTCAGTTTTTTCAAAACCTCAGGACTGACGTCTGGAAATACCCCGTGTCCCAGGTTAAAAATGAAGTTGTCCGATTTCATTCCTTGATCAAGTATTGCCGCCGTTTTCTTCTCAATGACGTCCCATGGCGCAAGCAAAATGGACGGATCCAGGTTGCCTTGCACTGTTTTGGTGATTCCTTTTGATCTGGCTTCATCAATGCTGAGTCTCCAATCCAGCCCGACAACATCGAGAGGAAGGTCATGCCAGTCACCTGCCAGATGGCTTGCACCAACGCCAAACATGATCAGCGGCACATTCTCCCCGGCAAGCTCTGAAAAGATCCGGTTCATCACAGGTTTGATGTATGTTCTGTAATCGGCCTGATTCAGCGCGCCGACCCACGAATCAAAGATTTGAATCGCTTTTGCGCCTGCTTTAATCTGCGCTTTCACATACACAATGATCATGTCGGCAAGCTTGGACATCAGCAGATTCCATGCATCCGGCATGCTGTACATGAAGGCTTTTGTTTTATTGTAATTTTTAGATGGGCCGCCCTCGATCATATAGCTGGCAAGCGTAAAAGGCGCACCTGAGAAACCGATGAGCGGGACGTTCAGCTGCTCATTGACAAGCAGTTTAATCGTCTCAAGCACGTACGGCACGTCCTGTTCCGGATCAATCTGGCCGAGTTTTTCAATGTCCGCCAGAGACCGGATTGGCTGATCAATCACAGGGCCGATCCCGTTTTTGATTTCAACATCCACACCAATTGACGGAAGCGGAGTCATGATATCTTTATATAGGATTGCAGCATCGACTCCGTATTGCTCAACCGGCAGTCTTGTGACATACGCACAAAGTTCGGGCTGATGGGTGATCTCAAACAATCCGTATTTTTCCTTCAGCTTACGATATTCCGGCTGTGAGCGACCTGCTTGTCTCATATACCACACAGGCGTGTGATCCGCTTTTTCTCCCCGCGCAGCTTTTAAAAACGTCTCGTTAAACGTTTCTCGTTTACTCATCTGATTTCCACCTTTCATACTGCAACCATACGTTCGTATTTCTTGACTTATTACACTATACCTTGTTTTAGGCAAATGGTATAGAAATGAAGCTCAAAGTTCAAAAAATCGCCGAATTCCATTAAGAGGAAAACAATTTCGGCTGAACGTAATCGGTTCCTTCCCCTTCTCTTTTTGTCTGTGAATTATAAGGCACAATTTTATAAGACGCGCCCGAAAACAAGTTGGCATAAGGGATTTCATAGCTCCCCTTCCCTTCAACCGAATCAAGAAGCGTCTCCTTTCCGTCCTTGTTTACATAAATTCTGTATACAACCCGATCATCCTCTTGGGCGTCCCACTTTAATTCAATAGTAAAGAGCCCCGCTGCTTTAAATGTGTAATCGGCTGTGAGTGTTTTGACCGGCTTCAGCTCAATCGGACTTTCCAGTTCTTTGACGTTTTTAGGCTTTGTGAACACAGCACCGGTTTCTCCTGCCTGTGTCAAAATATCCTTAAACAGCCGCGTCGGGTACGAGCTCCCGGATGTTAAATAATGATTTCGGTCCGTTTTGTCATAGCCCATCCAGACTGCCCCGGTTATTTTCGGCGTATAGCCTGCAAACCAAGCGTCCTTTGTCGCGCCGGAGACGCCTGTATAAGTTGTAGAACCTGTTTTTCCCGCCAGATCGCCGTGATAGATGCCAGACGTGGCCGTTCCTTTTTTGACTACCTGCTGCAGCATTCTCGTCATATTCCAGGACGTCTGTTTGCTGAATACCCGTTTTCCTTCTCCTTTATGATCGGCTATTGTTTCCCCGTCTTCATCTATTATGCTTGAGATAAAGAACGGTTCAGTATACGTCCCATTCGCGGCAAAAGTATGAAACGCGCCGGCAAGCTGAAGCGGTGAAACGCCTTTTTCCAAGCCGCCTAGAGCAAGAGCAAGCCCTTCATCAGGAATATCAATGCCGTTTGCTTTCAAATAAGATTTTCCTGTTTCGACGCCGATCTCATTCAGCGTCCAGACAGCCGGCGCGTTTTTGCTATACGTAATAGCATCAGACATAGTGACTTCGCCCTCATACCGGCTGTCATAGTTTTTCGGTGTATAATCTCCGTAGGACTGCAACTCATCCTTCAATAGAGAATATGGCTTAAATTTCTTTTCCTGCATCGCCGGTCCGTATACTGCGAGCGGCTTAAATGTGGAACCCGGCTGGCGGACAGCTGTGACACGGTTATATCCTTTGGATGTGTAATCCCTTCCGCCGATGGCCGCTTCTACACCGCCTGTCTTGTTATTAATAAAGACCGCGCTGCCCTCGGCATTCTGATCTGTTCCGGGATAATAGCTTCCCTCTTTCATCACCTGATAAGCCGTCTTCTGCAACTTCGAATCAAGCGGCACCTTGATCGTGTATCCGCCTTGAAGAAGCTGCTCTCCGGAAATGGAATACTTGTCTTCTGCCTCTTTGATCACAAGGTCAATGTAACTGTCAAACCAAGGTGTTTCCGACTGTTTCTTCACGTGCAGCCCAAGCGTCCGGCCCTGCGCGGTGACAGCCTCCTTCGCACTGATATAGCCTTGGTCATTCATCATACCTAGAATTGTATCACGCCGCTCCTTACTTTTATCAGGGTGCAAAATCGGAGAGTACGTAGAAGGCGCCTTTGGAATAGCGGCCAAAACAGCGCCTTCAGATACAGTCAAATCTTTTACTTCTTTATTAAAATAATAGTGGGACGCCGCTTGTATGCCGTAGACCCCGTGTCCGAAGTAAAGCTGGTTCAAATACATTTCAAGCAGCTTGTCCTTGCTGTAATCCCGTTCAAGATTGATCGCAATGATGACTTCTTTTGTTTTTCTTAGAAACGTTTTGTCATGTGTCAAAAAAATATTTTTGGCAAGCTGCTGGGTGATTGTGCTTCCGCCTTCCACCTTTCCGCCTGCTAATATATCGCGGTACACTGCCCTTCCGACAGATTTCGCATCAATGCCGTGATGCTCATAGAATCTTTTATCCTCAACAGCGATAAACGCTTCTCTGACTTGCTTGGGAATCTCATTGATCGAAACCGGCTCGCGATTTTCTGTATACAGGCTTGCAACCTCATCGCCGTTTTGATCAACAATTTTTGAAGAGGCATGAAGTATCAGCTTCTTTTCATCTATGACATAATGGCCGAGAAAAATAATTGAAATATATCCTATTAAAGCGAGAAAAGCAGTTAACACTAAAATAATGATAGGTATAAAAAGTTTCTTTTTCTTTATCTTAAACATGAACTCACCTCGCCTTTCTAAGGGTAGTATGGGAAAAATTGTTTGGAATTATGTTCGAAGCACTCGCCAATAGAAACTTATACCATTGTTTTGATATACTAGCAAGCAGGAGGTGGCTGATATGAAGGTTTATATTACATATGGGACAGCCGATTTTTTAAAAAAGATCGTTGAGAAGCATCCCTCAGAGCATATCCTTTTGATGCAGGGGCAGGAAAACGCGATTTTGATTCATGAAACAAACGGAGATACCGTTTTTCAGGCACCACATGCTTATGAAGTCATTGACCAAGTCGGAGAGATCAAGCATCCCGGTTTTGCAGTATTGAACAATATTGCCGTCACGCAGGAAGGGCGACCGCTGTTTGAAAACAGATTTAAAAACAGAGCGGGAAAAGTCGAAAATGAGCCTGGCTTTGAAGCAATTCGAGTGCTCCGTCCGCTTGACAGTGACACCTATGTCATTCTGACATTGTGGGAAACGGAAAGTGCCTTTCAAGACTGGCAGCAGTCCGGTTCTTACAAGGAAGCCCACAAAAAACGTGGCACGTCTGCCGGAATTGACACGACGTCGATCTTCTCCCGGCCTTCGTACGTCACCACATATTTCGCTGTCGAATAGCTGCCGGCATGTCCGGCAGCTTATTTATTGGGAGGAAAGCAAAATGAAGCATCCTTGCCCAGTCTGCGGGTTTAAGGGATTGACGGAACCGCCATATGATCATGAAGGCCATCAATCTCATGAAATCTGCCCGTGCTGCGGTTTTCAGTTCGGATTTGACGAGTACGAGATGCAGCACGAGGATGGTTCATATTTAGAACCTGCGGAAAGCATCATCGCCTACAGAAAACAGTGGCTTGCTGACGGTTCTGTTATGTTTTCTCCTGATTGCTGCCCAGCGCAACAGCAAAAAGTGAAAAGCATGCTTTAACTGAACAGCTGAAACGTATCAATGCTTATCTTCCATCATAACCCAGACTTCTGTCCCGCACCTTCCGCCCGCCTATGAATAATCTGTAGGAAGCGGAAGGAGTGATTAATGATGGAAGTCGGGATTTTGCCTATCCATGTTCTGTACGTGTTGTTTATCGGGGCGATTATCCTATTTATGCTGCTGCGGAAAGATACGACCTTTATTTCCTTATTCGGCATTTTTATCATATCGCTATGGGCCAGCCATTCACTTTCAGCTTCTGTCAGCAGCTTGTTCCACAGCTTTATCTATGCGGCCGGCGAACTGCTGCCCACGATTTTCATCATTTGCTTTATCGTTTCGATGAGTGATTTATTAACAAAAACAGGGATAAATGAAACGATGATTTCTCCCTTTACAAGCCTTGTGAAAGGGCCCGTGACTGCCTACTGGCTGATTGGAGGCCTGATGTTCGCCATTTCTCTCTTCTTCTGGCCTTCTCCGGGTGTCGCTTTGATCGGCGCCGTCCTGCTCCCGGCAGCCGCACGCGCCGGTTTGACACCTCTTGCAGCAGCCATGGCCATGAACTTATTCGGACATGGTTTTGCCCTGTCAGGAGACTTTGTCATTCAGGCGGCGCCAAAGCTGACTGCGGATGCAGCAGGCATTCCAGTGGGTGATGTCGTCTCGGCCAGCATTCCGCTTGTGCTGATTATGGGTGTGACAACAACAACCGCTGCCTTTATCATGATTCAGCGCGAGCACAGAAAACAGGAGCATCCCGCTTCTTTTTCCCCCGTTTTTTCCGGCGAACAAGACAACTCACTGTACTTGCCAAAACGCATGCGGTCCATTCTGGCTTTTTTGATTCCGCTTGTCTTTCTTGCTGATATTGCCTGCATGCTCTTGTTTAACCTGCAGGGAAATGATGCAACCGCGTTAATTGGCGGGTCTGCGATTTGTATCCTCCTAACCGTTCATTTTCTCGTGTATAAGCATAAAGGGCTTGAAAAAATCACCGGCTATTTTATTGACGGGTTTAAGTTCGGTTTTAAGGTTTTCGGCCCCGTCATCCCGATTGCCGCTTTCTTTTATCTTGGGGACTCAGGCTATGAAAGCATAATAGGCGTTTCACTCCCTAAAGGTTCCCACGGCATTGTTAACGATCTCGGCATTGCTTTATCCCATATGATGCCTATGTCAAAAGAGCTTGCCGCCGCTGCATTAACTGCCGCTGGAGCCATAACGGGCCTCGACGGCTCAGGATTTTCAGGCATTTCTCTCGCCGGCTCCATTGCAAAGCTCTTTTCGTCCGCTCTCCATGCCGACCCCGCCGTCCTGACCGCACTCGGACAAATCTCCGCCATTTGGGTGGGCGGAGGCACACTTGTCCCATGGGCGTTGATTCCCGCTGCGGCCATTTGCAAAGTTGATCCATTTGAATTAGCCAGAAAAAACTTCATTCCCGTCGCGATTGGCCTTTTCGTGACAACAATCGCAGCCGTGATGATGCTTTAAAACAGCGTAAGTTGAAGTTTTCAGAATTTTCCTATACAATCATGGAAAAGCATAGAAAAGGGGGAAGCGGCTTTGTCCATATCCACACTGCAGAAAGAGATAAACAAACAGCTCGACAGCTGTTTTGAAGAAATGATTGAAATCAGGCGCCATTTCCATATGTATCCTGAGCTCTCGTTTCAAGAAGAAAAAACCGCCGCATTTATTGCTTCCTATTATGAATCGCTAGGAGTCCCAATCCGCACGAATGTCGGCGGCAGAGGAATTTTAGCATATATAGAAGGAAGCGAACCAGGTCCTACAGTCGCTTTGCGGGCTGACTTTGACGCTCTCCCCATTCAAGATGAAAAAGACGTCCCTTACGCCTCCAAAGTGCCCGGTGTCATGCACGCATGCGGCCACGACGGCCATACGGCAGCTCTTCTCGCAGTCGCCAAGGTTCTTCACCAAAACAGACATGAGCTGAAGGGAACTTTTGTGATGATCCACCAGCATGCGGAAGAATATTATCCAGGAGGCGCAAAGCCAATGATTGATGACGGCTGTCTCGAAAACGTGGATGTGATATTCGGCACTCATCTTTGGGCAACCGAACCGCTCGGAACCATTCTTTGCCGCCCCGGCGCCGTAATGGCAGCGGCGGACCGATTTACGATTAAAGTCCTTGGAAAGGGCGGCCACGGTGCTCATCCGCATGATACAAAAGACGCCGTCCTGATCGGTTCACAAATCGTTTCCTCTTTGCAGCACATTGTCAGCCGCAAGGTCAATCCCATTCAATCCGCCGTCATTTCGACAGGCTCCTTTATCGCAGACAATCCATTTAATGTCATCGCAGACCAAGCAGTACTCATCGGTACAGCACGTTCCTTTGATGAAAATGTCCGGGACATTCTGGAAAAAGAAATTGAAGCGGTTGTAAAAGGAGTATGCAGTATGCACAGCGCGTCCTATGAGTACAACTATGAACGGGGCTATCCGGCGGTTGTGAACCATCCTGCAGAAACGAGCCACTTGGCCAGCATCGCCAAAAACATAGAGGGTGTTCAGCAGGTCATTGCCGGTGAACCGCAAATGGGCGGCGAGGATTTTGCTTATTACTTACAAAACGTGAAAGGCACTTTTTTCTTTACAGGTGCCGCTCTTGAACAGCCAGAGCGGGTCTATTCCCATCACCATCCGAAATTTGATATTAATGAAAAAGCAATGCTGACAGCAGCCAAGGTCCTTGCAGGCGCCGCAATCACCTATCATAAGCTATAAAAAAACAGCCGGGAATGTTTATTCTCCGGCTGTTTCCTTTATTATCCTCAGATGAAAAACGTGTCTTGCCGTCTCACCAAGCTGAGCCAGCAGTTTATAATTGGCAATCCCGCCGACTGCCGCTCCTACGCCCGGCAAAAGCTGAAAAAACTTCACGACGTCGATATAATCGCGATATTCCTGCTGGAACACTCTCCAGTCGATGCTCTTTTTCTCCGTCTCCCAATTTTCGATGACAGAAAAAAGCGATTTTCGGCCATCATCACTCGAAAACGCAAGCTGAAACACGAGCAGCAGGAACATTCTTTCTTGTGCATCCTTCACATCAAAGCCATATATTGAGGATAAAGTAAATAAACACCTCATCTTAATAGAAAGCAGCAGCGGGAAATCGGCAATGCCTAAAAATATGCCGCCTGCTCCAGTGCCGACTCCCTCAGCAGCCGCCACCTTCTGATAAGAAGCAATCGTTTTTTTCGCCAGTTCGTTCTTTTCACTTAGCGAAAGTGTGCTTGTATCCTTCTTATAGGTAATAATATTGGAGCCCGCCATTGTCGCTTCTACCATTTTTCTTACACTCTCGGTGACGACCGTATGGATTTTTTCAGGAATCCGTTCATTCACCTTCGTCTGGACACGCTTCGAAAAGCGTTCAAACATGGAATCCTTTCGCAAAAAATGCATTTTCCATTCCAAAGCTTCCTGCATCAGCAGCTGATTATCTGTCATTTGATTACCTCTTTTCAGTTCACAGCTTTCCGTGCTTTTTCAGCCTGGTTGTCATATAAGCAGGCAAAACAACAAAAATCAGAACGGCAGAACCGATCAGCGCGTAAACAAAACCGGTCAAGCCGGCTGCATAGGCAGATGCAGCAGACATCAGCAGCGCTTGAACACTAAGTGCAGTTTTTAATAGAGAGAAATAGCTTTTCAGCTTCGTTTCTTTTTTCACAGGGTACAGCTCTTGAAGCGCCAGATGGTCAAAGTGGCCGAAGAGCGGCAGAAGCTGAATGCCCGTAATGAAAATGGCAAACACAGTCAAAACCCCTGCAATCAGCGGGCTGGCTGAAACATACATGATGATCAGCGCGAAAATGATCGTTAACCTGACGAGAATGCCCAAATAATCACTCGAACGCAAAAAGGCGCGGGTGAACATATAGGCAAATGTTTTGCGCTGTTCAAACGGCACGAGCCGCAGCAAAAAGTCAAGATACGCTCTGCGTTTCGCTTGCTTTCGTAAATGCGGCACATCAGTGAACAGGTTGGCAATCCGATAGAAACGCTGCTTGCGTCTCAATTCGGACTCGATATGACTCTCCCATTTAAACGTTTTCCGTTTTGCTGCCGAAGACATATACAGATAAAGAGCAGCCATAATGACATAGACAAGAAGCGCATACATATAAACAGATTGCAAAACAAAATAAAGAACGAGCGTATTCGCCGCAAAGCGAATAATGACATCCATCCGCTTCATGCTGCGGTCGTTTTGGAAGGTCATGCGCCATTCCATCACCTGATTCCACGCTTTCAGCAGCAAAAGCTGGACAAAGACCGCGGCATACGAAACGAGTGAAGCCCCCGGGGTGACTGCAAAATAAAGCGGCATCGCAACGATGCTCAGTGCAATCAGCGGAAACAGCTGAGACACATAGCTGTAGACAAACGCCTGCTTCAAGTAAGGCTCCATTTTTGATTCAAGAGGCAATAAGAAAACAAGGTCAGCCTCCTTCAAAAGCGTCCGCACATAAGAGCTTGTCAACACGAGCGAAAACAGCACGGCCATCACCCAAAAGGATGGAAAGTGAGCGGGGATGTCCCGTATCCATTTGCTGTACCAGCTTGCAGCGCCCGCTAGAAAAAAGATCAAAACAATGACGAGGTGATCGTTGAGCATATATTTCATGTATGTTCTTGTTTCTTTGATATGCTCCTGCAGCCGCGACTGCCAAATATCAAGCATATTATTCATGGCCAGCGTCTTCCTTTGTAAGCTCAAGATACAAATCGTCCAGCGCCGCGTCTTTCATTCCAAACTGCTCTCTGAGCTCTGACAGCGTGCCGCGCGCCCGCACCTCGCCGTTATGTAAAATAATAAACGAATCACAATAGCGTTCTGCCGTTGCCAAAATGTGCGTTGACATCAGCACGCTCGCCCCGCCTTTTTTCGCTTCATTCATCCGCTCAAGCAGCGCGTTAATGGCAAGCGGATCAAGCCCCAGAAAAGGCTCATCAATAATGTAGAGCGCAGGCTCTGCCAAAAATGCACACATAATCATAACCTTCTGCTTCATTCCTTTGGAAAAATGGGCCGGGAACCACTTCAATCTCTTTTCCATTCGGAATTCCTTTAAAAGCGGAGGCAGCCTTTTCTCCATCGTTTCTTTTGACAGGCCATATGCCATGGCTGTCAATTCAAGATGCTCCATCAAAGTCAGTTCTTCATATAAAACAGGTGTTTCTGGTATATAGGTGAATTGTGAACGGTAGCCTTCCGGATCCTCAGCAAAGGTTTTACCGTTTAATTCGATTGAACCTTTATGCGGGTCCATCAGCCCGATGATGTGTCTGATTGTTGTACTTTTGCCAGCACCATTCAGCCCGATTAAGCCGACTATTTGATTTGGTTCTAGGGTGAATGATACGTTTTTTAAAACCGGATTTCTTGTATATCCGCCGGTTAAGTCATTTACCGATAGCAGAGACATAGTTTCTCCCCTTATAGTGTTTTTCTTCATAGTACCAAAAACAAGGCTTGATTTGAAACAATTCCCTTTTAACAAATGATGAATTTGCTGTCATAAAGAGACAGGGTTCTGGACATCATAATAGTCGTAGAGGAAAAGCATATCAACTGAAATGAGGTGTTTGTCAAAGACGTCTTAGAAACAGTTGGATAGAAAATAAACATGTCCAATGCTCAAACCATTTCTCTTCACTGAATTGATGAATTCTTCATGTATGAAGCAAATTGTCAAATGAGGTGTTTATCGCAGGAATCGTTAGGCATTAAACAAGTCTTCATTTTATTAACAAATGAGGTGCTTACCAAAGGCATAACACATTTTCTTCATATAAGCTCTTCCTCTGCATTCAGGGTGAACGCTCGCCGTTCATCCTGTTTTCTATTTTCTGCATTTCTGTGGTACGATGAGTGTATACATATTAAACAATTTCATAAGGAGGAACCCTCATGCATTGTGCAGAGAATTGTATCTTTTGTAAAATTATCGCCGGCGACATTCCATCCGCGAAGGTGTATGAAGATGAACATGTACTTGCCTTTCTTGATATCAGCCAAGTAACAAAAGGCCATACGCTTGTCATTCCGAAAACACATATTGAGAATGTGTATGAATTTACAGATGAATTAGCAAAACAATATTTCCATGCTGTTCCGAAAATCGCCCGCGCTATCCGGGATGAATTTGAACCGATCGGCTTAAATACGCTGAACAATAACGGAGAAAAAGCTGGACAATCTGTGTTCCACTACCATATGCATATTATCCCCCGCTATGGAAAAGGAGATGGATTCGGAGCGGTTTGGAAAACGCATGCTGATGATTATAAACCGGAGGATCTGCAGAATATCTCTTCCTCTATCGCAAAACGCCTGGCCTCATCATAAGATGAGGTTATTTTATTTGTGAACATTTCGCAAACATCCGTCAATTTCTTTTGATAATTCTAATTTTTTATCAAAAAACTGAATTTTTGTGATAGGATAATTGTATTATTTTATACATTAACGTGGAAAACAGGGAGAGATCATGATGGAACGTACAACGAATTTTAACGCAGGTCCTGCAGCGCTGCCATTGGAAGTTCTGCAAAAAGCACAGAAAGAATTTATTGATTTTAACGAATCCGGCATGTCTGTTATGGAGCTTTCCCACCGCAGCAAAGAGTATGAAGCGGTGCACCAAAAAGCGAAAAACCTCTTAATCGAACTGATGGGCATTCCGGAAGATTACGATATTTTGTTTCTTCAAGGCGGGGCGAGCCTTCAATTCTCAATGCTTCCGATGAACTTTTTAACACCTGAAAAAACCGCGCATTTTGTCATGACAGGTGCTTGGTCTGAAAAAGCACTGGCAGAGACGAAACTGTTCGGGAACACGTCTATCTCCGCTACAAGTGAAACAGACAATTACAGCTATATTCCGGAGATTGACCTTACGGATGTAAAAGACGGCGCATATTTACACATCACATCCAACAATACGATTTTCGGCACTCAGTGGCAGGAGTTCCCGAATTCCCCAATTCCGCTCGTCGCCGACATGTCCAGCGACATTTTGAGCAGAAAAATCGATGTGTCCAAATTTGACGTGATCTACGGAGGCGC
Organism: Bacillus sp. ATD; assembly: GCF_050585765.1. Lineage (NCBI taxonomy): Bacteria > Bacillati > Bacillota > Bacilli > Caryophanales > Bacillaceae > Bacillus > Bacillus sp. ATD. The sequence continues at coordinate 16,615 of NZ_JBOBQH010000008.1, read as the reverse complement.
CCAAAAGAACCTCGGCCCTTCCGGCGTGACTGTAGTTATCATGAAAAAAAGCTGGCTGCAAAATGAAAATGCGAACGTCCCAAAAATCTTGAAATATTCCACGCATGTCAAAGCGGATTCACTCTACAACACTCCGCCGACATTTGCGATTTATATGCTGAGCCTTGTTCTGGAGTGGCTGAAGGAAAACGGCGGTGTGGAAGCCGCTGAACAGCGCAATGAACAAAAAGCGCAGGTTCTCTACAGCTGTATTGATGAAAGCAACGGATTCTATAAAGGACATGCCAGAAAGGACAGCCGCTCACGCATGAATGTGACCTTCACGCTTCGGGATGACGAATTAACGAAAACATTCGTTCAAAAAGCAAAAGATGCGAAGATGGTCGGCCTTGGCGGACACCGTTCAGTGGGAGGCTGCCGCGCTTCTATTTATAACGCGGTGTCTCTCGAAGACTGTGAAAAACTAGCGGCGTTCATGAAGAAATTCCAGCAGGAAAATGAGTAAAAAGTCTGGCTATGCAAACCGTTCGTTTGGTATACTGTTTGCATAACACATTCTTATAAAGCCTTCGCAATAAATGATGAGCATATTATTGGAGGGCAAAAGCTTAGCAGAGGAGAGCATAGATATGAAAACAAAAGAGTTAGTCATTATGGCTCTGTTTGCCGCAATCGGCGCAGCGCTTCATTCCATTATTCCGCCCTTTTTAGGCGGCATGAAACCAGATATGATGCTGATCATGATGTTCATGGGCATTCTGCTGTTCCCCCGGGTGCAAAACGTACTCGTCATCGGGATCGTGACCGGAATCATTTCCGCGCTTACAACCGCATTTCCAGCCGGACAGATCCCTAACATCATCGACAAACCCGTATCAGCGTTTCTGTTCTTCTCCCTGTTTCTCTTGTTCAGAAAGAGCCGGAAAACAGGTGCAGCCGCTGTGCTGACAGTAATCGGGACCATCTTATCGGGAATTGTGTTTCTATCTTCAGCTTTATTGATCGTCGGTTTGCCTGGCGGTTTCGCCGCATTGTTCGCAGCCGTTGTTCTGCCGGCCGCTGTGCTGAATACAATCTCAATGATCATTATTTATCCGATTGTGCAAACCATTTTAAGACGTTCGAGCTTTATGGAAGCTGCTAAATAATTGTCACACAAAACCTCTTCCGCTTCCGGGAGAGGTTTTTTTAAAACAGAGCGCCCGCAGCATGTCAGCATGTTTTAAGCGAGGAGTTTTGTGAAAAAGATAAGACATAGTGTAAAGGCGGTTCCGGTTGAACAAACAAGCGCTTTTTGCCGGATCACCTTCTTGGGCGGATAAGAAGCAGCCTGGCTGAGAAGTCTGATATAGTAAACAGCGCCTGTAGCGAAGGCAAGGGTGATGCAGGATAACACAATCAAAAAGACAGACAACCTTCTCCCTCCTTTTCACTTAAAAAATATGCTAAAATAAAGCAAGCTATGTATAGAAGTTCAGGCTTTCAACAAAAATGAAAAATGCTGAATGAATCCTATTTTGAAGAAAAAGACGGGGTGATTGTAATGGCGAGCGGACGTTCTCTATTAACAGGACTATTCGTAGGCGGCATTATCGGAGGAGCAGCGGTTCTTCTTACTGCACCTTCCTCAGGAAAGCAGCTGCGTGAAAAAATGAAGACCAATTATGATTCTTTAGAAGAAACGATCAAACGCTTAAAATCAGACGGGCTTGCGTTAAAAGACCAGTTGATCAAGGCGGCAAAAGAAAGCACAGATGTGATTAAAGACGTAGGCGGCGAGCTCCAAACGTCAATTAAAAAATGGCAGGAAGAGATCAAGCCTCACCAGCAGGATCTGCAAAAAGAAATTGCTGATATTGAAGAGAAAATCAGACAGCTGGAGAAAACCTTACAAAACTAATATCCTATTCAAAAGAAAAAAATGCGGGCCGAAATTGGACCCGTATTTTTTTTAGGCCAATAAACCCTTCCGCCACAATGGTTTGTGAATTTATTAAAAAATTCTTACATTTTCATCTTTATTAATCTTTATTTTATTGGCATAATAGAGAAAAAGAAAAAGAGAAGCAGGTGACGTAATGAATCGAGTGGAACCGCCCTATGATGTGAAAGAAGCTCTGGTCTTCACCCAGAAAATGGCTCAGCTTAGCAAGGCTCTTTGGAAATCGATCGAGAAGGATTGGCAGCAATGGCTCAAACCGTATGACCTGAATATTAATGAGCATCATATTTTATGGATTGCGTATCAATTGAATGGAGCTTCCATTTCTGAAATCGCAAAATTCGGGGTCATGCACGTATCAACCGCATTCAACTTTTCAAAAAAGCTGGAAGAACGGGGATATTTAAGATTCTCCAAACGGCTGAACGATAAACGGAACACATACGTCCAATTGACTGAGGAAGGCACCGAGGTATTCTGGAGCTTGCTTGAGGAATTTGATCCGACACGCAACGCTGTTTTTAAAGGGTCACAGCCTCTGTACCATTTATTCGGAAAATTCCCTGAAGTGGCAGAAATGATGTGTATGATACGCCATATCTACGGCGATGATTTTATGGAAATTTTCGAAACGTCACTCACCAATATTGACAATGACTTTGAAAGCGTAAACGGAAAACTGAAGAAAAAAGCAAAGGACAGTACGGCGGATGAACCGGCAGAAGAGCTCGAACCTGTAAACAGTTAATCAAAATGCTTCATGATGTCGATAAAGACTTCCATCAGCTCTTGGTAAAGCCCCTGCTCGTACAGGGCAAAAATCGTTTCATGAACATCTAACTTTTCATTCAGCTGTCCGGCAAAAAGCGCAAGGAGCTTATCAAAGGTTACAAATCCTTGCGCTTTTTGTGTTGCCAGCTCTTCCGACAATTCATCGCATATCCCCATAACCTTTTCCCCTTCTTCCTTGCTCAGCCCTTTATCAATGAGAAGCGCATAGAAGGGGTACCTGTCCATATCTACTGTTTTCACTAATAATTGTATGTAATATTCTAATCGCTCAATGCGATGATCCATCGAATCCATCCACACCACTTCTTTCTATCTTTAATCTTATTTTAGCTGATAATTCACTGAGAAGAAAGTTCTAACCCCATATTTCGCAGTTTGTTTGCTTGTTTCAAAAAAATACCTGCCGGATGATATTTTTTCTTAAAAAAGCATTGATTTTTTCTCTTGGGAGGAGTAAATTATTTTGAGATTCTACTCAAGATGTATGGAAGGATGACTTTGATGAATTGCTGGAAGACCATAAATCTCATGAAGGATTATGGCGCCGTTCGCATAATATTAACTGCTGTATGTTTTATGATTTTGGTTTTTATCTCTACCTTTTTAGCTTTTGAGCTGCTGCGGCCTGGCACAAGCTTAAGCGATGAATATGTACCTTTATTCGGCGGTTTGCTCGTCGTTATTTTATTTGTACATAAAGTCATCCATGTCCTGCCAATCATCTGCAAAAAAAGAAAAATAGAAAAAAAGTTTTACATATTGCGCATGCGCACATGGAAACGAATACCAAAAACAACAATGCTGATTTCATTGGTAAGTCCGTTCTTGCTGATTACACCGGTATTGTTTTACGCCGCACTGGCGTTTCCGAATCACGCTCATTATTTCTGCATGATCTCGGGCATTCACGCCGGCTACTGTCTGCCTGACTTCCTGCTGGCCCTCAAGCTGATAAAAGCGCCGAAAACCGCTTTTATTGATCAGGAAGCAGACGGCTTGGATATTCTTGTTGAAAAGTAGCCACCCCCTGGTGCTGGCAGCGATTTTTCAATTTACATTCTATCTTTTTTAATAAATATTTGGTAATGTAATATGGGACAGTTCAGAGAGAGGGGGAATCTCCCATCATTTTATTCTATTTTATCGTGGCTGCCGTGTTTATTTTATATTTCATAAACAGGCTCACCAATACATTATGCCTTGTCAGAGAGATTCCTGAAGAGCGGCAAGATAAGGTATTCCGATTTATTAATGTATCTATATTAATTTTACTGATCTCTTCGTTTGTGGAGATCTCCTTTACAGTGTAAAAACGAAAGAAAGCATAGCTGCGATTGGGCAGCTATGCTTTTTTATGTTGATTAGTACAGCCAAGAAGCGCCGATGATAATCAATAAAATAAATAACACAACCAATAAAGCGAATCCGCCTGCAAAAACTTCACCCATCTTAAAAAGCACCTCCTGTAAAAAACTTTATTTACCAATTACATGTTATGCAATTCATGTTTGAAACGATTAGGCGCTAGTGAAAATAAAGGATCGCTTATGTTGCAAGCGATCCCCGGGCTGCTTAGTAGATGTAAGCTGCACCTACGATGATAAGCAAAATGAACAGTACTACAAGCAACGCGAACCCGTTAGAGTATCCTCCGCTCATGTTACATACCTCCTTTTCTTGATCAATATATAAGTATGCCATCAGCAAAAGTTTGACTAGACGAATGCCCTTTATTTAAAATCTTTTTACAGAAAGCCACAATATGTTATGATACGCATAGGTAATTTAATTTGGAATGATTAGGAGTGTTTGAAAACCATGAAAAAAATCGCAATAGCAGCTATCACTGCTACAAGCATCCTCGCTCTCAGTGCTTGCAGCAGCGGCGACAAAGAAGTCATCGCAAAAACAGACGCAGGCGATGTAACTAAAGGCGAGCTTTACACAAACATGAAGAAAACTGCTGGCGCAAGCGTCCTGACACAGCTGGTGCAAGAAAAAGTGTTGGACAAGAAGTATAAAGTTTCGGATAAAGAAATTGACAACAAGCTGAAAGAATACAAAACGCAGCTTGGGGATCAATATACTGCCCTCGAAAAGCAATATGGCAAGGATTACCTTAAAGAACAAGTAAAATATGAATTGCTGACACAAAAAGCGGCTAAAGATAACATCAAAGTAACAGACGATGAAATTAAAGAATACTGGGAAGGCTTAAAAGGCCAGATTCGCGCAAGCCATATCCTTGTCGCTGACAAAAAGACAGCTGAAGAAGTAGAGAAAAAGCTGAAAAAAGGCGAGAAATTTGATGCCCTTGCGAAGGAATACTCTACAGACACAGGCTCAGCTTCAAAAGGTGGCGAACTTGGCTGGATTTCAAAAGATAACGAACAACTGGATTCCACATTCAGAAAAGCTGCATTCAAGTTGAAAACAAACGAAGTCAGCGATCCTGTGAAAACACAATTTGGCTACCATATCATTAAAAAGACCGAAGAACGCGGCAAATACGATGATATGAAAAAAGAACTGAAATCTGAAGTGCTTGAACAAAAACTAAATGACAGCAATGCCGTTCAGGAAGCTGTTCAAAAAGTCATGAAGAAGGCTGACATCGAAGTAAAAGATAAAGATCTGAAAGACACATTTAATACATCTTCAACAAGCAACAGCACTTCTTCATCTTCAAGCAGTTCTAAGTAATAAAAAAGCTGTGCAGGCTCATTGAGCCGCACAGCTTTTTTTATGCGATGGAATGGTTTTGATTTTCTTCTTCATGCTGCTGAGAACTGCGGCGTTCTCGCTCCTTTTCCATCCTCTCCATATAAATCTGCCCTTCTTTTTCAATAAAAGCCTGGTCTACTTTTTCTTCCTCTTTAGCTGCCGCCACAAGTTTATATGCGCTGAAAATGATGCCTACAATACAAAGATACACCCACCATGGAAAAAATAACACGGGCTCCTCCCCCTTTTGCATAAATTCTTTATTCTTAACCATATGCGGGAATGAGACGAGTTATGAGCGGGAAAGACGCATCAAAAAGGACTGAGCTGAATATGTCAGCATCAGTCCTTTTTAAGTTATTTATGAAATGTCGGTTTATAAAAGGAACGGTTTTCCAGCGCAAATACACGTTCAGTATACTCGCCCGGCTTCACGCGCTCAAGCGCTCTGTCCATCATATTCATTTTTGCATCCAGGTTGTCTATATAGTGAAGAATTTCCGCTTCTTTCACCATCGGCGGTTTCGGACTGCCCCATTCCGCTTTGCCATGGTGACTCAAAATCAAGTGCTGAAGAATTAACACCTCTTCAGAATCGATTTGAAGCTCCTCAGCCGCTTTTGAAAGCTCTGTCACCATAATCGAAATATGGCCGAGCAAATTGCCTTCAACCGTGTATGAAGTGGAAACAGGGCCGGACAGCTCCTTCACTTTTCCAAGATCATGCAGAATAACACCGGCATAAAGCAGATCACGATCAAGAGACGGATATAAATCTGCTATTGATTTTGCCAAGTTCAGCATAGAGACAACATGATACGCCAAACCTGAGACAAACTCGTGGTGGTTTTTCGTAGCCGCCGGATAATCCATAAATTCAGCTTCATGTTTTTTCACTAAAAACCTTGTGATTCGCTGGATATTCGGATTTTTCATTTCAAATATATATTGAGTGATGGTATCCATCATTTCATTTTTCGGAATCGGTGCAGTTTCTAGAAAATCATCAATATTGACGTTTTCATTTTCGCTTACTGGTCTGATATTTCTTAGCTTCAGCTGGGTGCGGCCGCGATAATGGTGAACATCGCCGACAACCTTGACAATCGTCTGCGGCGCATAGGTCACTTCATCACTTTGCTTGGCATCCCACAGCTTTGCTTCAATATCGCCTGACTGGTCTTGCAGCATCAGCGTCAAAAACGGTTTTCCATTGCTTGCAATCCCTTTCGTCGAGGATTTAATCAATAGATACTGGTCCACCTGTTCGCCAACCTCATGTAGCATAATCCCTTTAGCCATTCTATTAAAGCTCCCTCCGTATCTTACATAATACCAGTATATCACATACCGATTTTCAGCTATAGAACCTCTTTTATGACACCAAATGGATAGTTTGGCTGCTATGAAATGCATCCTTCACATGGTCATGGCATGTAAAATACAAAATCTGCCTTCCGCCTTCGGTTAAATCATACAGAACATGTAATACACGTTTCAGCCTTTCCTGATCAAAATGAACAAAGCTGTCGTCAAGCTGAAACGGAAGCTTTGACCCATCCTGGCGCGTAACAGCCAGAGCAAATCGGATCGCTGTATACAGCTGTTCACACGTCCCTTGTGACAGCTCTTCCGCATGATAGACAGTTCCATCGCGATGCATAACCATGATCGAATCATCCGTTTCGGAAAAATAAATGGTTTGGTAGCTTCCGTCAGTCAGGGGGCGGAAGAATTCTCCTGCTGTCTCCAGAAGGCGCGGAAGCTCAACCTTTTTATGCCGCTCCAATTTGTTTTTGATCACTTGTTTGACCATTTGTATGGAGGCCCATTTTTTAGCCGTTTCTTTCACACGTTCTTTTTGCATTTCGGTTTGAAGCTTGAGATCTGACACCAATCCCGAAGCCTCTAATTGTTCCTGTTTGACTAAGAGCAGTGCGATTTGGCTGCGGAGCTGCTCGATCTCCTCAGTCAGCCGCTCTTTTCTTTCATTCTCGATGACTTGCTTGTTTTTCAATTCAGAAAGCGTATTGGAATCCGCCAGTTCAAGCTCCTCTGGGTGCCCGCCTTGAAGCTGTGCGTTTACGTGATAAAGCTTGTTCTCCGTATCCTTCAATTGCCTGCTGATGTCGGCTGTGGCAAAAAACGCATCTCTGTCTTTTGCAGCAGCCGCGGCAAATAACTGTTCGATCTGTACGTGAAAATACTGTATTTCTTGCTCAAGCTCAAGCATCTGTTCCTTTGTATAATGAATATCTGTTTCAATTTCCTTTTTTTGCTTCTCAATTTCTTTTTCACGCTCAATGTTTTTCCGCAATGTGTGAAGGGCGTCCGAGATGGAGATGTCCTGACTATGAGGATGCAGCATGCTGATGCGTTCTTCGAATGTTCTCCGGTGCTTTTTCAGCCTGCCTGCTTCAATAGTCAGCTCATGCTTTTTCCTCACTTCTTTTTTGACATCCTTCATTAAGCTGTATGCATCAAGCAAAAACGATGGATCTTCGTTAAATCCGAGCTCATTCATAAAACGCTCGACCTGTGTTAAGGACGGGGCCATATCGGCTTCCCACTGTTCAAACTGCTGGATGACCCTTTCATACGCCGCCTCTTTTTGCTGAAGCGCTGCTCGCTGCGTGAGAAGATGCTGTTTATTGCGGTCGTCCTCCCATAACGCTTCTCTCAGCTTTTCAGCTTCTGCTGGTGAAATATCCGTCATTGGCTGTCTTGTCTCCCGGCTGTTTCGAGAAGACGTTTTTTTTCCTGATAAAAGCCAATACACAATAAGTGCAGCGCCGATACTGATGGCGGGAATCACCTGCTGCAGCAGAAAAAAGAGAACGATGAAGAACATACCAGCTGCAATGACAGCCTTTCTCTGTTTAGCCTGCTGTCTTTCAAAAAACGTTAGCTGCTCTCTCAGCTGTGCTTGCTCTTGGTGCTGCCCTTGTGTTTCATCATATGCGCTAAGTGCCGCTTCTTTATCTTTTCTTTGGCTGTCTTCAAGAATGGCGGACGAAGCGGCATGAACGGCTTTTTCTGCGTCTTCCAGCTCTTGCCGGGCAAGTTCAAACGTCTCGTCAAGCTGCCGTTTTCTGTCTCTTGCCTGTACATATTGCTGCACGGCTTGCTGAAGCTGCCATTCATAATCATATGACGTGTTCATATTCAGAAGCTCATTTTCATCCGTTTTATTTAGCTGTTCGAGACCTGCCGCTGTCTGTGCAGACGACTGGCGCAGCTGTGCCTGAATGGCGGCCAGCTGTTCTCCCCATGATTGGTACACATGAAATGATGCCGAAAGCTCTTGTATCAGCGTTTCTTTCGCCAATAGTTCTTTATCTGGGGTAAGCTTTTGCCTCTGTTTGTCCAGCTCTGCCATCTTCACCCGAAGCGCCTCAAGCTGTGCGGATTTCGGGTGAAGGTGGGATTCATATTTTTCCAGCTGGTGCAGTGCGTCAGCCGGAAATTGTCCTGCATGTTCCGGAAATTCCGCAATCACCTGTTCGAGTGTCGCTTTTTCATTCAACAGCGGCTTTCGCTCAATCGCTCCCTCTATCATTCGGATATGCTCCGCCGTCTCTTTCAATTCGGTTTCCGCGGCTGCAAGGCGGGCTTCAAACGTTCGTTTTTCCTCAAGAAGCTGATGATAGCCCGCTTCCTCTGCTTCAGCCTGTTTTAGCTTCACTGCCAGCTGCTTAAGCGTTTCCAGCTCCTGATTCAATTGAGGGTTTCGCCCGTTTGGTTTATAGAGCCTTTCGCTTTCCTTCGTCAGCCTTGAATCAAGCTTTGATACGGCTTCAGCTCCAAACAAGCTGGAGAATAGCAAAAATTCCCCTATCTTGTCCCGGTTAAAAGCATGAATTTCCTGCAACCCGAATACATCAAACGAATAAATGGCTTTGTACAACGACCTGTCTGTGCCCTGGAACAGTCGCTTTAAAACATCTCCATCCTTTACTTCGCCCTTTTCTGTATACACTCTTAACTTTTCGGCAGTCCCTTTCGTCCGTTCGATCTTCAGCACCCCATACTCAGGATGTTCAGCTTCAAGAATACCACCGTAGACACCGCCTGATTTCGGTTCATATTTTTTCGTTCTCGGAAAACCGAACAGCATGCTTTCAATAAATGACATCATCGTCGTTTTTCCTGCCTCATTTAATCCGTAGATAACTTGGACAGGAGAGGCGGAAAAATGAAAGGTTCGATTAGAAAATTTTCCATATTGGTAGATGTGTAAAGATATAATTCGCAAAGCTGTCACCGCCTCATGGTTCAAGCACCTTAAGCTGCTTTTTCAATAAAATTTGTGCCTGTTCTTTTATTTCCTTTACTTCCTCTTGGCTAAACCGGTCTGCGTGCCTTCTATACACTGGATGCCGCTCAAGTCCTTCCAGCACGTCTGACAGATCGCTGCGATCTATGTCTTCAAATAAACCGCCAAAAAAAGGATCAAGATTTGTTACGTTAGCTTCGTTTTCTGTCTCATCATCCAATGCAAGAGGCCAAACGAACAGTTCCTCCTCCGCTTCTTGCTCCTGAAGCGTTTCAAGAAACTCTTCCAAGGTGCCTTTTGGCGCCTTCAGCAGCCATTCTGGCGCAGTTCCTTGTAAAACAAGCCTTACACAAACAGGGCTCCCCTTTTTTCGCAGCTTCGAAAACGTGTCCTCCACCATTTGGAAGAGAACAGTCATATTCTTTGCCTCCGTCACATCTACCGCTGCTTTTTCCCACAGGACATCATGAGCTCTCTGAAATTCATAAGATATTTCTCCGTTTGTCACATGAACGAGATAATAGCCTTTTTCTCCCGTCTCCTTCATATGGCGTGCTTGCGTGTTTCCCGGGTAAATGACTGCCGGGTGCTCGGCAGATAGAACCTGGCGTTTATGTATATGGCCAAGCGCCCAATAATCCATCCCGCTCTTCACGAGGTCGTCATGTGTAAACGGGCAATACGGATCGTGTCCTTCAGATCCAGACAGCGTGCCGTGGAGCATACCGATATGAAACGGTGCGTCAGTTGATCTCCGATAGCGGGCGGCTTGGTTTTCCGTCACGGCTCTGGCCTGATAGCTGAATCCGTAAATGCTCGCTATACGCCTGCCTTCTTTAAAAAACGATTTTTCTTCTGGAACAGCTGACGAAAAAATATGGACATTCTCAGGCCATTCAATCGGCGTCCACTCCCCGCCAAGATGATCGTGATTCCCAAAGATGACGTACACCGAAATTCCGCACTCTCTGAGTCTTTCAAACTGCTTTTTCAAAAAGAGCTGAGCCTTTAAGCTTCGATTGGCTTCGTCAAACAGATCCCCCGCCAGCAAAATGAAATCAACGTTTTCTCTCATTGCGGCGTTTATTATATGTCTCACGCTTGCAAACGTGCTTTCTTTAATCCGGGCAAAAATCGGCTCCGGCAACTGCGATATCCCGTAAAACGGGCTGTCAAGATGAAGATCTGCCGCATGAATAAAGGTTAGATCAGTCAACATTCTGCTCCTTTCCAGGATGAAGTACCCTTATTTTAGCACCGAATTCTTGCGAATGCACGTTCTGTCAATAAAGAAACAGCCTGAGAATCCCCAGGCTGTTTTCCAATCAGTTTTTCGCTAAACGAAGCGCTTGTTTGATCGCTTTGAACGCGCTTGAATTGCTGTAAATCAATACACCGCCTTTATAAATTCTGGCGCCGATAACGGCCAGTATGACAATGGTGAGCAGTGTGATTCCGATTCCGGCTGCCGCCTGCCAGAATGGAATATCAAGCATGCCGACGCGCAAGAACATAATCATTGGCGTAAAGAACGGAATAAACGAAGTTACCGTAATAAATCCTGCGTCAGGCGCATTCAATCCGAACATCGCGATCATAAAACCCGCGACAACCAAAAGCGTCATCGGCGTGATCGCTTGCTGCACATCTTCTATTCTGCTGACAACGCTGCCGAGAAACGCGGCGAGTGTCGCGTATAAAAAGTATCCGAGCAAAAAGAAAATGACAGCATAGATGACAGTCGTTGCTGATACGTCAGTCAGATTAAGGAATCCGCCGACAGATGATGCCGTTTCGCTCTTTTGGTTCAGCTTAAGAGACAGAGAGCCGGCTCCGATAATGATAGCAAGCTGTGTGATCCCGACAAGCCCGATACCGAGCAGCTTTGCAAACATTTGCTGGATCGGCGGCATGCTTGAGATCAGGATTTCCATGACCCGCGAAGATTTTTCAGTTGCGACCTCCATCGCAATCATGCTGGCATACATAATCACTGAAAAATAAATGACAAACAGCATAATGTAAACAAGCCCTACCGTCTGGCCAAGCTCTTCCTCAGACTTCGCTCCTTCTTTCAGCGCCTTCTGCCCCACAGTAACGGGCGCATAAAGGCTGCTGATCGTTTCCTGCGACACGCCGAGCTCCGCCGTTCCGACAGCCGTTTTGGTTTGCGTCAGCGCCTGCTGCAGCGTTTGATACGTGCTTTCATCAGAAATCGTTAACGCTTTATATGTTCCTGAAATGGTCCCTTTTTCATCTCGTTTGATGATGAGCATGCCATCGAACGCTTCATCTTTGACTTGCTTTGTGACCTCATCCTCCGATTGCTTCGACAGCTTCACCTCAAGATCGCCGTCTGTATCCACCGCTTTCAGCTGCTTTGAAAAAATCGGATATAATTCGTTTGTTTCATCAATAACAGCGATTTTTTCTTTCGCGTCTTCACCTTGAAACAAAGAAATGATCGACTCCAGATTCGTTACAGCTAAAACAAGCAGCACCGTGATGACAGTCGAAATAATAAAGGATTTTGCCATAATCTTATTTTTGTATGTATGAGAGAGCATGATCCAAAATTTATTCATAGACGGCCCCCACCTTTTCTATAAAAATATCATGCAGTGACGGCTCTTCAAGCTCAAACTTTCTGATAAACCCTTTTCCCTGAAGCATCGCAAAAATCTCTTGAGAGATGTCTTCATTGGCGATCTGCAGCTTGACGCCGTCGGCCGTTTCCTTCCATTGAAGAATACCCTCATGAGACTGCAAAAATCGCAGATCGTCATCGGAGTGGATGGTAACATTCTTTTTACCGAAGGAGCGCTTTATCTCCTTCAGCTTGCCTTGCACGACCGGTCTTCCTTTCTGCAATATGCAAAGGTTCTCACAGAGCTCCTCCACATGTTCCATCCGATGGCTTGAAAATAAAATAGAAACGCCGCTGTTTTTCAGCGAGATCACAGCCTCTTTTAACAGCTCAACATTGACAGGGTCCAGGCCGCTGAAAGGTTCATCAAGAATCAGCAGCTCCGGCTTATGCAAAACTGCCGAAATGAATTGGATTTTCTGCTGATTCCCCTTTGAAAGCTCTTCCACCTTCTTATTCTCGTAATCTGTAATATTGAAGCGTTCAAGCCATGTCCCAAGCTCTTTTACAGCCTCCCGCTTCTCCATCCCTTTTAATCTGGCGAGATAGACAAGCTGATCCTTTACCTTCATTTTCGGATAAAGACCCCGCTCTTCCGGCAAATAACCGATTTTGTTGCTGATATGATAATTCACAGGACGGCCCTTCCAGCTGATTGAGCCCTCCGTAATGCTTAATAATCCTAGGATCATGCGAAACGTCGTCGTTTTTCCCGCTCCGTTTGCGCCTAACAGACCGAACATTTGCTGTTCCGGAATATCTAAGTCCAATCCGTCAACAGCTTTGTAATCTCCGAATGTCTTCGTTACGTGATCAATTGTAAGCACCGAATCTCCTCCTTCCCTGACCCATTATATACTAATTTTGGATGAAACATAATAGAGGATTTTCATTTCCTGGTTAGAATATAAATGAAGAAAGACTGATAAATCATGAAAAATGGAGGAGAAACCTGATGGCTGATTATTTCCTAACTGTTTTTGATCCTTCGGGGAACACACTGGTAAACGAGCGATTCGAGGCGGAAAATGAAGAAGCGGCTAAAACGCATGGTGAAGTTATCTTAAAAGAAAAAGAGCTTCACAGTCATACTCATCGTTTAGTCAATGCAGCCGGAAAGCTGATTTTGTTTCACAGATGATCAGCTTTCCGGCTGATCTGTTACGCTTGAAACTTCGGTTCCCGTTTCTCTAAAAAGGCACGGATTCCTTCTTGATGATCCTTGGTCATTCTCATTTTCTCTTGGGCGCTGCGCTCAAGAGAAAGCACCTTTTTCAGTTCTTCAAGATGTAGGCTTTGAAAGATGCCTTTCGTTTCGATCATCGCCAAAAGAGGTGAAGCCAACAGGGTTTCGATAATGGGTCTTGCACCTTCGGCAGGATCTCCGGTAAATGTTCCATCTAGAAGCCCCATATCGGCAGCTTCAGAGGAAGATAGTTTTTTCCCGCTCCAAATCAGCTTTTTCGCTTTTGCTTCGCCGATTCTTTTCTTCAGCAAATAATGTCCGCCGCCGTCCGGAACAAGCCCAATGCCAATAAAATTCATCGCGAGAACGGCGTTTTTTTCAGCGAGCACAATGTCCGCACAAAGCGCCAAACTCAGGCCCAGCCCCGCAGCAGCACCGTGAATGGCTGCAATTGTCACTTTCTTCATCTGGTATAACTTCAGGGTGACAGCCTCAATCGTATCCATCAGTCGTTTAAATTGATCAGGTTCATGCTCTGACGTCATCATCCTGATATCACCGCCGGCGGAAAAGCCTTTCCCGCTTCCTCTCAGGAGAACAATGAGCGCCTCGCTTGCAGCCGCCATTTCGACTGCCTCCTTCAATTCAGCCAGCATCTGTTCATTCAGGGCGTGATGGGCATCAGGGCGATTCAAGATAATCTCCGCAACAGCCCCATCACATTCATATTGAATAAACTTCATATGAAGCACCTCCATGTATACGCTTTCTTTTTTCTTTCTCCTATACATTCCCCGTCATCCCCAAATAAACCTTCATATTTTTCAAGGTCAATAGATACTGAAAAAATGCATATTGTTTGAATGAACACATAAAGTTTTATATAGTGAAAAAGAAGGGATATCTTGATGGGAAAGGAGGAAAGAAACATGGATAAATTGCTGATCAGTTTTCTGTTAAGTTTATTTATGGTGTACTTTCCCCCTTCGGACGTGGTTCTGCCTTCCCAGCTTGAAGCAAGCTCTGACAGCTATGTGCCTATGTCTTCATATCCGCAGGAAACACAATCGGCAAAAACACCGTCGCCGGGCAGCGTGCACCCTGCTGAGCTGATCAACGCGTACAGCCCGCTGTCGCACTCTATCAGGCAGCTCTCTGTCAAGCCCCTTGACGAACCGCTGATAAACAGGCTGGAAAAAGCTTTTGCCGCCCCTGTCAAATACCAGTCTAATTACCTCCGAATATAATTTGCTCAAGTTTTATTTGTAACTCACCCCATCTTGCCAACACGACATTCGGAGGGATTTTCATTGAATATTAAAGAAAACGATCTGCCGGGCATCGGCAAAAAGTTTGAAATCGAAACGAGAAACCGCGAAAAAATGACCATAATCATTCATGATGACGGAAGAAGGGAAATTTACCGGTTTAATGACCGGGACCCGGATGAGCTCCTCTCAAATATTTCATTGGATGATTCTGAGGCAAGGCAAATTGCAGCTATTCTTGGAGGCATGGTCTATAAACCGCAAGCTCTGGAGTCCATCGAAATGGCCTTCAGCGACCTTATTATTGAATGGTTTAAGGTCGAAAAAGGCGCCAAATCGATCGGGCGCACACTCGGAGAGCTTGATGTCCGCCAGAACTACGATGTCACTGTGATTGCCATCATCAAACACAATCAGGAAAAGCTCCTAAATCCCGGAGCCGATTCGGTTATTGAAGAAAATGACACCCTTGTCCTCTCAGGTGAGAGAAAGCATCTGAAGAAACTGATTCACGATTTTCTTTCTGGAGAGGGCGTGTGAGCGCCGATGGACCATCTTGTATTTGAAGTCGGAACTGCACTTGTGCTTGTCGCAATCGCCAGTGTGATCGCCAACAAAATTAAATTTTCAATTATTCCATTTCTGATTGTGCTGGGCATGCTGGTTGGGCCGCACGCGCCGAAAATGGGAATTATTGACCTTACATTTATTGAAAGCAGTGAAATCATTGAGTTTTTCGGGCGAATGGGCGTACTGTTCCTCCTCTTCTATCTCGGGATCGAATTCTCCGTCGGGAAATTAATCAAATCAGGAAAATCAATCGCGGTCGGCGGAACGATTTATATATTGATTAACTTCACCCTCGGGCTGCTTTACGGGTTTATCACCGGGTTTTCCTTTCTGGAAGTCCTCGTCCTCGCAGGCGTCATCACAATCTCGTCAAGTGCGATTGTCGCAAAAGTGCTCGTTGATTTAAAAAGAACCGCCAATCCCGAGACCGAACTGATTCTCGGCATCATTATGTTTGAAGATATTTTCCTTGCCGTATATCTGTCGGTTGTTTCCGGCCTTGTGCTAGGTGATGCGACATCCGTAGGGAGTGCGCTCTTGTCCATTTTGATCGCCTTCGGTTATATGCTGCTGTTTTTTATCGCAGCCAGAAAACTCCCGCCGCTGTTGAATAAACTGTTGGACATTCGCTCAAATGAAGTGTTTATTATCGTCATTTTCGCAGCGCTCTTTTTTATCGCCGGGTTTTCAGAGACGATCCATGTAGCGGAAGCCATCGGCGCGCTGTTGCTCGGTTTGGTCTTTTCAGAAACAGAGCATTCCGATAGGATTGAGCACCTTGTCATTCCGTTCCGCGACTTCTTCGGTGCGATGTTCTTTTTCAGCTTCGGCCTCAGCATTGATCCGTTTTCGCTCGGTGAAGCGGTTTGGCTTGCGTTAGGTGCAGTGATTTTGACCATTGTGGGAAACTTTATCGCCGGAATGGTCGCAGGACGACGCGCAGGGCTTTCTCATAAGGCTTCATCCAATATCGGGCTGACGATCGTATCACGGGGAGAATTTTCGATTATCGTTGCCAATCTTGGGATAGCCGGCGGACTGTCAGCCACATTAAAGCCGTTTGCCGCATTATATGTCCTCATTCTAGCCATTTTGGGACCGCTCGTAACAAAGGAATCAAAACAGATTTACCGCTTGCTGAACAAGGTATTTAAATGGAAGCCTGATGTTCAGCCCGCAAAAAAACAGGGATAAAAAAAGCAGCACTGTG
>NZ_JBOBQH010000007.1:0-219927 GCF_050585765.1 Bacillus sp. ATD | reverse complement strand
TTCAGCGCCGATGGTAGTCGGGGGTTTCCCCCTGTGAGAGTAGGACGCCGCCAAGCTGTTATCTTAAATTATATCATCGCGGGGTGGAGCAGTTCGGTAGCTCGTCGGGCTCATAACCCGAAGGTCGCAGGTTCAAATCCTGCCCCCGCAACCAAATTATTTTGAATGAAAAAAGGAGTGCCCAAAGGGTGCAACCGAAATAATACACTATATAAATATGGTCCGGTAGTTCAGTTGGTTAGAATGCCTGCCTGTCACGCAGGAGGTCGCGGGTTCGAGTCCCGTCCGGACCGCCATTAATGTAAACGAAACGATCATGTTTTCGTTTTTTTTGTGTTTTCTTTTACTGTATCTTCTGCTTGGTGTCTTAGCCAAGCTTTCTTTATATCGGCAACTTCTTGGATATTCTAGCAAAATTCGATAAACTAGGGAGAGCACATATAGGCTTAACTAGGGTTGAAAGGAGGTTTTGCTTCATGGATGAATTTGATTTGATACATAGCATTACTCCACGGACCATTCACCATTCTTCCGTTGATGTAGGAATTGGTGATGATGCAGCGCTCTACACTGCGAAACACGGCGTTCAGGAAATTGTTTGTGTTGATACTATGGTAGAAGACGTGCACTTCAAATTACACTATTCCTCACCTGAAGATATCGGGTATAAGGCGTTAGCCGTTAATATAAGTGATATTGCCGCGATGGGCGGCATTCCTAAATATTATTTGGTATCAATTGCGGTACCTTCAAAATGGACTAAAGCTGAAATCAAGGCGATGTATGAAGGAATGAATGAACTGGGGAAACTATATCATATGGATCTGATTGGCGGTGATACAGTCTCTATCTCTGACAAATTAGTCGTAACTGTCACTGTGATCGGTGAAGTAGAAAAGGGAAGGGCCTGTTTACGCAGCTTGGCTAGACCGAATGATATAGTGTTTGTAACGGGTGAAATCGGTTCTTCTGCAGCAGGACTTTCTTTATTGCTGGAAGAGACTAATCTTCAAAACTCATCTGTGGAAACGGATTACTTTATCCACAGGCATAAACGGCCTCAGCCAAGAGTAAGTGTCGGCAGATTGTGCTCAAGTATGAATCGGGCGGCTTTAAATGATATTAGTGACGGATTGGCTAGTGAACTGAACGAGATTGCAGAAGCCAGCTGTGTTTCAATTGAAATTGATGAAAGCATGCTTCCAATTCATTCTGATCTGCCTAAGCTTCATCGTAATTGGAAAGAATGGGCTTTGTTTGGCGGTGAGGATTTTGAGCTGACAGGGACGGTTTCAAATGACGAGTGGGAAGTGTTGAAGCAGAAGTGTGAAACGCATCAACTGCCCATTACAAAGATTGGCCATGTCAGAGAAAAAACAGGATCCAACGTGATCCTAAAAACTGATAACGGATTAAGGATCTTAGAGAAAAAAGGATATAATCATTTTAAATAAGACAGGTGACTCGTGTGAAGCAATTAAAGTGGAGAACCGTAAATCCTGAAGAAACAAAAGCAATTGCCAAGCTGGCTGCATCGTTTGCTAAACCGGGAGACGTCCTGACATTAGAGGGCGATTTAGGTGCAGGTAAAACGACTTTTACGAAAGGTTTTGCGGAAGGGCTGGGAATTACACGTGTTGTAAACAGTCCGACTTTTACAATTATAAAAGAATATAACGATGGCTCGCTTCCTCTTTATCATATGGATGTATATAGAATGGAAGATGAAAGTGAAGATTTGGGACTCGATGAATATTTTCACGGACAAGGTATCTGTCTCGTTGAATGGGCCCATTTAATTGAAGAACAGCTGCCGCAGGAGCGTCTGCAAATTGTCATCAAAAGAGCTGGTGATAGTGAGCGGGAAATCACCTTTACTGCTGTCGGGAATCGGTACGAAATGCTTTGTGAGGAGATAAGTAGACATGACAATATTAGCAATTGATACATCAAATTATACATTGGGCATTGTGCTGCTTCGAGGAGACACCGTTATAGCAGAATACATTACATACTTGAAAAAGAACCATTCTGTAAGAGCGATGCCTGCTGTTCATTCATTGCTGAATGATTGTGATATGGCACCGCAGGACCTATCTAAAATTGTCGTTGCAAAAGGCCCTGGTTCATACACAGGAGTAAGAATAGGTGTGACGCTGGCCAAAACACTTGCTTGGTCTTTAGACATTCCAATTACTGCTGTATCAAGTCTTGAGACGCTTGCGGCAAATGGCCGGCATTTTGACGGTCTGATCTGCCCAATCTTTGATGCTAGACGGGGACAGGTGTACACAGGTCTGTATGAGTACAAAAATGGGCTTTTAGAGCAAGTTGCTCCAGATCAAAATGTGATGCTGGCAGATTGGCTGGAGATGCTAAAAGAAATGGACAGCCCAGTGCTGTTTTTAGGTCATGATACTTCTATTCACAAGCAGATGATCGAGGAAGTGCTTGGAACAAAAGGGTTCATTGGTACTGCTGCCCAGCATAACCCGCGTCCTTCAGAATTGGCATTTCTCGGGAAGGAAAAGGAAGCAGCTGATGTTCATAGGCTTGTCCCTGATTACTTGCGGTTGGCAGAAGCTGAAGCGAAATGGATTGAAAGTCAAAAGTAGGGTGATAGGATGAAAACAAAAGCAGCGGTCAGAAATATGCGGCTTGAGGATATAGATCACGTATACGAAATCGAAGCATCCTCCTTTACGTCTCCTTGGACGAAGGATTCGTTTTATCATGAGCTGCTGGAAAACCCGTATGCTCATTATCTCGTGATTGAAAAGGACGGCCATCTAGCTGGGTATTGCGGGATTTGGATTGTGATGGACGATGCCCAAATTACAAATATAGCGATAAAACCAGAGTATCGCGGCCAGTCTTTAGGGGAAACGCTTTTTCGCTCAGCTGTTGAACTGTGCAAAGAAAAAGACGCAAGACGGCTTTCGCTTGAAGTGAGGGTTTCTAATCATCCTGCTCAAGGCTTATATAAGAAATTCGGGATGCAGCCCGGCGGAATAAGAAAGAACTATTATACTGATAACGGGGAAGATGCGTTAATTATGTGGGTGACGATAAATGAGTGAGCAAAAAGACATGTACGTATTAGGAATTGAAACAAGCTGTGACGAGACTGCGGCAGCTATTGTGAAAAATGGAAAAGAGATCATTTCAAACGTAGTAGCCTCTCAAATTGAAAGTCATAAGCGCTTTGGAGGCGTCGTTCCGGAAATAGCTTCAAGACATCATGTTGAACAAATTACATTGGTCATAGAAGAGGCTTTTCGTAAAGCTGGCATGACGTATAGGGATATTGATGCGATTGCAGTCACGGAAGGTCCGGGACTGGTGGGAGCGCTTCTTATCGGAGTGAACGCTGCTAAAGCATTGAGCTTTGCACATAACATTCCGTTAGTAGGCGTTCATCATATAGCCGGTCATATATACGCGAACCGTCTTGTAGAAGACATCGTGTTCCCGGCACTGGCATTGGTCGTTTCTGGAGGCCATACAGAACTGGTTTATATGAAGGAACATGGATCATTTGAAGTCATTGGGGAGACCCTTGATGATGCGGCAGGAGAAGCTTACGATAAAGTGGCGCGGACGATGGGTCTGCCATATCCAGGTGGACCGCAAATTGACAAGCTAGCTGAAAAAGGGAATGACAATATTCCGCTTCCTCGCGCATGGCTTGAAGAAGGCTCTTACAACTTCAGTTTTAGCGGATTGAAGTCTGCGGTGATCAATACGCTTCATAATGCGTCTCAAAAAGGGCAAGAGATTGCTCCGGAAGATTTGTCTGCCAGCTTCCAAAATAGTGTGATCGATGTCTTGGTGACCAAAACGGCACGCGCGGCAAAGGAATATGATGTCAAACAGGTTCTTTTAGCCGGCGGAGTAGCTGCAAATAGAGGTCTCAGAGCTGCATTAGAAAAGGAATTTGCCCAGCACGAAGGGGTTTCGCTTGTCATTCCTCCGTTAGCGTTATGCACAGATAATGCTGCGATGATTGCTGCCGCTGGCACAATTGCTTTTGAAAAGGGTATTCGCGGTGCATACGATATGAATGGGCAGCCTGGCCTTGAATTGACTTCTTATCAAAGTCTCACGAGATAATAGCGTGAGACTTTTTATTTGTTATTAACAGATAATTCACAATTTATCCACATATCTGTGAGCAATTATAGAGATATAGATGGATAAAGGGCTGAAGTTACTGTTAATCAAGTGGATAAATTCAGAATATTTTGTGGATAATGTGTATAAAGCGCTTACTTCACTTGTTTATAAGGTTATTTTCTGTGGATAAAAAGCACCTCTAAAAAGAGGTGCTTGACTTTTTTAATCTTCTTCTGTGGATAGTTCTTCCCATTCGGACAAAAGGGATTCCAGCTCCTGATTGAGTTTCTCATTGTCTGCATGGATAGCTTGTACTTTTTCATGATCCTGATAGACTTCAGGATCACATAGCAATTCATCATTGCGGCTGATGTTTTCTTCAATGCTCTGAACAGTGGCTTCAATTTCTTCAATTCGACGAAGTCGTTGGCGCTCTTTCTTTTTCCATTCTTTTTCTTCCTCGTAGGAACGTTTGGAGTCAGACTTCACTGCAGCTGGCGTTGTTTCAGTTTCTTCTTGCTGATTCATTTTCTCCAATTCAAGCTGCTCTGTTTTCTTCTCTGTATAATAATCGTAATCTCCCAGATACTCCTCTATATGGCTTGAAGAAAGCTCCAGCACTCTTGTGGCGATTCTGTTAATAAAATATCTGTCATGTGAGACAAATAACAGTGTACCTGGATAATCAATCAGCGCGTTTTCGAGAACTTCTTTGCTGTCTAAGTCCAGATGGTTTGTCGGTTCATCAAGGATGAGAAAGTTGGCTTTTTGAAGCATCAGCTTAGCTAGAGCCAATCTTGCTTTTTCGCCCCCGCTCAGTGAATGGACGGGTTTCAGCACGTCATCTCCGGAGAATAAGAAATTTCCGAGACACGTTCTGATTTCTTTTTCTGGGAGCCCGGGGTACTCGTCCCACAGCTCATCAAGAACACGTTTAGAGGAAGTCAGTTCAGCCTGTTCCTGATCATAGTAGCCGACACTGACATTTGAGCCATATGAGATCGTTCCTTGATCTGGTTTTAGGGTGTCTATTAATGTTTTCAGCAATGTTGATTTACCAATTCCGTTAGGGCCGACAAGCGCGGCGCTTTCTCCTCTTGTCAGCATGAATGATACTTCTGTTAAAAGCGGCGGCTGGTTTTCATAGCTGATTGTGAGATCCTGAACACGGAGGACTTCATTTCCGCTCTGTTTGGTAATATCAAAATGAAAGTTTGCGGATTTTTCATCGCCAAGCGGTTTTGACATGACTTCCATTCGATCAAGCTGCTTTCTGCGGCTTTGCGCCCTTTTGGTGGTAGAGGCTCTCGCCAGATTTCGGTCTACGAAGTCTTGCAGCTTTGCGATTTCGTCCTGCTGCTTTTCATACAGTCTAAGATCCTTTTCATACTGCGCGGCTTTTTGGTCGAGATAAGCGCTGTAGTTGCCGTGATACTTTTTGCTTTCGGCTCTTGATACCTCGTATACCTGGTTTACCACTTTGTCCAAAAAGTAGCGGTCATGCGAAACGATGAGAATGGCGCCTGAATAGCCTTGTAAATAATGCTCAAGCCAGGTAAGCGTATCAATATCCAGATGGTTTGTCGGCTCATCGAGAATGAGTAAATCAGGCTGTGTTAACAGAAGCTTACCTAAAGCCAGTCTTGTTTTTTGGCCTCCGCTGAGGCTTTGAACCTGTGTAGAATCGTCAAAATGG
This sequence comes from Bacillus sp. ATD, assembly GCF_050585765.1. NCBI lineage: Bacteria > Bacillati > Bacillota > Bacilli > Caryophanales > Bacillaceae > Bacillus > Bacillus sp. ATD. The sequence goes on along the minus strand of NZ_JBOBQH010000007.1, from coordinate 214,115 downwards.
CTGAAGCCGAGGCCATGCAGCACAGATCTGACATCCGCTTCATATTGATAGCCGCCTTTATCTTTGAATTCCTGCTGAAGGCGGTCGTAGGTTTTCATGATGCTTTCTAATTTACCCGGGTCAGCTGCCGCCATTTTTTCTTCTATAGCCCGCATTTCCTTTTCCATTGCTTTTAAGTGGTCAAAAACAGTCAGCAGCTCTTCTTTTATGGTAAGCTTAGAATCCAAGCCAGTATGCTGGGCGAGATATCCCATTGTAGTATCTTTCGGTTTAATAATTTCGCCCTTTTCATACGAAAGCTGGCCTGCGATAATTTTAAGGAGCGTAGATTTTCCGGCGCCATTTCTTCCTACAATGGCGATGCGATCACGATTTCTGACTTCCAGCTTTATATTGTTTAAAATAGTATCAGCACCAAACGATTTGGACAGCTGATTAACTTGTAAGATCATCATATTATTTCACCTCTGTTATAATAAGTTAAGTGTAGCTTATGAACCAGAAGTCAGCAAACAATACATTGGCCATATAAGACATAGAGAAGAAAATAGTGTATGATCTGTTTAAGGAGCGTTTTAATATGAATGGATTTTCTCATTTTAATGAACAGGGCAGAGCCCAGATGGTGGATATCAGCGAAAAATCTTCGACTGTCCGTACTGCGGCGGCTGTTTCAAGCGTACACATGAAGAATGAGGTGTACGAGAAAATACAGAGTCACGATATCGGCAAAGGAGATGTGCTGGCTGTCGCACAGGTGGCAGGCATTATGGCCGCAAAGCAAACGTCGAATATCATTCCAATGTGCCATCCGCTTTCATTGAGCGGGGTAGATATATCGTTTGACTGGAAAATAAAAGAAGCAGAAGTTATACTTCATATAAAAGCACAGGTCAAAACGAAAGGGAGTACAGGTGTGGAAATGGAAGCGCTCACTTCTGCATCGGTGTGCGCTCTTACCGTTTACGATATGTGCAAGGCCCTTGATAAGGGAATGGTCATCGGCCCTACTTTCTTGCTTGAGAAGACAGGCGGGAAAAACGGTGACTTTAAAAGAGAACTATCCGAGTATAATTTGGAGGACCAAAAATGAATAAGGATCAATCAAAAATTCCGCAGGCGACGGCGAAACGGCTGCCGCTTTACTATCGCTTTTTAAAGAATCTGCATGCGTCAGGAAAACAGCGTGTATCATCCGCTGAACTCAGTGATGCCGTAAAGGTTGATTCTGCCACGATTCGGAGGGATTTTTCCTATTTTGGAGCTCTTGGCAAAAAAGGATACGGATATAATGTGGATTATTTGCTGTCTTTTTTCCGAAAAACGCTTGATCAGGATGAGATGACTGATGTCATTTTGATTGGTGTCGGGAACTTGGGAACGGCATTTCTTCACTATAATTTCACAAAAAATAATAACACAAAAATTTCTATGGCTTTTGATATAAATGAGAGTAAAATAGGAACTGAGGTAGGCGGCGTGCCCGTCTATAACCTTGATGACCTTGAACAACACGTAAAAGATGAATCAGTTGCCATTCTTACAGTGCCAGCAGTTGCCGCTCAATCCATTACAGACAGATTGGTTGCGTTAGGAATCAAGGGAATCCTTAATTTTACGCCGGCCCGTTTGAATGTGCCGGAACACATTCGAATTCATCATATAGATTTAGCAGTTGAGCTTCAGTCACTGGTTTATTTCTTGAAGCATTATTCAGTTTTAGAGGAAATCGAATAGAGGGAAAGGAGGAGCCCAAATATGCCGATCGGTCCTGGAAGCCTTGCTGTTATCGCAATCGTTGCTCTGATTATCTTCGGTCCCAAAAAGCTGCCTGAATTGGGCAAAGCAGCCGGAGACACACTTCGTGAATTCAAAAACGCTACTAAAGGATTAACAAGTGATGAAGAGGAAAAAAAGAAAGAAGATCAGTAAGTTAGGATGACACGAATGAAAGTGAATCAAATGTCGCTGCTGGAGCATATTGCTGAGCTTCGAAAACGGTTGCTGATTGTAGCGCTGGCGTTTGTCGTTTTCTTTATTGCTGGATTTTTTTTAGCGAAGCCGATTATTGTGTATCTGCAAGAAACAGATGAAGCGAAGCAGCTTACGCTTAACGCGTTTAACCTGACAGACCCGCTTTATGTGTTTATGCAGTTTGCGTTTATCATCGGCATCGTCCTGACCTCGCCGGTTATTCTTTATCAGCTTTGGGCTTTTGTGAGCCCGGGCCTCTATGAGAAAGAGCGCAAAGTAACGCTCAGCTACATTCCGATCTCTATTTTGCTGTTTTTAGCGGGCTTATCTTTTTCATATTATATTTTATTTCCTTTTGTTGTTGATTTTATGAAGCGGATTTCTCAGGACTTGAATGTCAATCAGGTGATCGGAATTAATGAATATTTTCATTTTCTTCTGCAGCTGACGATTCCGTTTGGACTGCTGTTCCAAATGCCGGTCATTCTCATGTTTTTGACCAGGCTCGGAATTGTGACACCGATGTTCTTAGCGAAAATCAGAAAGTATGCGTATTTTACGCTCTTGGTGATCGCTGCCCTGATTACACCGCCTGAGCTACTGTCCCATATGATGGTGACGGTCCCGCTGTTGATTTTATATGAAATCAGTATTCTGATATCGAAGACCGCTTATCGGAAAGCGCAGAGAAGCAGTGCTGCCGATCAGGACGTGTCTTCCGGGCAATAATAAAAAATCCATTTCTCATACGAGAAATGGATTTTCTTTATTTCTGGTTCTTTTTGATTTTAAATGAAAAGGCGAACATCTTAAAAGAAATGCTGATGTTGTAAGCGGCGAACACCATCAGCAGGATGGAGTAAAATGACCACATGCTGCCTGGCGAGCTTGCGGCAAGATAAGTAAAGATGCACCCTACGGCAAAGTAGATCATTCCCCAAACTACCGGGTTTCTCATAAAAATAATCCTCCAATAATCAGTTGCATTTGTGTACTCTGCTGTTCAAGGTATTTCTGAACAGGCTCAAGCTGCATGATGACAACGAATGTATTCATCATTAAATGGGCGAAAATCGGCACCCATATCCGTTTTGTTCTCGCATATAAAAAGGCAAAGGTAAAGCCCATTGCTGTATATAGAAGAAGATGCTTCAAATCAGCGTGAACAATACCGAAAATAACCGAGCTAATCAGTCCGGCGAAGAAGAAATTCGTTTTTTCGTACAGTGCCCCGAAAATGATTTTTCTGAAGATGATTTCTTCTAATATAGGCCCGACGACGGAAGAAACGATAATCATGAGCGGGACTGCCTGAATGACATCCAGAATCGCTTGTGTATTTTCTGATTCTCTTCCGATGCCAAATACATAGTATTCAATAGAGCCTGCAATTCCTTGAGAGAAAAGGGCAATGAAAAAACCGGCTATCGCCCAAAGGATAGAAAGTCCGATTGAGTCCTTCTGTCCGTTTCGCAGCGTTTCTTTCGGAACGGTTCTCAAAATGAGCAGAACAATAACGAGACAGGCGATAAAGCTGATGACGGACCATAATCCTTGTGCATGCAGCATATTTTCATTTGTAGGCTGTCCTCCGGCATAACCGAATTTAAATAACAAGGGAATCGCGATTAATGCGGAAAACTGCATGATGATATATGTCAAAATAATAAACCAATACTGTTTTCTCAAATGGTATGTACTCCTTTGTTAAGTGGGTTTCGTTCATCTACAGCTATTGTAACATAATCGGTACGGGGGTGAAAAAGCTAACGGAAAAGCGAGCGGAAAAGAATGATGTAAGCGTGAAAAATTTTTTATCTTATCACTTGAAATTGGAAGGGAGATTCTTTATTATAAGAATTGTGTTAGCACTCTTTAGTGCTGAGTGCTAAAATTACATATTCATACTATTGAGGAGGTTATTACATTGTTAAAGCCATTAGGTGATCGCGTTGTCATTGAACTCGTAGAATCTGAAGAAAAAACTGCCAGCGGAATTGTGTTGCCGGATTCTGCAAAAGAAAAACCGCAAGAAGGCAAAATCGTGGCAGCTGGTTCAGGTCGCGTGTTAGAAAGCGGAGAGCGCGTTGCTTTAGAAGTAAAAGAGGGCGACCGCATTATCTTCTCAAAATACGCAGGTACTGAAGTGAAATACGAAGGTACTGAATACTTAATCTTACGTGAAAGCGACATTTTAGCTGTTATCGGCTAATTCTTAAATAAAAACATTTAAAAATTCGAGGAGGTACTGTAAACATGGCAAAAGATATTAAGTTTAGTGAAGAAGCCCGCCGCGCAATGCTTCGCGGTGTCGATGCACTTGCTGATGCTGTAAAAGTAACTTTAGGACCAAAAGGACGCAACGTGGTTCTAGAGAAAAAATTCGGTTCTCCGTTAATCACAAATGACGGTGTAACAATCGCTAAAGAAATCGAACTCGAAGACGCGTTTGAAAACATGGGTGCGAAGCTTGTTGCTGAAGTAGCCAGCAAAACAAACGACGTTGCCGGTGACGGTACAACAACTGCGACAGTTCTTGCGCAAGCAATGATCCGTGAAGGCCTTAAAAACGTAACAGCAGGCGCTAACCCTGTAGGCGTGCGTAAAGGTATGGAACAAGCTGTAGCGGTTGCGATCGAAAACTTAAAAGAAATTTCTAAGCCAATCGAAGGCAAAGAGTCTATCGCTCAGGTTGCTGCGATCTCTGCTGCTGATGAGGAAGTCGGAAGCCTTATCGCTGAAGCAATGGAGCGCGTAGGAAACGACGGCGTTATCACAATCGAAGAGTCTAAAGGCTTCACAACTGAGCTTGAAGTTGTTGAAGGTATGCAATTCGACCGCGGATATGCGTCTCCTTACATGGTAACTGACTCTGATAAGATGGAAGCGGTTCTTGACAATCCTTACATCTTAATCACAGACAAAAAAATCACAAACATTCAAGAAATCCTTCCTGTGCTTGAGCAGGTTGTTCAGCAAGGCAAACCATTGCTTCTGATCGCAGAAGACGTTGAAGGCGAAGCACTTGCAACACTTGTTGTGAACAAACTTCGCGGCACATTCAACGCAGTTGCTGTTAAAGCTCCTGGCTTCGGTGACCGCCGTAAAGCAATGCTTGAAGACATCGCTGTCCTTACTGGCGGAGAAGTCATCACAGAAGATCTTGGCCTTGACCTGAAATCTACTCAAATCGCTCAATTGGGACGCGCTTCTAAAGTTGTCGTTACTAAAGAAAACACAACAATCGTTGAAGGCGCTGGCGAAACAGACAAAATTTCTGCCCGTGTGACTCAAATCCGCGCTCAAGTGGAAGAAACAACTTCTGAATTCGACAGAGAAAAATTACAAGAGCGTCTTGCTAAACTTGCTGGCGGCGTAGCTGTCATCAAAGTCGGCGCTGCGACTGAAACTGAACTGAAAGAGCGTAAACTTCGCATCGAAGACGCCCTGAACTCAACTCGCGCAGCTGTTGAAGAAGGCATCGTATCCGGTGGTGGTACAGCGCTTGTAAACGTATATAACAAAGTCGCTGCAGTTGAAGCTGAAGGCGATGCTCAAACAGGTATCAACATCGTGCTTCGCGCGCTTGAAGAGCCAATCCGTCAAATCGCACACAATGCTGGTCTTGAAGGATCTGTCATCGTTGAGCGCCTCAAAAACGAAGAAATCGGCGTAGGCTTCAACGCTGCAACTGGCGAATGGGTAAACATGATCGAAAAAGGTATCGTTGACCCAACTAAAGTTACACGCTCAGCTCTTCAAAACGCTGCGTCTGTAGCTGCAATGTTCTTAACAACAGAAGCTGTTGTCGCTGACAAGCCAGAAGAAAACGGTGGCGGCGCAGGAATGCCTGATATGGGCGGCATGGGCGGTATGGGCGGCATGATGTAAAACCGACAAAAAATCCTTGATTTACAAGGGTTTGTCGGCAACGGACGTCATTTTTGATGCCCTATTGATCCATTTATGAATTTTCGAGGCTTCTCATGAGTTCACCGAACTTGTGAGAGGCTTTTTTCTGTCTTTCGTAGTTTGACTTTTTCACCAATGTTCTATGTCGATTTTTAATATTTTTAATAATCCCGATATGAACTATACAATTGACCAAAATACAAAATTCTACCGGCGCAGATTCCTGTTTACGTCTCGGCTTACTGTAACTTCAGTAAACTGCATTTCTGTTATGATTATAAATAGGGTTTAAAAATTATTCGTCCAAACCTCTGTTACTTCTCTCCCTATTGCAGACACGAGATGGTATCCTCTCATAAGACAAAAAAGCCCCAGTTATCTCTTAGACGTTTCCCCAAGAGAAACACTGTCAAAGAGAAATCCTTTTAAAATGTCTATTTGTGCTGCTTTTTAGCTACTACCCGATGTATGTTAAATATAAAGAACAGCAGAATAATCTGATTCCTGAAAATTAACTGTCGATGTAGTTAGGTTCTTCCAACAACATCTTGATAATATCCGTCCCGACTCTCTGGAGACAGACAATTCAATTATTAACTCTAATATTAGTTTTTTATGATTATCAAGGAGGACTTATAATAGTGCATTTCTCAAAAATGATAGATCGTTTGGCTTTATATGATTTACACAGAAAAAGAAGCATAGATAAACATTTTTCTGCTGCTTTTACAGTCGATATCAATGATAGAGAGGAATTTTACAGTGCAAATATAGCTGATGTTTCAATTGATTTGAATGAATCTAAAAAAAAGTATAGGGTTGGAACGTTTCGTTATAAATCCTTAATTCAATCTGGGAATCTTGTTAATGATACTTTAAAAGGGGAGGTTTTTTTAAATGAAAATGACATAGATCCGCCCAATGTCATCTTTGTACACGGCTGGCGCATGGATTCGTTCGATAGAGTCAAAAAGATATTTCATAATCGTATAATGAACGATTTAGGCTGGAATATGTATTATTATTCTCTTCCATACCATTTTGAAAGAGAACCGGAAAACTCACTGTATAGTGGCGAATTGATGATTAGTGCAAATATTGATCGTACAATTGAGTCGACAAGACAGGCTATTGTAGATTTACGGGCGTTCATTCACTGGATAAAAGCAAATAAAAAAGGGCCTGTTATCATAGTCGGAGTAAGCCTTGGGGGATGGGTTACTAATCTAATTGCTACCCTGGAATCGAAAATTGATGTAGTGGTATCTATCTTTTATGCCAATCGCCTTTCTTATTCGATATGGAACACGATCCCAGGTAAATACATAAGAGAAGAATTAGAACAAAATGGTGTGACCTATAATGAGTTAATAAAATATTGGGATATCACAGATCCTAGTCAAGCCTTGCCTAAAGTTAATAAAGATAACGTACTGCTGATCTCTGCTAAACATGATCAGTATATAGACTTAAAAGATGCCGATTATTTATGGGAAAGTTGGGGGAGACCTACAAGATATGTCTACAATTGTGGTCATTCTGGTATTGTTCTTTGTCGAAAAAAGTTGGCGAATGATACGCTTTCCTTTATAAGAGAAAGGATAAATACGGGAAAACCTGGTTCAGTACATTTGTAGACCTTAATAAGAAACGAAAGGCCAACTGCAACTTAAGTTGGCCTTTCCTATTTATTGAGTGAGATTGCTGACAGAATTCGTACTACTCGTTTTCTTTAGTCGCCCTTGCTAATCGTTCCACCTCTCCCCGAATCCCAATCGCAGGCTCCCACGAATCAATCAAACGGATTGCCTTATGATTAGCTTCCATAGCTTTCGTTTTCTCTCCTTTACGATACAACAGCTGTGCCATTCCGTAGTGATAGTAGATCAGTTCAACTTGATTGGCGTTATGTTTGTCATAGAGCATCTGCTCAAAGGCTTCTTCCGCTTTTTCAAACTGATCACATTTCACGTAAGCGACACCCAGATTGAAATAGGCTTCTATCGTTTTTTCGCCGCCGTACGTGGAGCTGATTTCATTTGCGGCTTCGTATAATTGAATGGCTTCTTCCTCATGACCTCTCGCAAAGCTTAGGTCTCCGCGAACCAGCAGAACCCTATGTTGAATTGTAGGGGAAATTGGTTGATCTTCAATTTCGCTTAAAATGGTCTCTGCTTTTTTCTGTTGCCCGGCTTTTAAAAACAGCCTTGCTTTGAGTGCGTGTCCCCAAACTTTTAGATCATGGGCATCTTGAGCGTCTGATTGTTCAAGAATCTTCAGCCCGGCTTCTATTTGCTGAAGCGCTCCGTCTAAATCATTGACTTCCATCAGTGCCCAGCCTGCTGTGTCGATTCGGAAGAACGCTTCTCGTGTGTGTTTGCCTAATTGATGGGCGGCGTCGGCGGCTTTGCATCCGTATTCGATACGTAAGGGCAGGTTGATTCTGCTTAGAAAATGGCTGACGCGGGTGATGAGTTCGATTAGGATTTCTTTTTGATCGGTTTCGCTTGCCCATTTGATGACCTTTAAGATGTTTGGCCATTCTTGTTTCATTTGATCTAAGTTCCGTCCCAGCAGGTAGCTCCAATAGATAGAGTTGGGCTGTTCACGCTTTAAATGGGTTTCGGCATAATCAATATAATAGTGCGCCCAGCGATTGCGGGCTTCTTTTTCATATTCGTGCTGTTCGGATAAGTGCTGTTCTCCGTAGGCGACAACGGTTTGGTGCGCTAAGTATTGCGTCCTGCCTTGGTTTCGTTCCGGCTGAATCAGCGCATTTGACCGCATTTGTTCAATCGCGTAATGAAAACGGCGGGCGTCTAATCCGGCTGCTGCTGCCAGGCTTTTTTCATCAGGCGGCTTGCTGAAAAAGCAAAGCGTCTGCCATAGCTTTCGCGTATCTTCATTGCATCTATCCCAGGTGCGGCCGAAGAGGAACTCAAACAATTCCAGCAGTGAGTAGCCCGCTTTTCCAAGTTCATGAATCAGCTGCTGAGCGGGTATGTCATCATCTGACATATAGGCGATGCTGAGTGCCATGGCTTTCGGGTTTCCGGCAGTCGCTGAAATGAATTCGTTTTTCAGGCCAGCCGATAGCTGTAACAGCTGCTCCAGCTTTTCCCGTTTATGTGGGAGGTTGCATGTTTGTAAGCATCGGTGCACTTCTTGCTGAAAAAAATCCAAGGCATCTGTTTGGTCAAGGCCGCTCAGCTGAATAGCTGTCATTTCTCCGAAGCTTTCCCGATAGGTTTGTTTTACGTTTTCCCGTGCAGTGAGGAGAACTTTTACGCCTTGCGGAAGGCTTGTGATAAATTCGTGAATGTCACGTTCTGCAGTATCAATGCTGTCAACGATCAGGAGGATCGGTTTTTCTCTAGTGTAATTGGCTAACGCATTGCGGACGACAAACCGTTTTTCATTGATTGATTTATCGATTTGTTCTGTGCGCCCGAGCTGATAGGCGATCGTATTTAAAAAATCGCTAAAGCTCAATCCTTTCCAATCAGCGCTGACCCAAATGATGCTGTTGAATGAGGGCCAATCTGAAGTATCGTCGACACAGGAATAGGCGGCTTCAAGAGCGACTGTGGTTTTACCCATACCGGCCCAGCCGGTGATTAAACAGACTGGTGACGGAGAAAGCATCCATTGCCGTATCGCTTCCATATCAAAGCTGCGTCCGATAAAGTGTGCTGACCAGCGTGACGGTAGGTTATGCGTGATTGGCTGCTCTGTAAGCGCATTCGTTTCTTGGTTAGGTCTGTCATGAAAAAGCCGCTTTACTGCTTTTTCTATATCGTCATCATGGGGAGCTCCGAATGACCCGTCCTTTCGCAGTGTTTTTGCTTTTTTCAAACAAGACGCTGCCCATACAGGCAATGCGGGTTTGATGACTGGGATGGTGGTGGTTTCCAGCAGGTCGGTCAACCACTCGATATCCAAGTCGGTCTTTTCGAGAATGATCCAGATCATTCCGAACAGTTTTCCGTCCTCAATTCTCCCGGGAATGTAGTTTACCCCCATCTGTCCGATCCAGCTTTTGATCGTGTTTGGGGAGACTCCCAGCTGGAGTGCGATTTTATCTATGTAAGACTGTCCTGTTTTTTCGTTCTTTTTCCTTCTGACTTTATAATCAGGATGAAGTTTTAGCGTTTTGACGCCAGGTGCCAGCAGTTGTGCAAATTGTTTTCGGTTTTCAAGTTCAGCCATAAGCCTGCACCTCCTATTAGTACTATTTTATCAATTCAGCGTTTTTTGTATATGAAAAAATAAAAGTACAGTGCCGCTGTCCTTTTATACAGCAGAAAAGGCTGTTGAACGTCTTGAAAAGCAGATAAAATGGGGGCAGTAACAGAGAAAACAAAAATGTATGCACTTACATTTTATTTTCTGAAGAAAGGAATTTGCCAAATGACTCACACAGTACCTCAGAACATGAAAGCGGCTGTTATGCATAGCACAAGAGAAATCAAAATCGAAACAGTGCCTGTGCCTGACATCAATCAGGATGAAGTGTTGATTAAGGTGATGGCTGTCGGAATTTGCGGATCAGATCTGCATTACTATACAAATGGCCGAATCGGCAACTATGTAGTGGAAAAACCATTTATCCTAGGCCATGAATGTGCAGGCGAAATTGCCGCTGTCGGATCATCCGTCGATCAATTCAAGGTGGGAGACCGCGTCGCTGTAGAGCCGGGTGTTACGTGCGGACGCTGTGAGGCGTGCAAGGAAGGGCGCTATAATCTTTGCCCGGATGTACAGTTTTTGGCTACACCGCCGGTGGACGGCGCGTTTGTCCAATATATCAAAATGCGGCAGGACTTTGTTTTCTCTATCCCAGACTCACTTTCTTATGAAGATGCTGCTTTGATCGAGCCGTTTTCTGTCGGCATTCATGCGGCGGCAAGAACGAAGCTTCAGCCCGGATCAACAATTGCGATTATGGGGATGGGCCCTGTTGGGTTAATGGCCGTTGCCGCAGCTAAAGCATTTGGGGCAGGCAGAATTATCGTCACTGACTTAGAGCCGCTGCGGTTAGAGGCTGCGAAAAAAATGGGAGCGACTCATGTCATTAATATCCGTGAACAGGATGCGCTTGAAGAGATTAAGACGATCACGAATGAAAAAGGCGTTGATGTTGCTTGGGAAACAGCGGGGAATCCAGCGGCACTGCAAACTGCACTGGCTTCTGTGCGCCGGGGCGGAAAATTGGCGATTGTCGGTTTGCCTTCACAAAACGAGATTCCGCTCAATGTGCCGTTTATTGCGGATAACGAGATTGATATTTACGGGATCTTCCGTTATGCCAATACGTATCCGAAGGGAATCGAATTTCTCGCTTCCGGCATTGTGGACACGAAGCATCTTATAACGGACCAATATTCACTGGAGCAGACACAAGAGGCGATGGAGCGGGCGCTTCAATTTAAGAATGAATGTTTAAAAGTGATGGTGTATCCAAATCGCTGAGTGAACAGGGAGGATCTTTGTATTCTCCCTCTTGTGTACTGGAAATGAAAACGGATTCTTGGGGTGGGAAATGATGATTGAAACGGAAAAAGTAACGGCAATGAAAGTGAAGCACCAGTCAAAATCCAGCACCGGACTGTCCTGGTTTGAACGAATCGGCTATGGATTCGGCGATATGTCGTATAATATTATCTTTCAGTTTGTAAACGCATACTTATTATTTTATTATACAGACGTCGGCGGCATTCAGCCTGCGGTGATCGCAACTTTGTTTCTTGTTGTGCGTGTGCTGGATGCTATTTTTGACCCGATCATGGGATTGATTTTAGATAAAACGAATACAAGGTGGGGAAAAGCAAGGCCATATTTGCTGTGGGTGGCATTTCCTTTTGCGCTATTCACATTCTTATGTTTCACGACGCCTCATTTCGGTGAGACCGGGAATATGGTATATGCGTACGTCACCTATATTCTGCTTGGGATGTCCTTTAGTATGCAAACAATCCCGGTGAACAGCCTAACGGGGCGGATGACGAATTCTGTGGAGGAACGGACGGTTCTAACCACAACCCGGATGATTTTGGTGTATATCGGAATTCTTTTATCCATTTCCTGTGCGACACCGCTTGCAACTGCTATCGGAGGAGAGGATCAGGCGTTTGGATTTCAAATGACTGCGCTCATCTACGCGGCGGTCAGCATTGTTTTGAATCTATTCAGTTTCTTTACTGTACGGGAGCGGATTCAGCCTAAAAAGAGAAAAAAACAAGGGATCAAAAAGACATTATCCGTTTTATTCCGAAACAAACCTTTGATTATGCTAATTTCATCATTTTTAGCTTTTGCGATCGGGTTTAATATTAAGCTCAGCACGATGGTGTATTATTTTACGTATAACGTAAACCATAAAGAATTTGTGTTTATGGGAACCGTTTTATTTTTCGGAGCAGCGCTGATCAGCAATTTGTTTATTCCTTTCTTTTCTGAGAAGTGGGGAAGAAAACAAGTCATGATTATCACGGCGGCTCTATCGCTTATTTCTTATGCCGGCCTGCATTTTACGCCGTATTCTTCCATTACACTCATTTTCATTTGGCTTTTTGCATCGGGATTTTTCACAACGCCTTTAAATACGCTTGCTTGGGGAATGGTTGCGGATTGTGTCGATTATGCGGAATGGAAAACCGGAATTCGCGCGGATGGTGTGGTGATTTCGAGCATGAGCTTTATTAATAAGCTGGGTGTGGCGTTAGCCGGTTCATTTTCGGCCATTTATTTAGGAATCGCGGGGTATGTGGCGAATGCAGACCAGACAGTTACGTCATTGAATGCGATTAAAAACATGAATGCTTTGATTCCGGGATTTTTCATTTTTCTTTCTATTATTCTCATCGCCTTCTATCCTTTAACGGAAAAAAGATATAAGCATATCATCTCTGAGCTGGAGCAAAGGTCTGCGAAATAAATATATGTAAAATTTTCAATATTCAATGTTGTATTTATAGCAGAAAGTAATATACTGAGACTATAATCTAGACTTTATAAATGAGTGTGATAATATGCGTAGTCAATCTGTTGTTTGTATTGGAGAATTGTTAATTGATTTCTTTTGTACCGATGTTGACGTTGATTTAATGGACGGGCGCCAATTCTTGAAAAGTGCCGGCGGTGCACCGGCGAATGTGTCAGCAGCGATTGCCAAGCTGGGTGGAGACGCCGCTTTCAGCGGAAAAGTAGGCAAGGATCCATTTGGGTATTTTCTGAAGCGCACATTGGACGCTGTACATGTCGATACCTCTATGCTGGTGATGGATGAGAAAGCGCCTACAACTCTTGCTTTTGTTTCATTAAAACAAAACGGAGAGCGTGACTTTGTTTTTAATAGAGGCGCGGACGCTTTGTTTACGCTGGAGGATATTGACCAGGAAAAAGTAAACAAAGCGAAAATCCTTCATTTCGGCTCTGCAACGGCTCTGTTATCAGATCCATTTTGCTCAGCTTATTTACGGCTGATGTCGATTGCGAAGGATAATGGACAGTTTATCTCGTTTGACCCTAACTATCGTGAAGATTTATGGAAGGGGAGAGTCTCAGAGTTTGTAAGTGTCGCGAAAAAAGCGATCGCTGTAAGTGATTTTGTAAAAGTCAGTGACGAGGAGCTTGAGATTATCAGCGGTGTGAAGGATCATGAAAAGGGAGTTGCGATCCTTCATGAGATCGGAGCCAAGATTGTCGCTGTGACCCTTGGGAAAAGCGGAACGCTTCTTTCCAATGGAAAAGGCCGTGAAATCATTCCAAGTATTCCGGTGACATCAATCGACTCAACAGGAGCGGGAGATGCTTTTGTCGGTGCGGCTTTATATCAATTGGCAAACACGGACCATATTCAATCTGTAGAAGCAGATTTTGTGAAGCTGCGTGAGATTGTGGCGTTTGCCAATAAGGTCGGAGCTCTTGTGTGCACTAAAATTGGAGCGATTGATGCACTGCCAAGCATGGATGAGATTGAAGTTTCTTTGTAAATCATTGAAGGTGTTTCTTAAAAGTCTTTGGACTTTTGGGGGCACCTTTTTTTATTGCTTACATTTTTGTTCAGGTAAAAAGTTGTATATTTTTCGTTTGAAATGTCATTTTTTATTAAAAAAGTGAAACTTTTAACGATAATAAATAGTATATGTAACAAGGGTTACCGAATAGCTTTAGGAGGAACGGTATAATGAGTATAATTGGAAGATTTAAAGATATTATGTCTGCGAATATCAATGCTTTATTGGACAAGGCTGAAAATCCGGAGAAAATGGTAGATCAATATTTAAGAAACATGAATAACGATTTGGCTAAGGTTAAGGCAGAAACAGCAGCTGTTATGGCTGAGGAGCAGAGAGCAAAAAGAGAATATCACGAGTGCCAGGCGGATATGGAAAAGATGGAAAGCTATGCAATGAAGGCGCTGCAAGCCGGGAATGAGGGCGATGCGAGAAAGTTCCTTGAAAGAAAAACATCTTTGGAATCAAAGCTTTCTGAGCTGCAGACGGCGAATCAAATTGCTGCAACCAATGCAGCACAGATGAGAAAGATGCATGACAAATTGGTATCTGACATTGGAGAGCTGGAAGCACGCAAAAATATGATCAAGGCGAAGTGGGCAGTAGCGAAAACACAAGAAAAAATGAACAAACTGGGCGCCTCTGTTTCGAGTACAAGCCAATCAATGTCTGCATTCGGCCGAATGGAGGACAAAGTAAATAAGGCGCTAGACCAGGCCAATGCAATGGCTGAACTGAACAGCGCTCCACAGGATGATATGGCTGATCTGACTGCAAAGTATGACACTGGCGGTACAAGCCAGGTTGATGATGAGCTTGCGGCGTTAAAAGCGAAAATGATGCTCGATAAATAATACATAGGATGCCGCAGCTTTCGGCTGCGGCGCCATTTTATCATAAGATGTGAGAGGGAACGGTAATGATAATATCTTATAAGTGTCCGAACTGCGGCAGTGATATGGCATTTGACAGTGAAACCGGCTCGTTATCCTGCGGCAGCTGCGGAAGACAGGACAATATTGAAAGCCTTCCGAAAGAAAACATTGCGGCGCGGTTTTCTGAAGATGAGGCAAAAGAATATCAATGTGAAAACTGCGGCGCCGTTTTGATCACGGAAGCTGAAACGACAGCAACGACGTGCAGCTTCTGCGGGGGTGCTGCAATACTTGCCGATCGTTTATCAGGACATTTGGCACCGGCGAAAGTCATCCCATTTACAATCAGCAAGCAAGAAGCCGAACAGGCATTTCGAAAGTGGTGCAAAAAAGGCCTTCTGACACCAAGAGGTTTCATGTCGGCTGATCGAATTAAAAGCATCACCGGCATGTATATTCCGTTTTGGATGTTTGATTTAAATAGTGAAGTACAGGTGAGAGCAAACTGTACCAGAGTCCACCAGTATGAAGAAGGGGATTATATATGCACAGAAACAGAGCATTTTGAAGCGTTTCGTGATATCAATCTCGATTATTTGAAAATTCCTGTTGATGCCTCAGAAAAAATGAATGATGAGTTAATGGATAAGTTGGAGCCATATTCATACGATCAGCTGAAGGACTTTCAAACGGCATATTTGGCCGGCTATATTGCGGAAAAGTACAATTATACCGATGAGGAGCTTTTTCCAAGGGCAAAAGAGAAAATAAGCAGTTATATAGATTCATACATCCATTCTACTTTTTCCGGATATACGTCAGTCAATGTGAGGGACAAACATATTCACACGAAAAATGTGAACAGCTTTTACGTTTTGCTTCCCGTTTGGATGGTCAGTTACGATTATGAAAGAGCGGAGCATATCTTTGCGATGAACGGGCAAACAGGTAAGGTCGTCGGAAAGCCGCCGATCAGTTCAGGAAAAGTAGCGGCATGGTTTAGCGGAATAGCAGGCGGGACATTTCTTGCATTGAAGCTCGTCTCATTGATGATGGGAGGCGGATTTTGATGCGGGGATTTTTAGGGAAAGCGATCTTTGTTGTGCTGGCGGTTTTCATCATGATGCCTTTACTGGGGATCGAAGCGGCAAGAGCTTCTGAATCACAGCAGCATGTGTATGACCATGCCCATCTATTATCAAAAACAGAAATCGAAAAACTTGAATCTCTCTCGGCAGAGCTAGGTGCAAAGAGAGACACTGATTTCATTATTATTACGACTAAAAGCACAAATGGTGAAGATATTGCCGATTATGCCGGCGATTTTTATGATCGTTACGGAAAAGGCAGTACAGCTATTTTAACGATTGATATGGCGGATAGAGAAGTATTCATCTCGGGCTACAAAAAAGCTGAAAAGTATTTGGACAACAGCAGGCTAAACAGCATCAGAAATACGATTTCATCTGATTTATCCAATGAAAATTATTTCAAAGCTTTTGAGACATATATTCAGCTTTCCTATAAAGATATGGGCATAAAACCGGGAATAAACCCCGACAACATATTCTTCACATGGTGGTTTCAGCTGATTGCTGCCATCGCAGTCGGGGGAATTGCGGTTTCAATTATGCTTTATCAGGCGGGCGGCAAAGTAACGGTTAATGGGAATACATATATGGATCAGCGTACGTCTGATGTGATTGATCAATATGACACTTATATCAGAACGACTGTAACAAGAGAAAGAAAACCATCAAATGATAAAGACAGCGGCAGCGATGGCGGTGTGACGAAAGGCGGCACGTCATACAGTGGAAGCCGGGGCAGTTTCTAGTAGTAGAAAATAGAGAAGGGAAGAGGTAACATGTCGTTTTTCAGAAACCAATTAGCAAATGTAATAGAGTGGGAAGAATTTAGAGATGATATGATTTTTTATAAATGGAACAATCGTGAAATCAAAAAAGGGAGCCGTTTGATCATTCGTCCCGGACAGGATGCTGTCTTTTTGAACAATGGGCGGGTTGAAGGGGTTTTTCAAGATGATGGCGATTATGATATTGAATCAGAAATTATTCCATTCCTTTCAACGTTAAAGGGCTTTAAGTTTGGTTTTAACAGCGGCATGCGTGCCGAGGTGCTGTTTGTCAATACGAAGGAATTTACCGTAAGATGGGGAACAAAACAGGCGATAAATATTCCGGCAGCGGGAATGCCAGGCGGGATGCCCATTCGCGCAAACGGCACATTTAATTTTAAAGTGCAGGACTATATCAGCCTGATTGATAAAATCGCTGGCGTGAAGGATCAATATTATGTAGAGGATATTAAAACCCGTATCACTTCTATTCTGGACCAGCTTCTCATGAAGTGGATCACAAGAGAAGGGAAAGATATGTTTAATCTTCAAGCAAACGCTTTTGATATTGCTAAGGGAATACAAGAGGACTTAGATATGCAATTAATAAGTGACGGGATGACGGTCACTGGTTTTCAAATCATGAGCTTTAATTACCCTCAAGAGGTTCAGGATATGATAACAAAGAACGCTTCCTACGGTATGGTTGGGGATGTGAACAGATACCAGCAAATATCGATGACGGATGGAATGGCATCCGGAAAGATGAGCGGAGGCGGAGCGGCTTCGGATATGGCAGGAATGATGATGGGAATGAATATGGCCAATCAGATGATGAATCAAATGAATCAGAGTCAGCAGGCACAGTCATCAGGCCCACAGTCAACTGGCAGCGGAAGCAAACCGAATTTCTGTCCAAACTGCGGAACAAAAACGGGCGAAGCCAATTTTTGTCCGAATTGCGGCCAGAAGCTTGTATAAGAATCATACAGTGAAAAGTCCCGAGTGATCAGCACTCGGGACTTTTTTATTTAGGAGAATATGCGTTATCTATTGCTTGCTCCTGAACAGGCCATTTTCGAGCACCCGCCTGGACAATTCCCAGCAGCAATTGACGACGTTCCTTTATTGAATTGACGGCAATTTGAAATGTTTGCTTAGATAAAGCCGGTATGCCTGATTGTTGAAGCTTTGAGATGTCTGGTTCCGGCGGCGCTTGTTCTGCAGGATGGATATAGGCAGTATGAACGGTGTCCAGGTAGTTTTTGATACTTGAGCGCGCTTCTTTAATGTGAAGCTGATTTGGCTGATATTGTTCAGGAATACCATATTTGAAAATGGTTAAAGCCTCATCCAATACAGCAACAGCTATAATGGAGGATTCCTGATGCTGCGTGCTGTGGTAAAAATGAAGGATGGGGAAGGCGTTATGCTGAGCGGTCAGCTTTCCAAGCTCTGATGAGGCGGCGACAAGA
The DNA here is from genome assembly GCF_050585765.1 of Bacillus sp. ATD. Lineage (NCBI taxonomy): Bacteria > Bacillati > Bacillota > Bacilli > Caryophanales > Bacillaceae > Bacillus > Bacillus sp. ATD. The sequence continues at coordinate 196,003 of NZ_JBOBQH010000007.1, read as the reverse complement.
AGAAAATCAATGTTGTGAAAGTCTTTGCCATTCCATGCATTATGGACGATTTCTGTTCCATCATGCCCTAGACTTAATACACTTTGGGCAAAGGAACGCTTTTGATTCACCGCACTCAAGACGGAAATCAAATACGTGACGGAAAAAGTGATGGTAAGCAGTCCTTGAGCTGTTTCAATAACCGTGACAAGCTTCCATAGGCCTCCGTTTGGTGCGAGATCGCCATTTCCTAAAGTAAACATGACATAGCCGGAAAAATAAATTCGGTCTGACCAGGAAGCCGGTTCTTTCGATTGAACTTCCACAAGTGAATGAGGGTCGCTCGAGAAAATCAGCACCCATCCGCTCCAAAATAGACTGATCCATATCACTAACGTCAGGCATAACAGCAGTGGACCTGCCGTACTCAGAACCTTTGCGTGGTCTCCGCTGATTTTGCGGCAGCCTTTCCACAGCCAAGCAGACAGGCATCTTGTGATCGGGCCTGCACCGCTCTCTAACCATAACGTGGTCCATAAAAAATCAATCATCCCCGCTGTCAATAATAAAAGGCCTGCAATGATATAACCCTCATTCATTTTTTTTGCCTCCCTTAAGCCAGCCTTCTTTTATTTTCTTTTCTATTTCCTTTTATCTTGAGTCTGAAACAATTGACCGAATGTTTGATTTTAGATGAAGTTAACCAACACTTACTCATTTATCGATATGAACAGAAAATCACAGAGATTTTGACTTAATTCACACATTTTCCGTTCGTTTTCCCCTTGAATTAGTGATTTTCCTTTTGTTGAATAAAAAATTTTCAGAAATTTATATTGACTGAAAACGTTTTTATAATTATGATAATATCAGATATAACAAAAATGTCACTATCATATTACTACAATAGGACTATAAAGTGACTATAAGATAACAAAATAGAAAGGTTATGCTCAAAGAAATACTCATTGTTTTTTTAGCTAAAAATGAAATCGCTTCCAAGGAGGCTGGAATGCTAATAAGAAGGGAAGGTTATAAGGTTATTGCATAAAAACATAAAGAACTTTTTTCTGAAGCCTGATGACGAAATGTGAGGAAGGCAGCAGCCCTGGAATAAGTTTTTTGAAATACGCATTGATCGATTTTGAAAAAGACTGGGGGAAACAGTATGAATAAACAAGGCAATCAAATGTCATTTTTACGCACGATTATTTTAGTCTCTACTTTCGGCGGGCTTCTTTTTGGCTATGATACCGGTGTGCTCAATGGAGCTTTGCCTTATATGGGAGAGCCGGATCAGCTTAATCTCAATGCCTTTACAGAGGGCCTTGTCACCAGTTCACTTCTTTTTGGAGCCGCGCTGGGTGCTGTGTTTGGCGGCAGGATGTCTGATTTTAACGGCCGCCGCAAAAATATTTTATTCCTCGCTGTTATATTTTTTATTTCGACGATCGGGTGTACGTTTGCTCCGAATGTTACGGTCATGATCATTTCCCGTTTTGTGCTTGGTATTGCGGTAGGGGGTGCATCAGTAACGGTGCCTGCCTATTTAGCAGAGATGTCTCCTGTGGAAAGCAGGGGACGGATGGTGACGCAGAACGAATTGATGATTGTATCAGGACAGCTTTTGGCCTTTGTTTTTAATGCAATCCTTGGAACAACAATGGGAGACAACTCCCATGTGTGGAGGTTCATGCTGGTCATTGCGTCGCTTCCAGCCGTGTTCCTGTTTTTCGGGATGATCAGAATGCCCGAGAGTCCCCGCTGGCTTGTATCGAAAGGGAGAAAAGAAGATGCTTTGCGTGTATTGAAAAAAATCAGGGATGAAAAGCGGGCAGCAGCTGAGCTGCAAGAAATTGAATTCGCTTTCAAAAAAGAAGATCAGCTTGAAAAAGCAACGTTTAAAGATCTTTCAGTCCCATGGGTGCGCCGTATTGTGTTTATTGGATTAGGGATTGCGATTGTACAGCAAATTACAGGTGTTAATTCGATTATGTATTATGGGACTGAAATTCTAAGAAATTCTGGTTTCCAAACGGAAGCCGCTTTAATCGGAAACATTGCGAATGGCGTGATTTCAGTATTGGCAACATTCGTCGGAATCTGGCTGCTGGGAAGAGTGGGGCGCCGGCCGATGCTGATGACGGGCTTGATCGGTACGACAACAGCATTATTGCTGATCGGGATATTTTCACTTGTACTTCAAGGATCACCGGCACTTCCGTATGTGGTTCTGTCACTAACAGTTACATTCCTTGCTTTTCAGCAGGGGGCCATTTCACCAGTGACGTGGCTGATGCTTTCTGAGATTTTCCCACTTCGCCTTCGCGGACTGGGAATGGGTGTCACGGTATTCTGTCTGTGGATGGTGAATTTTGCAGTCAGCTTCACTTTCCCGATATTGCTGGCCGCCATTGGGCTGTCCACAACGTTCTTTATCTTCGTTGGATTAGGCATTTGCTCTGTCCTGTTTGTGAAGAAGTTTTTACCGGAAACGAAGGGACTTTCGCTTGAGCAGCTGGAAGAAAACTTCCGCGCTTATGATCACGGCGGGGCCAAGACAGATTCTGGCGCTGAAGTGATTGGATAAAATAAAAAAGAATCCGCATACGAGCGCGGATTCTTTTTTATGCTGATTAGTTAGGTCTGACAAGGATTTTGACTTGGCTTTTCTCTTTAATAAGAGCCCCGAAGCCTTCCTCAATCAAATCATCTAGCACGATTTTTTTCGTTACGAGTTTGTCGGCTGAGAAATAGCCTTCTTTCATTAATGACAATACAGCCGGGAAAATGTCGCGGTATCCGATAATTCCTTTTACTGTACGTTCCTTGATGACGATATCGTTCGGATGGATTTCAGCACCTTTTTCCCAAATGCTGACGATGACTGTTTCACCGGCAATTGTAGTGGACTGGATGGCTTGTCGCAACACCACCGGAACACCAGTGACTTCAAATGCTACGTCAACTCCGCCTCCTGTACGTTCTGCAATCTCAGCGACTACATCGTCTGTTTTAGATGGATCAACGATGATCGCGCCAAGCTCCTCAGCTTTTTGCTGGCGTTCAGGTGAAAGCTCAACAGCATAAATATCAGTAGCACCGGCCGCCTTCAGTGCTTCAATCACCAGAAGTCCGATCGGGCCGCAGCCGAATACAGCCGCTTTGTCGCCGGCTTTGAGTTTGCTTGAGCGGACAGCATATAGAGCGACTGCTGAAGGTTCAACGAGCGCACCTTGTTCGTATGATAATTCCTCAGGGAGTTTGAATAAAAGCTCTTCATCTACAGAGACGTATTCAGAGAAACCGCCGCCTCCGCCGGCTAAGCCGAGGAATCCCATTTGTTCATCAAGGTTGTAAGCGCCCTGGTGGCCGTGTGTAGCAAAAATCGGTTCTACTACGACGCGGTCTCCAACTTTATAATTTTCAACGCCTTCTCCGACTTCGACAACTTCACCGGAGAATTCATGCCCCATTGTGACAGGTGCTGTTTCATTTGTTAATGGGTGCGGTTTGTCAACCGGAATAAAGATCGGGCCGCCGAGATATTCGTGTAAATCACTCCCGCAGATGCCGCACCATTTGACTTTGATCTTTACTTTTCCCGGCTCCGTTTTTGGCTCTTCAATATGTTCAATACGGATATCCTTTTGGTTATGCCATCTTGCTGCCTTCATGGATTACCACTCCTATAACTTTTGATGTGAGTAATTCCGCACCGGTCAATATGAACTGTTCACAAAATCGCCATTTTTAAAACCAAAAAAGAAATGAAATTTTTATATAATATAATCTACGTTTTTTGAAAAAAGAAACTTTGAAGAAAAAAGAGTCTCGCACACTCTTTTTTCTTTATATGAGAGTATCAATCGTTTACATAGCTATGAATTTGGTTTGAACAATACGGTAATGGTTCGTTCATATTGAATGCGACAACTACTCTATTAATAATTATAACGCTAATACCGCTATTATAATAGGATAATCTTCCATGGTTTATTTTAGCAGAGGTAACTTTTTTGACTTTGTAACATTACTGTAAGGATATTGAAATAAAAAATAGCTGGTTGATCGTGTATAATCTTCCTAGATGTTAACAAACAGGGGGACGAAATGTTGAAGAAAGTCATTTTAGCCGCTTTTATCTTAGTAGGAAGTACTTTGGGAGCTTTGAGTTTTTCATCAGATGCCAGTGCGAAACATGTGAACGGAAATATTACTTGGTATAATGGAGTCGGGAAAAAAGGCTCTTCAGGTAAGAAACTTGGACATTGGGATTGTGCGACCAAGATCGGATTTGATGTTCCTAGAAACGGAACAAAAATCAGAGCTTATGCAAAAGCGAAGCCTAAAAAGGTGATTACGGTTTATAAAAATGATGTTGGCAGAATGCCTAATGCGGTGCTTGATGTAAGTCCTAAAGCGTTTAAAGCGCTTGGATATCCACTAAGCAAAGGTAAGGTAGCGGGGCATTACAGCTATTAATTTACATATATAATCTGTAAAGCAAGAAGTCACATTCTTGCTTTTTCTATTGGTGGAGATAAAAGATGAAAAAAAGAATCATATTATTGTTAGCAGTGATAATAGCGGCAGCTGCCGCGGGGGTTGCGTTTTATGTTGCAAAGGATAAAGGCCATCAGAAGGCTGCTGATGTGACAGTCAATACCGAAAGCGGTGATGAGCTGCTGGTTTCCATTACAGATACGGATCTGCTGACAAAGTATTATGAAAAGGACAAGGTGATCCATGAGGAGAAGCTGACCAGCTATCCGGCATTTGCCTTGGATCAAAAACAGCAGGTGCTCTATTATACGGGCAATAATGATCAGAATGAAATGAGGCTTTTTAGGCTAGGTCTAAAGTCTAATAAAAAGACGATGCTTTATAAAGGCGCGGAGAGTGCGGACAGTTTGTTTTTATCAAAGGACCGTTCAACCATCTATTTCCGTTTAGGAAAAGCGGATGAAAGTAATTTCCGGATCGCCGCTTTTGATCTGAAAACGAAGAAGTACAAAAACATTTATCCTGCCGCTAATGATCAGGATGACACCGTCAGCAGCTTCTTTTATAACCAAAAAAACGATTCATTTGCATTGCTTCATTATTCTGTAGAAGAAGACTACATGAAAACAGATGAAGCAAACGAAAAGGGCATTGACCCTGAACCGACAACGATTCATTTTGCGGAAGGCCGCCAAAATGAATTTAATGAGCTTAAAAGCCTAAATCAATTTATCAGCGATATTGCTGTTTCTGATGATGATAAACGTATTTTATTTACATCATATACGCAGAAAGGGACGGAGCAAACCGCTGCTATTCAGATGCTCAATGCGGATACGAAAAAGTATGAAAGCATCATCACAAATCAAAAATCATTTAAGCTGTTAATTGACGCACAGCCTCAGTTCTCTAAGGATGGAAAGAACATTTATTTTCTTGCCGAAGCCAAAAGGGCTAAAAAGCTGAAGGACGAAACAGGGCGTGAAGCTAAGGTGCGGACGATTTATTCCTATAACCTTGAAAATAAGACCTTCAAAAAAGTATGGGAAAATCCGAACGGTATTATTAATAGCTTTTCTGTGATCAACTAATAAAAACCACTCGGCTTAGGCTGAGTGGTTTTTTAATGGACAAGGTGCCGGGCTAATGATCCGAGCCATTTTAAAAAATGGATTAGTGGTATCGACAAAAACAGAAGTTCAACATAAGAGTTCATTGCAAGGTTCAGCTTTTTGAACGCAGCTCTTTTTTGCAGGTCTTTTTGCTGCTGGTTTGAGATCACGTTATCACTCCTTTTGTATCCATATTATACCATTAAAACAAACAAAAAAGCCCTAAACGTTTACAGTTTTGGGCTTCTTTCCTTTTGGCCTCTTGCCATGAGAGGCTTTATTCTGAAATATAGAATTTTGTCTCCGTTCGAGGTTTGTTTGCTTGCAGGAGACTGCGTTTGTTATAGGGAAGAACTAGCTTGTTTTCGTTTGACTGTTGTTTTGGAGATTCACTAATGAACGGATGCCGTCGACCATTTTACTTCCGCACAAAGGGCACAATGGCGTATCACTGCTGGCGAAGTTCTTTCTGGTCCAGCCGTTACAGTCTTCTTTTGTGCATTCCCAAGTACTCACATCTTCTTTTGGCAGCGGTTCTTGATTACGTTTGTTATAGTAAGACATAAAGTCACTTCTTCCCTCATGTATTTTACTGCACATTTCTTATTGTCTCATACTTTTCCCTAATCTCCTAATTCCTTTTTCTTTATGACTTTCCAGTCAGCCCATCTAAAAAGGAGAGGAGTGTGCTGTTAAAAGCGCCGGGCTCTTCTAAAAACGGGCAATGGCTGCTTTTAGAAAAGGTGGCGAGTGTCGAGTTTGGAATATTGCTGCGCAAGTGTTCCCCAGCTGCGGTAGAGAAAAATTTCCGGTCTTCCCCGAAGCACAGCAATGTCGGCACACTAATGTTTTGAAGAGTGCTGCGGTAATCAGCAGCCGTTTGGTTAAATAAAATCGTGCTTGAAATGGCGGCAGGCTGTTTGAGGATTTCTGCCAGCATCCATTCTGTTTCTGTTTCGGCAGGCGGCTCTGCGAACATATTCTGGATGAAGCTTTCGTAGAATGGCAGCGGGTCAGCCTGAATGGCGTACATCGCTGTTTTTAAACCGTCAAAATCAAATGGGCCGTGTTCCCAGCCCTCCCATTGATAGTCGGAAGCAGATTGATCAATGATGACAGCAGCTTGTATGTTATCATTCCCAAATTGATGAAGATAATCCCATACGACAAAGGCCCCCATTGACCAGCCGGCAAGAACGACATGATCAAGCTCCATTGCGTTTAGAAATTCCCTTACGTCACGGGCGTATTGGGAAATGGTGTGTCCATGAAGCACTTTGTCAGATTCGCCGTGTCCTCTAAGATCAAGACGAATACATTGATAATTGGCAGAAAGCGCCGAAAATTGTTTGTGGAAAAATTGTCCGCTCATCAGCACCCCATGTATAAACAGGATCGGTGTCCCGCTCCCATGTGTTTCATAGTAAAGGCGTGTCTGATCTTCTAATGTGATGTATGGCATATTTCTCCTCCCTTAGTTTCCGTCATGAGTATGACTGGCTGCACCATTTCATTGTATACATCAATGAAAGTATGACATGTTTGTTTTGCCTCATGCTGAAAATGAATTGTCCAGAATAGAAGCAATAGTAAAGCAGTGGTGTGAATTGAGTGTTGTGAAGCTGCCGATGTTTGATTTAATATCGCTGCTCAAATCATAAAAGCGCTGAAAATCAAACTCTCTTTTATTCACAATATATGCAGAGGAAATGAGTATTAATATCTGATCGTGTGAAACTTTTCATTTTCATTTTGATTTTCATTCAGCATAAATGGAAATGTTTTGTGTAGATGGTGTTCAGAAAAAAAGCAGCTCCTTTTGCTGTTTTTACGTAATACGATAAATTGAGGAAAAGGTTTCATAAAGAAAAAACTTGCCTGCTAGAGGCAAGTTTGTCGGGTTATTTGTTGGGATCAGTTATATCCATCGGTCTCATCATGTCGTAGTCCTCATGCTCAAGAATATGGCAGTGCCATACGTATCGTCCGCTGTACGGCCCGAATGTCGCCGCGATTCTCAGGACTTCACCCGCATGCGCTTGAATGGTGTCTTTCCATCCCTTTTCACTTGGCGGCGGCGGGATAGCCGGACCCGTATAGGACAATTCCCCGCTTTCTTGATAACGGGCGATATCAAACGGACGCCGGTCTAATACACGGAAGGAGACCAGATGCAGGTGAATCGGATGTGTTCCGCGTGTCGGGTTGATAATGGACCATATTTCAGTTGTGCCGGCTTTTGGTGCTTCTGTGACAGGATCGTGCCAGCGTTTGTTATTAAGCAGAAGGACAGGTCTGCCGTATTCGTCCTGGGTTCCTGCCAGTTTTAGTGTTCTGATGTTTTGTATTCTTTCATGCTGTACGGAAGGGTATGAGGCGAGGTACTTCGGCTTTCTGCTTTCGTCTTGTTGTGCCAATGGTTTTGTGACTCTGAATTGCATGATATTCGCATCTGTTTCAGGATTGACGTCACCGCCGCAGCCCGCGCTGTTTGCCAAAATGATCGATTCTCCTTCATACGCTGTGAAGTCAATGATGATATCGTAACGTTCAGCAGGCGCAAGACTGAAAGAATTCAATTTAACAGATCGCGGCAGGAGCCCTCCATCTGAACCGACCTGAATAAACTCTCCGCCATTATCGAGTGACAGATTATAGGTTCTTGTATTGGAGGCGTTGATGACACGGAATCGGTATTTCCTCGGCTCGACTTCCAAGTATGGCCATACCTTCCCGTTGACGAGTATGGTTTCTCCGCAAAAAGCCGGAACGATTGAAGGATTAGGCAGTGACGGAGAAGGGTTTTCCGGTCCGCTCGGATAAAACAAAGAACCGTCCTCATTGATCGTGCGGTCTGTGATAAGAAGCGGCACATCGTATTCGCCTGAAGGCAGTTTTAAGCGTTTTTCCTTTGGATCATGAATGATATAAGCGCCGACAAGTCCGGCATAGACATTTAGCCTGGTGAGCGCCATGGCGTGATCGTGATACCACAATATAGCCCCGCGCTGCTGATTAGGATAATGATAAACCTCTCTTTTGAAATAAGGTCCTGTTTGTTCAAAGTCTTTGGAAAACCAAGCCTCCGGATACCCGTCGCTGTCATCTGGCGTGACGCCGCCGTGTAAATGAACAACAGTCTTTACTTCGGGTTCTTCCTGCTGGCTGTCACTGTGATGAATGGTGTGATCAACCGGAAGGAAATGCGTGGAAGGAAGATTATTCATCCATTTCACATATACATTTTCATTTCTTTTAACCTCAATGGTAGGCCCCGGAAATAAGCCGTTGTAGCCCCACAGGCGGGTCGGAGGGAGATCACGGTGAAGCTGATGAGTGCATTCCTCCATGGTGACTTCGTAGTATGTTTTTTCTTTTGATTGCTGCACTGGCTTTAGTGTATCTGGGATTGGGAGAGCATCCACAAATTTTTCAAGTGTCATTTTCATCTGTCCTTATTTAAATTTTCCAAATTGGTATTATAGTTAATGACAATAAGGACGTGATGGTTACAAAAAATCTTCGTGCTGAAGACTGCCTAATGAAGAAAATAACAAAATCCTAAACGGCAGGCCGTTTAGGATTTGATCAGCGTTAAGGCAGGATATCGGGCTGCTGCTGTGTGACTGGCTTTGCAGCTACTTTCTCGCCCACCTTGCGTTTTCTGAATACAAGGTAAGAAATCAGAACGATTCCCGTGATGACACCTGTCAGCAGAAGCTCATCTCGCATGGAATCAATAAATGCCATAGACACTAAAATCCCGCAGATGGCGATGATGGTCAAGTAAGTGAGGAAAGGGAAAAGCCACATTTTGATTTTCAAAGCTTCCGGGTTTGTTTTTTCGAGTTTTTTCCGCATTCTCAGCTGGGAAACAGCGATGACAAGGTAGACGAGTAAAGCGATTGCGCCTGATGAGTTGACTAAAAATAGAAAGACAGTATCCGGTGAGAAATAGTTCATGACGACCGCGATATAAGAGAAAAATGTTCCGGCTACAATAGCTTGTACGGGAACGCCTTTTTTGCTCAATTTCATAAAACGGCGCGGCGCCTCGTTTCTTTCTGCAAGTGAATACAGCATTCTGGATGTGGTGTACAAACCTGAATTCAGGCAAGAGAGTACGGCTGTGAGGACGATAAAGTTCATGATCTGTGCGGCTGCTGGCACCCCTATATGCTCAAGTACAGCGACGAAAGGGCTTTCTAAAATATTTGCTGAATTCCATGGCAAGAGCGCCACGACTACGGCGATAGAGCCCACGTAAAAGACGATGATGCGCCATACAACGGATCTGGTTGCTTTTGTCACAGATTCGATCGGGTTGGATGTTTCTCCTGCTGCAATGGCAACGATTTCAGTTCCCATAAAAGAGAAGATGACAACGACAATGCCGAGCAGTACAGTGCTGATGCCTTCCGGGAAAAACCCGCCTTTGCCTGTAATATTCGAAAAACCGACTGGCTCACTGCCCGGTGCAAAGCCAAAAATAAAGGCAAAACCAACGATTAGAAAAGCAATGATGGTCACAACTTTAATGAGGGAGAACCAATACTCAAACTCACCGAAAGACTTAACGGAGTAGATGTTTGTCAGGGTGAGCACAATCGTCAAAATCAAACTTGTCAGCCAGAGCGGAATATCATGGAACCAGTATTGAATAATGCCAGCACCGGCAATGGCTTCGATCGCGATAACGATCACCCAGAAAAACCAGTACAGCCAGCCGATTGTAAATCCTGCCCAAGGTCCGATGGCGTCGTGAGCGTATTGAGAAAACGATCCGCTCGTCGGGTTTACGGCAGACATCTCACCGAGCATTCTCATAATAAAAATCACCAATAATCCGGCCAACGCGTAAGAAACAATCGCACCGGGACCGGTCGAGTGAATCACTGAACCGCTGCCTACAAATAGCCCGGCACCGATGACGCCGGCGATCGAAATCATTGTCATATGGCGCGTCTTTAATTCTTTTTTTAATCCTGGTTGAGACTGGTTCATAAGTTACCTCCTTTAAGAATGAAATCATTACTGAATATTATGATAATTGAAACTCTATCATAAATATACAGTTTGTCGAAAATTCATGTGAGAAAATATAACGTTTTATTTCAAATTTGTAGTGTTTTGTTTGCGCTTTCTCAAAATATAGGAATGAATATTTTGTTTATAATTCACTTTTGCAAGTTTGTTTGATATTTCCAATTCTAAGGATCGCTAATGTGTAGATTTTCATTAGGTTTAAAGGGCTTTTTAGAGTCACAATAAATTGGATTAGAGAAAAAGTGTTCCATCATCACTATTTTTCTGTGGCAGGTGAATCATGTTTCTGTAGACCCACTGCGGTTCAGCTTTGTATGATAATCATAGGAAAACGTGAGTGGAGAGGAGGTTTTTGTATGGAGAGGTATGATGAATTGAAAAAAGGCGAATCCGGGGCGCTGATCAGTATTGCCGCGTATCTTGTCCTTTCCGCGATTAAACTGGTCATCGGTTATTTTTTTCACTCGGAAGCACTTACGGCAGACGGGTTAAATAACACAACGGACATTATTGCTTCTGTTGCTGTTCTGATCGGTCTGCGCATCTCTCAAAAACCTCCTGACGAAGATCATCCATACGGCCACTTTCGGGCGGAAACGATTGCATCGCTTATCGCATCCTTTATTATGATGGTTGTCGGTTTGCAAGTGTTGTTCAATGCCGGAGAATCTATTTTTTCTGCTAAGCAAGAGACGCCGGATATGATTGCGGCTTGGACGGCAGCAGGCGGGGCAGCGCTGATGCTGGTCGTTTACCAGTACAATAAAAGGCTGGCCAAGAAGGTAAAGAGCCAGGCGCTCCTTGCTGCGGCTGCTGATAATAAATCAGATGCGTTCGTCAGTATCGGCACGTTTATCGGCATTGTGGCTGCTCAATTCCATCTAGCTTGGATCGATACGGTCACTGCGTTTGTGATAGGCCTTCTCATTTGCAAGACCGCATGGGATATTTTTAAAGAGTCATCTCACTCTTTGACTGATGGATTCGATACAAAGGACATTTCAGCTTATAAACAGACGATTGAAAAAATCTCCGGCGTGAGCCGTTTAAAAGACATAAAAGCAAGATACTTGGGCAGTACGGTTCATGTTGATGTGGTGGTTGAGGTATCGGCAGATTTAAATATTACGGAAAGCCACGATATAGCCAATGAAATTGAGCGGAGGATGAAGGAGGAGCATGCGATTGACTATTCACATGTTCATATGGAGCCTTTGGAACAAAAATAATGGAGCTTCCTGTCACAGGAAGCTTTTTTGCGTGATTTCTTCTGCTTGGGTTGGAAACAATTTGCTAGAATCGTTTTTTTATACAAATCTCTTTTTGTGGTAAAGTTAGGTTACGATATGATGAATTTTGTAGATAAATAGGAGGAAAAGAATGGCATATCAAGAAGACCTGCATCCTTTGCTGGGGAAAGCAGTTGAACATATTAATAGAGTAATGGTTGGAAAACGAGACATCGCCATACTCAGCTTGGCAGCACTTCTTGCCAAAGGGCATGTGCTGCTTGAGGATGTACCCGGAGTCGGAAAAACGATGATGGTCCGCGCGCTGGCGAAGTCAATCAGCGCCGATTTCAAAAGAATCCAATTCACTCCGGATTTGCTGCCATCTGATGTAACAGGGGTATCTATCTATAATGCAAAAACGATGGAATTTGAATATCGTCCCGGTCCGATTATGGGAAATATCGTGCTGGCCGATGAAATCAATCGTACCTCTCCGAAGACACAGTCGGCTTTGCTTGAAGCGATGGAAGAGGGAAGCGTAACGGTAGATGGCCATACGATGCCGCTTGCCGCTCCGTTTTTTGTGATGGCAACGCAAAACCCGGTCGAATATGAAGGGACCTATCCTTTGCCGGAAGCCCAGCTTGACCGTTTTTTATTCAAACTTCGGATGGGTTATCCGTCCTTTAATGAAGAGCTTGATGTCTTATCTCTTCAGGAAAAAAGCCATCCGATTGAGACGCTTGAGCCGGTTATTACTAGAGAAGATTTCATCCGTTTGCAGCGGGAAGTGCAAAATGTCCGTGCCGATGACAGTATTAAAGAATATATCGTTGAAATCGTGCAGAAAACGAGACAGCATCCCTCTGTTCAATTAGGTGTCAGTCCGCGCGGCTCAATCGCTCTCATGAAAGCGGCACAGGCCTACGCGCTGCTGCATCATCGCGACTATGTCATCCCGGATGATATTCAATATTTAGCTCCTTTCACGCTGCCGCACCGGATGATGCTTCATCCTGAGGCAAAATTTGAAGGGATTCAGGCAGAAGCGATCGTAGGGGAGATCATGTCAGCTGTGAAGGTGCCGGTTCAAAGGTCGTCGGTCCGCTGATGAATAAGAATTGGCAATGGCTTGTATATGGTTGGAAGCTGATAATATTAACTTTATTGACGGCTGCTGTTTTTTCTTATGCGATGTTTCAGGGCGGCTTTGTCAGTTGGTTTTTGTTTTACGCGTTTTTCCCTTTTGTCTTGTATGCCGGGCTGCTGGCATTGTATCCGCTCCGCTCATTTCAGGCTTCACGGCAGATGGATAAAACACAATTGCATGCGGGGGACAGGCTGGGCGTGACGATTACGCTGAGACGGAAGCTGCCGTTTCCCCTGATGTATATGGTGATTGAAGATTGCCTGCCAGAAGGAATTGAGTCCTTGAAGCGAGACGAAGCCGCGGCTAAACGGCTTGTTTTTCCTTGGTTTAAACGGAGTATGACGATGTCGTATGAATTAGCTCGGGTACCGCGCGGAGAGCATCACTTTCATGCTGTCAGGGTGCGAACCGGAGATGTTCTTGGCTTGATTGAAAAAACAGCATTTTTTGAGCTGGGAGATATCCTGTTTGTTTATCCATCCTTTCAGCGTTTTTCCTATCAGGTGAATGAGAGGCATCAGGAAGACGGTGTAAGCGGTTCTTCTCCTATTCATCAGCACCATTCCTCAGTCGCAGCAAGTGTGCGGAATTATCAGCCGGGAGACCGGTTTGCTGCATTAGATTGGAAGACTTCTGCACGGCGGAGCCAGCTGATGACGAAGGAATTTGAACCGTCCCGAAGCAAAAATCTGTTTCTTCTGATGGACCGTTTTCCCTCTGAAGCATTCGAAGAAGTTGTTTCAGCGACTGCTTCGATCCTTTATTCTGTTTTAAAAAACGGAGCGGGTGCAGGATTGGCTTCCGTCGGAAAGGAAAAAAACATTTTCCCCATTCAGGAAGGGGATCAGCATTTTAAGCACATGCTTCGGCATTTAGCCGTGGTTCATTGTAATGCGGCTGACCCGATAAGCCGATATGCACGGGGGGAGCTGGGAAAGCCATCTGTTCGCCAGGCTGATCAAGTGGTCGTCACGGGACAGGTAACGGAAGATCTGCTGCACCTCGCAGAAATCGGAGGCGGCCGGGTTACGGTGATACTGGCAAAAGAGAAAGCTGCTGAGCTTTCTCAAGCTGAAAATATCGTGATTGAACGCATGATGAAACGCCAAATCAGAGTTCAGGTCATGAGGGGCGGACGAGTTTCGCATGTTGTTTAGAAAGAGAGGTGACGGGTTCACATGCCGCACGATGATCAGAAGGGAAGCCGTTTGAGCTTGCTGTTATTTTATTTTCTGGCTTTTTTATTGCTGTGGGAGTGGCTCAGGCCGCTTGATCATTTTACAGAAACGAAACATACGGGCTTTTTTATTGTCTTTATCGGCTTGACGTTTCTGTTGACATTTTTCAGGATGAAGTGGTTTGTCACCGTTCCTTTTTGTGTTTTATTTACGCTGATTTCGATACACATCCTGTTTTATCAAGGATCTATATTCGATTTGAGCTGGGTCAGCTCTTTTTTGCAGGATGTCTATCTGAATATCACGCTGATTCAATCAGGGCAATGGAATGACATGATTCCTTCTTTTCGGACCCTGCTGTTTTTTGTGCTGCTGTGGCTGCTGGTCTATCTCCTGCATTATTGGGTGATTTACCAGAGAAGAATTTTGTTTTTCTTTATGATGACAGTAGCGTATATTACGATTCTTGACACCTTTACGCCATATGATGCCACTTTTGCCGTCATCCGTATCGTGCTGATCGGCTTCTTTATGCTGGGCCTTTTATACTTAGAACGCATTAAGCTGATGGAAAGAATCACACTGCCAAAAACATCTGTCCTGAAATGGTTTCTTCCTTTATCTGTATTGGTTTTGGCTGCAGTGGGATTCGGACTCGCCGCTCCAAAATCAGATCCAGCCTGGCCTGATCCGGTGCCTTTTCTTAAAAAAATCACTCATCAAGACCGCGTGTCTGCAGGAGAAAGCAAAATCGGATACGGGAATCATGATGAATCACTCGGCGGACCGTTCCAGCAGGATGCTACACCTGTTTTTACATGGCAGGGAAAAGAGCGGACGTATTTCCGTGTGGAAACGAAGGATACGTATACCGGGAAAGGCTGGGTTGAAACAGACACAGGCATGTCATATCAGCTTAGCGGAGGAAAAGTGGAAAATCTGTGGTTTGACCATAAAGTGGCAACAGAGCGCCGCACAGTCCGTGTAAAGGTTGATAAGCACTATGGGTACAACCATTTGATGTATCCGATTGGTGCGGTCACCATTCAGCCAAAGCAGGCTGTCTCACTTGAAATGAACGGCAACACGGAGCAAATTTCTCCGATCAGTGAACAAGCCGGTGAAATCAGAAATATGGGGAATTATAAAGTAGCGTACAATTCCCCGGTCTATAAGCTGGATGAACTGAGAAAGGTAAAAGTGAGAAAAAACAGTGAGGAGTACACATTCAGCGATCGCTACATGCAGCTTCCAGATTCACTGCCAGAGCGGGTGAGAACCCTTGCGATCAAACTGACTCAGGATCACGACAATATGTTTGATAAGGTGAAAGCGGTTGAGGACTATTTAGGGTCAAATGCGTTCACATATGAAACAGAAAAAGTGACCATTCCTAAGAATGATGAGGATTATGTCGATCAATTTCTGTTTGAAACGAAAATGGGTTATTGTGATAACTTTTCTTCCGCCATGGTGGTGCTCTTGCGCTCGGCCGGTATTCCGGCCCGCTGGGTAAAGGGCTATACGTCCGGCGAATACAAAGAAGCAGGAAACAAAAATGGCAGCATCTACGAAGTGACAAATAACAATGCCCATTCCTGGGTAGAGGTGTATTTCCCGGAACAGGGCTGGGTTACATTTGAGCCGACTAAAGGGTTTACTAATCCGGCTCAATTTACTTCTTCTGAAACAAAGGACTCTGCCAGCGATAACAGCAGCTCGCCGAAGAAAACAAAAGAGAAACAGAAAGAAGAGAAAAAACAGCCGCAAAAAGAGGTAAACCAAAAGGAAAAGCGGGAGCCAGCTGTTTCTAAAAAGCCGTCCGCTTCGCATACAAATGCCGGTGCAGGCTGGTATGCAGCGCTTGTGGTTCTTGCAGTCCTCCTGGTGGCAGCGGTATTGCTGTATGCTTTCCGTTCGTTATGGATTCCTGTTTTCGCTGTGAGGAGATTGAAGCGGCGCAGCGATCAGCACGAGTTTTTTGAGGCGTATGGCGCGCTGCTGAAACAACTGAAGAGAAAAGGACTGCCGAAACGAGACAGTGAAACGCTGCGTGATTATGCGAAACGAATCGATGAAAAATACGACATAGAAGACATGTCAAAGCTGACATTAAGTTATGAAAGGGCGCTTTACAGAAATGAAGATTCTTCGGCGCTATGGAATGATTCGAGAGAGTTATGGGAAAATTTAATTAAAAGAAGATGGTCTTGACCACTTATCGACGTGTTGTTAGAATTAGTGAATATTATCGGAGTCTGGGAGCGAGTTGGCCTGACTCCGGCAAACGGCCTTGCCAAAGAGGGCGGAGCGAGCTTCATATCTGTCCTCGTTTTTTTCTGTGTCAAAAAACTTAGAGGAGATTAGGTGACAACCATGACAAAGTTAGTGAATGAAATGATTCTTGTCCTTGATTTCGGCAGTCAGTATAACCAGCTGATTACACGCCGTATCCGTGAATTCGGTGTATACAGCGAGTTGCATCCACATACATTGACGGCTGAAGAAATTAAAAAAATGAATCCAAAAGGAATTATTTTATCCGGCGGTCCAAACAGTGTGTATGATGAAAACTCTTTCCGCTGTGACGAGAAAATCTTCGAGCTTGATATTCCTGTATTGGGAATTTGCTACGGCATGCAGCTGATGACTCATTACCTTGGCGGTAAAGTTGAAGCGGCAAGCCAGCGTGAATACGGAAAAGCAAACATCCACATCGAAGGCACACCTGATTTGTTCAGAGATCTTCCGAATGAACAAGTGGTTTGGATGAGCCACGGCGATTTGGTTGTAGAAGTTCCTGAAGGCTTCACTGTTGACGCGACAAGCCATCACTGCCCGAACTCAGCAATGAGCAAAGCAGACAAAAAATGGTACGGCGTTCAGTTCCACCCGGAAGTGCGCCACTCTGAATACGGCAATGATCTTCTGAAAAACTTTGTATTCGGTGTTTGCGAATGCGAAGGCGAATGGTCAATGGAGAACTTTATCGAAATCGAAATGCAAAAAATCCGTGAAACGGTCGGAGACAAACAGGTTCTTTGCGCGCTAAGCGGCGGCGTTGATTCCTCTGTTGTTGCTGTTTTGATTCATAAAGCGATCGGCGACCAGCTGACTTGTATCTTTGTAGACCATGGTCTTCTCCGTAAAGGCGAAGCTGAGGGTGTTATGAAAACATTCAGCGAAGGCTTTAACATGAACGTGATTAAAGTAGACGCACAAGATCGATTCTTAAATAAACTAAAAGGCGTTTCTGATCCTGAGCAAAAACGCAAAATCATCGGTAATGAATTCATTTACGTATTCGATGATGAAGCGGACAAGCTCAAAGGCATCGACTACCTTGCACAAGGTACGCTTTACACAGATATCATCGAGAGCGGTACCGCAACGGCGCAAACGATCAAATCTCACCACAATGTCGGCGGGCTTCCTGAAGACATGCAGTTTGAGCTGATCGAGCCGTTAAACACGCTCTTCAAAGACGAAGTGCGCGCGCTTGGCACAGAGCTCGGCATTCCGGATGAAATCGTGTGGCGCCAGCCGTTCCCAGGACCGGGACTCGGAATCCGCGTTCTTGGCGAAGTAACAGAAGAAAAACTAGAAATCGTTCGTGAATCAGATGCAATCTTGCGTGAAGAAATTGCAAATCACGGCTTAGAGCGTGATATCTGGCAATACTTCACTGTTCTTCCTGACATCCGCAGCGTTGGTGTTATGGGTGACGCAAGAACATATGATTACACAATCGGAATCCGCGCCGTTACATCAATCGACGGAATGACATCTGACTGGGCGCGTATCCCGTGGGATGTGCTTGAAGTCATTTCGACACGTATCGTAAACGAAGTGAAGCACATCAACCGCGTGGTGTACGATATTACAAGTAAGCCGCCTGCGACGATTGAGTGGGAATAAGTAAATAACAATGAGAAAAACGTCCCTTTTTCAAAAGGGGCGTTTTTTGTTAACTTTTTGAAACCGTTTCGGCAGTTTTCGTATCTAACAACATAGGAGGTGGATAAGGTGAAGGAAGAAAGATTGATTACAAAGGCGAGAAAAGGAAATGCTCGGGCCTTTGAAAAGCTTATGCTGGCACATCAGGAAACTTTATATAAAACCGCTTATCTTTATTTAAGAAATAAAGAAGATGCACTTGATGCTGTACAGGAAACAGCTTATAAAGCTTTTATCAGTATAGAAAAACTAAAAGAGCCAAAGTATTTTTTAACGTGGCTTACTCGAATATTGATTCATACCATTTTTGCCATGAATAAAAAGAAAGGAGATTTGGTTCCATTTGAGAAACATCATGATGCTGGAACCAATCAAGCAAATATTGAGGAATACATAGACTTGCGAAATGCGATTGATTTACTTGATGAACATGTTCAGCTCACGATACAGCTCTATTATTTTCAAGATTATTCGATTTCAATGATAGCTGAACAAACAGGAATGGCAGAAGGCACAATTAAAACCCATTTACATAGAGCGAGAAAAGCATTGAAACAGGAGCTGGAAAAGGAGGATCAAAACAAATGGACAAACACCAAATGAAGCAGATATTTGATGACATTGAAGTGCCTAAGACAGCGCTAAAAAAAGCAATACATCAAGCTGTTGTTCGTGCTGAAAATGTGAGTAACACAAGGCGCCGTTTTAAATGGGCACGAACTATTACAAATGGAATCGCTGTTGCTGCTGTGGTAGGTATACTGTATTTAACGTCCGGTCTTTTTCTGCCTTCTGTAAACAAAGCGATGGGGAGCATACCCATTGTCGGCCAAATTTATAAGGAGTTTCAAGATAAAGTTGGCCTATCATTGTTTAAAAGCAATCTGGTCACAGCTTTGAATGAAAAAGCTGAGTCAAGGGGAATCACTGTTTCGGTAAACAGCTCGTATTACGATGCCGGGCAGCTTGTGTATAACTTTACTGTTGATAACCTCCAGTCTGATGAAAAAGAGCTCAGTTATAATGTGAGTAAAGCGAGTTTTAACAATAATTTTTCAATTAACTACGATTCCTTAATGCTCAAAAAATTAAATAACAAACAATATGCTGGTCAATTAAGGCTTTATACAAAAGGGACAGAAATAAATAATGGGGATACCGTGCCTTTTGTGATTACTCACATCAATGAAATACAGGGAAATTGGAGATTCAAACTGCCTATTACCAAAAAGAATGCTAGTTATTTAGAAAGCTCGAAAGTGGTATCAGTGCAACACAATCGTTATCAATTTTCCAATATTCAAGTGGAGAACGGAAAGCTCGGATCTGTCCTTCAATTTACAATCGATTATCAAGGCGTAGCAAAGCATGATACGGTTGAAATTAACGAAGTCAAAGATGATTTAGGGAACACATATGAGATGACAGCGTCAAACATCCAACTTGGAGACCGCAAAAAAGTAAACGAGAGAACGGTAAGAGCAAAAGGACAAACACAGTTAGAATCACCAATTAATCCAAAAGCGAAAAAGCTAACATTAATAGCTGATATTAAATCTGAGGCAGAGGGCAGTGAAATTATCCCGTTAAATGCAGAGATGCCATTTCATGTTTCAGAAACAAACCATCAAAACATAGGGATTGAAATCAACAACATTAACCAAAAAGGAAAGAAAGTATTGGTTCATTACCATTTCACTGGAATTGATACCTCAAGCGTGGACGAAAATAAATTAGTGAATATCGGTGAAACGATTGGCCTTGGTGATATAAAAAAAATGCAATCTTGGCCTGATCCAGTAGGTGAGTATGAAGAAGGTTATTATTTGAAAGGAAATATAGCTAAAGTGAAAAATATGAAAACAGCCGAAATGGTATCTACTTTTGAACTGGATGATGATTATAATGATAAGCTATCTTTAAAGCGTTTTGAGTTTAATGAGTATGGTCTGTATATTGATAACGGCGTTTTAAATCACCTGATTCAACTAAAGCCATTCTCGTTTACTGTACCAGTGCATCAGGTGAGTCAGCCTACCGAAAAAAAATAATCATAAGTTGAAAAGCCGTATGTTGCCATACATACGGTTTTTATCATTGTTACCAATTTAGTCAATAGACGAATAAACCAATTTTTTTAATAAGTAATGTTCGTTGTTTATATTGTCAATTCAAAATGAACTTGGTACAATAGACACAGAAATCAAATAAGATGAATTCGTATAATCGCGGGGATATGGCTCGCAAGTCTCTACCAAGCTACCGTAAATGGCTTGACTACGTAAACATTTCTTTCGTTTGATATAAATAAAACACGTTTATTTATTCGAACTGAAATCCGTCTGTAGTCAAGCGTCCCAAAATTATTGGGGCGTTTTTTATTTGGCGATTTCAGGGCAGGATAAATAGCAAAGAGTGAAGGGAGTCAAATAGCTTGAAAAAGTATTTTCAGTTTGATGAGCTGGGCACCAGCTATCGCAATGAAATCATTGGCGGATTAACGACTTTTTTGTCTATGGCATATATTTTGTTCGTCAATCCGATTACGCTTGCTTTGGACAGCGTGAAAGATTTTCCGGAGGCGCTGAGAATTGACCAGGGTGCGGTCTTTACGGCGACAGCGCTGGCGTCTGCAGCAGGCTGTATCTTAATGGGATTAATAGCGAGATATCCGATCGCCATCGCGCCCGGTATGGGGCTGAACGCGTTTTTTGCGTTTTCTGTTGTCCTTGGTATGGGCATTTCATGGCAGGCAGCTTTGTCTGGTGTTTTTATTTCAGGTCTTATTTTCGTTGCTCTTTCTTTAACAGGTTTTCGTGAAAAAATCATCAATGCCATTCCGCCTGAGCTGAAATTGGCAGTCGGTGCGGGGATCGGCCTGTTTATTACATTCGTTGGCTTACAAGGATCAGGAATCATTACTGCAAACCCTTCTACGCTCGTCACGATCGGAAACATTCACAGCGGTCCTGTGCTGTTAACCATTTTCGGTGTGATTGTAACAGTTATTTTAATGGTGCTTCGCGTGAACGCAGGCGTGTTTATCGGGATGCTGTTAACAGCGGTTGCCGGCATGATTTTCGGTTTGGTTCCGGTTCCGACTCAAATCATCGGCAGTGTGCCGAGCCTTGCGCCGACTTTCGGACAAGCGTGGATTCACCTTCCTGATATTTTCTCCGTACAAATGCTGATCGTTATTTTAACATTCTTGTTTGTCGGATTTTTTGATACAGCTGGTACACTTGTTGCTGTGGCAACACAAGCTGGTTTAATGAAGGAAAACAAATTGCCGCGAGCGGGCCGTGCGCTTTTAGCTGATTCATCTTCGATTGTGATCGGTGCCGTGCTTGGTACGTCTACAACAACTTCTTACGTGGAATCAAGCTCAGGTGTCGCTGCGGGTGCCCGTTCAGGATTTGCCGCAATTGTAACAGGGATTCTCTTTTTACTGGCTACGTTTTTCTCGCCGCTTCTATCGGTCGTCACGTCAAATGTAACAGCGCCGGCGCTTATTATTGTTGGTGCATTGATGGTGGCGCCGCTTGGCAAAATCGCTTGGGATAAGTTCGAGGTGGCCGTTCCTGCTTTCCTTACCATGATCATGATGCCGTTAACGTACAGCATTGCAACTGGTATTGCCATCGGATTTATTTTCTATCCGATTACGATGGTGTGCAAAGGAAAAGCCAAAGAGGTTCATCCAATCATGTACGGGCTGTTTGTTGTATTTGTCCTGTACTTTCTCTTCTTAAAATAAGGAATGAAAAACCAGCTGCCGGTGCAGCTGGTTTTTTTGTTGCAAAAGATAAAACCATTTCATACGATATACCGTCATGTAGATGTGAAGCCATGCTTTACTTAAATGGAAATGACTTGACTGTTCAGGAAGGCTTCGGTACCTTATATAAGTGTTTTATTTTCTTGCTGAATGGTATTCCGCCGTATTTTTTTGATAGGAGTTGCTGACATGACGGAAGAAAGAAAAGAAACGTTTGAAGAAGAAATTAACCAGAGTGAAAGAATAGATGCAGATGAAGAACCGCTATCGAGAATGTCCAGAAAGGCAAGCCGCCAAAGCAAGCAGAAGCAAAAACAAAAGCAGAAACCGCGCCAGGAACGCGGTGAATCGGCTGTTAAAGACAAGCTTGCGTCTGTATGGGCAGCCATCAACAGATACTGCGGTTTTGCATTCTCGATTTTAAAATCACCGGCGAAAACCGTCATAGCGGATGGTTTTTCTCATTATAAGTACGGTCTGATTTCAATGCTTATATTCAGTGTGATCTTTTCAATTGGGAACTGGTTTCAGTTAAAGGCGAGCTGGAACCGGCCGCTCGGTTTCGGAGAACGCCATCATGCTTTCTATGACGGGTTTTTAGTTGTTCTAGTGTATTTGCTGATCTTTTTCGCGGTAATGGTCTTTGCTATATGGGCTGTCTCCCGCTACATGGTGAAGCAGAAGGTGACGTTCAGAGAAGCGGCTGCCGTATTGGGTTCATTGCTTGTACCGGTGATAGCTGTTTCAATTATATGGCTGATCTTTGCGATCGTGAATATCCCGATGCTGACAGTTCTGTTTACGGTGCTGATCCTGTTTTCCATCTTTTTTATCATCGCGCTGTATGTACAGCGGGTGTACCAGGCGGCAGAAGATGCACCGATTGATTATATCTATTGTGTATTGGCTGTGGTGGGGATAGCGCTGCTGTTTACGGCAGTGACTTGGCCATTTATTTCTGAATATTTCACGGCATCGCTGATTCCGCTTTAATGAAAAAACCGGCTCAAAGCAGCCGGTTTTTTCATGTCACACTTTTTACAAATATATCTAAAAAACATAGTTGATTTGTAGGATTAACCCGTGTATGATGGGGAAAATGCTGTAAACGTCCAGCGCAAAAACCTTTATATTGAAGGAGGATGATGGACATGGCTGAAGTACTTCGCCGCGCAATTAATCAAAAGAAGCAATTTTTAAAAACCAAATTACTGCTCTCGGAATTTTATCAGGGAAGAGGGGAACAGCTGGCCCACTACACGCTTAGTGAGCTTGAGAAAGAATACAAGTCCCTTCTGAAAATGAAAAAAGAGATCTGACAATAGATGAGAAGAGGTGAGTCTGCTGAAAAGCGGGCTTTTTTTAATTTTGAAAAGGTGAGAAAGCGGGTAAACTACTACTGTTTAACCTCATAAAGCGTGTCGAAATATTTTCCTCAGGCTTTGGGCCTCGGCTCATTGTAAACGACTCATTTCTCTAGTAGAATATGAATGCTTTATGCAAGCTGAAGAGTAGGGGGATGAAATAAAATGATGCAAACCATCTTATCAAATGGGATAGCCATGGTTCTCATAATTCTCATTATTAATATTGTCTATGTGTCATTTTTTACGATAAGAATGATATTAACGCTGAAAGGACAGCGTTATTTAGCGGCCGGCATCAGCACGATTGAAATACTGGTTTATGTGACAGGGCTGAGTCTTGTGCTTGACAACCTAGACCAGATTCAAAACGTGATCGCGTACGCGCTCGGTTACGGTCTTGGCGTGATTGTCGGCATGAAAATAGAAGAAAAATTGGCGCTTGGCTATATTATGGTCAACGTCATTACGAAGGAGCTCGATCTTGATCTTCCGAAGCAGCTCCGTGAAAAAGGCTACGGCGTGACAAACTGGGTGGCCGGCGGACTTGAAGGTGACCGTACAGCCCTTCAGATTCTGACGCCGAGAAGATATGAACTCCAGCTATATGATACGATTAAAACACTTGATTCAAAGGCCTTTATTATTGCGTACGAACCAAAAACAATCCACGGGGGCTTCTGGGTCAAAGCGGTGAAGAAGAGGAGAATTAAAGAATAATGGCAAAGCCGAAGAAGAAAAAGTTTGAAGTGACAGAGCAGCAAACGATTGATGCGGTGCTTCAGCAAATGAAAGAAGAAGGTTATCTGCCTGTAAGGCGAATGGAAGAGCCTATTTTTATGGAAAAAAAGGAAAATGGGTCAATTCAGATCGTTCCGTGCGGAAAAAAAATCGTATTTGAAGGGAAATTGATCTAAAACACGAACATTAGTAGAATGAATTTTTGTATCGTTCGATAATATCGTTGACATTATCCATGTCCGTTGTTAAGATAAACATGAAATCAAAACACGACCTCATATAATCTTGGGAATATGGCCCATAAGTTTCTACCCGGCAACCGTAAATTGCCGGACTATGCAGGAAAGTGATCGATAAAACTGACATGGATATATCGCAGAAGCGAACGACTGACGATACATGTACCATGCCCGGTTTGTATTGCTTCCTCATAAGTGCAATGCAAATTCGGGTATTTTTTATTTTCTGAAAACTAAAGCATTAGAAGGTGGGAACAGAATGCAGCCGCTAGTAGGAATCATCATGGGAAGCACTTCCGATTGGGAGACAATGAAACACGCATGCGACATACTTGACGAACTTAATGTTCCGTACGAAAAAAAGGTCGTTTCCGCTCACCGGACGCCTGATTTTATGTTTGAATACGCTGAAACTGCCAGAGAAAGAGGCATCAAGGTGATTATCGCCGGTGCCGGAGGAGCGGCGCATCTGCCTGGGATGACGGCGGCGAAAACAACGCTTCCGGTCATTGGAGTGCCGGTTCAGTCCAAGGCGCTGAACGGCATGGATTCACTGCTATCCATCGTCCAAATGCCTGGAGGCGTACCTGTTGCGACGACAGCCATAGGCAAAGCGGGCGCAGTGAACGCAGGCCTGTTAGCGGCGCAAATTTTGTCAGCTTTTGACGAAGATCTTGCCCGTAAGCTGGATGAGAGAAGAGAAAATACAAAACAGACGGTGTTAGAAAGCAGTGATCAGCTTGTCTAAACAAATCATCTATCCGGGAGCTGTAATCGGCATAATCGGCGGCGGCCAGCTTGGGAAAATGATGGCTGTATCCGCCAAACAAATGGGGTATAAAGTCGCGGTCGTTGATCCTGTGAAAGATTCGCCGTGCGGGCAGGTTGCGGATGTCGAAATTACCGCTCATTATAATGACCGTGAAGCGATTCGACAATTGGCTGAAATCAGCGATATCATCACATATGAGTTTGAAAACATTGACTATGATGCGCTGCATTGGCTGAAAGACCATGCGTATCTCCCGCAAGGAAGTGAGCTGCTGCTCATTACCCAAAACCGTGAAACAGAGAAAAAAGCAATTCAAGCCGCGGGCTGTGAAGTCGCACCGTACAGCATCGTCAAAACACAGAATGAATTGAAACAGGCGGTACAGGAGCTCGGGCTTCCGGCAGTGCTGAAAACATGCCGCGGCGGGTACGACGGCAAAGGCCAATTTGTGATAAAAGAAGAGGCGCAAATGGAGCAGGCAGCCGCTCTTTTAGAACACGGAACCTGTATTCTTGAAAGCTGGGTTTCTTTTAAAATGGAATTGTCAGTGATTGTCGTCAGATCGGTAAACGGAGAAGTTTCAACATTTCCGGCAGCTGAAAACATTCACCACAACAATATTCTTTTCCAAAGCATTGTGCCTGCACGGGCCGGGGAAGGGATTCAGCAGAAGGCTGCTGAGCTGGCCGTTAAGCTTGCTGATGAGCTCAATCTTGTCGGGCCGCTTGCTGTTGAGATGTTCCTGACAGAGGACGGAGAGCTTTTGGTTAATGAACTGGCGCCAAGACCGCACAATTCTGGGCATTATACGCTGGACCTTTGCGAGACGAGCCAGTTTGAACAGCATATCAGGGCGGTATGCGGGCTCCCGCTTGGCAAGACAGATTTGCTGAAGCCGGGCATGATGGTGAATCTTCTCGGCAATGAAGTAAAGCTTGTTGAGGAAGACCCGGATCTTTTAAAAGAGGCAAAGCTATATATATACGGAAAACATGAAATCAAAAAAGGCCGCAAAATGGGGCATATTACATTTATGAAGCAGCCTGAAGACGAATGGATTCAGGAGATCACAAATAAATGGATGAATAGAGACGGAGGACAAGCAGAATGATCGAACGTTATTCAAGACCTGAAATGTCTGCGATTTGGACGGACGAAAACAGATTTCAAGCATGGCTGGAGGTAGAGATTCTTGCCTGTGAAGCGTGGGCAGAGCTTGGCGTCATTCCGAAAGAAGATGTAAAGGTTATGCGTGAGAACGCGTCATTTGACATCAACCGCATTTTAGAAATCGAAAAGGACACGCGTCATGACGTTGTCGCTTTTACACGCGCCGTTTCCGAATCACTGGGCGAAGAAAGAAAATGGGTGCACTACGGCTTAACGTCAACTGATGTTGTTGATACGGCTCTTTCCTACTTATTAAAACAGGCAAACGATATTCTGCTCAAGGATCTTGAGAGATTTGTTGACATTATTAAAGAAAAAGCAAAAGAACATAAATACACAGTCATGATGGGGCGCACACACGGCGTACACGCTGAGCCTACAACATTCGGCTTAAAACTTGCGCTTTGGCATGAAGAAATGAAACGTAATCTTGAGCGTTTTAAACAAGCCAAAGCAGGCATCGAGGTTGGAAAGATTTCCGGCGCTGTCGGCACATATGCGAACATTGATCCATTTGTTGAGCAATATGTCTGTGAGAAGCTCGGATTGAAAGCAGCACCAATTTCAACTCAAACCCTTCAGCGTGACCGTCATGCTGACTATATGGCAACACTTGCTTTAATCGCGACAAGCATCGAGAAATTCGCTGTGGAAATCCGCGGATTGCAAAAGAGTGAAACACGTGAAGTTGAGGAATTTTTCGCGAAAGGGCAAAAGGGTTCATCTGCAATGCCGCATAAACGAAATCCGATCGGTTCTGAAAACATGACAGGCATGGCGCGCGTGATCCGCGGCTACATGATGACAGCTTACGAAAATGTTCCATTATGGCATGAGCGCGATATTTCTCATTCTTCAGCAGAACGGATTATTCTTCCGGATGCGACAATTGCGCTGAACTATATGCTGAACCGCTTCTCCAACATCGTGAAAAACTTAACGGTCTTCCCGGAAAACATGAAGCGCAACATGGACCGCACTCTAGGCCTTATCTATTCTCAGCGTGTGCTGCTTGCTTTGATCGACACAGGCCTGACACGTGAAGAAGCCTATGATACTGTTCAACCGAAAGCAATGGAAGCGTGGGAAAAACAAGTGCCGTTCCGTGAGCTTGTGGAAGCGGAAGAGAAAATCACGTCACGTCTTTCTCCGGAAAAAATTGCTGACTGCTTTGATTACAACTACCATCTGAAAAATGTTGATCTGATCTTTGAACGTTTAGGTTTAGCATAGAAGAAGCTTTTAGCGGCTTCTTCTAAGCCGCCGCAGTTTGAAAATTCCCAACATTCGGGTTAGGAGGCCTTCCGTGAATATTGTGAAGAATGAACTTTTATATGAAGGAAAAGCAAAAAAGATCTACAAAACCGATGACGAAAACACGCTGTATGTTGTGTATAAAGACTCCGCCACTGCCTTTAACGGCGAGAAAAAAGCAGAAATCAGCGGAAAAGGACGCTTAAATAACGAGATTTCAAGCTTGATTTTCAAACATCTTCATACAAAGGGCATTAACAATCACTTTATCGAGCGCATTTCGGAAACGGAGCAGCTCATTCAAAAGGTAACGATCGTGCCGCTTGAAGTCGTCGTCAGAAATGTTGTGGCAGGAAGCATGTCCAAACGTCTCGGCATTCCAGAAGGCACGGAACTTGAACAGCCGATTATCGAGTTTTACTACAAAGATGACGCGCTAGGTGATCCGCTCATCACCGAAGATCATATTTGGCTTTTGAAGGCGGCGACTCCTGAGCAGGTAGAGACCATTAAGTCCATTACAAAAACAGTAAATGAAGAGCTTCAAAGCATTTTCGACGATTGTCATGTCAGATTAATAGATTTCAAGCTTGAATTCGGTTTAGATGCAGAAGGGCAAGTGCTTTTGGCGGATGAAATTTCTCCTGACACATGCCGCTTGTGGGATAAAGAAACGAACGAAAAGCTGGACAAAGATTTATTCAGACGCAATCTGGGAAGCTTAACCGACGCATACGAAGAGATTTTCAAAAGACTGGGAGGCATTCATCATGTATAAAGTAAAAGTTTATGTCAGCTTAAAAGAAAGTGTACTAGATCCACAAGGGAGCGCTGTCCAACATGCCTTGCACAGTATGACTTACAACGAAGTTCAAGATGTGCGCATCGGGAAATACATGGAGCTTACCATTGAAAAATCTGACCGTGATCTTGACGTGCTAGTGAAAGAAATGTGCGAAAAACTTCTTGCAAATACAGTGATTGAAGATTACAGATATGAAGTTGAGGAGGTAGTCGCACAGTGAAATTTGCGGTGATTGTGTTACCCGGCTCCAACTGTGATATCGATATGTATCATGCTGTAAAGGATGAGCTCGGCCATGAAGTGGAATATGTCTGGCATGAGGAAACAAGTCTTGACGGCTTCGACGGCGTGTTAATTCCGGGAGGATTTTCTTACGGCGATTACTTAAGATGCGGCGCCATCGCCCGATTTGCGAATATTATGCCAGCTGTCAAACAGGCGGCGGCTGAAGGAAAACCTGTTCTTGGCGTCTGCAACGGATTCCAGATTTTACAGGAGCTTGGGCTTCTGCCAGGCGCAATGAGACGCAACAAAGATTTGAAGTTCATTTGCCGTCCGGTTGAATTGATTGTGCAGAACGACGAAACATTATTCACAGCTTCCTACGAAAAGGGACAATCGATTACAATCCCGGTTGCCCATGGTGAAGGGAATTTCTACTGTGATGACGAGACGCTTGCTTCATTAAAGGAAAACAATCAAATTGCTTTCACATACGGCTCTAATATTAATGGAAGTGTCAGCGACATTGCCGGTGTCGTGAATGAGAAAGGCAATGTATTAGGCATGATGCCTCACCCTGAACGCGCGGTCGATGAACTGCTTGGAAGCGCCGACGGTCTTAAATTGTTCCAGTCTATCGTGAAAAATTGGAGGGAAACTCATGTCACTACTGCTTGAACCAAGTAAAGAACAAATAAAAGAAGAGAAACTATATCAGCAAATGGGTGTCAGTGATGATGAGTTTGCATTGATAGAATCCATTCTTGGAAGATTGCCGAACTACACTGAAATCGGAATTTTTTCTGTCATGTGGTCTGAGCATTGCAGCTACAAAAACTCAAAGCCGATTTTGCGTAAATTCCCGACAAGCGGCGAGCGTGTGCTGCAGGGGCCGGGGGAAGGCGCCGGAATCGTTGATATCGGTGATAACCAAGCGGTTGTCTTCAAAATTGAATCACATAACCACCCATCAGCTCTAGAGCCTTACCAAGGCGCTGCGACTGGCGTAGGCGGAATCATCCGTGACGTATTCTCGATGGGTGCCCGTCCAATCGCTGTATTGAACTCTCTTCGATTTGGTGAACTGACTTCACCGCGAGTGAAGTACTTGTTTGAAGAAGTAGTAGCGGGTATCGCCGGATACGGCAACTGTATCGGCATCCCGACAGTCGGCGGAGAGGTGCAGTTTGACAGCAGCTATGAAGGAAATCCGCTTGTCAATGCCATGTGCGTCGGTTTAATCAATCATGAAGACATCAAAAAAGGCCAGGCGAAGGGTGTCGGCAATACCGTAATGTACGTAGGAGCGAAAACAGGGCGTGACGGAATCCACGGCGCTACGTTTGCTTCTGAAGAGATGTCAGACTCATCTGAAGAAAAGCGTTCTGCTGTCCAAGTCGGCGATCCGTTTATGGAGAAGCTTTTGCTTGAAGCGTGTCTGGAAGTCATCCAATGCGACGCCTTAGTCGGCATTCAGGATATGGGAGCTGCCGGTTTAACAAGCTCAAGTGCAGAAATGGCAAGTAAAGCCGGCTCTGGTATTGAAATGAACCTTGACCTGATTCCTCAGCGCGAAACAGGCATGAGCGCGTATGAAATGATGCTTTCTGAATCACAGGAACGGATGCTTTTGGTCATCGAGCGCGGACGTGAGCAGGAAATCATCGATATTTTTGACAAGTACGATCTTGAAGCGGTTTCTGTCGGACGTGTGACAGATGATAAAATGCTTCGCCTGACACACAAAGGAGAGGTTGTGTGCGAGCTGCCTGTTGATGCCTTGGCAGAAGAAGCACCGGTTTACCATAAGCCTTCTCAAGAGCCTGCTTACTATCGCGAGTTTTTGGAAACGGACGTTCCCGCCCCGCAAATTGAAGATGCGAATGAAACGCTGAAGGTGCTTCTTCAGCAGCCGACGATTGCGAGCAAAGAGTGGGTTTACGACCAGTATGACTACATGGTGCGCACGAATACAGTTGTCGCTCCCGGGTCTGATGCTGGTGTTCTCAGAATCCGCGGAACGAAAAAAGCGCTGGCGATGACGACAGACTGTAACGCGCGTTATCTCTATCTTGATCCTGAAGTCGGCGGGAAAATTGCTGTTGCTGAAGCGGCGCGCAATATCATTTGCTCAGGCGCAGAACCGCTTGCAGTCACGGATAACCTTAACTTCGGAAACCCTGAGAAGCCGGAAATCTTCTGGCAGATCGAAAAAGCGGCTGACGGCATCAGCGAGGCGTGCAATGTTCTCAGCACACCGGTTATCGGCGGTAACGTATCGCTTTATAACGAATCAAACGGCACGGCGATCTATCCGACACCTGTTATTGGCATGGTCGGCTTAATTGAAGATACAGCACACATTACAACACAGCATTTCAAACAAGCGGGCGATCTTGTGTACGTGATCGGCGAAACAAAACCAGAGTTTGCCGGAAGCGAGCTGCAAAAAATGACAGAAGGCCGCATTTACGGCAAAGCGCCGCAAATCAATCTTGATGTCGAACTGTCACGCCAAAGAGCACTGCTTGAAGCGATTAAAAAAGGCCTCGTTCAATCTGCGCATGATGTGTCTGAAGGCGGCTTAGGCGTAGCGATTGCGGAAAGTGTCATGACGACGGAAAACCTTGGCGCTAACGTAACTGTAGAAGGCGAAGCAGCGTTATTATTCTCTGAATCTCAATCCCGCTTCGTTGTTTCAGTGAAAAAAGAACACCAAGCAGCGTTTGAAGCAGCTGTAAAAGATGCGGTTCATATTGGTGAGGTAACGGCTGACGGAATTCTGGCGATTCAAAACCAAGACGGACAACAAATGATTCATGCGCAAACGAAAGAGCTTGAACGCGCATGGAAAGGAGCTATCCCATGCTTGCTGAAATCAAAGGCTTAAATGAAGAATGCGGCGTATTTGGGATTTGGGGGCATGAAGAAGCCCCGCAGATCACATATTACGGTCTCCATAGCCTTCAGCACCGAGGACAGGAAGGTGCGGGCATCGTAGCGACTGATGGTGAAAAACTGACGGCGCACAAAGGCCAAGGGCTGATCACTGAAGTATTTCAAAATGGCGAACTCAGCAAAGTAAAGGGAAAAGGCGCTATCGGGCACGTTCGGTACGCAACGGCTGGAGGCGGCGGATACGAAAATGTTCAGCCGCTCCTCTTCCGTTCCCAAAACAACGGCAGCCTGGCGCTTGCTCATAACGGAAACCTTGTCAACGCCACTCAGCTGAAGCAGCAGCTCGAAAATCAAGGGAGCATTTTTCAAACCTCTTCGGATACAGAGGTTTTGGCCCATCTGATCAAAAGAAGCGGCCACTTCACACTGAAGGATCAAATTAAAAACTCGCTTTCCATGCTGAAAGGCGCCTACGCGTTTCTGATCATGACAGAGACCGAAATGATTGTCGCGCTTGACCCGAACGGGCTTAGACCGCTGTCGATCGGCATGATGGGCGACGCTTATGTGGTCGCATCGGAAACATGCGCATTTGATGTTGTCGGCGCAACGTACCTTCGTGAGGTAGAACCGGGTGAGATGCTGATCATCAATGATGAAGGCATGAAATCAGAGCGTTTTTCCATGAATATCAACCGTTCTATTTGCAGCATGGAGTACATTTATTTCTCCAGACCAGACAGCAATATTGACGGTATTAATGTGCACAGTGCCCGTAAAAACCTTGGGAAAATGCTGGCTCAGGAATCCGCAGTTGAAGCTGACGTCGTAACCGGGGTTCCAGATTCCAGTATTTCAGCGGCAATCGGCTATGCAGAGGCAACAGGCATTCCGTATGAGCTCGGCTTAATCAAAAACCGGTATGTTGGCAGAACGTTTATTCAGCCGTCTCAAGCTCTGCGTGAGCAAGGCGTCAGAATGAAGCTGTCTGCGGTGCGCGGGGTTGTAGAAGGCAAACGCGTCGTGATGGTGGATGATTCGATCGTACGCGGAACAACTAGCCGCCGGATTGTCACGATGCTGAGAGAAGCGGGTGCGACAGAGGTGCATGTGAAAATCAGTTCACCGCCGATCGCTCATCCGTGCTTTTATGGCATTGACACTTCCACACATGAAGAACTGATCGCGTCTTCGCATTCTGTTGAAGAAATCCGTCAGGAAATCGGAGCCGATACCCTCTCATTTTTGAGTGTGGAAGGGCTTCTGAAAGGCATCGGCAGAAAATACGATGACTCGAATTGCGGACAGTGTCTCGCTTGCTTTACAGGGAAATATCCGACTGAAATTTACCAGGATACAGTGCTTCCTCATGTGAAAGAAGCAGTATTAACCAAATAAAACTTGAAAATGACATAAAGGCAGCGCAGTTCGGCTGCCTTTCTCTTTCTGCCCTCTTTAGGGGAGATATTTTGAAAAGCGCCTTAAAGGAGTGAATAGGATGTCTGAAGCATATAAAAACGCAGGGGTTGACATCGAAGCCGGATATGAAGCTGTAAAACGAATGAAAAAACACGTGGAGCGCACGAAACGACTTGGCGTTATGGGCAGCCTTGGCGGTTTTGGCGGCATGTTTGACCTGTCTGAGCTTTCTTATCAAAAGCCAGTTCTCATTTCGGGAACGGACGGTGTCGGCACAAAATTAAAGCTCGCTTTTTCCATGGATAAGCATGACACGATTGGCGTGGACGCTGTTGCGATGTGCGTCAACGACGTGCTGGCACAAGGTGCAGAGCCGCTGTTTTTCCTTGATTATTTAGCGGTTGGCAAAGCGGACCCTGTCAAAATTGAACAGATTGTACAAGGTGTGGCGGACGGCTGTGAGCAGTCAGGTTCAGCCTTAGTCGGCGGCGAGACGGCTGAAATGCCGGGGCTCTATACAGCTGATGAATACGATATTGCCGGTTTCTCAGTCGGAGTGGCAGAAAAGGACGAAATCGTGACTGGAGAAAACATCCAAGAGGGCCATCTCTTGATCGGCCTCAGCTCCAGCGGCCTTCACAGCAACGGATTTTCCCTTGTCAGAAAAGTGCTTCTGGATGATGCGGAGCTGGACCTTGATACAACATATGAGCCGTTTGAACGCCCGCTTGGCGAGGAGTTGCTTGAACCGACAAGAATTTACGTGAAGCCTGTGCTCGCCGCAGTCAAAAGCGGAAAAATCGACGGCATGGCGCACGTCACAGGCGGAGGATTTATCGAAAATATCCCGCGCATGCTTCCAGAAGGCTTAAGTGCGGAAATCGATCACGGCTCATGGCCGATCCCGCCGATTTTCTCTTTCCTGCAAGAGTACGGCAAGCTGAAGGAAGAAGACATGTTCAACGTCTTTAATATGGGGATCGGCTTTGTTTTGGCAGTCAAAGAAGAGCATTTGACAGATGTGATCGGAACGCTTGAAAGACATGGCGAAAAAGCCTATTTGATCGGGCGTGTGAAAAAAGGCCAAGGCGTCACATTTGGCGGTGCGGCACTTTCATGAAAAAGATTGCGGTATTTGCATCAGGAAACGGTTCAAACTTCGAAGCCATCGTCACGCGTTTGAAGGAGGAGAACTGGGATGCGTCAGTAGCACTCCTCGTTTGCGACAAACCGCAGGCGAAAGTCATCGAACGGGCGGAAGCATTCCACATTCCATCCTTTGCATTTGAGCCGAAGTCTTATGAAAACAAGGCTGCATTTGAACAAGCCATTATTGAACAGCTTCGTCTTCACGAGGTTGAATTGATTGTTCTTGCCGGCTATATGAGGCTGATCGGTGATACGCTCCTTCAAGCATATGGAGGAAAAATCATTAACATTCACCCGTCGCTTCTTCCCGCGTTTCCTGGAATCGACGCAGTCGGACAGGCGTTCCGAGCGGGTGTGAAGGTGGCCGGAATCACCGTGCATTATGTCGATGAAGGAATGGATACAGGTCCGATCATCGCTCAAAAGGCAATCGAAATTGATGAACATGATACATTGGAAACAATCGAACAGCGAATTCACAAGCTTGAGCATAAATGGTATCCGAGTGTGATTAAACAGCTATTAGGATTAAATAACAGAGGTGAAAAGGCATGACCATTAAACGTGCATTAATCAGTGTTTCAGATAAAACAAATCTCGTTCCTTTCGTAAAAGAACTGACAGAGCTTGGCGTTGAAGTCATCTCCACAGGCGGAACGAAAAAGCTTCTTCAAGAAAACGGCGTGGATGTGATCGGAATTTCTGAAGTGACAGGCTTTCCTGAAATTATGGACGGCCGGTTAAAAACCCTTCACCCGAATATTCACGGCGGTCTTCTGGCGGTTCGCGGCAATGAAGAGCATATGGCGCAGATCAATGAACACGGGATACAGCCGATTGACCTCGTTGTCGTCAACCTCTATCCATTTAAAGAAACGATTTCTAAAGAAGACGTCACGTATGAAGAAGCGATTGAAAATATTGACATCGGCGGACCTGGCATGCTGCGTGCGGCATCAAAGAACCATCAGGATGTGACGGTTATCGTCGATCCGGCCGATTACAGCTCAGTGCTGAAGCAAATCAAAGAAGAAGGCGGCGTATCCCTTCAGAAAAAACGCGAGCTCGCGGCAAAAGTATTCCGTCATACTGCGGCATATGATGCACTGATCGCTGACTATCTGACAAATGTTGTCGGTGAAAAAGAACCAGAGCAATTCACTGTAACATTTGAGAAAAAACAATCGCTTCGCTACGGAGAAAACCCGCATCAGGAAGCAACATTCTATCAAACAGCACTTCCTGTTAAAGGCTCCATTGCGCAAGCAGAACAGCTCCACGGCAAAGAGCTTTCTTACAACAATATTAAAGACGCGGACGCGGCAGTTCAAATCGTTCGTGAATTCACTGAGCCGGCTGCGGTTGCCGTGAAGCATATGAATCCGTGCGGTGTTGGGACCGGGGAAAGAATCTCAGAAGCGTTTGACAGAGCGTTTGAAGCGGATAAAACATCTATCTTCGGCGGCATTATCGCGCTGAACCGTGAAGTGGACAAGGCAACTGCCGAAGCGCTTCACAACATTTTCTTAGAAATCATCATTGCGCCTTCATTCAGCCAAGAAGCGCTTGACATCCTGACTGCGAAGAAAAATCTTCGTCTGCTGACGCTTGACGTATCTGCTGCTGTTCAAAAGGAAAAACAGCTGACATCCGTTCAAGGCGGGCTGCTGATTCAAGATTTAGATATGCACGGCTTCGATGATGCGGAGATCAGCATTCCGACAAAAAGAGAGCCGAATGAGCAAGAGTGGGAAGACTTGAAGCTCGCTTGGAAAGTCGTGAAGCATGTGAAATCAAATGCGATCGTTCTCGCGAAGGACAACATGACAGTCGGCGTGGGAGCAGGCCAAATGAACCGCGTTGGATCAGCGAAAATCGCCATCGAGCAAGCAGGAGAAAAAGCGAAGGGCAGCGCGCTCGGCTCTGATGCATATTTCCCAATGCCAGATACTGTCGAAGAAGCGGCAAAAGCGGGCGTTACAGCCATCATTCAGCCAGGCGGATCAATCCGTGATGAGGATTCCATCAAAAAAGCGGATGAATACGGCATTGCCATGGTCTTCACCGGCATCAGACACTTCAAACATTAAGGGGATGAAAACGACGTGAATGTATTAATTATCGGTAAAGGCGGAAGAGAGCATACGCTGGCATGGAAGGCAGCGCAAAGCAGCCTCGTCGAGAATGTATTTGCCGCTCCCGGAAATGACGGCATGGCAGCTTCCGCACAGCTTGTAAACATTGAGGAAAGCGACCACGCAGGGCTTGTCTCATTTGCAAAAGAAAATCAGGTCGCCCTGACCATTGTTGGCCCTGAGGTTCCTTTAATTGAAGGTCTGGTGGATGAATTCGAAAAAGCGGGCTTGCGTGTGTTCGGCCCGTCAAAAGCTGCGGCGATCATCGAAGGAAGCAAACAGTTCGCTAAGGATTTAATGAAGAAATACGACATTCCGACCGCAGAATACGACACGTTTACATCCTTTGAAGAGGCGAAGGCATATGTGCAGGAAAAAGGCGCTCCGATTGTTATAAAAGCAGATGGACTCGCAGCTGGAAAGGGCGTTACTGTTGCTATGACAGAGGAAGAAGCAATCGCATGTCTGCATGATTTTCTTGAGGATGAAAAGTTTGGTGATGCGAGCGCGTCTGTTGTCATTGAAGAATACCTTTCTGGTGAAGAATTTTCTTTAATGGCCTTTGTCAAAGGAGAAAAGGTGTATCCAATGGTGATCGCCCAGGATCACAAACGTGCGTTTGACGGAGACAAAGGCCCGAACACGGGCGGAATGGGGGCTTACTCTCCAGTTCCGCAAATTTCGGAAGAAACGGTCCGCCATGCGGTAGAAACAATCGTGAAGCCGGCCGCCAAAGCAATGGTACAAGAAGGCCGTTCCTTCACTGGCGTTTTGTACGCTGGATTGATGCTTACTGAAAACGGCTCGAAGGTCATTGAATTTAATGCCCGTTTCGGCGATCCGGAAACACAGGTCGTGCTTCCGCGCATGGAATCTGATCTGGTACAGGTGCTTCTTGATCTTTTAGATGATAAGGAAGTTGACTTAAGATGGAAGGATACCGCGGCTGTTAGTGTGGTGCTTGCTTCAGAAGGATATCCGGAAAGCTATGCAAAAGGCACGCCGATCGGAAGCCTTGCAGCGGAAACCGAGCAGGTCGTGGTCTTCCATGCCGGAACGAAAGCAGAAGGCGGAGAGTTCGTTACAAACGGGGGCCGCGTCGCCAATGTGACGGCTTTTGATGAAACGTTTGAAGCGGCTAGAGACCGAGTGTACAAAGCGGTTGATGAAATATTCAAACCGGGACTCTTTTTCAGAAAAGACATTGGGGCACGCGCTTTAAAGGCTGCCCAAAAATAAGTGAGGAAAACCCGCAGATTAATCTGCGGGTTTTTTGTTACATAAAAGCGGGATGGTGAGCGGAAGAAGAAAGCACAACGAGTGTGGTTGGTTTTCCATGGGCCATCGAGGCGTCAATAAAATCCTCAAGCGTATGTACCGATTCTGTCACGATCTTTGTCACATAGCTGTACATACCCGTGATACGGTGGTTTTCTGCTACATCAGGATGCGATGTTGCAAAGGCGGCGTAGTGTTTGCAGCTTTTCGGCTCCATGAGAATAAAAGCGGTGACATGTTTGTTTAGTTTTTCGTAACAGATATTCGCGCTGTAGCCGGTAATCACTCCTTTGTCTTCAAGCTTCCTGACACGCTCCGCCGTGCTTGGCGAGCTGAGTCCAACAAGCTTTCCCAGCTCAACCATCGTTAATCTGCCATTTCGCTGCAAATGCGAGAGAATCTGAAGGTCTGTATCGTCCATTTGTCTGGCTCCTTTACATATTTAGGCGAATGAATGAAAATTCCTTTAATCATAAGGTAATGCTGTTGATTTAGCTTCATTGTAGCATATGGATGCCGTCTTAATTTTTCTATAATAAAGCCATCAATCAGAGAGGAGGCATCATGTTGCCAGAATTACAGCGTTCTATTACTTGGATACAAGGGACAGCGTTAACGATTGGAGCCGTTTTAGGCTGCGGGATATTAATTCTGCCGTCTGTAACAGCTGACGCAGCCGGTCCTGCTTCTTTATTTGTTTGGGTGTTCATGTCCTTCTTATCTTTTCTTCTTGTCGGCACGCTGGCCCGGCTTGTGAAAATAGCGCCCAGCGCGGGAGGAATCACGGCTTATGTACAGCTGGCCTTTCAGAAAAAAGCTGGGGCTATTTTGGGCTGGATCATGTTAGGGTCCGTTCCGATCGGCGTTCCCATCATCGCTTTGACTGGCGCGCATTACGTCAGTTACGTCACAGAGGCGGCGGATTGGCAGGTTACATCGATTGCTGGTTGTATGCTGGCTATATCTATTTTGCTTCATATGAGAGGGATTCAACTATCCGCAAACATCAGTACACTCGTTATATGTGTCATCGTATTTCTGCTTGTCACTTCTATTGCTGTGTCATTGCCACACGTCACGATAGCAGAATTCAAGCCGTTTCTTCCGCATGGCTGGTCTGCCGCGGGATCTGTTTCAGTTATGATTTTTTTCTCTTTTGTAGGCTGGGAAATGATTACCCCGTTGGCTGAGGAATTTCATCGCCCTGAAAAAGATGTCCCGCTCAGCTTGTTTTTGGCAGCGTCTTGTGTGGCAGGGCTGTATATCATGCTGTCATTTGTGACGGTGGGGACTCATTCATATGGAGAGAATGGAGAAATTGCATCGCTTGCCATGCTCATCTCAAAAGGAGCAGGAGAAAGCGGTGTATACGTCACGGTATGTTTAGCGCTCTTTATTACATTCGCCACCATACACGCCAATATTGCTGGTTTTTCAAGAATGGTGTACGCATTGGCGAGAGAGGGGCACATACCCGTATTTTTTGGAAAACTCAATGCGACAAAACGTACGCCTATCCGTGTTTTGACAGCGATGGCCGCGGTGTTTGGCTTAGTGCTTGCAGCGCATGGCCTGTTTCAAATCGATTTGACGACTCTGTTGAAAGGGCCGAGCGCGGCTTTCATCGCATCTTACATATGTACAATGGCGGCAGCACTGAAACTGCTGGGCAGGAGAGATATAGGCTGGTGGATGGCGCTCGGGGCATTTGTGGCGTGCGCAGTGATTTACTCATTCAGCGGCTGGGCGCTTCTTTATCCGGCAGTGCTGGCAGCTGCAGGATATTTCTATATGAAAACAAAGGGTGGGCATAAAAAAAAGCTCGATCACGTTTCGTGATCAAGCTTTTTCATTTATCCGTTTTGCTGGCCGTTATTTCCAGAATCGCTGTTTTGAAACATGTAGGTCACAGGACAGAATCGCAGGATTCCCGAACCCGCTTTCATGGCCCCCATAAAGATGTAAAAGAGATGCATTCTGCACCAAGGTTTTTTCGTAAACTTTGCGCTCGCGGCTGACATAATCGTCAATCCGCAGGCGATTCTGAAGACGGCATTGATGAGACTGATGTTTGGCTTCATGGAAATCCGCTCCTTTTTACTTGAAAAAGTTTTTTAATTGAACCTTCAAAAATTTGTAACGTTTTTATCGTGCGTGATGAGGAAGGATGTGATACCATGAGTCTAATACATATAAAGGAGAGTATGTGAATGTCCGAACGCACCTTTAACTGGAAAAACAAAGACATCAGGGCACAGGTTGATGTTGTAGACTCAAAGCTGCTTCCAACGCTCCTTTTACGGAATGCTCTCGTCTTAAATCCATATGTAAAACAATGGCTGAAAAAAAACATTTGGATTTATCAGGACCGCATTGTTTATGTGGGTCATGAACTTCCGAATAGAGCCGAAAAAATTCATACGATTGATTGTGAAGGAAAATACATTGTGCCGGGTTATATTGAACCGCACGCACATCCTTTTCAAATATATAATCCCCAAACACTGGCGGAATATGTGTCTCAATACGGAACCACGACATTTGTGAATGATAATTTATTTTTGCTTTTGCAAAGCGGAAAAAAGAAAGCGCTTACGATTTTGAATGAACTCAAAAAGCAGCCTGTCCAGTATTTCTGGTGGTCACGCTATGACCTCCAGACAGAGGTTTTGAACGAGGACCACGTTCTTCCGTTTGATGTCAGAAAACAGTGGATTGAACATCCGGATGTGATTCAAGGCGGAGAAATGACCGGATGGCCTCGCCTTGTAGATGGTGATGATTTAATGCTACACTGCATGCAAGCTACAAAGAAACAAAGAAAACGCATTGAAGGGCATTTTCCCGGCGCTTCTGATAAAACGCTTACAAAAATGAAGCTGTTCGGAGCGGATTGCGATCATGAAGCGATGACAGGTGATGAAGTGATGAGAAGGCTGGAACTGGGCTATTATGTTTCCCTTCGGAACTCTTCCATTCGCCCTGATGTAAGAAAAATCTTGCAGGAGCTGCATGAGAAGGGCTTCTGCTATTATGACCACTTCTTTTACACGACAGACGGCGCGACGCCGAATTTCTATAAAGGCGGCATGACAAACGAGCTGATCCGCATTGCGTTAGAAGAAGGCGTACCTGCAATTGACGCCTACAATATGGCATCATTTAATATTGCGAAGTATTACCAAATGGATGATTATTTAGGAGTTGTCGGACCTGGCAGACTGGCTTCGCTGAACATACTGGAAGACCCGCTAAATCCAAATCCCGTGACTGTTCTGTCAAAAGGGACCGTCCTGCGAGAAGACGGCTGTGATTTGAAGGCGTTTACAAATATGGACTGGAACAAAGGCGGTCTTGTCCCGCTTGAGCTTTCATATGATATGACGATGGATGATTTGCAGTTTTCCATGCCGATGGGCGTGAAAATGCGGAATGCGGTCATTATGGAGCCGTATATGATTGAGATCGACAATTCGATGGAACAGCTCTCATTTGACCATGATGAAAGTTATTTGACAATGCTTGATAAACATGGAAAATGGCGCGTCAATACAATGATAAAAGGCTTTGCCTCAAGCGTGCAGGGATTTGTTAGCTCCTTTACGACGACTGGCGATATTGTCGCGATTGGTAAAAATAAAGCGGATATGCTGCTCGCTTTCGCCCGTATGAAAGAGATCGGGGGGGGAATCGTTCTGGCGGAAAACGGGAACATTCTGTATGAAATTCCCCTTTCGCTGTGCGGCTGCGCCTCTTCAGAAGCATATGAAGTCGTGCTTGAGAAGGAACAGAAGCTGAGAGATCTTTTGACAGAAAGAGGCTACAAATTTAGTGATCCCGTCTATACGCTGCTCTTTTTGCAAAGTACGCACCTTCCGTATATACGCATTACGCCGAGAGGAATCTTCGACGTCATGAAAAAAACTGTACTCTTTCCATCGATAATGCGTTAAAATATAAAAGAGCGGGGAGCCGACATATGAAAAAATGGATGACAGTTTGCGTGCTGTGTTTCGTGTTTTTTCTGCTTGTATCCTGCCAGCAGAAGGACGCTGTCCCGGATTCCGCAAAGAAGCCGAAAGCTCCTTTGACGGGACTGGAGATTGAACAGAAGGTGACTGAACGCCGGCCTGTTGCTGTTGTGGTGAACAATCATCCGAAGGCGAGGCCGCAGTCTGGACTGTCTAAAGCCGACATTGTCATAGAAGCGCTTGCAGAAGGGCAGATCACACGATTTCTGGCTATTTTCCAAAGCCAGATGCCTGAAACTGTCGGACCTGTGCGGAGCGCGCGGGAATATTTCGTCACTCTCAGCAATGGCTTTGACAGCATATTTGTCCATCACGGCTGGAGTCCCGGCGCCAAAGAGCAGCTAGAATCCGGAGCTGCCGATTATATAAACGGATTGGATTTTGACGGAAGCTTATTTTGGAGAGCTGATTTCAGCAAACCGCCCCATAATTCCTACACGTCTTATGATTACATAAAAAAGGCGGCGGAACAAAAGGGATATGAGCTGAAGCGGGAAACAAATCCGCTGCTGTTTCAAACATCAGAAGCAAAACCTGCAAATGAATCTTACAATGTTCGGGTAGATTATGGAACAAAAAACGTTACAAATCTTGTCGAATACAACTATGATAAAAAAGCTGAATCTTATACAAGAAGCTCTGATGGTGTCATAACGACAGACCGGGAAACCGGAAAGCCGGTTGCAATGCAAAATATTTTCATTGTTGAAGCCAGCCATCATATTATTGATCAAGATGGAAGGCGGGACATCGACTTGGAATCAGGGGGGAAAGGTCTGTTGTTTCAGCACGGAAACGTCATTGAAACAGACTGGAAACAAGTGAATGGCAGAATTGTGCCGATAAAAGACGGCAAGTGGCTTCCGTTTGTGCCAGGAAAGACTTGGATCAATATCGTACCTGATCTTGATGTGGCTTCCATTAGTAAAGGAGAAGGTGTGTAACGATGCAAATCGATAAATTACGCGGCAAAGAGCTGGACCAGTTATTTAACTCGATCTTATCGCTGAAAGACCTGGAGGAATGTTACCGATTCTTCGATGATCTATGCACAATTAACGAAATTCAATCGCTGGCTCAGCGCCTTGAAGTGGCGCGCATGCTTCGCGAAGGAAACACGTATCATAAGATTGAAACAGAAACAGGCGCTTCCACGGCTACGATTTCCCGTGTGAAACGCTGCTTAAATTACGGAAATGACGCTTATGAAATGGCGCTTGACCGTGTGAAGGAGACGGAAACTGAGTCTTCTTCTAAATAACAAAGAACCGCCCTGCCGTTTGGCAAGGGCGGTTTCTTTATGAAACAAATTGATGGATCAGGTTGTCGATATCGACAATGCTGCCATCCTCTTTTCGATAGACAACATGCTCCTTGGAAAAGTGAACCGGCGAATTGATTCCTGCTGCGGCTGCAAGGTTAAACAGCCCCTCGCGCAGTGAAATAACATAGTTGCAGACACGGTGCTGTTTTTCCTCAATGCTCAATGCTTTTTGCAATTTTGGATCTGTCGTCGCCACGCCTGCTGGACAGGTGTTGTTGTGGCAGACGAGAGCGCGGATGCAGCCAACCGAAAACATCATGCCGCGTGCGATGTTGACAAAGTCAGCGCCGAGAGCTAAGGCGACCGCGATTTTATCAGGAGTCAGGAGCTTTCCGGAAGCAAAGATTTTCAGCTGTCTGCGCAACCCGTACTGTCTAAGAAGCGTGTCAACAATAGGGAGCGCTGTCATAATCGGAAGGCCGACTGTATCCGCGAGCTCGTAAAAGGAAGCTCCGGTACCGCCTTCACTTCCGTCGATCGTGATAAAATCCGGATGCTTTCCGCTTTTCTGCATATAAGAGAAAAGCTCATGCAATTCTTCAGGATGCCCTGCGACCAGTTTGATGCCGACTGGCTTTTGCCCGACATCCCTAAGTTTTTCAATAAAGTCGAGCATTTCAGGAGGGTTTGAGAATTCATAAAAGCGGTTCGGGCTGTCAATCGACTTTCCTGGCTCGACATTCCGAATGTCTGCCACTTCCTCTGATACTTTGGCGCCGTCCACGTGGCCGCCCCGGGTTTTTGCTCCTTGTGCCAGCTTTAGCTCAAACGCTTTAATCTGGTCAATTCTGCTTTTTCTTTTAAATTCCTCCCACGAAAATTCTCCATTTCTTTTGCGCACGCCGAATAGCCCCGGTCCGATTTGGCAAATGATATCGGCGCCGCCCTTTAAGTGATACTCAGACAATCCTCCCTCACCTGTATTCATCCAGGTGCCGCCTGCCTGATGGAGCCCTTTTGAGAGCGCCGTAATTGCTCGTTCTCCGAGGGAGCCGTAGCTCATTGCAGACTGGCCGACTAATCCCTTGACGTGAAATGGCTTCTCGCATGTATGCTCGCCAATCACCTGCACATCATCAGGATGAAGAAAATACGGATCTGCCTTGATGCGTTCGG
The DNA here is from genome assembly GCF_050585765.1 of Bacillus sp. ATD. Taxonomy (NCBI): domain Bacteria; kingdom Bacillati; phylum Bacillota; class Bacilli; order Caryophanales; family Bacillaceae; genus Bacillus; species Bacillus sp. ATD. Next base: position 152,148 of record NZ_JBOBQH010000007.1, on the reverse strand, counting down.
CGTGTTCCTTGCGTTTGAAGAGATTGTTTGCATCCATTTTATAGATTTGGGTTTCAATTTTTGGCGTTTGATTTACGTGCATTTCTTCCCTTTGTTTTGGAAACATAGCGTTACGGATATAATAGCCGGGTTTATCAAAATCTCTTACAGATCCAAAGCCCATCATTCTGCTTTTGTATTTGCCAGAGATAACCGTTTGCTCATATTCCTTTCGTGAAAAAGGCTGCTCTTCATTGTCATTGCTATATAAATACTGTCTGAGCTCCGGCCCGATTTTTTCAAGGATATACCGAAACCTTCCGATGACGGGGTAGTTGCGAAGAATTGAGTGCTCCTGCTGTTTTTCATCCTTTATGTAGATCCAGGCAAATAAGACGATCGGGATAGCGATGATCCCAATGATAAATGCGATGAGTGCAATAATAATGGTTTCCATCTCTCAGCCTCCCTTTTTTATGTAACCATTTCCACAGTTGAACACTTTCCAAACAATAGGAGAGGGAATCTGGTGAAAAATGTGCGCTTTTGCAGAGACAAGACTCACCGCACAGGTACGTCCGTCTGCTCTCTTTTTTGATGAAAAAAGAATCAAAACACCTTTTTCAGTGAATAACGAGATTAACGGCTTTTTCCGTTTTTCCGCGCTATGTGAATTTGTTATAATGTTTAAATGGTAACAAACGAATGGAGGAACGTATGACGTGTACGATGTAACAGAGTGGAAGCATGTCTTTAAACTCGATCCAAATAAAGATTTGCCTGACGAACAGCTGGAGATCCTTTGCGAATCAGGAACGGATGCGGTCATTATCGGAGGAAGTGATGGTGTGACAGAAGATAATGTCCTGCGGATGATGTCTAAGGTCAGACGGTTTTTGGTGCCGTGTGTCCTTGAGGTGTCAGCGATTGAAGCGATCGTTCCCGGCTTTGACTTATATTTTATTCCGAGTGTATTAAACAGCAAAAACACGGATTGGATTGTCGGAATGCACCAGAAAGCCATGAAGGAATACGGAGAACTGATGTCTATGGAAGAAATCGTGGCGGAAGGCTACTGCATCGCAAATCCAGATTGCAAAGCAGCGGCACTGACTGAAGCGGATGCCGAAATGAGTACTGACGATATTGTCGCTTATGCGCGTGTGTCAGAGCTGCTGCAGCTGCCGATTTTTTATTTAGAATACAGCGGCATGCTTGGAGACATAGAAGCTGTCAAGAAAACGAAGGCTGTATTGGAAACGTCCACCTTGTTTTATGGCGGCGGCATCAAGGATGCGGAAACGGCCAAACAGTATGCAGAGCATGCGGACGTGATCGTTGTAGGCAATGCGGTGTATGAAGATTTCGACAAGGCTTTGAAAACAGTAGCGGCTGTGAAAGGCGAGTAGTAAATTGTACGGATTTGGTTTATGATAGAACATATGTTTTGTATAGGCGGGTGAACAAATTTTGAATTATATTAGCAATCAATTACTAAGCGGTTTAAATCCCGTTCAGCAGGAAGCAGTCAAAACAACGGACGGGCCTCTTTTGCTGATGGCGGGAGCGGGAAGCGGAAAGACGCGTGTCCTGACACACAGAATTGCTTATTTAATGGCAGAAAAACATGTGGCGCCGTGGAACATTCTGGCGATCACATTTACCAATAAAGCGGCACGCGAAATGAAAGAACGTGTGGAAAGCATCCTCGGGCCCGGCGCGGACGATATCTGGATTTCCACATTCCACAGCATGTGCGTGCGGATCTTGCGCAGAGATATCGACCGGATTGGGATTAACCGAAATTTCTCCATCCTTGATACGGCGGACCAGCTTTCAGTGATCAAGGGGATTTTGAAGGAGCGCAATCTTGATCCGAAGAAATTTGACCCGAGAAGCATCCTTGGCACGATCAGCAGTGCGAAAAACGAATTAACCGAACCGGAGGAATTCTCTAAGGTTGCAGGCGGCTACTACGATCAGGTGGTCAGCGACGTATATGCTGATTATCAGAAGAAGCTTTTGAAAAACCAGTCGCTCGATTTCGACGATTTAATTATGACGACGATTAAACTGTTTGACAGAGTGCCTGAAGTGCTTGAATTTTATCAGCGCAAATTCCAGTACATCCACGTTGATGAGTATCAGGATACGAACAGGGCGCAATACATGCTCGTTAAGCAGCTTGCCGAGCGTTTCCAGAACCTTTGCGTTGTCGGGGACTCTGATCAGTCGATCTACAGATGGCGCGGCGCGGATATCACCAACATTCTTTCATTTGAAAAAGATTATCCGAATGCAAGCGTGATTTTGCTAGAACAAAACTATCGTTCAACGAAACGGATTTTGCGCGCGGCTAACGAGGTCATCAAAAATAACTCTAACCGCAAACCGAAAAATTTGTGGACGGAAAACGATGAAGGCATCAAGATTTCTTATTATCGCGGTGATAATGAGTTCGGTGAAGGACAGTTTGTGGCCGGCAAAATTCATCAGCTTCACAGTTCAGGCAAGCGGAAGCTGTCGGATATCGCCATTTTATACCGGACAAACGCGCAGTCCCGTGTGATTGAGGAAACGCTTCTCAAAGCGGGCTTGAACTATAACATTGTCGGCGGCACAAAGTTCTATGACAGAAAAGAAATTAAAGACATTCTTGCGTACCTGCGCCTCGTATCCAATCCGGATGACGATATCAGTTTCACGCGCATTGTCAATGTGCCAAAGCGCGGAGTTGGCGCGACATCACTTGAGAAAATCGCTTCGTATGCGGCCATAAACGGTTTGTCATTTTTCCAAGCGATTCAGCAGGTTGATTTTATCGGCGTCAGTGCCAAAGCAGCCAACGCGCTTGACGGCTTCAGACAGATGATTGAGAACCTGACCAATATGCAGGATTACTTATCCATTACAGAGCTGACAGAAGAAATTCTTGATAAGACCGAATACAGAGAAATGCTGAAGGCTGAGAAATCGATCGAAGCCCAAAGCCGTTTAGAAAACATCGACGAGTTCCTGTCTGTTACGAAAAACTTTGAACAGAAAAGTGAGGACAAGACACTCGTTGCGTTCCTGACAGACTTGGCGCTGATTGCAGATATCGATCAGCTCGACCAGAAGGAGGAAGAGTCAGGCGGCAAGGATGCAATCACCTTGATGACACTGCACGCCGCAAAAGGGCTGGAGTTCCCGGTTGTTTTCTTGATGGGGCTTGAAGAAGGCGTCTTCCCGCACAGCCGTTCATTAATGGAGGAAGCGGAAATGGAAGAAGAACGCCGCCTTGCTTACGTTGGGATTACAAGGGCGGAGCAGGAGCTCTATCTGACCAACGCCAAAATGCGCACCTTGTTTGGCCGAACGAATATGAACCCGGAATCTCGCTTTATTGCTGAAATACCGGATGATTTATTGGAAAACCTAAATGAGAAAAAAGAAACGAGAGCGCCGTCTGCAAGAAAAATGCAGCCGAGACGCGGCCCTGTTTCACGTCCGGTATCCTACGCCAGCAAAACAGGCGGCGACACCTTGAACTGGGCAGTCGGAGATAAGGCGGGCCATAAAAAATGGGGAACAGGAACTGTCGTCAGTGTGAAAGGCGAAGGAGAAGGGACGGAGCTCGATATTGCCTTCCCGAGTCCTGTCGGCGTGAAACGCCTGTTAGCAGCATTTGCTCCTATTGAAAAGCAGTAATTGAAGAGGAAAGGAAGAAGCAGATGGACAAAGAAACAGCCAAGCAGCGGGCAGACGAACTGCGCCGCACCATCAACAAGTATAGCTATGAATATTACACCCTAGATGAACCGAGCGTCCCTGATGCCGAATACGACAGATTGATGCAGGAGCTGATTGCGATCGAGGAGGAGCATCCAGACCTCAGAACGCCTGACTCTCCTACGCAGCGCGTCGGCGGAGCCGTGCTTGAAGCGTTTCAAAAGGTCACCCACGGCACACCGATGCTCAGTCTGGGCAACGCCTTTAATGCTGATGATCTCCGTGATTTCGACCGCCGTGTGCGCCAAGCCGTCGGCGACGATGTGGCGTATAATGTGGAGCTGAAAATAGACGGTCTTGCTGTTTCTCTCCGTTATGAAGACGGCTATTTTGTCAGAGGAGCCACCCGAGGTGACGGAACGACGGGAGAGGATATTACGGAGAATCTGAAGACGATTCGCAATATCCCCCTCAAAATGAACCGTGAGCTGTCGATCGAAGTGCGCGGCGAGGCGTATATGCCGAAGCGTTCGTTTGAAGCACTCAATGAGGAACGAATTAAAAATGAAGAAGAACCGTTCGCTAATCCGCGAAATGCCGCGGCAGGATCACTTAGACAGCTCGATCCGAAAATTGCAGCGAAACGAAACCTCGATATCTTCGTCTACAGTATAGCGGAGCTTGACGAGATGGGTGTGGAGACGCAAAGCCAAGGGCTTGATTTTCTCGACGAACTCGGATTTAAAACGAATCAGGAACGAAAAAAATGCGGCGACATAGAAGAAGTCATTACGCTGATCGATGAGCTTCAGGCGAAGCGCGCTGACCTGCCGTACGAAATAGACGGCATTGTCATTAAAGTCGATTCTCTCGATCAGCAGGAGGAGCTCGGTTTTACGGCGAAAAGCCCGCGCTGGGCCATCGCGTATAAGTTTCCTGCTGAAGAGGTCGTGACGAAGCTTCTCGATATCGAATTAAATGTCGGCAGAACGGGTGTGATCACGCCGACCGCGATTCTTGAGCCGGTAAAAGTTGCCGGCACAACGGTCTCAAGAGCATCCCTTCATAACGAAGATTTAATTAAAGAGAAGGACATTCGGATTTTGGATAAGGTCGTCATCAAAAAAGCGGGCGATATCATTCCGGAAGTCGTGAACGTCCTTGTTGAACAGCGCACAGGAGAAGAAAAGGAATTCAGCATGCCGACGGAATGTCCTGAATGCGGGAGCGAACTTGTCCGGATCGAAGGAGAAGTAGCGCTTCGCTGCATTAACCCTGAATGTCCGGCGCAAATCCGGGAAGGGCTGATCCATTTTGTTTCTCGCAATGCCATGAACATTGACGGGCTCGGCGAACGAGTGATCACACAGCTGTTTGAGGAAAACCTTGTCCGCAATGTGGCAGATTTATATAAGCTGACGAAGGAACAAGTCATCCAGCTCGAACGCATGGGTGAAAAGTCCACTGAAAACCTGATCAGCTCCATCCAAAAATCAAAAGAAAATTCGTTAGAGCGCCTGCTGTTTGGGCTTGGCATCCGCTTTATCGGATCAAAGGCTGCAAAGACGCTCGCCATGCAGTTTGAAAGCTTGGAGAACCTGAAAAAAGCCTCTAAAGACGAACTTCTCGCGGTTGATGAAATCGGTGAAAAAATGGCTGACGCGGTCATCACCTATTTTCATAAAGAAGAAATGCTTGAACTCTTGAATGAACTTCAGGAGCTGGGCGTAAACACGCTTTACAAAGGCCCGAAAAAAGTAAAGGCAGAGGACAGTGATTCTTACTTTGCCGGTAAAACAATTGTTCTGACAGGAAAGCTGGAAGAACTGTCAAGAAACGAAGCCAAAGCGCAAATCGAAGCGCTGGGCGGAAAACTGACGGGAAGCGTCAGCAAAAACACAGACTTGGTCATCGCCGGAGAAGCGGCGGGAAGCAAGCTGACAAAAGCACAAGAGCTGAACATTGAAGTGTGGAATGAAGAACAGTTAATGGAAGAGCTAAAGAAATAAGAGGAGTGTTTTCTATTGAAAAAGACGTTGGCATTGGCGGCAACGGCGGCAGTATTAATGCTGTCTGCCTGCTCGTCAGGTTTTGGGGGGGAGAAGGAGGAAGAGATTACGCAAAAGACGGCGAAATCGTCAGAAAAAGCGATTGTCCCGAAATATAATATCTCTGACTCCTATTACAAAATGGTGCTGCCGTTTAAGGCAGGCAAAGCGCGCGGCTTAACAACGGAACAGCTGAATACTAGGCTGGACATTGACGAGTTTGAAACAGGGCTGATGCGTCTTGCCCAAGATTCTTTCTCGACTGACGATTATCTGTTCCAAGAAGGACAATATTTAGATGAGGATACAGTATTAAGCTGGCTGGCACGGAAAAAAACGGGCTCTGATTTGAAAAAAGCCGAAAAAGAAGATAAGAACTTCAAAAATGAAGGCTTGAACCCTGCGCTCCCGAGTTCTGGTTCAACAGAAGAAAAGAACGAAAGCAGCCCGATTTATTTAGCATCCATGCTTGAGCACGATTATTTAGTCAGAAAAGACAAGAATTCTATCCAGCTTGGCGGCGTCATGATCGGACTGGCGTTAAACTCCGTGTATTACTATCGTGAAAAAACGGGCGACCCGCAAAAAGAAGTAGAGATTAAGGACAGCACGCTCCGCCAGCAGGGAGAAAAAATCGCACAGGAGGTTATTAACCGCCTCCGCAAAAAAGATAACTTGAAGAATGTGCCAATTACAGTCGCACTCTACAAGCAGGCGTCGAAAACATCGATTGTGCCAGGGAACTTCATCGCCAAAACAGAGGTCAAAGCAGGCTCTACTGATATCTCAAATTGGGATGACATCAATGAAAAATACGTATTCTATCCAGCGGATACAACCACAGCAGAAAAGTACCCGGATGACACCGAGGTCTTTAAGCGGTTCAAAAATTCAATTGAAGAATATTTCCCGAACTATACAGGCGTTGTCGGTACAGCGCTGTATGATAATGATGAAATGAAGAAAATAAAGATTGACATACCAATGCAATTCTACGGAAAAAGTGAAGTTGTCGCGTTTACCCAGTTCCTAACGGGTGAAGTGATGGACTACTACTCTAAAGGCTCAATTGATGTCGAAGTCAATATCACGTCCTCAGACGGACAAGAAGCGGTTATTATCCGCAATGCCGGAGATAAAGAGCCGACTGTTCACATTTATGACTAATATTGGATGACCCCTTGTGCCGCTGCGGCGCAGGGGTTTTTTGCGTTTTTTTTGAAGGCTAAGTAGCATTGGAGAGGGTGTTTATTTATGTTATGATGTTCTAAAAATAGAAAAGGGTTGAAATTATGAAAAATAAATCCTTTTATTTTATATGGGCGGGCCAGTCAATTGCCAATTTAGGAGATTCTTTATACGTGCTGGTACTGACTCTATTTACGTATCAAGTCACAGACTCGGCCTTCTTGGCATCGCTGGTAGCCATGATGCAGTTCGTGGGTCAGTCATTAAGCGCAGTATTTATACCGATTTTCATTCATAAATACAGACTAAAGCACATTTTGATTTTTTTACAGTTAACGCAAACCATTCTGTTATCTTTGTTGCTTCTCATATTTATGATAGATTTTAAATCTATTTTTATTTTTTTCTTTATCGTATTTTTAATGTCGCTGTTAGACGGAGGAACGATTCCAGTCAGAAATTCAATGATTCCCCGCTTTGTTCCAAAATCCATGTTGTTGAAAGCAAACAGCCTGGTGCTGACCTCTGACCAAATCGTACTCCTGCTTGGATGGATGCTCGGCGGTATTTTGATCAAATGGCTCGGGCCGCAATTGCTGCTATTGTTGACTTTTGCGCTTTATGGCACCTCTACAGTCTCTTTATTTTTTGTCAAGGATGCGGGAAAAGGAGATGCAGAAAAGGAAGAAACCGAGTCCTTTATGGATAAAATTTCTTCTGGGTGGAAAGCGATTTATCGCATGCCTGTTATCAGAATGCTGACTGTTCTTGAGCTTTTATCCATGTTCGGCAGAAGTATTTGGACAGGAGCCATTATCCTTGTTTATGTCGATGAAGTGCTGCATAAAAGCGAAACATGGTGGGGGTTTATTAACGCAAGCTATTTCGCCGGCACCATTACAGGCGGTTTAATCGTTTGGAAACTTTCAAAAATAATGAATGGAAAACTGTTCTCGATGATTTTATGGACATCACTTGCCATCGGCGCTTGCACACTATGCCTTGCGCTTAATAAGTATGCGTTGGCATCGCTGCTTTTTGTCTTTATTTTAGGACCTTCATTTCAACTCCGGGGAATTGCGATCAGAACCTATGTGCAGGAGAGCATAAATGAAACTTTGCTTCCGAAAATACTGTCGGCTCAGCATACAATAAGTACATTTGTATACGGTGCATCGATCTTAATTATGAGCAGTCTTACTGATTGGCTGGGTGTCCAATATGTATTTTTCTTAAATTTTATTATTTTTACTGTTTCAGCGCTTTTATCTTTAAAACTAAAAAATGAACAAATATAGACAATCTTTTATAAATATTTACAAATTATTTGTTATGTGTTTAAATTGGTGATGTAAAATACTATTTGTAAAGAGGTGGAAATGTTGAGTGGTAACTTGAATTTATTTCCTCTTTCTCATCATCAAAAAAGAGTTTTAAATATCGAAAATTTATACCCCGAAACAGCTATTAATCATATTGGCGGCCTTATCCAAATCAATGGAAAACTTCATCTTGAGACATTAAAAAAAGCCATTCAGCATTGCATCAGACAGACAGAATCCCTCAGAATACGGCTCGTAAAGCAGGAAGGATCAGTTCTTCAATACATAGACGAAAAAGTGCAGGCCCATGTGCCATCAGTCGATTTTACTTCAACCGACCATCCATATGAAAGAATGCTAGATTGGGCCGAACGGGAATTTAAAATCCCTTTCTCTTTGTTTGATGGCGCGCTTGTTCAATTTTATGTTTTTCAAACAGATGAAGCAACATGCGGGTATTTAATAAAATGCCATCACATTGTTGCTGACGGCTGGTCTATGAAAATCATCATTGATAAGATTAAGGATCTGTACATGCTTCTGGCAAAAGGAGAACTGCCTGAAGAAGCCGCTGATGACTATTCAATTCTCATAGAAAAAGAGAAAAAATACCTTTCTTCGCCACGATATCAAAAAGATGCCGCATTTTGGAAAGAAGAATTTTCTCATTTACCGGACAGCTTCTTGTCAAAAAGTTCAGCGAACATTGCTGGTAAACGCAAACGATTTAAACTAGACAAAGAACATTCTGCTGCTGTTTATGAATTTATTCAAAAGCAAGGCTCTTCGTTAAACGCATTGTTTACCGCATCGCTGTTTTGGTATGTAAGCAAAGCAACGGGAGAGACTGATTTGATAATCGGCACGCCGGTGCTAAACAGGTCTGGAAAGAAGGAAAAAAGCACGGCGGGGATGACTGTCAGCACGATGCCGTTTAGAAAGAAAACAGACCTTGACCAGCGTTTCTCAGATTTTTTACAAGAAGTCAATTCAGACTATATGAAATACTTTCTCCACCAACGGTACCCCTATGACGAACTGATAAAGGAATTACAGCTGGCAAAACAGGGATATGACCAGCTCTTCCAAATGTATATCAATTCATACAACACCGACCTTGCTTCTGATATAGATGGATGCCATGTCGAATATGATGAATTATATAACGGATCACAGCCTTATTCCCTTCAAATTGCAGTTAAAGAATGGGACGAAGGCGGGGCAATCGAATTGCAGTTCGACTACAAGGTAGCGGATTACAGCGAAACGCAAATTCAGCAATTGAAAGACCGTTTACTCCGCCTGATTTTATTGCTTATCGAGGACCCAGCCGTTCAATTCAGACATTTGTCTATATTAACTGAACAAGAAAAAAGGGACGAGATATTTAAGTGGAATCAGACGCAGGCCGACTATTCGAAAGAACAGACAATCAATCAATTAATTCAAGCAACAGCCTCACAGCATCCGTTTCGGACAGCGATAGAGGATGGGGGCAGACATGTTACTTATCAGGAACTGGATGAACGCTCCAACCAAATTGCCCGCTGCCTAATACATAAAGGAATAAGCCGCGGTGATTTTGTTGCCGTGAGCATGAAACACTCACCGGAGTTGATTGCTGTTTTACTAGGCATTTTAAAAGCAGGCGGCGCTTATGTGCCGATCGACCCCGAATATCCCGCGGAACGAATCAAGTATATTTTAGAAAATAGTGAAGCGGCGTTTTTGGTTACAGACCCTCTTTTTAAAATAGACTGCCGTTTGCCAAGGCACGTGAAAAAAATCAGTATTGACTGCACCATGTTCAACGATTTAGATACGGGACAGTTAGACATCAGGAACGATCCTTCCGACATCGCATACATGATTTACACTTCTGGATCAACAGGGCAGCCGAAAGGCGTGATGATCGAACATCAAAGCCTTGTGAACTACATAACATCAGCCTCTCAGAATTATACTTCTTCCCAAGAGGACAGCTTTGCGCTGTACTCATCCATAGCTTTCGATTTAACCGTTACATCCATTTACACCCCATTAGTGACAGGAAATAAGATTGTCATTTACAGACAAGAAGATATCCCGGAATTTATACTTCATCAAATCGTAAAAGAAAAGAAAACAGCTGTTATCAAGCTGACACCAGCGCATTTAGCGTTGCTGAAAGATGCAAACTTAAAAGATTCCTCTATTAAAAGAATGATTGTTGGCGGTGAGCAGCTGTCTGTTTCTTTAGCACGCCAAATAACAGAAGCATCGGATCACCGCATCGAGATCTTTAATGAATACGGGCCGACAGAAGCGACCGTTGGGTGTATGATCCACAAGTATGACCGAGAACAGGATCAGCAAGCCTCGGTTCCAATTGGGGTTCCGCTGCAGAATACTGAAATTTATTTATTAGATGAACAGCTGCAGCCGGTATTGCCGGGAACTCAAGGCGAAATGTATATATCAGGCGATAATGTCGCCAGAGGATATTGGAAGCGTCCGGATTTGCAAACCGAGCGTTTTCTGGATAACCCTTTCATAAAGGGCAGAAAAATGTATAAGACAGGAGATCTGGCGAAAAGAACGAATAGTGGATTGCTTGAATATGCAGGGCGTAAAGACCATCAAATCAAATTAAGAGGCTACCGTATAGAACTGGGAGAAATTGAATTAGCCCTGCTTTCTCTCGCGGAAATAGAAGAAGCGGTTGTCATTGATTTTGATGATTCACAGGGCGGAAAGCAATTGGCGGCATATGTAGTGAGCTCTGCACCTGTGCCAGTGCTGGAGCTTAGGAAAAAGCTTTCTGGCAAACTGCCCGTTTTTATGGTCCCGGCCTACTTTATCAAGATGGATCATATTCCGCTTACGCAAAATGGAAAAACAGACAAAGAAGCGCTCCCTGATCCTTTACTTTATCAAGAGCAGACAGATTACGGATTGTTAAATGAAGAGCAGAAAGAAGCTGAGGCGGTTCTTTTGGAAACCGCGAAGGAGATTCTCGGCCAGACAGACATTTGCCCAGAGGACCATTTTTATCAGCTTGGCGGAGATTCTATCAAAGCCATTCAATTCGTTTCGAAAATGAAAGAAAAAGGCCTTTTTATCAAGACTCAGGATATTATGACATATCCCGTATTTAGAGAACTTGTCAGTGCTGTGACCAGCAAACAATCGCCTGCAATTTCTCAACAGCAGGCTGAAGGCAGAGTGATGGGCACGCCGATTACCCAATGGTTCTGGTCTTTGGATTTAAAGTGCGCTCATTTCTGGCATCAATCGGTAATGCTAACTGCTGAAAAAGAGATTCACCTTGAAGACGTTAAGACGGTTCTGTCTCTTTTAATCAATCATCATGACAGCTTGCGAATGAATGTAGAAAAAGAGACGAATGCCTTGGTCTATCACAATACAGATATCGAACCTTATATTGAATACTGGGATCTGTCTACTTTTTCCGAGGAAGAGCAAACCAAACAAATAGCGGTAATCGGGCAGGAAATGAGAAAAAGCACGGACTTATACAATGGAGTGCTTTTTAAAACCGGCATGATCAAAGCAAACGAAAAAACGCATTTGTTATTTACAGCCCACCACTTAATCGCGGACGGTGTATCATGGCAAATCCTGATTGATGATTTTCTTGCTCTTTTAGATTCATTAGATAAGAAGGAAGAGAAGAGACTCCCTTTAAAGACACATTCTTATCAGGAATTTTCACATTCGATCCATGAATACGCTTATTCACGTGAAGCGGAGGAAGAATGCAGTTATTGGAATGAAAAAGTGAAAAAAATTGAGCCGCTCTATGGGATTTGTTCGGAAAATTCCAAAGTTGAAAATAGCATAAAACTGAAACGGGTTTTGACAAGCCAGATGACCCAAAAACTGCTCAGTGAAGCAAATGAGGCGTATCAAACCCAAACAAATGATTTGATTATCACTGCATTAATCCGGGCTTGCCGTCATTGCACAGGCAAAGAGGTTATTTCTTTGGAGTTAGAAGGTCATGGAAGAGAGCCATTAAAGGAAGACTTAGATTTTTCAAGGACGTTCGGGTGGTTTACAGCAATGTATCCCGCAGTATTTCAGGCAGAGGCTGATCTGCCGGCGCAAATCCGTTCAGTGAAAGAAAACCTGCGCAATATCCCCAATAAGGGAATTGGCTACGGCGCTCTCACCTATTTGAATAAACGAATGCCGGATCACAAGAAGCCTGAGCTGCGCTTTAATTATCTAGGAGAAGTTGACCGTTTTTTAGCAGATAAATCAGAATACCGCATGACTTATTTAAATTCAGGCGCTGAGTCATCGCCTGAAAATGATCTGACAGTCAGTCTTGATTTGACAGCGGGAATCTATGGCGGACAGCTAACGTTGGATTTAATCTGCAGCAATCTTTATCAGACAGAGGATATGGAACAGCTTTTAGATGAATTTTCTGTACAGCTGGAAGAGCTGACTGAACATTGCTGTAAACAAGAGTCTGTCGAATATACGCCATCAGATTTCGAAACCGCCTCATTATCTATTGAAGAATTGGATTCCTTGTTCAAATGATGAGAAACGTATGGCTGGTTTTCTGTCTTTGTATCTTGTCGGTTCAAATCTGGAGCGGCGGACACGCAAGCGCTCAGACGCCAGTTGATAAGCGCATTGACGCTCTGATCGAAAAGCAAATGAAGGAAAGCGGAATACCGGGGATCTCAGTGACAGTGGTAAAAGGAAATGCTGCGGTTTACGAAAAGGGGTTTGGTTATGCCGGCGACAGGCATAGCCGCCCTGTAACCGCCTCGACATTGTTTGAGTTGGGCTCAACCTCTAAAGCATTTACTGCACTGGGGGTACTTAAGCTTGTCCATTCGGGGGCAATCAGTCTAAATGACCCTGTCAGCCGGTATATCAGCGGATTCTATGCAGTTTACAACGGAAAGAAAACAGATATCACAGTTCATCAGCTGCTGCATCATACAAGCGGAATTCCATTTTTATCAATAGCGGATATCAAGATTGATTCTAAGGAAGATGCTTTGGAAAAAACGGCGAAGGGGCTAAAGGGAGTTGAACTTAGTCATAAGCCGGGAAGCACATTTGAATATGCCACAATCAATTATGATGTACTGGGATATATCATTGAACAGGCATCAGGCCAGCCGTACGAGCAATATATGGCTGAGCACGTTTTTAAGCAGTTAGATATGTCAAACACGTATGCTGGGCGGCACGCTGGTGATGACGGCGATGTATCATCAGGTTTTAAAATTGGATTTTTAAAGGCGAGAGCCTATGACGCGCCTGAGTATCGGGGAAACACGCCTGCCGGATATATTATCACGAACGCAGAGGATGTATCCAAATGGCTTCGATCTCAGCTGAATCACAGTGACGGTGATATAAGCCGTTTGATTGAGCAAAGCCACCTGCCTGATAAAAGCGTAAAAACGGACGAGCCGGGCGTGTATTACGGTGCGGGATGGTCAATTTTTGAAAAAAAGGGCAGGGTCAAAGAATTGTTCCATGCCGGCTCCAACCCGAACTTTTCTTCGTTTATTATCATCAGCCCAGACGATAATGCGGCTGTAGGGGTTTTGGCCAATATGAACAGCGCGTACCCTGAGAAAATCGCTCGTTCTGTTTTACAAGTGATTGCCGATCAAAACCAAAAGCAGGACGGTTCTGTCACTGATCCGTTTCAGGTCATTGATAAAGCTGCGGCTGCCTTGCTGGTTTTATTCAGTTTATTGCTTATTGTTCTGGTGTGGAGGGTTTATATTTTTCTAAAAAACGTTAAATCGAAAAATGTTCCCGTTCAGCAGCGAACAAGAATAAAGGCGCTGCTTTGGGGAGGGTTGCTGGCAGCCGGAATAGTGGTGCAAAAGCTTATTTCAGTCTTTGCCTTTAATGGCTTGCCTTGGAGCATGATATTTATTTGGGGGCCCGGATCTCTTCGTTATTTGGCGGCGGTTTATGGTTTGCTGCTCCTTGCCTCCTGTCTATTCGGTTTAACTGCTTGTTTTTTCAATCACCGTGCCGCAAGAAGGAGTGAGACGCATGAAATGTGAAACATCCATCCTTGGTATTCAGCCGTTTAACGACCTATTTTATCGCAGCTGTTTTTTTAACTGTTATTTTTCCGTGGTTCGCTCGTTTCAGCAAGAAATCTATCCTTATCTTTTAAATGACATGTATTCGTATCAATTGGATGAGGATGGTTATCCAATGGTTGATCGGATAGAAGTTTATGATCCTGAGTATGTCATGAATCAGCAGGGAATCATCGCGGATAAGCAATCGGTCAGCAGCAGTCTCATAGTTGATGTGAAACGCGATGTTCTTAAACATAAACCCGTCATCATTTGGTTGGATACATATGCGCAGCCTTATAGACAGGAATATATGTCTAAGCATAACCGGAACAGCATACTGATTTATGGCTTTCATGACATAGATCAGTCTGTTCTTGCCATTGAAAACCGTTATCCCGATAACTTGTCATATGAAGCCAGAAATATTTCATATCAGCATTTGGCCAAAGCCTATCAAGGCTTTCACAGTTATTTTCAGCCTCCTGCCGCTTTTCATTCATATGCCTCCTTTTCTTATGATCCGGGCAGGGACCGCTCAGGGCAAAGCATTTTCAAGGATGCGGCTGCCTTCTTTGCTCATAACATCACCGGGCATGTAGATCGGATGTTATCCGGTTTGGCGTCCTTCAGCCAGTTTACTGAGCAATTTCACAGCATAAGAGACAGCGAAAAGCTCCTTCATTCATTTAATGGAATTTTAAATGTGAAAAAAACAGAGCAATACCGCCTCGCATTTCTTCCGGATTTTCAACAGCTTGCCGCTGTGACATCTGACATTATTGATGAGTGGGAAGCAGCGCGGCATCTTGCGGCTAAGCTTTATTTTTCGGGGGGATCTTCTTCTGGTTATGAAGAGCGGATCAAAGATTCACTGAAAAAAGTGCTGGAGCTTGAAGCAGCCCATATTGAATGCCTGAAGGATATAGGAAAAGAGGAGAGGGTCAAATGATCAAATTATTCTGTCTGCCGTATGCCGGGGGTTCGAGCACCATCTTCAGCGGATGGAAAAGGTTTCTTGATGCGTCAGTTGAACTGGTGGTCCTAGAGCTTCCGGGACATGGAACGAGAATGTCTGAGCCATTGCTCAATCGTGCAGAATCCGTGACGGAAGATCTGTTTATGCAAGCAAAATCTCATTTGGGTGATTCGGATTATGCCATTTTTGGGCACAGCATGGGATCGCTGCTTGCATACGAATTGCAAAGGAAATTAACCATGGACAATAAACAGCCGATCCATATGTTTTTTTCCGGGCGTTTCCCGCCTCATATCCCGGAAAAGAAAGTGCTTCATCAGCTTTCAAATTCCGCTTTAAAACAAGCGATTATTGAGATGGGGGGTGTACCGGAAGAATTCAGCAAAAATGAGCAGGTGCTTGACTTTTTCCTTCCTATTTTAAGAGCTGACTTTGAGTTGCTGGAAACATACAGGAATACAGCAGTTGCTCCATTATCCTGCGATATTTCAGTTTTTTACGGCAAACGTGATCTGCCGTCAGTGCTGTTTGATTTATCTGATTGGAGTCAGTACACCGATCAGACATGCAGATTTTACGAATTTGAAGGAGATCATTTTTTCATTAATCAGAAGACAGAAGAAGTGACAGCTAAAATCAATCATATTTTGAATCAGACAGGAGTGGTATGAAATGGATTTCAGAACTGCCGGTGTTATCGGGGGAGGCGTCATGGGGGCCGATATGGCTCTTGATTTATCTGCGAATGGGTATCAAGTGATTTTGCTGGATATCAGTGATGAAAAACTGAAAGCCGCAGAGGAAAACATTAAAAAGACATTCAGGCTTGTTCAACTGATGCGGAAAGAAAAATTCAGCATGTCACTGGAAGATGTGCTTGATAACATTCAATTCACAACTGAGCCGCACAATGTAGAGCCGGCTGATATCATCATTGAAAACGTAACAGAAGATTGGGAGATCAAAAAACAAGTGTATTTACAGTTAAAGGATATCTGCCGAGAGGATGCCGTCTACCTTGTCAATACAAGCTGCATCTCAATTACGAAGGTCGGTTCACTGATGCATCGTCCGGAAAAGGTAATCGGAGCACATTTTATGAATCCTGTTCCTCTGAAAGAACTTGTAGAGGTGATACGGGGCGATGCCACCTCTGACGAGACTGTCAATGCAACCGTCGAGTTTTTGAAATCTTTCGACAAAAACCCTGTCGTCGTTCATGATTTGCCTGGCTTTGTGTCAAATCGTGTGTTAATGCTGACCATTAATGAAAGCATTTGGACGGTACAAGATCAAGTGGCGACACCAGCCAATGTGGATAAAATTTTCCGCGGCGGGTTCGGGCATAAAATGGGTCCGCTCGCGACTGCAGATTTAATAGGTCTCGATACGATCCTTAACTCCTTGCTGGTTTTATATGAAAGCTACAAAGATTCAAAGTTCAGGCCGTGTCCGCTGCTCGTGAAAATGGTAGACGCAGGAAAGTTAGGGAGAAAGTCAGGACAAGGATTCTTTCAATACAGTTAAAGGAGGGGCAGGCCATTGAAAAAGGGAGTTAAGTGTGTTGTCTGGGATTTAGATCATACGCTATGGGATGGTATTCTGCTTGAATCAGATGATGTAAAGCTGAAGGAACATATCAAAGAGATTCTGACTGAGCTTGATGAACGCGGCATATTGCTGTCTGTCGCCAGCAGAAATGACGAAGCTGCTGCTATGGAAAAATTAAAGGAATTTGGAATAGACCATTTCTTTTTATATCCGGAAATCAGCTGGAATGCCAAATCGGTCTCTTTGGAAAAAATCAGCAAAAACCTCAATATTCATAAGGATACGCTTCTCTTTATTGACGACCAAGCGTTTGAAAGGGAAGAAGTGAAAAATGCCCATCCGGAGATTTCGTGCTGGGATGCCGTTCGGTATAAGGATCTAATCGTCGACCCGTTGCTGAAGCCTGCATTCGTAACAGAGGATGCCAAAAGACGCCGGCAGATGTATCTGGAGGATGATCGCAGAAAAGAGGATGAAGAGCAGTTTGAAGGACCGTCCGAACAATTTCTTGCCACTCTGAATATGAAGTTTACGATCAGCCATGCGCAAGAAAGCGACTTGCAGCGGGCAGAAGAGCTTACGGTGCGTACAAACCAGCTGAATGCAAGCGGAAAAACATACGATTATCAGGAATTAAATTATTTCCGAGAATCAGACTCTCATATGCTGCTAGTCTGCGAACTTGAGGACAAGTACGGCTCTTATGGAAAGATCGGACTCTCTTTAATAGAAGAAAAGGGAGATGAATGGCATATTAATCTTCTTTTAATGTCATGCCGGGTTATGTCCCGCGGTGTCGGTACCATATTACTGACAGCTATTTTAAATGAAGCGAAACAAAAAGGGAAAAAACTGTTTGCCGATTTTAAACAAACAGATCGCAACAGAGTCATGTATATCACCTATAAATTTGCCAATTTCAAAGAACATACGAAGGGCCCGGACGGCTACATTCTATTTGAAAATGACCTGAGCCAGATTCAGCCGTATCCTGCGTATGTCGAGGTCAAAACGGAATTCAGCCAATCACCTGTTGCGGGAAGCAGCAATTAATCTAAATAGCGGGGAGAGCAAATAGATGAATCTTCATGAACAAATTAGAGAATATATTGAACAAAATTTGGTGGTCTTTGACGATGAAATCGAATTAACCAATGATGATCACATTTTTGAAATGGGATTTGTAAATTCTTTATTTGCGATGAAGCTTGTAACATTTCTTGAGCAAAACTTTGGGTTTCAGCTTGATAACGAAGATTTAGATATTGCCAACTTCAGCACAGTAAACCGAATCGTCAGCCTAATTGAAAAGAAACAGAACGGAGCACTTGCTAATGAAAATAGCTGAGATGAAAGCCGACATCATTCAAGATTTCCGGGGTTACTGCGATGAAAAAATCAGACCTTTTGCAGGCGAATTTGATGAGAAGGAATGCATCCCGGCAGAATTAATAAAAGAGTTAGGGAGCAAATCTTATTTTGCTGCGGGTATTCCGGAAGTTTATCACGGATTGGGATTGAACCCTGTCGAGTACGGTTTGTTTACTGAACAAGCAGGAAAAGCGTGCTGTAATATTCGAACCCTTTTGACTGTAAATTCGTTAGTCGGTGAATCTCTGCTGCGGTACGGTACAGAGCGCCAAAAAGAAGAATGGCTTGTCCCCATCGGAAAAGGAGAGAAAATCGGAGCGTTTGCATTGTCTGAACCAAACATTGGTTCAGACGCAAACCACATTGAAACATCGTATGCAAAAAACGGAAGCAGCTATGTCATCAACGGCAGAAAAAAATGGATTTCCTTTGGCGCCATTGCTGACTTTTTTCTGGTTATAGCCCGGGATGGAGAAGTGGTTACAGCCTTTATTGTAGACAGCCGCCAGAGCGGAGTAACGGTAAAAAAAATGGAAGGCATGATGGCCAATAGAGCTTCTTATCTTGCGGAAATAGAGTTTGACAGCGTCGAGGTTTCTGATGACCAAATATTAGGGCCAATCGGGGGCGGTTTTAATTACATCGTTAACTTGGCTTTGGATCATGGCAGATACAGTGTAGCATGGGCCGGATTGGCGATTGCACAGGAAGCCGTCGATTCTTTAGTCACATACTCACGGAAGAGAAGCCAATTCGGAGAGAAGCTCTACAAACATCAAATGATTAAAGGAATGATCGGTGATGCCGTAACACAGCTGCATGCAGCCCGCGCCTTATGCATGAAAGCCGGCGAAATGCGGATGAAACAAGATCCAGAGGCCGTGACGGAAACGTCTGTCGCGAAATATTTCACTTCAAAGGTTGCTGTTGAGATTACCAATTCAAATGTGCAAATCCACGGAGGAAGCGGCTTCAGCAGAGATCATTCAGCAGCCCGCCTGTACAGAGAAGCCAAAGTATTGGAGATCATTGAAGGAACATCTCAAATTCAGCAGCAAGTTATAGCGAATTATGGATTGAGACGATATTTTGTCAAACATATATAGGCAGAGGATGGAGAGGATTCTGTGAGTGAGCAAATGAAGAAAATAGATAAAAATAACATAGCCAACATTCTCGGACTGACAACCATTCAGGAAGGTCTGCTTTTTCATCATTTAATGGAGCCGGAAGGCAATGCCTATTTTGAACAAATGCTGATAAAACTAGAGAGTGAACCAGCCCGTGATCTTTTTGAAAAAGCATGGCAGCAAACGGTTCAGCAAAATGAAATGCTGCGGACGGTGTTTAGGTGGAAGGAAACAGCTAAGCCAATTCAAGTGATATTAAAGCATCATAATATAGATATCCGTTATCAGAGCATCCCGTTCGAGAAAGGGATTTCTCAGGATAAGCTGAAGGAGGAGCTTGCGGCCCGTGATCGGAAAGAGCCGTTTCAGCTTCAGGAAGTCCCTTTTCGTGTCACACTTTATCAAACAGAAGAAAACGGGATCTGGATGATGATCAGCTTTCATCATATCTTGATGGACGGCTGGAGCATGGGGATTGTCCTCAAAGAGTGGATGGAGTCATATCAAGCGTTATCCATGGGTCAAACACCTGTTGTTTCTCAAAAACCGTCATATCAAGGATTTGTGAAATGGCAGCAGGAACAGCAGCGTAAAACAAAAGACAGCCAGGCGTCATTTTGGAAAGGGTTATTGAAAGA
This sequence comes from Bacillus sp. ATD, assembly GCF_050585765.1. Lineage (NCBI taxonomy): Bacteria > Bacillati > Bacillota > Bacilli > Caryophanales > Bacillaceae > Bacillus > Bacillus sp. ATD. Next base: position 132,154 of record NZ_JBOBQH010000007.1, on the reverse strand, counting down.
CTGGGAGCCTGTGCAATTGCTGCCGAATACAGAAAGGCCAGGGAAGCGAAATGCTATTTTTTCTAAACATGAGATACAGCTTCCGGTTTCAGCAGGAAAAGCTCTGCGCTCACTCGCTGCTGAACGGCAAGTTACGCTTGCTTCCATTTTATATAGTGTGTGGGGGCTGCTGCTAAAGAAGTATTCTGATCAAGAAGAAGTGGTGTTCGGGACAACCGTTTCAGGAAGAAGCGCGGATGTACCGGGAATAGAACAAATGACGGGGCTGTTTATTAACACCATTCCGCTTCGTCTTCGCTTTGCGCCTCAATCCACGCCTTTAGATGTGATTCAGCTTGCGCATGAGCAGATTGCCAAAAGAAGTGAATATGAACATACACCGCTGTCTGATTTAAAAACATATGCGGGTCTGACGGCTGAGCAGTCATTATTTGACACGATTGTCGTGATTGAAAATTATCCGCTTGATCAAATGCTTAAGTCAAACAGTCTTCCTCTTTCAATCGAACAATATGACATGTTTGAGCAAACTGAGTTTGATTTGACATTGAGTGTACAAGCTTTTGATGAACATATTCATTTTTCTTTTATCTACAATCCTGGTGCTATGTCTGCTCTTCAAGTGAAGCAGCTTGGGGATCATTTTCTCAACCTGTTATCGGAAGTGATTGACAATCCGGCAGACAGATCTGTGCACCGCTTGAATATGCTTTCCGAAGATGAAGTGCATTATCAGCTTGAAGAGTTTTGCAACTATAAAGGTATGTCCGGCAACGAACATCAGACTGTTATTGATTTGTTTGAGCGGCAGACAGCAAAGACGCCGGACGCTCTTGCTGTGGAGTTTCGCTCGGAATCCCTGACCTATGATCAATTAAATAAAAAAGTGAATCAGCTCGCCCGTTTTTTAGAAGGTCAGGGAGTCAGACCTGCACAAAGAGTCGGTATTTTAACAGAACATTCAATTGAAATGGTGATCGCTTGTCTCGCTGTATTAAAAGCGGGCGGCGCTTATGTTCCAGTTGATCCCGATTATCCGGCGGAAAGAATTGAATATCTTCTTCAGGACAGCGGGATAAACCTGCTGCTGACAGAGGATATCGATGGGCTGGTTTACTCGTACGACGGTGTGAAAATAGATATTACCGATCAGAACCTTTACCAAGGAAACGACAGCAATCTGGTGAAACAATACGGTCCGCAAGACATTGCGTATTGCATATATACCTCTGGAACAACAGGCAGGCCAAAAGGGGTGCTTGTTAAGCATCTGGGTCTTGAAAATTATGTTTCCTGGGCCGCCGAGCAATATGTAAGAGGCCATAAAAGAGATTTTGCCCTTTATACGTCTTTATCTTTTGATTTAACAGTAACTTCTATCTTTACCCCGCTTATAACCGGAAACGCAATTATTGTGTATCAGGATAAAAACAAGCAGCTTCTTGTGGAACAAATACTGAAAGATAATCGGGCCCACGTTATGAAGTTAACGCCGTCCCATCTTCATTTCATTTCTGAGATGCCGTTTCAGGACAGTGTCATGGAGTGCCTGATACTGGGGGGAGAGCAATTAGAAACCTCCCTTGCGGCGAAAATTGAACAAAACTTCGATGGGAAAATTGAAATTTTTAACGAATACGGACCGACGGAAACGGTAGTCGGCTGCATGATTCACCGCTACTCATCTGAAATGGATAAGGATCTGTATGTGCCGATCGGCCGGCCTGCAGCACATACTGATATATACATTCTTGATTCACATATGAATCTGCTGCCCCGAGGAGCAGCGGGAGAACTCTATATTGCCGGAAAAGGAGTAGCAGAAGGCTACTTAGGCCGGAAGGAACTGACGGCAGAGCGATTTGTGGCGCATCCTTTTAAGCCCGGAGAAAAAATGTATAAAACAGGAGACGCAGCCCGCTTTTTACCAGATGGAACCATTCAATTTTTAGGCAGAAATGATGACCAAATCAAACTTAGGGGCTATCGGATTGAGAGCGGGGAGATTGAACATTGGCTCTGCCGGTACGGACGGATCAAAGGGGCGGCGGCTGTCGTGAAGAAGGACGCGTCCCAGACACCGTGCCTGGCTGCTTATCTTTTCACTGATGAGACGATTGATGAAAAGCAGCTGCGTGAATACCTGCGCCGTCATGTGCCGGAATATATGATTCCGTCCCGATTTATTGTGATGGATGAGATGCCGCTGACGGCTAATGGAAAACTGGATAAAAAAGCACTGCCCGAGCTTGCCGCAGAGACAAAACGGAAGGTGCTTACGGAGGCCCCAGCTTCTGAAACAGAAAAGATGGTGCTGGAGGTTTGGAAACGTGTACTTGGTCAAGACAGCATCAATGTTCACGATAAATTTTTTGAAATCGGCGGCACTTCCCTGCATTTGATCCAAGTCAATCAGCAGCTTTCTAAGGAAACGGGAAAAAGTATTCCGATGGTTGAGATGTTCCGCCGTCCAACAGTTCAGTTGCTTGCTGAATTCTTATCAGGCCAGGATGAAGGGCAATCAAAAAAGAAAGCACCATTCATATCAAAAAGGAAGGCTCCTTCAAATGACAGCATCGCCATCATCGGGATGGCGGGGCGTTTCCCCGGCGCTAAAAACATAAATGAATTTTGGCATAATCTGAAAAACGGCAAGGAATCCATCTCTTTTTTCACTGATGAAGAGCTGTTTGCGGCGGGCATTGATGAACAAACATTTACAAGAGGTGATTATGTAAGGGCGAAAGGAATCATCGATGGCCCTGATTTATTTGATGCCTCTTTCTTTGGCTATTCACCGGGGCAGGCAGAGGTCATGGACCCGCAAATCCGCCTTCTTCATGAGTATGTATGGAAAACGCTGGAGGACGCAGGGTGTGTTTCAGCTGAATATGAAGGGAAAATCGGTTTGTTTACAGGAACAACCTCAAATTTTCAATGGCTCCAGCATTTCGCTGAATCATTAGACGGCAGGATGTCAGAGCTGTTTGAAATCGGCTCTTTAAATGATACTTATACAATCAGCACGCGGGTTGCTCATAAACTTAATCTGAAAGGTCCAGCCATTACCCTGCAGACCGCTTGTTCAACCTCCTTGGTCGCGCTGCATTTGGCATGCAAATCAGTGCTGAATGGAGAATCCGATATCGCTCTCGCAGGAGGTGTGTCCATTCTCCACCCGGTTAAGTCAGGCTACATCTATCAAGAGAATATGGTGAAATCGCCAGACGGCCATTGCCGAGCCTTTGATAAAGACGCGAAAGGCACTGTAGGAGGCGACGGAGTCGGATTTGTCGCAGTGAAATCGTTGAGCCGCGCGTTGGCTGACGGCGATAGGATATACGCGGTTGTAAAAGGATCTGCGGTCAACAATGACGGTGACCAAAAGGTAGGCTTTAATGCGCCGAGTGTGGAAGGCCAGACAGAGGTTATAAGAGAGGCGATTGCTGCTGCGGGGATTGAGCCGGAAACCATCAGCTATGTGGAAACCCACGGGACAGGTACGGCTCTCGGAGATCCAATTGAAATTGAGGCCTTAACCAAAGCGTTTCAAACGAATAAAACCGCGTTTTGCCGGATCGGTTCCGTAAAAACGAATATCGGACACCTTGATGCTGCTGCAGGCGCGGCGGGTCTCATTAAAACAGTTCTATCTTTGAAGCATCAACAACTTGTGCCTAGTCTTCATTTTAAAGAAGCAAATCCGAATATTGATTTTGAAAACAGTCCTTTCCTTGTCAATGACACGCTCCGGACGTGGAAGAAAACAAATGCCCCGAGACGTGCAGGCGTGAGCTCATTCGGTATGGGCGGCACAAATGCCCATGTGATTCTGGAGGAAGCGCCTGTCAGTGAACGTGAAAAACATTCGCGTTCGTATCAGCTGTTTCCTCTTTCAGCAAAAACGATGAATGCTTTAGAGAAAACGAAAGACCTTTTGCTTGAACACATGGAAAGGAACTCTGAACTTAATGCAGCAGACGCCGCCTATACACTTCAGGCCGGAAGACAGCACTTTGATTATAGGCAAATGTTTGTGGCAAAGGACAGGCAGGATGTCATCCGACTGCTTTCCGAGAAAAAGGACAGGGGACTCAGTCGAATGTCGCGGATTCAGGAAAAAAAGGAGAAAAAATTGATCTTCATGTTCACAGGCCAAGGCAGTCAATACGTGAACATGGGCAGGGATTTATACACGGAGGAGCCGTTTTTCAAAGAGACGATGGATCACTGTTTTCAAGAATTCTATGAAGCAACTGGTGAGAGGCTTGAGGATATTCTATACCCTGATCAGCAGGATGAAGAAGCTGCCGCGATAAAGCTTCAAGAGACGAAATATGCCCAGCCGGCTATTTTTATGCTGGAATATGCGCTGTCACTTTTATTGATGAAGTGGGGGCTGCGGCCATGGGCTATGATCGGCTACAGCTTTGGTGAACTAACGGCTGCCGCGGTATCGGGAGTGTTTACGCTCAGTGATGCCATCAAGCTGATCAGCTTGCGTGGACAAGCGATGCACGAAGCGCCGTCAGGCATCATGTTAAGCGTGCCAATGCCAGAGGAAGAACTGAAAGCGATTCTCCCCGATTGCATTTCATTGGCTGTTGTGAATGACGCTTCTTGCATTGTGTCGGGGCTTGAGTCTGACATTTCAGCGTTTGAAGAACAGTTAAAAGCCAAAAAAGTGCTTTGTATGAGAGTAAAAGGTTCAATTGCTGCTCACTCGCACGTCATGGCTTCCGCCGCTGAACGATTTGGAAACACGGCTAAGAACATTTCTTATCAAAAACCGGGTGTTCCCTTCTTCTCGAATTTAACGGGAGACTGGATAGCGGATGAAGAAGCTGCGGACTATGACTATTGGAAGCGGCACATGACTGAGACTGTTCGTTTTGCTGAGGGGATTGGCGTGTTAACGAAGCAGAAGCATGCTATTTTTATCGAAATCGGCCCGGGACAAGATTTAAGTGTGCTTGTGAAGAGATCGATTAACGATGAGATGTGCCAGCATGTTTGCAATGTGCTGAAACACAGCAGGCAGAATATGTCGGATGTCCAATTTTTACTCAGCAGAATTGGCACGCTGTGGATGTATGGCGCAGTCATTGATTGGCGCGGGCTGCATGAGGGCAGAAATCCTGAAAAAATTACAATGCCGCAATATCCTTTTGAAAAGGAATCCTTTTGGCCCAAACGGAAGCATACTGCCAGCGGAAAAGGCAATAAACATTCCGGAGGAAAGCTCCCGCTTCAGGAGTGGTTTTATCTGCCGCAATGGGAAAAAGAAATCCTGCCGATTTCCCGAGAGATTGAAGCGGCGGAACAACGTTTGCTTGTTTTCATGGAGGATGGCGATTTTTCACATAAGCTTATTCAGGGGCTGCAATCTGCCTGTGCTTCTTGTGTCATCGTTAAAAAAGGGCATAACTTTCAGCAGGTTGAAAAAGGAGTGTACACACTTCGCCCAGACTCTGCGGAAGATTACTGCCGTCTCTTTGAAGTGTTGGAGAAGGAAAAGATTCAGTACAGCCGGATTTTGCACCTCTGGGGGCTGGCAGAGAAGAATGAAACCGCTGCTGCCGAGTGGATTGAGCAGATGCAAAACGAATCCTATTACTCGTTGCTTTACTTAGGGCAAGCATTGAAAAAGAAAGGAACAAACCAGGAAATTTCGATCTTTGTATTATCGTCTCTTACGTATCAGCTTGATGGAGAAGAAACGTTATATCCAGAGAAAGCCGTACATCTGGGGCCGAGTATGGTCATATCTCAGGAAACACCGTTCCTTCGCTATCGAGTGATTGATATAGACAGGCAGAAAGAAGATTCCTGGAAAGAAGACAAGCTGCTGGGACTCATCAGATCTGAGCTGATGACCGAATCAGGCAATCTCCTAACGGTTTACAGAAATAATAAAAGGTACACCAGGAATTTTATTCACAAAGCAGTGCCTGCAGAATCATCGCAAGGGCACCTTCGTCCCGGAGGCGTATATATTCTGATTGGCGGGCTGGGCTTCATCGGTTTACATGCTGCCAAAACCATTGCTGAGAAAACAAAAGGAAAGCTTATTCTGACAAGCCGTTCCGGCCTTCCGCCGCGGAGTGAATGGGAGTCCTTAATCAGCACGCATGCTGAGGATGATCCAACTGTTAAAAAAATAAAATCAATATATGAGATAGAACAAACAGGCGCGGAAGTTACTGCTGTTGCTGCGGATGCAAGCCGTGAAGCGGATATGTCTGAACTGGTTCATGCGGCTGAACATAAGTACGGCTCCATACATGGCGTAATTTATGCAGCTGGAATAACAGGCGAACAATCATTTAGGATGATGGAGCAAACGGATAGAAGTTTTTCGAATGCTCACATTCAAGCAAAAATGACGGGCGTTGCGGTATTAGAAAAAGTGTTGGACGATCGGCCGCTTGATTTCTGCTTTTTGATTTCGTCCTTGTCTCCGATATTGGGAGGACTTGGATTTACCGCCTATACTGCAGTTAACCATTTTGTTGATGCCTTTGTATATCAACATAATGCGCAGCATCCTGTTCAGTGGACAGCCATAAATTTAGACGGCTGGGAATTTGAAGACGGCAAAAAACCGGATATTCCAGTCGGAGGGGATTTAGAAAATACCCTGATTCGTGCGCATGAGGGCAGAGAGGTTTTCGAGAGAATTTTCACATTTGATCATATGGATCAGATTGTCGTGTCTGCCACGGATCTGCAGGAGAGGATACAAAAGTATGTGAATCGTCTGCACCAGCCTAGCGATGAACAGCAAGAAGAGGACGTTTCGCTGTATGGGCGGCCAGAGCTTACCGCTGAATATGTTGAACCAGTAACTGAAATGGAGAAAGAACTCCTTGTTCATTGGCAGTCATTTTTCAAAATTGATCAAATCGGCATAGACGATGATTTCTTTGAGATGGGCGGTGATTCTTTAAAGGCGATTACTTTCATTTCCATTATTCATCAAGCGTTCAATGTGGAAATTGCGCTGCCGGATTTCTTTAACATTCCGACGATCAGGCAGATGGCCGAATTTATCAGCCAAGCCGACAAGAAGATTTACAGAAAGATAGAAAAAGCTGAAAAACAGGATTATTATCCGCTGAGCTCAGCGCAAAAACGGCTTTATCTTGTTCAGCAGTTAGATCAAACAAGCACTGGCTACAATGAGTTCACTGCCGGACGGATTGCAGGAAAGCTTGATATGCAAAGGCTGGAGAATGCGTTCCGGCAATTGATTCATCGTCATGAGAGTTTAAGAACATCCTTTAAAGCAATAGAGGGTGTTCCTATGCAGTGCATAGCTGAGCATGCGGAATTTCATGCAGACTTTTTTGACCTATCCCATTTGGCAGGCCAGGAAGGGCAAAACGAAAAAGAACAAGAAGTCATCAGCAGCTTTTTAAAGCCGTTCCAGCTTGATCAGGCACCCTTGATGAGAGCTGGTGTGATGAAGAACTCTGAAAACGAGTATATTCTGATGCTCGATATGCACCATATTATTTCTGACGGTCTATCTCAGGATATCTTGGTCAGCGAGTTTATGGATCTATATGACGGCAAAGAGCTTGCACCGCTTGAACTGCAATATAAAGATTTCTCAGAATGGCAGAATCAGATGCTTCAGTCTGATGACCTGAATGAGGTGAAAACATATTGGCTGAAACGGCTTGACGGCTTCCGTGAGCTTCAGCTGCCGGCTGATTACCGGAGACCTGATGTCAAAAGCTTTGCCGGCGCCCATTATCGTTTTGATGTAAGCAAAAAAGAGCTTGAGGCGTTTAAAGCCATTATGGCCGATGAAGACGCCACGCTGTTTATGGGACTTTTATCAATCTATCAAATCCTGCTGCACAAGCTCACTGGACAGTCCGACATTGTAGTCGGCGTTCCGGTTGCGGGGAGAAGGCAGGAGGAGCTGCAGCGGATCATCGGTATCTTCGTTAACATGCTTCCGCTTCGTTTTTATCCGAAAAAAGAGATGACGTTCACTCAACTTCTGCACCATGTCAAGCAGCTGGTGATTGATGACTTTGATCATCAAGATTATCAGTATGAACATATGGTTCAAGACTTGAAGTTAGATAGGACGTTAAATAGGAATCATATTTTTGATACCGTTTTTGCTCTGCAAAATCTAAGCCAGCCTTCTTTAGAGGTAGACGGGATCACACTAACCGACTATGAATATGAAACAGCGGTTTCCCGGTTTGATTTGCTTTGGATCGCTTCAGAAGACGAAAACGGTTTATCTTCTGTCATTGAATACAGCACTGAGCTGTTTACAAGAGAAACGATTGAAGGCATTGCGAAAGGGATTAAAAAGGTGCTGTCAGCCGTAATTGATTGTAAGCAAACTGCTCTCAAGGATATTGACCTGACTTCAGGCATCAATGATTTAGAAAAGGTATCGTTGCTGGAACTAGACGATCTGAAAATCTAGCAGAAATAGGTGAATAACAATGAACCAAACCGATGTCTTTCAATTGAAAACCGCAGCTCTTGAAAAAGTGAAGGAGCGGCAATATTGGACTTCTGTATTAACTCAAATCCCGTCGGACTGCCGTTTTCCTTATGATTCACAGCTTCTTGATCAAAACGATGAAGAAGCTTCAATACCTTTTTCATTCCCGGCTCAGCTGGAAAAGGCCATCTTAAAGGCATCCGGAGCTTCAGATTTGCGTATGTTTATGATTTTGATGACTGCGGCAGTCACATTGTTGCACAGGTACGATGGAAGAACGGATATCATGGCGTCGGCCCCTGTGTTGAGACAGCGGGAAACACAGCCGGTGATCAATGATCTTCTTCCGCTGCTGGTGAAAATCAATCCTTCTATGAGTTTCAGAGACTGTTTAGAGCATGTGAAACAAGCTTTTCAAGAAGTGTATGCCCATCAAAATTTTCCTGTGAAAATCCTATTGGATGAGCTTCATCCTTTGCATAAAAAAGGGGAGCCCCGCTTCGGCATTTCCCTTGCTGTGAATGATCTTCAGCAGCCGGTGTCATTGAAAGCGCTGGACACGAATCTATTTTTCTCCATTCAGTGTGATGAAGGGAGATTGACTGGAAAGCTGAGCTGGAATTTGAAGCATTACACATTCGATACTGCTGAACGGATAGCCGGCCATTTTTGCATGCTGGCAGATCAGGCTTTGTCGGCGCCTGAGACTCTGGTCTCTGAGCTGCAGTTACTTTCTCATGAGGAGAGAGAGAGAGTCATCACGACATTTAATCACACAAATCAACCATACCCGAAGGAAAAATCGATTGTCGATCTCTTCAAAGAACAGGCAGCTCTCAAACCTGATCAGCCTGCAATCGTGTATGAAGATGTCAGCTTCACATACGGTGAGGCTGATGAATTGTCAGATCGGATTGCTGCTTTTTTGACAAAAGAAGGCGTTTGTCATGAGGAGCCTGTGGGGCTGATGGTTCATCGCTCGGCAGAAATGGTTATCGGCATATTAGGCATTTTGAAAGCAGGTTGTCCTTATTTGCCGATAGATGTAAATATGCCGTCTGAACGAATGGATTATATGCTGAAAAACAGCGGGGCGCGGTTTGTGATCACGAACAAGGGTTATAGCACTTCTGCTGAGAATCAAAAAAGCTTATGTATAGAGGAAATGATGAAATTTGAAGGGGCGGCGGAGCATGGGTGCCTGCCATCTCCTGAAAATCTCGCTTATGTGCTGTATACATCAGGGACAACAGGAAAACCGAAAGGCGTGATGGTGGAGCATCGTCAAGTCATCAATTTAGTATATGGCATAGACAGCCTTCATTTTCAGCCATTTTCACAAGAGCACCTCCGTATCGGCATGCTTGCTTCACATATTTTTGACGCATCCGTGCAAACGATATTTCCGGCAGTGCTTCTTGGACACACCTTATATATTGCGCCAGATCATGCAAGGATGGATGGAAAGCAGCTGTGGTCTTTTTATGAGGAGAACCGCATTCATATTTCAGACGCGACACCCTCTCATTTGCGCCTCATGATCAAAGCCGCTGAGAAAGAGCCGCATCACGTTGACGAATTGAAGTTAATAATGGCTGGCGGCGAAATGCTGCCGCCCCAATTGGTTCAGCAATATTTACAAACGTTTCGTGCGGGTAAGCCGGTGATGACAAATAATTACGGTCCGACGGAATGCGCTGTGCAATCAGCGGCTTTTACCATACCTGAGTCTTGGAATGAACCCGTCGTACCGATCGGCAGGCCGATGCCGAATGAACAGATTTATATTTTGGATCATTGCGGACAGCCTGTGCCCATCGGCGTATACGGAGAACTGTGCATTGCCGGAGACGGGGTGGCAAGAGGATATATCCGTCAGCCAGAGCTGACGGCAGAAAAATTTACAGAACCGCAGCATATTCCTGCCGGCAAGCTTTATCATACCGGTGACTTGGCGAGATGGCGTAGTGACGGCTTCATCGAATTTTTTGGCAGGTATGATGATCAAGTAAAAATAAGAGGATTCAGAATAGAGCTTGATGAGATTAGAAAAGCCTTGCTTGATTACCGGGAGTCGGGACAAATTATTCATGATGCGGTGATTATTCCAGTTCAAAAGGAATCAGATGATCCATTTCTTGTGGCGTATCTCATTTCCTATCAAAAACTGAAAACTCGAAAAATGAGAGGATTTTTAGGAGAAAAGCTGCCGGGGTATATGATTCCGAGACGATTCATCCGCGTGGACTCATTTCCAATGAACCTGTCAGGGAAGCTTGATCTCAAAGCACTCCCAGACCCCTTTGAAGAGCCTGAATCTGACGAGCAGGTCATAAAACCGCACAATGAAACCGAAAAAAAGCTGGTTTCCATTTTTGCCGGCATTCTGAATATACCTGAATCTGATATCAGCATGGAAGATAACTTCTTTGATATCGGCGGAAACTCATTTCATATCGTAGAACTATCGAACAAATTGAAAGAGCAGTTTGGACAAGAGCTGTCTGTTGTTCAGCTGTTTCAGTATACATCTGTATCGGCAATAGCTGCCCAGCTCAGCCGGCAAGCGGAGTCTGAGGGTTGTCAGGCAAATGCAGAAAGTGAGGAAGAGGCAGCGGAAGATTTAGAAAATGTCGCACAACTGTTAGGCGGGATTTCTGATGAGTAAAACAACAGGCTTAGAAATAGCGGTTATCGGAATGGCTTGCCGTTTCCCCGGAGCCAAAAATATTGAAGAGTTTTGGGAGAACATGAAAACGGGCACGGAATCCATCACATTTTTCTCAAAAGAAGAGCTTATGGAAGCCGGTGTGCCTAAAGAACAGCTCGATCATGAGAATTATGTCAGAGCCAAAGGAAAAGTAGACCGGCATGACCACTTTGACGCGGCGTTTTTCGGCTACTCACAGCGAGAAGCTGAGGTAATGGACCCGCAAGTGCGCATGTTTCATGAAGTTGCGTGGGAATCTCTTGAAAACGCCGGCTACAATCCCGAAACCTATTCACAGCCTATCGGCTTATTCGGCGCTGCGTCTGCGAATTTGTACTGGCAGGCAAGTTCAATGCTGCTGAGAAATAGCAGTTCTTCTGAACAGTTTGCTGCTGTTCAGTTGACGGACAAGGATTTTATGAATACACAAGTTTCTTATAAATTAAATTTGAAAGGGCCGAGTATCGCGGTGGATACAGCCTGTTCATCTTCTCTGACGGCGGTGCATCTCGCGTCCAGAGCTTTGCTTACCGGCGACTGTAAAATGGCGCTGGCCGGAGGTGTAACGGTGACTTGCCCCCACAAAAAGGGCTATATGTATCAAGAAGGAATGATTATGTCGCCGGACGGCCGCTGCCGCGCGTTTGACGCGGAAGCAAATGGGACAGTCGGGGGAGAGGGCTGCGGTGTTGTAGTGCTGAAAACCTTAAAGCAGGCGCTGAAGGATCAAGATCATATTTACGCTGTCATTAAAGGTTCCGCATATAACAATGACGGCAGCCGTAAAGTCGGTTACACCGCGCCAAGTATCGAAGGGCAGGCCGATGTCATTAGAAAAGCGCTGAACATCAGCCGTGTAGAGCCCGAAAGTATTTCTTATGTCGAAGCGCACGGCACGGGCACCTCGTTAGGAGACCCGGTTGAAATAGAGGCGCTAACACAAGCGTTTCAAACTGAAAAGAAGCAATACTGCGCAATCGGCTCTGTTAAAACAAATATCGGTCATTTGGATTCCGCCGCGGGTATTGCGGGGTTTATTAAAACGGCGCTGAGTCTCAAAGCGAGAACTCTGCCGCCAAGCCTTCATTACAAAAAGCCTAATCCTAAAATTGATTTTGAAAACACTCCTTTTTATGTCAGCACATCAGCAAAGCAATGGACAGTAGCTGGCCGGGTGTTTCGAGCGGGCGTCAGTTCCTTTGGGATCGGCGGCACGAATGTTCATGTTGTGATGGAAGAGCCGCCGATGAAGGAAAGACGTCATCAAGAGGATTATGAAGACTGCCTTATGCTTATTTCTGCCCGTTCTGAAAAAGCGGCAAAGAAGGCCGCGGATCAGGTCAAGCGATTTATAAAAGAGAATGAAGAGGTGCCGCTCCAAGACGTTTCATACACACTGCAAGAGGGCCGCAGGCATTTTCAGTATCGTCAAGCGTTTACGGCTGGCCCTTTAGGGATAACAAGCGATATGGCAAGTACTTCAATAGCGCTGGAGAAGCCGGCCGTTGTCTTTATGTTTTCCGGCCAAGGCTCTCAATACGTCAATATGGGGAAACAATTGTATGAACAAGAACCCATATTCCAGGAGGAGCTGCACCGCTGTTTTGACATTCTGCAAACTGAGGAAGGACTCAATATTAGAAGCATTATGTTTCCGAATAATGAGACAGAAAGCGAGGAAGCTGAACAGCTTATCCATGAAACCTCGTATACGCAGCCTATTTTATTTTCTTTTGAATATGCGCTGGCGTCCTTCTTAATCAAAAAGGGGTTAAAACCGCAATACATGATTGGCCACAGCATAGGGGAATTAACGGCAGCCTGTCTGTCAGGCATTTGTTCATTGGAAGACGCGCTTCATATGGTTGTGATGAGAGGCCGATTGATGCAGGAAATGCCGGAGGGAGAAATGTTGAGCGTCAGACTGCCTGGCGTAGAGACAGAAATGGAATTGACAGAAGGGGTTGAGCTAGCGGCTTCAAACAGCTCTGATTTATCGGTTGTATCAGGCCTTATGGAGCCAATCAATGCTTTTGCCGCGCGCCTTCAGTCGAAAGGAGTGGCCATTCAGCATTTAAAAACGTCCCATGCGTTTCATTCAAGCATGATGAAGCCGGCAGCATCTCGTTTTGCTGATATTCTGCAAGAGATAGAATTCCAAGCACCTGACCTTCCGTTTATTTCAAATGTGACAGGCGATTGGATACAAGCAGAGCAGGCCGCAGATCCGAAATACTGGGCTTCGCAAATCACGGAAAAGGTTGATTTTCATTCAGGGCTGAGCACGCTTTTACAAATGGGGAATGTTGTATTTGTTGAGATCGGGCCAGGGAACACGTTGACGCAGTTTGTGAGAAAACATGAGGGTTTTATGACGGAGCAACATGCTGCGGTTAATATCATCAGGCATCCAAAGGAAGTATCGTCTGATCGTGTCTATCTGTTAAACCGCATCGGCAGGCTTTGGACGCATGGTGTAAACATGAACTGGGAGCACTTTCGCCAGGGGAGCTCATATGAAAGGGTCCCGCTTCCGACTTATCCTTTTGAGCATCAAGTATTTCCCGATCCGCAACCAGCTCAGGGCGGCATGGAAGAAAAGATCAAAAACGAATTGAAATTAAACATTGCCTCCAGTGAAGAACAGCTTCCTTTTGATAAGTGGTTTTCCGTCCCGCATTGGGAACGAATGGAACCAGCCAATGAGACATTCATTCATCAAGGAAAAAGGATACTTGTCTTTGAAGAAAACAATAATGTCAGCCAATATCTCCTAAAGCAGCAAGCGGAAGCCGTGTCTGTCCTCCCGGGTGATTGCTTTGCGGAAATGGACAAAAACACGTTTACGGTAAACCATCGGGATACGGCCCACTTTCGGAAGCTGCTGGATGAACTGAATGCAAGGGGGTTTATCCCTGATGAAATCATCTGGATGTGGCTGCAAGACTGTGATTGTCGTGATGGAGATCTTGCAGAGCGCACAATAGCCGGTTATCTTCCCCTCCTTGATCTTGTCCGTTTACTTGGAACAGAGAGCAACAAAAGATTCAGCATGACCGTAGTGACCAATCAAGCTCACGATGTGACGGGAATGGAGGAGCTTCAGCCTCATCAGGCTGCGCTGACCGGAGTCTGTTTGACCATTCCGCAAGAGTATCAGCAGATCAGCTGTAAAGCTGTTGATCTTTGTCCGGACCCGCGGCACGGTCAATCAAACTGGCCTGAAATGATTTCTTATGAACTTAAAAAAGAGGATGATCAGCCTATTGTGGCTTATCGCGGAAACAGCAGATGGATTCGGCAGGCGAAGCAGCCGGGCAAGCAAGATGAGATTGATATGGCCGGCAATCTCAGGCATAAAGGAGTTTATATCATTACAGGCGGCCTTGGCGGGATCGGATTATCTCTTGCATCTCATTTAGCTGAAACAGTTCAAGCAAAGCTTGTGCTGCTAAGCCGGACAGGACTGCCCGATAAACTAATAGCAAATGACGATGCAATCAAAAAACTCAAAGCTGTTGAAGAGCTTGAGAAGGCTGGAGCCGAGGTGCTGGTATTACAGGCGGATATTTCAGATGAGGCAGAGCTTCAAAAAGCCTTGCAAACGGCAGAATCTCGTTTTGGACAAGCCATTCATGGCGTTATTCATGCAGCGGGCATTCCTGATGGCAAAGTGATTCACGCAAGGACACCAGACGATGAGAGGCAGATGGCAAAAGCCAAAATAACAGGAACCGCTCTGTTAAGAAAAGCGCTTAAAAACAAACAGCCGGACTTCTTCTTCATTTGTTCCTCTCTTGTTTCATTTTTAGGAGCGGGGGGCCAAGTTGGCTACGCTGCATCAAACGCATTCTTGGACAGCTATGCTCACGCATGCCGAAAAGAAGGCGAAAACATGGTGTCGGTTAACTGGGACCGTTGGGAACAAGTAGGGATGGCATATGAATCAGAAACGGCGGCCATTCTTTCGAAGATAGCGGACAAGGGAGAGCAACACCAAGGAATCCTGCCGGCTCAAGGTGCGAAAGCATTTATGAGAGCTTTGCAGCTGCGCTACCCGCAAGTCCTGATTTCGCTGCAGGACGTGAACAAACGAATAAAAGACAGCTATGTGAAAGAAGACAGACAAACCGCAGCGCATGTCCTGACAAAAGACCGCTTGGATACACTTGAAGAAAGGTTAATGAATATTTTTAAGGATTATTTTCATTCTGAGACAGATGTAAATATGAATTTCTTTGAATTAGGAGCCTCTTCACTTGATCTGCTTCAGGTGAGCGGGAGAATCAAAAACGAGCTCGGTGTGGATATCCCGGTTGTGATGATGTATGCCCACCCGACGGTTGCAGCATTAACCGAAGCCGTCAAAGCACAGCAAAACGGTGATGACTTACACATAAAAGGAATAGAGCCAGATCGCCAAAAAGCCATAAATGAAGGGAAAAACCGGCGAAAACAGCGAATGAGACGAAAATAGATGGGAGGCTGATTTCCATGGCTGACGAGAAACAATGGACAGAAACAGGACTGGAAATAGCGGTCGTCGGTATGGCGGGCAAGTTTCCAGGCGCGGCAAATATTGATGAGTATTGGAGCAACATTTCAAAAGGAATAGAATCGGTCACTCAATTTACCGATGAAGAATTAAAAGAAGCCGGGGTTGATGAGAAGCTGCTTGGTCAAGAGGCATATGTAAAAGCAAAGCCGATCATTGATGACGTTTCTGACTTCGACGCGGCGTTTTTCGGCTATTCACCGAGAGAAGCGGAATTGATGGATCCGCAAATCAGACTCATGCATGAATGCACCTGGGAAGCGCTGGAGCATGCGGGCTGTGACGCTGAACGGTTTAACGGGCTGATCGGGCTGTATGCTGGTGCTTCCAGCAATTTGTCCTGGATGGGCCGTCATATGTCTTCTCTTCATAAGAATGAAGACGCATTTCAAATCATGCATTTAAATGATTCGTCGTTTGCATCACGTATCGCTTATAAACTTAATTTGAAAGGGCCGAGTGTATCAGTTCAAACTGCTTGCTCGACTTCTCTTGTCGCGATACATATGGCGTGCCAGGGCTTAATTGGGGGAGAATGTGACCTTGCATTAGCCGGAGGTGTTACCCTGAGCCTGCCGCATATATCTGGGTACCTTTATCAGGAAGGAATGATCTATTCAGCAGATGGTCATTGCCGTCCGTTTGACGAAAAGGCGAACGGAACCATTTTTGGTGAAGGAGCCGGAGTGGTGGCGTTAAAGCGATTGAAAGACGCACAAGCTGACGGTGATGTGATTTATGCGGTCATCAAGGGCTCTGCAATTAATAATGATGGAAACAATAAGGCAGGGTATACGGCTCCCAGTGCTGAAGGCCAGGCGAATGTCATTGCCACAGCTATGGAGATGGCGGAAACGGAACCGGAAACCATTGGTTATGTTGAGGCTCACGGGACGGGAACGCCTGTTGGAGATCCGATTGAAATTGAGGCGCTGACCCGTGCTTTCAATACAGATAAAAAAGCATATTGCCGCATTGGTTCTGTCAAAGCGAATATCGGGCATTTGGACGCCGCCTCGGGGGTAGCGGGATTTATAAAAACCGTTATGATGCTCCATCATAAAATGCTGCCTCCCGCTTTTCACTATCAAAAATCGAATCCGCGTATCAAGTTTGAGAACACGCCGTTTTTTGTCAATACAGAGCTGGCTGAATGGGAATCTCAGCAAGGGCCGAGAAGAGCCGGCGTGAGCGCCTTTGGAATCGGCGGCGCGAATGCTCACGTTGTCCTTGAAGAGCCCCCATCTCATACTGATGAAATGCCAGCCGGCGGTCCTGAGCTTGTTGTTCTTTCTGCGAGAACAAGGCAGGAGCTTACCCGTTCAATGGATCAATTGGCTGATTTTCTTCGCCGCAACCCTGAAGCGCCGCTGCCAGCCATAGCCCGTACGCTACAGCTTGGCAGAAAACAATTCCAGTACAGAATCTCCTTTGTAGCTTCACATCAAAAGGATCTGCTTGATCAGCTTTCTGATCATCGGAGTAAAAAACAAATCAGAGAATCGGCGGTTGTTCCAAGCAGCACCATTTTTGTATTTGCGGGAGACGTTCAAGAGGGCTTTGGCCGATATACGCAGCTGTACCGCACGGAAAGCCTGTTCAAAAAAGAAGTCGATGCTTGTCTTGAAAAGGTGCAAAATGCGTTTCAGCAGGATGTACTCAGCTTCTTTAAAGCATGTATTTCTGCTCCTGAAACGTACCAGGAAGAGGAAAACCTGGGATTGGTCCATTTGTTGTCGTTCATCATGGAATACGCCGCAGTCCGTTTCTTACAGCACACCGGCATAACACCAGACCGCTTTATCGGGCGGGGATTCGGGGAGTTTACGGCGGCCTGTGCGGCAGGAATGTTTTCCTTCGAAGAAGGGGCCGCAGCCGCATATAAACGCGGAGAGTTAATCAGCATGTCGCCGGCAGGAAAAATGCTCGGTGTCAGCCTGTCAGAGCCGGATATCGTTCAATACTTAGAGAAATCATTATCCCTTGCGCTGATTGATGAGCGGTATTGTGCCGTCTCCGGTTTGCCGGAGGATGTGTATCAGCTGAAGGCGCGGCTTGAACAAGAAGGGATAGCTGCTGAGTTACTTGATGGGGATATTGCGTATCAATCGGATCTGCTGGCTGACGCAGCGCAAGAATTCATGCACTTCCTTGGCACGCTGGACATGAAGTCACCAGACATTCCAGTCGTTTCATCTGTCACTGGAAAAGTGATAACAGATGACGGAGCAGCGGATACCAGTTATTGGGCCGGCCAAATCGGCAAGCCGATACGGTTTTTTGAACACATCTCGTCTTGTTTGCGGGAGGAACCTGCTATTTGCATAGACCTGCGTTTGAATCAGGGGGCATCAGTATTTACAGAGCGCCAATCAATTGGCATGGCAGGTGAACTTGGCACACAAGGACACACAGACGTTTTAAAGTTACATATATACGGAGCGTTGTGGAGTCTCGGGTCTGAGGTTGATTTCAGTATCCTGCATGAACCTCAGCTTAATAAAAGGTTAGCTCTGCCGACTTACCCTTTTACAAAGCAGCATTTCCCGTTGCCTGACAGCTTGGCACCGGCTGAACTTGAAAAAGATGAGCCTCACCAGCCGGCAGAACCGCTTCGTGCAATGCCGTTATCTGCTATTGAAAAGACAGTCAGAGAAATTGTCATTAAGCATTTTGGATTCAATGAACTTAACGATGATGCACCATTTTTTGAGCTGGGGGCTACGTCGCTTGATATCTCTCAATTAGCGGCAAAAGTAACAGATCAGTTGAATTGGAAGGTGGAACCAGTTCTGCTTTATCAATTTGCCGCAGTTCGCAGCCTGGCGAAGCATCTTCATCAACAGGTTCAAACGAAGGCCGGGCAGCCGGAAATGACGCAGCATCAAAAGGTGTCGCAAAGCCGTCCGAACGGCCAGGGAACTGATATCGCGATTATCGGTATGGCAGGGCGTTTTCCTGGAGCCGGCAATTTGGATGAGTTTTGGAATAATCTCGTAAACGGCAAAGAATCTATCAGCTTCTTTACGGATGAAGAACTAAAAGCGTCAGGCATTGATGATCAGCTCTTGAAGCATCCTGATTATGTAAAAGCGAAGGGGATCATTAAGGACTCTGATATGTTTGATGCAGATTTTTTCCAATATTCCTCAAGAGAAGCGGAATTGATGGATCCGCAATTCAGGCTTTTACATGAATGTGCCTGGGAGGCCTTAGAAGATGCGGGCTGCGACCCGGAGCGGACAACAGGGAAAATCGGCGTCTACACTGGGACAAGTCCAAACCTCGAGTGGATTACACGTTTCGCAGGGAAATTGGATGGGACTGAACAGTTCAGCTCCATGCTGTTAAATGACAGAGAATTTTTCAGTACCCAGCTTGCTTATAAATTAAACCTGCATGGGCCAAGCATCACAATGCAAACAGCCTGCTCTACTTCTTTAGTCAACATTGGAGCGGCATGTCAAGCGCTGCAAAACGGAGCATGTGACGCGGCGCTTGCTGGAGGCGTAACTGTCAGCACCCCTTTAAGGTCAGGCTATGTTTATCAGGATGGCATGATTCAATCACCTGATGGGCATTGCCGTCCATTTGATGAGGACGCAGGCGGTACCGTTTTTGGCGATGGCGCGGGGATTGTCGTTTTAAAAAGATATGAGGACGCCGTTAAAGAAGGGCACTCCATTTATGCGGTCATAAAAGGGGTCGGAATGAATAATGACGGAAGCCGAAAAGTCGGTTTTACCGCTCCGAGTGTAGAAGGCCAGGCCGAAGTGTTAAAACATGCATACGAGAATGCAGGGATTGATCCGAACACCGTAGGGTATATCGAAGCTCACGGAACCGGTACAAAAATGGGCGATCCAATCGAAATGGAAGCGCTGAGCCAGGTTTTTAAAAGTGACAGGCCAATGTCAATTCCAATTGGGTCAGTGAAAAGCAATGTCGGACATTTAAACAGCGCTGCCGGGATTGCCGGACTCTTTAAGGCCGTTTTATCGCTAAAACATAAAACCATTTTGCCAAGCTTGAATTACACAACTCCTAATCCGCATATTCATTTTGACCAGACACCATTCTATGTAAATACCGAAGCGACATACTGGAAGGAATCCGCTGATCCAAGACGGGCGGGTGTCAGCTCCTTCGGAATAGGCGGCACCAATGCGCACATTGTGCTGGAAGAAGAGCAGGAGTCAGGCAGAGAAGCTGACGAGAGCCAGCGGCATTTGCTAGTACTGTCAGCAAAAACAGACACAGCCTTAGAGCGGATGACAAATCGATTGAAAGAGTTTCTTCGAACGCATCCGAACGTTCCGTTAGAGGATGTGGCATACACCTTACAAGTCGGCAGAAAACAATTTTCATATCGAAAATCGGTCGTGCTGTCAAAATCAACGGAATGGGAAAGCGGTGCAGAGCTCACAGCCTATCAAAAACACAGCGGGCGTCCGACTGCTTTTATGTTCTCAGGGCAAGGCTCTCAGTATATCGATATGATGAAAGATTTATATGAAGCTGAACCGGTATTTCAGAGTGAAGCGGACCGCTGTTTTGCCTTCGTGCAGAGGTCACATCAAATTGATTTGAAGGCGATCGTCTTCCCCGAATCAAATGATGGGGCGAAGCTGACAGAGACCGCTGTTGTACAGCCGCTGCTGTTCATCTTTGAATACGCGCTCGCAAAGCTGCTGCAAAGTGCAGGCATCTCACCGGATTACATGATTGGGCACAGCATTGGTGAATACACTGCTGCATGCCTGTCAGGCTTATTTTCATTAGAGGCAGCTTTAACGCTCGTAATGGAGCGGGGAAGACTGATGCAGCAGCTGGAGTCTGGGGCAATGATCAGTGTTCAGCTATCAGAGAAAGAGCTGGAGCCGCTGCTTACGGACAGTTTGTCACTTGCGGCTGTTAATGCTCATGACTTATGCGTAGTATCCGGAAAAAGCGAAGACATTGAGACGTTTGCGGTTCTCCTTGAAGAAAAGGGCATTGCAGGCCGCCGGCTGCATACTTCTCACGCCTTTCATTCTGATATGATGGAGCCCATTCTTGAGGATTTTGCCGCGATTGTAAAGCAACAGGATATGAATACCCCTCGGATTCCATTTGTTTCGAATGTAACGGGAACATGGATAACACCGGAACAAGCAGCAGACCCGGCTTATTGGTCTCAGCACTTAAGAGGCACAGTCCGCTTCCATGAAGGATTGGAACAGATTTTGAGTGATGACAACGTTCTGTTAATAGAAGTCGGGCCGGGCAGCACATTAAGCACATTTGCCAGAAGGCACAAGAAGAGATCTAGCCAGCATGACATTGTCAACCTCGTCAGACATGTTCAGGAACCAGCGCATGATCATTCCTATTTCTTAAAGAAATTAGGCCAGCTTTGGGTCTGCGGATGTGAAATTGACTGGGGGCAGTATGGCGGTGGTAAGCCTAAGCGGCTGATATCGCTTCCGCCTTATCCTTTTGAGAAAAAACGCTATTGGATAGAAGCGGCTGACAATGCGGCTGCTTTCACCGCAGTTGATGCATGGAATAAAAAGAAACCGATGGATCAATGGTTCTATCTGCCGTCATGGGAAAGGAAAATCAAGTCCGCTGACAGCCGAAAGAAAGAGCAGCCAGCTGAAAGCGGAAAAACACTGGTTTTCCATGAAGGAACAGCCTTTGGAGATCGGCTTGTGCAAGCGATGCGACGCCAAGGACATGAGACCGTAATTGTCACGAGAGACCGGCTATTCAAAAAAATAAACAGCGGATTGTATGTCATTAATCCATCTGATGGCACACATTATGAGCGTTTATTTTCTTCGCTTGCTTCAGACGGGCTCCTTCCAAACTGTGTGATGCATCTGTGGAGCGTTTCGGAGCAAGAGGAATCCTATAAAACGTTCAGCACGTACAGTGAAAACGGCTATTATAGTTTGATTTTTACTGCACAGGCGGCATCTAATCAAAAACAAATGAACGAATGTAACATGTTTGTGCTGACAAGCGGGATTCATGAGGTGACTGGAGAAGAACAAATCAATCCTGAAAAATCGACCATTTTGGGGCCGTTGAAAGTCATCCCGCAGGAATATAACCATTTGAAATGCTGGAACATCGACATTCCTCCTTTACCGGATACATTGACATGGAAAGAAGAGGAGTTGATTGACCAAATTCTGACGGAAACTGATGCTACGGGTGAGGATCAAATAATCGCATACCGAAACCGCCGCCGATGGGTGCAGATGTATCAGCCTGTTCAGTTAAATAAAGCGTCCGGCTTGCCGAATATGATCCGCCCGAAAGGGGTTTATCTTATTACGGGTGGGCTTGGCGGAATCGGATTTGTGTTATCAAAGCTGCTTGCACAAGAAGGAAACGTCCGTCTGATTCTGACAGGAAGAAGTGAACTTCCGCAGCGCAGCCAGTGGGAAAGCTGGTGCGAGAAGCATGAGGACGATGATCCGACTTCGGTGAAAATCCTGAAAATAAAAGAATTGGAACGGTTAGGCGCAAAGGTGACAGCTCTTCAGGCAGATGCGGGAAGCCTGTCGGATATGCAGGCTGTTATGAGAAAAATTCATACTGAGTTTGGAGAGCTAAACGGTGTCTTTCACGCTGCCGGACTTCCGGGGAGCTCGTCTTTCAGGGCGATTACAGATATACCTGCAACGATTGAAGGCGGAGAAGACCAGTTCCAGTCTAAAGTCAGAGGATTGAAAGTGCTTGAATCTCTATTAGAAAACGAGAATATAGATTTTTGTTTCTTATTTTCATCGATTAGTGCTTTGCTCGGAGGTCTCGGTTTCTCAGCGTACTCCGCAGCGAATATTTATATGGATGCTTTTGCGGCGAGGGTGAATCAGCGCAGCAAGACGCCTTGGGTTTGCGTGAATTGGGATGCATGGAACTTCTGGGGCCAGCTTGAATCAACTATCGGAGAATCTATTGCTGAACTTGCCATTTTGCCTGAAGAAGGAGCAGCTCTATTTCAATATGTGCTGTCAGATATCAACAATCGCCATTTATTAGTTTCAACGGGTGATTTGGGACACAGAATGAAGCAATGGATATCCATGAATGCCGATAGCATAGCGAAAGAGGAGAAAAAGGCAGGTGCCTTACACACCAGGCCAGAATTGAATAATCCGTATGTCGCTCCCCGCAACAAAACAGAGCAGGTCATATGCGGCATTTGGCAAGATTTCATGGGCCTGGAGCAAGTCGGCATACATGATAACTTTTTTGATTTGGGAGCCAGCTCGTTAGATATTGTACAAGTGACAAATCGTTTAAATAAAGAATTGGGAACCAATGAGGCTGTGGTGACTTTATTCACATACCCATCTGTAGCTGCTTTAGCGCAATTTATCAGTCCAGATCAAGAGGAAAGTGAAGAGGAGAAGGAAGAAATGGCGGCTGTATCCAAGGGACGGAGAAAAACGCGGATACGTAATCAGCGAGATAAAAGATTGAGAGGCGGCGAATAGAATGAGTAATTCTCATTATGCGAATCATGGAGCTGAAATTGCGGTAATCGGCATGGCAGGCCGATTTCCGGGAGCAAAAAACGTGCAGGAGTTTTGGAGCAATTTAAAAAATGCGAAAGAAACGATTTCTTTTTTCACTGATGAGGAGCTGAGAGAAGAGGGCGTTAATGAAGAGCTGCTGAATGATCCGCGATTTGTCAAAGCAAAAGGAATTGTGGAGGATGTAGATCTGTTTGATGCCGGCTTCTTTGATTATACGCCGAAGGAAGCTGCCATGATGGATCCGCAGTTCCGTATCTTTCATGAATGCGTGTGGACCGCCTTGGAAGATGCTGGCTACGATCCTTTCACTTACAAAGGGCAGATCGGCCTTTATACCGGAGCGGGCCTCAATGCAGAATGGGTGCTGAGGGCTCTTCAGGGAGCAAAGACCGGAGAAGACTCAAAGACGCTGGAAACAGCGGTTTTGAATATGAGAGATTACATGGCAACACTTATTTCTTATAAGCTTAACCTGAAAGGGCCGAGCATGATGGTGCAGACCGCTTGCTCAACCTCGATGGTCTCTATTCACCTTGCTGCTCAGGCTTTGTTAAATGGGGACTGCCATATGGCGGTTGCAGGCGGAGTCTCTATCCGCCTCCCGCAAAAGTCCGGGTATCTCTACCAAGAAGGTATGATCCATTCTCCTGACGGACATTGCCGCGTCTTTGATGATGAGGCGGCAGGCACAGTATTTGGAGACGGGGCGGGAGCGGTCATTTTGAAAACGCTAGAAGATGCTGAAGCAGACGGAGACCATATTTATGCTGTCATAAAAGGTACTGCAATCAATAATGACGGCAGCAGAAAGGTTGGATATACAGCGCCGAGCACCAAAGGCCAGGTAACCGCGATCAAAACAGCCCTGCACATGGCCGAGGTGGAGCCTGAAACCATTACCTATGTCGAGGCTCACGGAACAGGGACGACACTCGGTGATCCGATAGAAATTGAAGCATTAAAACAAGCTTACCAAACAGACCGTCGCGGCTACTGCAGAATTGGTTCTGTCAAATCCAACATCGGTCATTTAAATGATGCGTCTGGTGTAGCTGGATTTATGAAAGCAGTTCTAAGCTTAAAGCATAAAGTGATTCCGCCGACTCTGAATTTCGAAAAGCCAAACGCCAAAATCGATTTTGAGCAATCACCATTTGTCGTCAATACGGAACTCACCCCTTGGGAAGAAAGTGAATTTCCGCGCAGAGCGGGCGTTAGCTCATTTGGCATTGGGGGAACAAATGCCCATGTCATATTAGAGGAAGCGCCGGCGCAGCACAAGGCAGCGGAAAGACATGACGCTGAACTCTTATTGCTGTCAGCCAAAACACCGGCCGCTTTAAACAGCATGACAGAACGGCTGTCAAACTATTTTATGCAAAATCCGCAGACCGATTTTGCAGCCGCGGCATATACCCTCAAAGCAGGGCGCCATTCATTTCCATATAAAAAAGCGATTGTGGCAGCGGATGTGCCTGAGTTTCTTCAGGCTATTCATGAAAATGACTATGAATCTGTTAAAACCGGAAGTTCTCAATCTGCAAGCCGGCCCGTTGTCTTTCTTTTTCCGGGACAGGGGGCGCAGTATGTTGATATGGCTAAAGGGCTTTACGATACTGTACCGGTTTTCAAGGAGGAGCTCGACGCCTGTTTTGACATATTAAAAAATCATATGGACATAGATCCGCGCACGGTGGTTTTCTCTGACAATCAAAAGCATGACGCGAATCTGATTAACCAAACTGAATATACACAGCCCCTTTTGTTCTGTATCGAATATGCACTTGCAAAAATGCTGATCCACTGGGGAATCAAGCCGAAAGCAATGGCGGGACACAGCATCGGTGAGTATACGGCTGCAGCCATTTCAGGTGTGCTCTCATTGGAAGATGCTCTTGACATCGTCAGCTATCGAGGGGCAGCTCTCCAAAATCTGCCGTCCGGTTCTATGCTTAGCGTTTCCTTAAGCGAAGCAGACATTAAACCGTATATAGACGGAACCATTTCAATCGCTGCCGTGAATGCATCGGATTCATGTGTTGTATCGGGAGAATCAAGTGCGATTGATGCATTGGAAAGGAAGCTGAACGCCGAAGGGCACAGCTGCAGAAAGCTTCATACATCACATGCCTTCCATTCGTATATGATGGAACCGGTTTTAGAAAGCATGAAACATAAGCTCTCAGCCTATCAATTTAAAAAACAAAAGATCCCGTTTGTCTCAAATGTAACCGGAGACTGGATCACTGACGAGGAAGCTAAAGACCCGGCATATTGGGCTGATCATTTGCGGGGAACCGTCAGATTTATGAACTGTGCAAAACGCTTAAAAGAAGAACTGGATCCAATTTTTATAGAGGTCGGCCCTGGAAATGCGCTGCGTTCGTTTGTCAGCAAATTGTATCAGGCAGAGGGCAAGCAGCATATTGCAATCCAGCTGATGAGGCATCCAAAGGAGGCGGCTTCTGATTACCGTTATTTGCTGAGCAGGCTGGGTGATATGTGGCTTCACGGGGTGCCGGTCGATTGGACAGCCTTTTATGACCAGGACCAATGCCAGCTTATTCCGCTTCCAACATATCCTTTTGAAAGAGAAAGATACTGGATTGGCCGGACAAATGAACAGCCGGGAACACCGGCGGCAGAACATTTTCAGCTTTTAGTGCCTGAGCAAGCAAATGACGGGCAGACAGCTGATGCAGAAGCAGATATTCAATTTAATGAGACAGAGACGGTCTTGGCTGCTATGTGGAAAGACATTCTCGGAGTCAAACATGTCACATTAGATACCCATTTCTTTGAAACAGGCGGGCATTCATTAAACGCCACTGGTCTGATTTCCCGCATTCATAAGGAATTTGGAGCGGAGCTGACGTTAAGCGACGTATTCCAGCACCCGACAATCCGTGCGCTTGCCGCGCTTATTGATCGCTCTGACCGACAACAATATACATCCATACAGCCTTCAGAGAAAAAAGACGTATACAGGCTGTCAGCTGCACAGCGGAGAACGTATTTGATTCATCAAAGAATCGGGCAAGTCACCACATATAACATGCCGATGGCTCTTTTATGCTTCGGGAAAATTGATGCCGTCCGCTTCGAGGATACATTCAAAAAGCTGATCGAAAGGCATGAAACACTGCGTACAACGTTTGAAATTAAGGATGGAGAACCTGTGCAGCGAATCCATCAAAACTTTGAATTTTCGATTGAACAAACCGAAGCGAAAATGGATGAGCTTGATGACGAAATCCGTTCATTTATACGGCCGTTTGATCTTAAGGTTTCTCCATTAATTCGGGTGAAATTCGTCAAAATCGAGGAAGAAAAACATGCGTTGCTTGTTGATATGCATAATATTGTGGCGGACGGCGCCTCAATGAATATTTTTATAAAAGAATTCACCCAATTATATAGAGGGGAACAGCTCCCCGAAAACATCATTCAGTATAAAGATTATGCGGAGTGGCAGCAGACATTTTTTAATAGTGATATGTTTAAACGCCAAAAAGAGTATTGGCTGAAGCAGCTTGAGGGTGAAGTGCCTGTGCTGAATATGCCTCTTGATTACGAACGAAAAGAACAAAGCTTTTTAGGCAGGGCGATCAAGTTTACAATCCCGCCGCGCGTTTTAGAAAAGCTTGAGAAAATCGGAGAGGCGCAGCAGCTGACAAACAATGTTATGCTGTTTCAGCTCTATGCCATGCTTTTGTCCAGCTATACAAAACAGCAGGAGCTGATGATTGGGTCATTGGTGGCAGGCCGGCGTCATGCGGATATTGAGAATACGATCGGTATGTTTACAAACTTTTTGCCGATCAAAATTCATTTGAATCCTGAAGAGTCGTTTGTCGGTAACCTTCAGCACACAAAACAAACTCTGCTTGAAGCTTATGACCATCAGGATTATCCATACGATCAAATGGCAGAAGCGCTGCAGCCGGTGATCAAGCCGAACCGCAACCCTTTCTTTGACACCATGCTGATCTATCATAATGAGTATGACCCGAATATAAAAATAGAGGCTGGCGGATTAACATTTGAAACATACGAATTCGCAAAGGGCATTTCAAAGCTTGATATGAAAATGGACGTCGTGAAGGAAGTGACAGGAGAGCTTAAATGTGTGCTTCAATACAACCGGTCGCTTTTCACTCATGAATCCATGCAGGCATTTGTTTCTCATTTTATCTCTCTTGCTGAAAAAGCTGCAGAAGAGCCTGAAAAATGCATTAAGGACATTCCTGTGCTGAGCCAAAAAGAGCAGGAAGAGGCCGAGCGGAAAAGGGAGAGAGAGTCAAACCGAGTCATCTCGTGCCCATTAACCATTTGTTCCAATTTTACAGCTGATCCGATTGTGCCTTACCTAAAATGGTGGGGCGAACAGTTTGATATCAATTTAGATATAAAGCTGTCTCCTTACGGCCAGGTGTTTCAAGAATTGCTTAATGAAGAAAGCTTGCTGTCAAGGCAAAAAAACGGTGCCAACCTGCTGTTGATTCGCCTTGAGGATATGGCGGGGGATGCGGGTCTTTCTTTGGAAGAAAGAATAGCTCACGTTCAATATAATTCAGATGAACTGCTCGCCATCATGAAACAGAAGAAAAAGGAAGTGCCTTATTTCATTGGATTGCTGCCGCTGGAAAATGTGAAAGAGCAGGAGCTCCGGGACATTCTTGTGCAATGCCAGCAGAATTGGATCGCGCAGATTGCTAAAGAAACGGATGTACATTTGATTGATCTTCGCCAGCTGCATCAAACATACCAGCTTGATGCCATATTTGACCCGCACAGTGAAAGAGCGGCAAGAATACCGTTTACTGAAGAATTTTACGCGGCGATGGGAACGCGGGTGGCGCGTGAGTTGACGGCATGGCTCAAACCGCCATTTAAAGCGGCCGCCATCGATTGTGACGGCACTTTGTGGAGCGGTACCGTGTCTGAAGCTGGGACGGAAGGAGTCATTATTACTCCTGCCCATCGAGCGCTGCAGCAATTTTTAAAGAAAAAACAAGAAGAGGGTCTGCTCCTTGTGCTTTCAAGCAGGAATAATGAAGAAGACGTCTGGAATGTGTTTGAACGTCATCCAGATATGATTTTAAAGAAAGAGGACTTTGTCCTGTCACGCATTAATTGGGATGAGAAAGCCAGAAATATGAAAGAAATGGCCGACGAGCTGAACATTTCAGTGGACCGGTTCATATTCTTAGATGATGATCCGGCTCAATGCCTTGAAATGAACGAACGCCTGCCAGAGGTTCTGACCTTGCTTCTGCCGTCTGATACAGATTCTATTCCATTGTTTTTAGAACATGTCTGGGCATTTGACAGGTTCAGGGTGACAGAAGCTGATCAAAAGCGCACGGAACGATACTTGGCAGCACAAGAAAGAAAAATAGATTTGAATACGTCCCGTTCTCTTGAAGAGTTTCTTTCCGGTTTACACCTGCGTATAGCCTTGACTGAGATGACAGAAGAGCATTTGCCGCGAGTTGCTCAAATGAGCGCGAGAATTAATCAGTTCAATATGAATCCGTCAGTCTATCGTGAGGAGCAGCTTGCCCAGCGGCTCAATACGGACGGCCATATCGGCTGGGTCGTTGAAGCGGCGGACAGATTCAGTGATGAAGGCATCGTCGGTGCAATCATGGGAATCCAAAAAGAAGATTCATTAAAGATAGATACTTTTCTGCTCAGCTGCCGCGCACTAGGCAAAGGAATTGAACATAAGGTGCTATCCGGCCTTGCTTCATATGCAAGGGATAAACAGCTTGCGACGTTGTCGTTGAAGTATAAAAAATCAGGGAAAAACCGGGCTTTTTCTGAGTTTTTGGCTGAGCATCGTTTTATGGAAGAGGCTGACCCGTTAAATACGGTTTATCACATATCCGTCAATGAGGTAGAGGATCAAAGCGGCCATATCGAATGGGTGTCCTCGTTAGAGCAAGCGCCTCGCAAAAAGGCGAAAGCGATTGCCGATGGCGTATTGCAATCCGCTTTAATGGAAAACACAAACGCTCATTGGGAAGTGCTGCATGCTGAGAAATCCTTGCATTCTCCATATTTAATGGCCTTAGATACCAATCAGCCGGAGCATTTGCGTGCTCTGTTAGTAAAGGAACATTTAGGAGCCGAAACAGAAGATAGCGGACCGGAGACAGAACAGCAAAAAATCCTCTCGGATATCTGGAAGCAAATTCTCCACTTGGATTTTGTAGGAATTGACAACGATTTCTTTGATTTGGGAGGAAATTCGCTGCTCGCTGTCAAAATGGAAGTAGAGATGGAAAAGAAAGGCTGGTATGTTGATGATTTGAATCTTGCGAAAAAACACACGATAAGGGAATTATCTAAATATATGAAGAGGGAGAATCAGCATGCATAAAGACATTAAAGCAATATTTGATGAAGAAAAGGTTTTGGCAGAAGCTGCCGTTATATATGGATTTAGTAGAGATCAAGTGCAGTTTTTAGCGGATGCGGAAAACTATGTGTATGAGTTTGCTAAAGACAATGAATCCTATATTTTAAAGATTACCCACACGATTCGCCGGTCGCCGGATTATATTATGGGAGAGATGGAATGGCTCCATCATCTTGCTGAAGGCGGTCTTTCAGTGGCCAAACCAATCCCGTCGTTAAATGGTAAGGATGTTGAGGAAGTGCCGGACGGAAAGGGCGGAGCATTTTTATTGAGAGTGTATGAAAAGGCGCCGGGCCATAAAGTAGACGAATCTGATTGGAACGAAACCCTATTTTTCGAGCTTGGCAGATACACAGGGAAGATGCACAGCCTGACAAAAAGCTATAAACTGAGCAATCCTACATTTAAGAGACAGGAGTGGGATGAAGAAGAGCAGTTGAAGCTCAGAAAATATGTTCCTGAAGATCAGACAAAGGTTTTTCAGCAGGCAGACGATTTAATGAATGAGTTGCGCCAGCTGCCAAAAAACCGTGACAGCTACGGCCTTGTTCACGCAGATCTTCATCATGGTAATTTTAACTGGGATCATGGGAAGATCACTACATTTGATTTTGATGATATCGGATACAACTGGTTTGTGAATGATATCAGCATTCTTCTCTACAATGTACTATGGTATCCGGTCATTCCTTATGAAAATAAACCAGCCTTTACAGAAGAATTCATGACGCATTTTATGAAAGGGTACAGGGAGGAAAATGAAATTGACGCCGAATGGCTCAAGAAAATTCCAGATTTCCTTCGCCTGCGCCATATGCTGATTTATGGATTGCTCCATCAAATGTTTGATCTGGATCAAATAGGAGAAGAAGAAAAAGAAATGCTGAAAGGATTCAGAAACGATATCGAAAATCAAACGCCGATAACCGAATTTGACTTTTCGAAGTTAGCTTAAGAAAATTGCGCCGGTCCCTTTTGGGACGGCGCTCCTTAATCAAAAAACGCCGGCAGTGAGCCGGCGTTTTTTATTTTTGTTCAAAAATAGCAAAAATGTTTTTTGCCTGCTGCGTATTGTCGATAAGCCCCTTCCATTTTTCCTTTCCCGGACCGTAAGCATAAACCGGTACGTCTTCCCCGGTGTGGGCTAATGTCGTCCAGCCTGAAAAAGACCGTTTATCAAAAATCAATTGAATGCTTTTTTGGATCTCAGCTGTATTCGATTGTGAGGCTGCATTTTTAACCTGATTTATCTCGTTTTCCGTCAGCTTCATATCAACATAAGTGCTGAGCACCTTTTCGGCATCTTGGCCTTCAGCGATCTTTTCTGCCATATAGCCCGGCGTTTTTTTAGCGGCGATGATTGGGGAAGGGTCCCATTTATAGCCGGTCTCGCGCGTCATTCCCTCTGCGCCGTAAGAGAACCCGCCTGTAGAGTGATCAGCTGTAATAATAACCAGCGTTTCTTGATCTTTTTTCGCAAAATCCAGAGCAGCTTGAACGCCTTTCTCGAAATCTTCCATTTCGCTCAAAGCGCCCACCACGTCATTTTCATGGGCTGCATTGTCAATATTGCTTCCTTCCAGAAGCATAAAAAAACCGTTTTCGTTCTTCTGTAACTGGGTGAGTGCCGCTTCCGTCATGTCTTTTAGAGAGGGTGTGCTGTTCTCTCTGTCAATCGCTTTATCTAATTCAACTTCTCCAAACAGTCCGAGAAGTTTTTCGTGCTGATTTTTTTTTAGGTCTTGCTTCGTGGTCACATAATAATAGCCGTCTTTTCGGAATTCTTCAGCAAGATTTCGGTCATTGCGAATGAAATATTTCGCTCCGCCTCCAAGTAAAACATCAACCTTATGAGATCCATTAATACGTTCATCATAGTATTGGTCAGCAATTTCAGTGTAGTTTTTCCGTGAGACGTTATGTACGCCGAAAGCAGCGGGAGTGGCATCGGTTAAGTCCGAAGTCACGACGATGCCGACGGATTTCTTTTTCTCTTTTGCAGCTTCAGTTACGCTTTTGAGCCGCTGATGATTGTTGTCTACAGCAATGGCGTCATTATATGTTTTCGTTCCGGTTGCCATGGCAGTTGCAGCCGCCGAGGAATCAGTGATATTGTCTCTGGGATCGTTAGGTTGCGTCATCTGCATGCCTGTTAAATAAGAGTCCCATGCTGTTTGGACGGGAGTGTTCAGCTTTTCGCTTTTTAAAGTCCTATAGCTGTTAATCATCGGCATACCCATTCCGTCTCCGATGATTAGGATAATATTTTTAGGATTCTTGCTGCTGCTCTTGGATGATTGAGAATGAGGAGGGGATATGAATTCAGTTATGGCAAAAATACTTAAGAAAGCAGTCAAAATGAGGGTGACAGTTACTGTAAACCGTGATTTGGTAATGACGAACATCTCCTTTTATTATATTTATTTACTAATATGTATTTTATTTGAAAATAATAGAGACTTCAATGTTTTTTTCGATGACAGCAAAAAGCCAATGGGATTCCGCCCCATTGGCTTTTATAATGTATCACACTTCACGCCGACTACGCCTTCAATGGCTTTAATGTCATAGTAGACATCGGTCGTGTATCTGTTTTTATGGACGCGGACCTTCACTTCCATAATTGGAAAATCCTTTTCGCCCAGGTCGTCGATCCGGACGGAGTGTGTTTTGATATCTTTTCTTTTCATTTCTTTTAAAATCTCTGTCATTTTGTCTTTATCAGAAAGTGACATTCTGATGCGGATGTCTTTTTCCTGCAGGCGGTCGGGACCAATTTTTCTGACCACCCATGGGAGAAATTCCACGCTGATCAGGATGAACAGAAGACTGGCAAACGCTTCTTTATAAAATCCGGCTCCCGTTGCCAGCCCGAGTCCCGCTGCACCCCAGATCATGGCCGATGTCGTCAGGCCGGAAATGACATCATTGCTTTTTCGCAGGATGACACCGGCTCCGATAAATCCGACGCCGGAGATGATTTGTGCCGGCAGGCGCAGCGGATCCATCATGATGCGGTAGTATTTAGGGAAATGATATGCCGCATTAATACTGACGATCGTCAGCATGCATGAGCTAACGGCGATGACGATACAGGTTTTTAATCCGAGCGGCTTATTTTTTAATTCGCGTTCAAGCCCGATGACCATGCCAATCAATGTGGCAATGCCCAATTTTAATAAAATATCAGGATCAATATACCAGCTCAACAGCAAACTTCCCCCTTTTCTAAGGTGTTTTTAAATAAATATGATTTTCTCACAGTATTTATAGCAAAACAAGAGCACAAAAGCCACCAAGCTGCGCTTGATGGCTTATTGTTTACTTTTTGCGTTTTAACAGCTTTTCCATGACACCGAATAATCGGTAAGAGGCTTTTGCAGGACGTTTTGTGATCAAGCTTCCAATAATACCTGCAATCATACTCAAGAAAAATCCTGGAATCATTTCATAGATGCCTGTAGAGTCAGCTAAACCAGTTGTAATCCAAATTAATACTGTTGCAGCCCCAACAACCATGGCTGAAAGGGCGCCCCATTCAGTCATCCGTTTCCAATACAGGCTCAGCAGAATGGCAGGCCCAAAAGCAGAACCGAATCCGGCCCATGCATAACCAACCAAATCAAGAATCGTGCTGCTCGGATTCAAGGACATCAGAATCGCAATGACTGCGATAATCAATACTGACAGCCGGCCGGCCAAGACCAATTCTTTATCTGATGCTTCACGTCTGAAAAATGTCCGGTATAAGTCTTCTGTCATTGCGCTCGCTGTTACCAAGAGCTGAGAAGAGATCGAACTCATAATGGCTGCTAAAATAGCAGACAGCAAAAATCCAGTAATCAATGGATGGAACAATATTTTAGAAAAAATAATGAAAATCGTTTCAGGATCACTTACAGCAACTCCGAATTTATGGGCGTAAGCCACACCGACTAAACCCGTTACAGTTGAACCAAGAATGGAGATAATCATCCAGCTCATACCGATTCTGCGCGCAGGTTTTAAATCCTTGATATGCTTAATCGCCATAAAACGGACGATGATATGAGGCTGACCATAGTAGCCTAAGCCCCAAGCCAAATAAGAAATAATGCTAATGACGCTCGCGCCTTTAAAAATATCCAATAGCTTTGGGTTTACAGCTGTAATCTCATGTAAAGCAGGAGAAACGCCGCCCAGCTGGGTAAAAGCAACGATCGGCACAAGCACTAGTGCTGCAAACATGATCGCACCCTGTACAAAGTCAGTCAGACTGACAGCAAGGAAACCGCCAAACAGTGTATATAACACGACAACGCCTGCAGTCAGCAGGAGTCCAAGTGTATAATCGGCTCCAAAAGCAGATTCAAATAATCTTCCGCCTGATACCATACCTGAAGAAGTATACAGTGTGAAAAAGATCATAATGATTAAAGCTGATACAATTTTCAGCACTGACGAAGAATGCTGGAATCGTTTATCAAAAAAATCGGGAATCGTAATCGCGTCATCCGCCGCTTCCGTATACGCTCTAAGACGTGGAGCCAAAAGAAGATAGTTCGAATACGCGCCGATTGTCAAACCGAGTGCTAGCCATAGTGTCGACAAGCCTGTCGCAAACATTGCCCCTGGAATTCCCATCAGCATCCATCCACTCATATCCGCCGCGCCGGCAGACAAAGCTGTGACAAACGGTCCGAGGCCTCTTCCTCCAAGCATGTAATCGTTGATATCAGTTGTTTTCTTAAACGAGTACCAGCCGATTAACAGCATGGCAGTAAAGTAAATTCCTAAAGATATAATAATTTCAATACTCACGATTTACCCTCTCTTCATTTCTAATAATGTTGCATCACCTCTCAAATTGATGGTGCCAGTTAAGCAGCCTGGCGTAAGTGCGAAACAAAAGAAATTCTTTTGGGGGTGCACTTGGTAACTTAACCTAACAAAGTATTCCCGGCCATTCAAGCAATGAAACCTTGCTCATGAGCGGGAAATACCGCCGCAAACCTAGAAGGGAATAAAGAATAAAACGCTTTCAAAAAATAATAAAAGTAAAAATATTCAGAAAAATATTTCGTTTCTCCTTCGTCTCATTTTAGTATAAAATATATAGGGTATTGTTTCGAAAACACAGGCCTGTCTTAAGGCGTTTTGTTGCTTTAAAGGGCTTGTTTTTGATATGATCAGTATTATATGACTTAACGGAGAAATATGTGGAGGTGGATCATATGTCACGAATTTCAATAGAAGAAGTAAAGCACGTTGCGCACCTTGCACGACTTGCGATTACTGAAGAAGAAGCAAAGATGTTCACTGAACAGCTCGACAGCATCATTTCCTTTGCCGAGGAGCTGAATGAGGTCAACACAGACAATGTGGAGCCTACAACTCACGTGCTGAAAATGAAAAATGTCATGAGAGAAGATGAAGCGGGTAAAGGTCTTCCGGTTGAGGATGTCATGAAAAATGCGCCTGACCATAAAGACGGCTATATTCGTGTGCCATCAATTCTGGACTAAAGGAGGGACACAAGAATGTCATTATTTGATCATAAAATCACAGAATTAAAACAGCTCATACATAAAAAAGAGATTAAGATTTCTGATCTGGTTGACGAATCTTATAAACGCATCCAAGCGGTTGATGATAAGGTACAAGCCTTCTTGGCATTAGATGAAGAAAGAGCACGCGCATACGCGAAGGAGCTTGATGAGGCGGTTGACGGCCGTTCTGAGCATGGTCTTCTATTCGGTATGCCGATCGGCGTAAAAGATAATATCGTAACAAAAGGGCTGCGCACAACATGCTCCAGCAAAATTCTCGAAAACTTTGATCCGATTTACGATGCTACTGTCGTTCAGCGCCTTCAAGACGCTGAAGCGGTCACAATCGGAAAACTGAACATGGACGAATTCGCCATGGGGTCATCTACCGAAAACTCAGCTTACAAGCTGACGAAAAATCCTTGGAACCTGGATACAGTTCCCGGCGGTTCAAGCGGCGGTTCTGCGGCTGCGGTTGCTGCGGGAGAAGTTCCGTTTTCTCTTGGATCTGACACAGGCGGCTCCATCCGTCAGCCGGCATCTTTCTGCGGCGTAGTCGGATTAAAGCCTACATACGGACGTGTATCTCGTTACGGACTGGTCGCATTTGCGTCTTCATTAGACCAAATTGGTCCGATTACCCGTACGGTTGAGGATAACGCATTTTTACTTCAAGCGATTTCCGGTGTAGACAAAATGGACTCTACGAGTGCCAATGTGGACGTGCCTGATTTTCTTTCTTCATTAACTGGCGACATCAAAGGACTGAAAATCGCCGTTCCGAAAGAATACCTTGGTGAAGGTGTCGGCAAAGAAGCGAGAGAATCTGTCCTGGCAGCCCTAAAAGTCCTTGAAGGCCTCGGCGCTACATGGGAAGAAGTGTCTCTTCCGCACAGTAAATACGCGCTTGCGACATATTACCTGCTGTCATCTTCTGAGGCATCAGCGAACCTTGCACGCTTTGACGGCATCCGCTACGGCTACCGCACAGACAACGCGGATAACCTGATCGACCTTTACAAGCAAACGCGCGCTGAAGGTTTCGGTAATGAAGTCAAACGCCGCATTATGCTAGGAACGTTCGCTTTAAGCTCAGGCTACTACGATGCGTACTACAAAAAAGCGCAAAAAGTGCGTACGTTGATTAAGAAAGATTTCGAAGACGTATTTGAGAAATATGATGTCATTGTCGGACCGACTACACCGACACCTGCGTTTAAAATCGGTGAAAACACGAAAGATCCGCTCACAATGTACGCAAACGATATCTTAACGATTCCGGTCAACCTTGCCGGCGTACCGGGAATCAGTGTGCCATGCGGATTAGCAGACGGACTTCCGCTCGGCCTGCAAATCATCGGAAAACACTTTGATGAAAGCACTGTATACCGTGTTGCTCATGCATTTGAACAAGCGACAGACCATCATAAAGCAAAACCTGAACTGTAAGGGGTGAAAAGAATTGAACTTTGAAACGGTAATCGGACTTGAAGTCCACGTTGAGTTAAAAACAAAATCAAAAATTTTCTCAAGTTCTCCAACGCCATTCGGCGCTGAGGCGAATACGCAGACAAGCGTCATTGACCTCGGATACCCGGGTGTCCTGCCTGTCCTGAACAAAGAAGCCGTTGAATTCGCAATGAAAGCCGCTATGGCGCTTAACTGTGAGATCGCAACGGATACGAAGTTCGACCGCAAAAACTATTTCTATCCTGACAACCCGAAAGCGTATCAGATTTCTCAATTTGATAAGCCGATCGGCGAAAACGGCTGGATCGAAATTGAAGTTGGCGGAAAAACAAAACGCATCGGCATCACACGCCTTCACCTTGAAGAGGATGCCGGAAAACTGACGCATACAGGCGACGGCTATTCTCTTGTTGACTTTAACCGCCAGGGAACGCCGCTTGTTGAGATCGTATCTGAACCGGATATCCGCACGCCGGAAGAAGCGTACGCGTATCTTGAAAAGCTGAAATCCATCATCCAATATACAGGCGTTTCCGACTGTAAAATGGAAGAAGGCTCACTTCGCTGTGATGCCAATATCTCTCTTCGTCCGATCGGCCAAGAGGAATTCGGCACAAAAACAGAATTGAAAAACTTGAACTCCTTTGCGTTTGTTCAAAAAGGCCTTGAGCATGAAGAAAAACGCCAAGAGCAGGTTCTTCTTTCCGGCGGCGTCATCCAGCAGGAAACGCGCCGTTATGATGAAGCAACGAAGAAAACCATTCTCATGCGTGTCAAAGAGGGATCTGACGACTATCGTTACTTCCCAGAGCCAGACCTTGTCGAGCTATACATTGATGATGAATGGAAGGAACGCGTAAAAGCAAGCATTCCTGAGCTTCCGGATGAGCGCCGCAAGCGTTATATCGAAGAGCTTGGCTTGCCTGCATATGACGCGATGGTTCTGACGCTGACAAAAGAAATGGCTGATTTCTTCGAAGAAACCGTTCAAAAAGGCGCTGAAGCCAAACAAGCGTCTAACTGGCTGATGGGTGAAGTGTCAGCTTACCTAAACGCTGAGCAAAAAGAGCTTGCCGATGTTGCCCTGACACCTGAAGGCCTTGCCGGCATGATCAAATTGATTGAAAAAGGCACCATTTCTTCTAAGATCGCGAAGAAAGTGTTTAAAGAATTGATTGAAAAAGGCGGCGACGCTGAGAAGATTGTGAAAGAGAAAGGCCTTGTTCAGATTTCTGACGAAGGCGTGCTTCTGAAGCTTGTAACAGAAGCGCTTGACAACAATCCGCAATCAATCGAAGACTTCAAAAACGGAAAAGACCGTGCGATCGGCTTCCTGGTCGGACAGATTATGAAAGCGTCCAAAGGACAAGCCAACCCGCCGATGGTCAACAAAATTCTGCTTGAAGAAATTAAAAAACGCTAATAAAAAAGCAGCCCTTAGAGGCTGCTTTTTTATGGTTAAATGGAGATAAAGACAGAGATCGAAGCCCGAAGCTTTTCAACTTCTTCGTTATTGGTTCCGGTCAAATTGGACAGCATGCCTTTTATAATCGGCTTGCGCGGTTTAGCCTGAGCCAGTTCTTCCTCGATCACATCGAGTGACACTGTGATATCCTCGGGCAGCGTGCTGTTTTCTTTCACTTTCTGAATGTCCTCAAGCAGCTGGTCCTTCCCCGCAGGCATCGGATTGAAAATTTCTTTTGGTACGATCGGATTGAGGTTTGAACGGCTCAGCCCCTGTATAAGATCATCCAGTCTCTCGATGATAAAGGCTGAGATTTCCTCTGCACCGATATTAAGCTCACTGTTAAATACCATCACATTCATATAGGAATGCACGATGCCTCTTGCCATGATAGACAGATCCGCGACGTACCGCTCAATTCCTTCGCCATAGGATACCAGCAAGGCATTCCGGTACAGCTTATCCGTCTCCATGGTTACTTTGTAAAAGTATTGCTTGATTTCTTGATTTTCCGGAATGATATTTTCGGTAAGCAAAAGAACAATAAAATCTTTATGATCGCGAAAATCTTCAAATTGAGCGCCAATTTGCTTTTTTAACACTTCCTTAGGCGGCTTTCCGGCGAGATCCTCTTCTATATCTTTCATTTTGGTCATAGACATACCGATGTAATATTCACAGGCAGATAACAGCAGCGCTTCTTTCGATTTGAAGTGCAAATAAAAAGCGCCCTTTGAAATGCCGCATTCACTGGCGATTTCCTGGATCGTCGTAGCTGCGAATCCTTTTTTCGCAAATAAACGAATGCTGGTTTTTATGATTTTCTCTTTTTTTTCATTCATGACGTGCTTCCCCTTAATCCTTGAAAAATTTAGTAAAATTTTCTGGTATATGAGTTGACGTTGTTGCGTTATAACGTTTAGTATTATATAGAATGACCAGTCAGTCAATAAAAAATGTAATGGAGGATATGATGAATCACGTTATTAATTTCGTTCTGAAAAACAAATTCGCCGTATGGCTGATGACGATTATTGTAACGGCAGCCGGCTTGTATGCGGGTATGAATATGAAGCAAGAGTCTATTCCTGACGTGAACATGCCTTACTTGACGATCAGCACGACATATCCGGGTGCGACACCAAGCCAAGTGGCTGATGAAGTGACCAAACCGGTTGAACAAGCCGTTCAGAACTTGGACGGTGTCAGCGTTGTGACGTCGACGTCCTATGAAAACGCATCGTCGGTCATGATTGAATATGATTATGAGAAAGACATGGACAAAGCAAAAACAGAAGCGGCTGAAGCGTTAGAAAACGTCAGTCTGCCTGATGACGCGAAGGATCCGGAGATTTCACGCTACAGCTTGAACTCATTCCCGATTCTGACGCTGAGCGTGTCCAGTGATAAAGATAACCTGCAAGAGCTGACGAAAAAAGTGGAGGACAGCCTCGTTTCTAAGCTTGAAGGCATAGAAGGCGTTGCGTCCGTCCAAGTATCAGGCCAGCAGGTGGAAGAGGTTGAATTCTCTTTCAAAGAAGACAAACTGAAAGAATACGGCCTTGATGAAGATACTGTGAAGAAAGTGATTCAAGGTTCAGATGTGACAACTCCGCTTGGCTTGTACACATTCGGAAATGAAGAAAAATCTGTCGTCGTCAGCGGCGATATTGAAACAATTAAAGATTTGAAGAATATGAGAATTCCTACGGCATCTGCTTCAAGTGCAGGCAGCAGCGCAGCATCTCAAGCGGCGGCGCAAAGTGCACAAGCAGCTCAGAGCGCGCAAGCGGCAGCACAGGCGCAGCAAAGCGCAAGCACAGCAGTGCCGACGGTCAAGCTTTCTGACATTGCTACAATTAAAGATGTGAAAAAAGCTGAATCCGTTTCACGCACAAATGGCAAAGACAGCATCGGCATCAACATCGTTAAAGCAAACGATGCGAATACGGTAGAGGTTGCCGACAATGTCAAAGCTGAGCTGAAGAAGTTCAAAGAAGACCATAAAGGCTTCAACTACAGCGCAACTCTCGACATGGCGGAGCCGATCACACAGTCAGTTGACACGATGTTAAGCAAAGCCATCTTCGGTGCTATTTTTGCGATTGTGATTATTCTCTTATTCTTAAGAGATATCAAATCTACATTAATTTCGGTAGTTTCAATTCCATTATCATTGCTGATCGCACTCCTTGTGCTGCAGCAGCTTGATATCACACTGAATATTATGACGCTCGGCGCAATGACCGTCGCCATCGGACGTGTCGTCGATGACTCCATCGTTGTGATCGAGAACATTTACCGCCGCATGAGACTCAAGGATGAGCCGCTCCGCGGAAAAGCCTTGGTTCGTGAAGCGACGAAGGAAATGTTTAAGCCGATCATGTCATCGACGATCGTGACCATCGCGGTATTCCTGCCGCTCGCACTTGTAGGCGGACAAATCGGTGAGTTGTTTATTCCATTTGCCTTAACGATTGTTTTTGCGCTTGCCGCATCACTGTTGATTTCGATCACGCTTGTGCCGATGCTCGCACACAGCCTGTTCAAAAAATCATTAACCGGTGCGCCGATGAAAGCAAAAGAACACAAACCAGGCAGACTTGCAAACATCTATAAAAAAGTATTGAACTGGGCGCTGAGCCATAAATGGATCACGTCTATCATCGCTGTTCTGATGCTCCTTGGAAGCTTGTTCCTTGTACCGTTAATCGGTGCCAGCTACCTGCCGTCCGAGGAAGAAAAAACGATGCAGCTCACATACAGCCCAGAACCGGGTGAAACGAAAAAAGAAGCCGAAAAAGAAGCTGAAAAAGCGGAAAAAATCCTGCTTGACCGCAAGCATGTCGATACGGTTCAGTATTCATTAGGCTCTGGCAGCCCGCTTGCCGGAGGAGATTCTAACGGTGCGTTATTCTATATCAAATATGAAAGCGACACGCCTGACTTTGATAAAGAAAAAGACAACGTGCTGAAGGAAATTCAAAAGCAATCTGACCGCGGAGAATGGAAGTCACAGGATTTCAGCTCTTCAGGCAATAACAACGAATTAACATACTATGTGTATGGCGATTCTGAAAACGATATTAAAGACACAGTCAAAGACATTGAAAAAATCATGAAAGATGAAAAGGATCTGAAAAACGTAAATTCAGGCCTTTCCAGCACATATGATGAGTACACATTTGTCGCTGACCAAGAAAAATTAAGCAAGCTCGGTTTAACCGCGTCTCAAATTTCTCAAGCCTTAATGTCACAAACATCACAAGAACCGCTCACAACTGTGAAAAAAGACGGCAAAGAGCTTGATGTGAACATTAAGACAGAAAAAGACGAGTATAAGAGTGTGAAAGATTTAGAGAATAAAAAGATCACTTCCGCGACTGGCCAGGAAGTCAAAATCGGCGATGTGGCAAAAGTGAAAGAAGGATCAACATCAGATACCGTGTCAAAACGTGACGGAAAAGTCTATGCGGATGTCACAGGTGAGGTTACATCTGACAACGTCACAGCCGTATCAGCTGCTGTACAGAAGAAAATCGATAAGCTAGACCATCCTGATAACGTATCGATTGACACAGGCGGTGTATCCGCGGATATCGCTGATTCCTTCACGAAGCTCGGTTTAGCGATGCTGGCAGCAATAGCGATCGTTTACCTTGTGCTCGTGATTACCTTCGGCGGAGCATTAGCGCCATTTGCGATCCTGTTCTCATTGCCGTTCACAATCATCGGTGCCCTGGTTGGACTTTACGTATCAGGTGAAACGATCAGCCTGAACGCAATGATCGGTATGCTCATGCTGATCGGTATCGTTGTCACGAATGCGATTGTCTTAATTGACCGCGTGATTCATAAGGAAGCGGAAGGTCTGTCTACGAGAGAAGCGCTCCTGGAAGCCGGCTCTACACGACTCCGTCCGATCCTGATGACAGCCATTGCGACAATCGGCGCCTTGATTCCATTAGCGCTCGGCTTCGAAGGCGGAAGCCAGGTCATTTCAAAAGGACTCGGCGTCACGGTTATCGGCGGTTTAATCAGTTCAACGCTTCTGACGCTCTTGATCGTGCCAATCGTATATGAAGTATTGGCGAAGTTCCGTAAGAAAAAACCGGGAACGGAAGAAGAGTAAAAAAACAAAAAGCCTCAGCTCTGCTGGGGCTTTTGTGCGTTTTCACCTGTAAGATTATGTACATTTTGTTGCGATTTTTTTAACTCATAGTATAATTAAAGGTTGTTAGTGTAAAAATGGATCGGATACTCTTAAGTAGGATGATGAGATAATGAAACGTGCACGCATAATATACAATCCGACTTCAGGACGGGAGATCTTTAAAAAGCATCTTGCCCAGGTCCTGCAAAAATTTGAACAAGCCGGCTATGAAACCTCCACCCATGCGACGACATGCGCAGGAGACGCTACACACGCTGCCAAGGAAGCGGCATTGCGTGAGTTTGACCTGATCATTGCGGCAGGCGGAGACGGAACGATCAACGAGGTCGTCAACGGGCTTGCGCCTTTAGACAACCGTCCGACACTCGGTGTGATTCCAGTCGGCACAACAAACGACTTCGCCAGAGCGCTCGGCATTCCGCGCGAGGATATTTTAAAGGCGGCAGATACGGTCATTAACGGCGTCGCCCGCCCGATTGATATCGGACAGGTCAACGGCCAGTATTTTATCAATATCGCCGGAGGAGGCCGTCTGACGGAGCTGACGTACGACGTGCCAAGCAAACTCAAAACGATGCTCGGCCAGCTTGCTTATTATTTAAAGGGAATGGAAATGCTGCCTTCACTTCGTCCGACAGAAGTCGAGATTGAATATGACGGCAAGCTGTTTCAGGGTGAAATCATGCTGTTTTTGGTCACGCTGACAAACTCCGTCGGCGGGTTTGAAAAGCTCGCGCCGGATTCAAGCCTGAATGACGGCATGTTTGATTTGATGATACTAAAGAAAGCAAACCTTGCTGAATTTATCAGGGTCGCCACGATGGCGCTTCGCGGAGAACACATCAACGACCAGCATATTATTTATACAAAAGCGAACCGCGTGAAAGTCAATGTATCAGAAAAGATGCAGCTGAACCTGGACGGCGAGTACGGCGGCATGCTGCCGGGCGAATTCGTGAATCTGTACCGACACATTCACGTCGTCATGCCGAAGGAGAAAGCGGAACAGCTGGATGACTAAAAACTTGGCTTTGTAAGCCAAGTTTTTCTTTCGCTTAAAACAAGAGGTGAACATAGATGAAAATGAAACCCCCAGTAGAAAAAAACGAATACTACGACGTGACATTTGAGGATTTGACCCACGAAGGAGCGGGCGTCGCAAAGGTTCAAGGATTCCCGATCTTTGTGCCGAATGCCCTGCCCGAGGAAAAAGCGCAAATCAAAGTGACACGCGTCAAAAAAGGTTTTGCTTTCGGACGCTTGATTGAGCTGAAGGAAGAAAGCCCGCACAGAACGGATGCCCCGTGCCCGATCTACAAGCAATGCGGCGGCTGCCAGCTTCAGCACATGACCTACGAAGGCCAGCTCTTGTTTAAACAGAAACAAGTCAAAGACGTCCTAGAACGCATCGGCAAGCTGGACCTTTCCAACGTGACCGTGCACCCGACACTCGGCATGGAAGACCCGTGGAACTACAGAAACAAAGCGCAGGTGCCGGTAGGAGAACGGGAAGGCGGACTCGTCGCCGGATTCTATCAGCAAAGAAGCCATGACATCATCGACATGAGCGCCTGCCTGATCCAGCAATCCAAAAACGACGAAGCCGTCCAAGCCGTCAAAGACATTTGCGCAAACTACGGTGTCAAAGCCTACAACGAAGAACGCCACAAAGGCTGGCTCCGCCATATCATGGTCAGATACGGCGTGGTTACCGGCGAAATGATGATCGTCTTCATCACAAGAACAAACGATTTCCCGCATAAAGCGAAGATCATCGAAGACATTACAGCGCAATTCCCGCACGTCAAATCCATCGTGCAAAACATCAACCCAAACAAAACAAACGTCATTTTTGGCAACGAAACAAACGTCATCTGGGGCGAAGAATACATCTACGACCTCATCGGAGACGTCAAATTCGCCATTTCCGCCAGATCGTTCTACCAGGTCAACCCGGAGCAAACAAAAGTGCTGTACGACAAAGCGCTGGAGTACGCGGAGCTGAAGGGTGAAGAAACCGTCATCGACGCC
This sequence comes from Bacillus sp. ATD, assembly GCF_050585765.1. Taxonomy (NCBI): domain Bacteria; kingdom Bacillati; phylum Bacillota; class Bacilli; order Caryophanales; family Bacillaceae; genus Bacillus; species Bacillus sp. ATD. The sequence goes on along the minus strand of NZ_JBOBQH010000007.1, from coordinate 87,780 downwards.
TACTGCGGCATCGGAACGATTTCTCTCTTCCTGGCAAAGCAGGCGAAAAAAGTGTACGGCGTAGAAATTGTACCGGAGGCAATTGAGGATGCCAAACGCAACGCTGAATTAAACGGCATCACAAACGCAGAGTTCGCGGTCGGGGAAGCGGAAACCGTGATTCCAAAATGGTATGAAGAAGGCATCACAGCCGATACACTAGTCGTCGACCCGCCAAGAAAAGGCTGCGACGAAGCCCTCCTGCGGACAATTGTGGAGATGAAACCGAAGCGGGTGGTGTATGTGTCCTGTAATCCTGGCACGCTTGCGAGGGATTTGCGGGTGCTTGAGGATGGCGGGTATGAGACGCGCGAAGTGCAGCCTGTGGATATGTTTCCGCATACGAATCATGTGGAGTGTGTGGCTGTGCTTGAACTAAGAGAAGGCAACTAACCCTTGGGGGTTGTTGCCTTTTTTGATTGTTCTAAATAGAAAGGCTAAACTTCATGTTTTTTCTTGAATGATTTTATAGTTAGATCACTAATTTCAGCTATGTGCTGCTCAAGTGAGGTCATCGTTTTGAGGATTTCAAGCAGAAGTTGATCAGCATCTTGAACATCGTTAAGATCGATGCGTTTACTCTTAGTTTATCCATATCGTTTATTATTGTAGACAAGTCATTTAGATTGTCTTGTTGTTCTTCGAATTCTTCAACAGAAAGTATATTTGTTTGACCGTTGCATTTATTTTTCCTAAGAGGTTTACAATCTTTCTTAATTGGTTAAACCTTATTTCCGCCTATCTTGTTTTTTAAGGCTTTTGTTTGGTCTGCATATGAGTGTTTTAAAATCAATATTCTATCACCTTGTCACCCATTTCTTCAGAAAAAGAGACGCAGCCAAAAGCTGCGTCTTGTCCTTAACCAAGCGTTCCGTTTTCTGCAATCGTCATTTCCTTGTCAAAGATGGCTTTGTCTGCTAGGGAGTTCGTTGAATCGTTTGCAGCTTTGCTTGTCATGTTTCTGGATGCCACATTTACTTCATTTCCTAAGGAAGAACTGATAAAGCTTACACCGATCAAAGCAATTACAGCGCACAAAGTCAGTTTAAATTTCATACAAACAATCCCCTCTCTGAATTTGTTTGCGGGCATGAACCATCTTTTTGAAACAGATAACAGAATCATCCATCTGCCCAATTTCAGTATAAAACTTTGCGGCTAATAATGCCAACTCTTCCATATAAGGATATCCTTGGGATGTCTCTAATTTGTTGAAAACATTTAATAAAATGGACGCTTCTCCTTTTTTGACAAACAGCGCCTGTAATCCTTCAAACATAATTTTAAATAGGCCATCGTCGAATTTACATGCGAATCGTACGCCTTTTCTGAAACAATCCATGGCCTGGTCTTGTTTATGTTGAAGAAAATAAATTAAGGCTAAATCGTGGTAAGCTTGTGTCAAGTTGTTGAAATTTGATTTTTTGAATTGGAGTATCGATTGCTCCATGTATTTTGCTGCTTTCGTCAATTCGCCCATTTTAAGATAACAATTTCCGATATTGAATAAAGCTTGGCCGTAAATTCGCTTGTTTTTGCTTTCAAGCAGCCGTGCGCCTTTTAGTGCCTGTTCGAGGTGAGGGAGCGCCTTTTCATGACTTTCTAGGTCATCGTAGTTTCCTGCGATCACAAAATGGCATTGTATGCGGCGGACTGAGTAAAGGTCGTGCGTTTTATAAATGTTATACGCCTGAGAAGAATAGTGCATGGATACATGGGTTTGTTTCATATGATAAAACACTTCAGCCATTTTAAAATAAAATTCTGCCCGCTCGATTTCATCTGAAATATAAGGAATTGTATTTTCCGCTTTTTGATAGAATGTAATGGCACTTAAGAAATTGCCCTCTTTGAATTCATACATTCCTTGAAAAAAGTAATAGTAGTATTCAACGAGCTTCTCCATCTTCCTGTTGCTGCCTTCAATTCTCTTTAAATATTCTGATAACTCCATTTGGTTTCCTTCAGATGGAATCACATAGTCAATCATAAGCTGATGGCGAAATGCAATGAGCTGATAGTAAATCAAGAGGTCTTGGTCTTCTTCCATGACGTCAATGTCCCGCTCGATCTCAGCTTTAAGCATTTCAGCGTCAGTCACATTAAACTTTTGAATATGCCGGTTCCACTCATTAATTTTCATCCCAACGTGCGGAGACGAAATCGTGCCCAAACTTCTCACCCTTCCTCTTCTCACTAATTATGTAAATTTTATCAATATTGAAATTTAATAGAAAGGGGTTGAGAGACCGCAAAAAAAATTTTCGGTGCAGTCCGCAAAAGGGAGTTTTGGTGTTTCGCTTTATATTTGGTTTTGTGAGGGTTAGTGGAAACTCAATTCGTAAAGTTAGGATTGCGGTTATTACGACTGAGCAGTTTCGTCATACTCTTTTAGCAGTTTTTCTGTCTTATGCATTTCTTTGAGCATAGGATTCATGTAGTTGTTAGCTGATTCAAGATATGCTCTTGTCAGAGTGACTAGTTTATTTCTAACTTTAGAGAGGTCTTCTTCGAATTGTTCCTCTATTGAATGTTTGATAAATTCTTTTGCCTCTTCGTACCTTTTTAATATGTTTTTCACCATTGGAGTTGGATCCTTTTGATTTATTGTTTTTATTGATGTGATTGTTAAATTGATTTGTTCTATTAATTCTTTTCTTACTGTCAAAATGTTGCTCCTTTTATAAAAAGATATGAGATAAATAGAAAACCTTAATATCCTCTATATTAAAGAAAAAATAGAATCATCTAAAATCTCGTCGTATAGAAAACTTTAACCAATTCAGAAGCAATCAATTTAATAGTTGATCGGTTAACAAATTTTATATTTTCGGTTTCCATAAAAGCCAACCTGAGAATATAAAATAGCCCAGCAGTAAAAAGCTGAGCTATTTTTGATTTATAGACCGAAGTAGCTTATTACAAACTGTTTATCATCCTCATCTTCAGGCAATATTCCTAAATTTTTATATTCCCATACTACTTGGCGTAGAGTACCGTTTAAGTCTGAGGCAATGACATCGGTGTAATCATAATCTATTGAAAATTTCCCGCTTCTTTCTAAATGTAAAGTGAGGTTTGTCCATAAGTCTTCATTGTTTGTTTTAAATTCATTTCGTAACTCTTCGAAATAATCATGCAATTCATATAGAAGTTCGTCATAAATATCTTCATCAACATTAAAGTGCTCAGGAATATCGTGTGAATAAATATATTCCTGATTTTGTGGAGTAGTAAAGAAGAAGTAAACTTCTGAAGAATCATTTAAAATTTCGGCATAAAGAGTAACCTTCTCCCACTCAGAGGGGATAATTTCATTTATTTGCTCAGCTATCTTTTGATATAATTCACCCATTTTTTTAGTTTCCAATCTTTTCACCTTCAATCGTCGAGAAATCTTAGTTATCAAAAATAGCCCAGCAGAAAAGGGCTGAGCCATTTTTTTGATTTATAGACCGAAGTAGTTTATTACAAATTCTTTATCGTCCCCATCTTTAGGCAATACCCCTAAATTTTGATATTTCCAAATATCTCGTCTTTGAAGGTCATCAAGTTCAGAGGATAAAACATCATCATAATTATAATCAATTGAAAACTTTTCGGTGTTTTCTAATTTTAAAGTGAGATTAGTCCAAATATCTTGGTTGCCTAGTTTAAATTCTTCTTTTAGTTCTTCAAATAGCTCTTGAAGTTCAATTAGCAGTTGATCGTAAATCTCTTCGCTCACATCAAAGTGTTCAGGTATATAATGAGAAAATAAATAATCACTGTTATTTGGTGTTGTAAAATAAAAGTATATATCCGCTGAGTCATCAAGTATTTCAGCATATAAAACGATCTTTTTCCATTGAGATGGAATCATTTCATTTAGATGTTCAGCAATCTTTTGATATAGTTCACCCATTTTTTCATTGTTCATTTAGATATTGTTCAAGGAACTTTCTGCTGCTCTCGCTTATTGGTGTAATTCCCAAGTGTTTATATTCCCAAATTACTTGTCGCTCAGTATCAGTATATTTTGAAGCGAGTACATCTTCATAATCATAATCAATTGAGAATTCACCGTTTCTATCTAAATTTAGTGTGAGGTTAGTCCATATATCTGAGGATTGCTTTTTAAATTCATCCCTTAATTCATCAAATAAATCTTGAAGGTCTAGCAGCATATTTTTGTAAATTCGATTACTTACTTGAAAATGTTCTGGAATATCGTGTGAATAAATATATTCTTCGTCTTCATGTGTGTTAAAGAAAAAATAAACTTCTCTGGAGTCATCTAAAATTTCGGCGTATAGAGTAACCCTCATCCATTCGGAGGGAATCATATCATTTATTTTTTCAGCAATCTTTTGATATAGTTGTTCCATTTTTGTAGTTTCCATTTTCATCAGCCTCCAATTTGGTTTCTAATTGTTATGCTCTTTGTTCTTTCTTCTCCAATTTTATATGTTATATCAAATAAAGTGGGTCTTAACGAATCGCCCTCATACACATTTTCAATTGTGACCGTAACCTTTTTTGGAGGTTCTTCTTTAAGCGCTTGCGACCATGCCTGTTCTAACTTATACCATTTCCCGCCGCTCCTATTAATCTGAGAATTCATCGGCACGATATTGTCAAACTGGCCTGAGCCTTTGAATTGGGTGGCGATTAAATGGCCGCCGTCATCGTCGGGCTTTCGGTCTTGGGGCTTTCCAGCATTCGTCTGTGCATATTGGTTTCGTTTTGCTTCTCCCAGCTGCAAGTCTGCTTTGACACTTGTAATTCTACCATAGTTGTCAGTCGTGTATGTGTAGCCTTCTTTTGTTTTGTAGATGACATTCGGCTTCAGTACTTTCTTTCTGCTCCATCTTGCGAAATGCTCGCCGTATTTGACGGTTACCGGCGGTACATGTGGCGCTGGAGTTCGTCTTCCGCTTGATGACGTTCCGTATGGTTTCGGAAGGATGACCTTGGCGAATTTTTGCAGTCCCTCCTTAAGTGTAACCCCGTTGACTGCGTTGTAAGGAACGCCTGCCGGCACTAAATCGTGACGGGGATGATAGGGGAGAATATCCGCAAGTGTGAGATCTCCGATTTGATTTAACTTGGTTTTGACGTGTTTTTTTGATACTTCAATGCCTGTGTTTACTTTTTGTTTGATGTGATCAACGGTTTGTTTTGAGACCGTGATGGCTTTTTGGGCTGTTGCTGATTTGCTTGCTGCTGTTTTGACTTTGGTCGTCACTTTGGCGGCTGTGCCTGTTTTTGAGACGGCTCCTACGCCTTTTGTGCCGACAATTGATGTGACAACAGTGCCAACCGCATATGACACCCATCTTGCTCTTGAGTAGGTGTCACCATTCACCATGTCTTTTTGGTATGATTCTTCGATTGCCGCTGAAATGGCTTCATACGTTTTGATCGGGTGAGCCATCGCTCCGGTAATCGCTTCAACGGTTCCTCCCGGGTCTGTGACCATATCCCACAGGCCTACGACCGCGTCCTTCCCGGAATCATAAAGGCCGACGGCGACCCCTTTGAAGCCTGCTTCAAGCTCACGCGTGTTTTCAATTTGGGTGAAGTATCTCTGCTGTTCTGCTGTCAGATTTTCATAGCCTATCGTCTTTGCCATTGAGTAGAATTCATCGGCATCCGCATAATCATAGTTTTTCAGTCTTTCTTTCAGTTTTTCAATCTCGCGTTCCTTCGCTTCCTCTTTCTTAATCTTTAAGTAAGCCTCAGTCCGCTTTTCAATGTCGCCTTTTTTCTTATGTATGTCACTCTCACGGTACGCCTTGGCGTTGTAGTGGATGGGGGTGGCGTTTTTGCCTTTGCCTGTTGCTTCTTGGAGCTTTTGGAAGTCGGATTTGATGAATTGTTCGTTTGGTTCTGACAGGGCGTATTCTGTTTTCAGGTCTTCGTCCAAGGCGTCCAATTTATCCAGTGTTTTTTTGCGTTTGTCGTTGGCATCGGCCAGCTCGTCTTTGAAGGTTTCTGTTGAAAACAGGTCGAGCGGGAGGATGTCGTCGATATCGTTTAAGATATCTTTCATCGCTTTTTTCTGTTCAGACATGATGGATTTCGATTTTTTGTGGGCATTTGCCAGTTCGTGCTCCAGGAAGGATTCTTCGATGTATGCGTCTGAGAGGCCTTTGTCCTCGGCGGCTCCGGCGATGCTATTGAAAAATGCGATTTTCATATCGATGTAGTCGATCCATTGGTCGGTGACGCCGACGTGGTCGTGATAGAAGGCTTTGATGTTGCTGGCGCCTTTTCCTGAGAATTCGCTGTCACTGAGATCAGCGACGCTTTTTAACGCTTTTCTCAAGTTGACCATTTGCGTTCTTAGTTCTTTGTACTCTTTTGCACGGTCTGTCGCTTCCGAAAGCAGTGTTTTCGCTTCAAATACTTTCATGACCATTTCCCTTCTTTTGTTCGCTCAATATCAAAATTTTACCACGGAGCGGGATGAGGGTGGGGGTGAGAACGTGTTTTGGTGGAAAAATGAGTCATTTGGCATGTGTCTTTATTCGTGGAGGGATTGACGGAAACATGGTCGAAATGTATTGTCTATAAACATTTTTTTGGAAGTTTATATTCTATATTGTTTTTTTAGGAGCATGGTGATGAAGAAAAAATGGATTACATTTGGTTTATCAGGGTTAATGGTATGCATCATACTATTTTTTCAGTTACGCAATAATGACAGTATTCCTGTCCAATCTTCCGCCATCCACCCTGAAGAAGATCGCATCTTTTTTATTTACTCCAATCCTTTCATAAAAGAAAGCGTGCTGCTCTCAACCTCAACAGGCGAACGGTTTAACAGGCGCACATTCAAGGTGGCAGATGTGCCTTATATTCAAACGAAGTCGTACAAATCCACAGACATTGTATTATTAGCGGAACACGAGCCTTTTTACTACACGCTGGAGAAGGATGCGATCAAAGAGCATCCGCTGTCAGATCCATTTGCGTTTTGGCATGAGGGGAAGGGTGTCTCGGTTAAGGCCTATAATGTTGATACGACGGGGAATGAGATCCACATAAATGATAAAAAAATGAAGAAGGAATATAGCCTTACCTTGCCTTTGCTTGTCACAATGGGGGCCAGTGATCAGAACTTTATTTATATCATTCAAAGCATGGCTATTTACGTGATTGACAGAAAAACAGAGGAAATGATTGAGACTCTGAGTTTAGCTTCATACGCTGATCAATTCGCAGATTCGGAGGAATTGATTGTCGCGAGTTCGGAGCATGAATTGACTGTGATTGAAAAAGGGACATGGAAGACGACATATATTGCGTATCCTGAAGATCTTGAATATGCAGATACTGTGTATTATGACAAAGAAAGCGGCAGTTTTTACGTGACGTACGAGGACAAAGAGGGTGGAGCGAACTTGCTGGAATATGGGGAGGATTTTTCTTTTCACACATACAGCTTGAAGTTTCCTTATATGGAGGCGAAGTTTAAGGGGAATCTATTGTATATAGTTGCCCAGGAAGAGCATAAAAAGGGCATCGGCGGGTATGTGGGTGTGTTTGATATCCATTCTAAGAAGATGCTTTATCAGTTTGATTTGCCTGAGGAACAGGTGAAGGTGCAGGATTTTGTCGTGGTTGAGTAAGCTCATTTCAGTCTCTTTCTTCCTATGTAAAAATCAAATGTACAAACCTGCAAAAGACCTATAAAATAAGAAAGCTACCATGAGAGAACAGAAGGGTGAGAAGAGACAATGAGTTATAAATTGGGTGCGCTGCTTTTATCTGTTTTATTCCTATTATCGGCGTGTTCTGATAGCGGAGCTTCTGATAAGGATCAAGAAAAGCAAGCTGTGAAGAAAGCGAGCGTTGCGAAGCTGACGGAGCAGGAAGTAAAATCAGCTTTGAAAAACGATATTGATTCGATCTTCAATGCATTTGATAAAGCGGGAACAGAAAACGGCTGGAGCACAGCGAATAAGGCTGATTTCAGCAAGTTGCGGCCTAGTGTGCTGCCTTATGCAACGGAGACGTTTGCAGATCAGGCCTTAAAGGATTTGGCTGGAGAGTACTATTGCGAGTGCGATGCTCCTTTTCAACCGGGCACTGATTTCGATATGCGTTTTACATATGAACAGAACAAGAATAAGATAGAGGCTTCATCAATAGATCCGGCAACAGAATTAAACAACATGGGCACGTTATGGACGTTTGAATTGGTGAAGCAAGATGGCGATTGGAAGATCAACAAATGGGACAGCAAGTCGCTCCAAGGGGATGATATCAAGCTGACAAAAGAAGAAGCGAAAACGATTCTGTCGAGAAACGGTGAAACGGCGGAATTTGTGAAGTCCTATGAATCGAAGGCTGCCGGCGGAACAGCTTATCTTTTCAATGTAAAGAGTTCAAATGGGGAAAGACAGGCGGCGATCAGCTCAAAGGATACCAGTCTGGTAAGTGATAATGAAAACGAGACTGAGGCTGCGGAGCAAGAGACAGCTCAGAAGACTGCGGAAACCGCATCGCCTGATACAGTGGATACACAGCGCAGTGGGCAGACAACGGGGAGCACAAAAACAGATTATGTTGCGAAATTGTCTGCGGCAGAAAAGAAAGAAAAGCACAATGACTATCAAAGTGATTATCAGATGATTGAGGATTACGGTTATAATTATCAAATGTGGGACGGATTGCTGAACGAGATATACGGCGTGCTGCAAAATCAGCTTTCTGCTTCAGACATGGCGGCTTTAAAAATTGAACAGCGCCAATGGATAAAGGATAGGGATGCTGCGGCCCAGAAACGATATGATGAGGAGGGCGGCGGTTCATTATCCCGAGTCGTCCAAACGGAAGAGCTTGCTAAACAGACGAAAGAGCGCTGTTACGAGCTGGTGAATACGTATATGAAATAAGTGAAGGGCCTGTGCCGCAACAATGTTGCAGGCACAGGTCTTTTTTATTCAGGTAATGAATCCTCTTTTTGATCGATATACAGCGTGCCGTCTGTTTGAACTTCTGCATAAAATACTTCTTTAGGATTTTGGACGCCTGCTTCTTTTAGCCGGTCCATCAGCCATTGTCTGTTCAGATGCAATTTTTTTAAGTTGTCTTCTCTCACTTTTCCATCAGCTATGACTGAAGCGGAATGAGATACTTTCGCGTTTGCTCCTTGTACGTTCATATCCTTTTTTGTCACGCTTTGGTGTGTTTCCTTTTTCAACACAGATACAGTGCCGTCCGATTCGTAAATAGCATAATCCACTTCGGCAATTGAAAATATATTTTTTTTGCGAAGCGAAGTTTGCAAAGTATCGATATCAATTCGGGCTTTTCTAAGCTCCTTCTCCATGATTTTCCCTTTTTTAATCAGAATGACAGGCTGTCCTACAACCGCATACCGAAAAGCGGGGAATGTAATATCCAGAAACCCGATGATGATTGTAAAAGCGCTCCACACCAACAAGGCGATGAATCCATTTCTCATACTGATTGTTGAGTCAATGGCAAGTGAGGCCCCGATCGTTCCAATGGATATGGCTGAAACAAAGTTAAAAAAGGTCATCTGGGAGATTTCTTTTCTGCCCATCAGTCTTGTTAACACCAGCAATGTGATAAAGGCGATGAAAAGTCTAATGATCAGTTGCGTGATTGGCATCGGCCATTCTCCTTTACATAGGATCTGTTCATAGTGTTCCCATGCTTTTGTTTTTTTATTTTCATTAAAGGCTTTTGAAAAAGGGGTTTTGAATGCTTTTGCCAGGATGAAAAAGAAAATTCTTCCTTTCGTATTGTTTTCAAAATTTGGGATTGATAGAATATGACATATCTCACAGAGAAGGAGGGAAGCCGTTGAGTCAAGCCATACCGTCTTCGCGTGTTGGTGTTAAGATTAATGAATGGTATAAAATGATTCGCCAGTTCAGTGTTCCGGATGCTGAGGTTCTGAAAGCGGAGGTTGAGGAGGACATTCAGCAGATGGAAGAGGATCAGGATTTGCTGATCTATTATTCTCTGATGTGTTTTCGGCACCAGCTGATGCTGGATTATTTGGAGCCAGGACAGCCTTACGGGAATCGCCCTACAGTGACAGAGCTTCTTGAAACGATTGAGACCCCTCAGAAAAAACTCACAGGCCTTTTGAAATACTACTCTTTGTTTTTCCGCGGCATGTATGAATTTGATCAAAAAGAATATGTTGAAGCAATCGGGTTTTATCGCGAGGCGGAGAAAGAACTGCCGATTGTGTCTGATGAAATTGAGAAAGCGGAATTCCATTTTAAAGTGGCGGAAGCGTATTATCACATGAAGCAAACCCATGTGTCGATGCATCATATTCTTCAAGCCTTAGACATTTATCAAAACCATCCCTTATACAGCATTAGAACCATACAAAGCTTGTTTGTGATCGCCGGAAATTATGATGATTTCAAACACTATGGCAAAGCGCTCCCGCATTTAGAAGCGGCGCTGAAATTGGCAATGGACATTCAAAACGATCGGTTTATCGCCATTTCTCTATTGAACATCGCGAACAGCTATGACAGATCAGGAGACGATCATATGGCTGTAGAACATTTCCAAAAAGCGGCGAAAGTGAGCAGAGAGAAAGTGCCTGATCTGCTTCCGAAAGTCTTGTTTGGGTTAAGCTGGACATTATGTAAAGCGGGCCAGACACAGAAGGCGTTTCATTTCATAGAAGAAGGGCTGAACCGTATCACAGCACGTTCTCACAAATGTTATAAAGAATTGTTTCTGTTCTTAGAGGCTGTGTACAAGGAGACTGTTGATGAACGCAAAATTCATGATCTTTTAAGCTATTTCGAAAAAAAGAACCTGCACGCGTACATTGAAGCATGTGCCCGGAGTGCTGCCGCTGTGTTTGAAAGCAGCTGTCACTTTGAACAAGCTGCTGTGTTTTATCGAAAAGTGCTGAAAGCTCAAGAAGATATTCTAAAAGGAGAGTGTTTATATGCCTATTAAGAAAAAAGTAATGATGTGTCTGGCTGTTACTCTAGTTTTCGGAAGCATGTCGTTTCCATTCCTGACAAACTCGGGCGGCGTTAAGGAATCAACAGATCGAAATACGACATATATTGATCATTCCCCTTACAAACTCAGTGATCAGAAGAAAGCCCTTAGCTAGGGCTTTTTCTTGCTTTACTGAAGACGTTCGATTTTCCCACCGCGGCATTCCTTCTATTTCTAACGCAAGACACTCGAAACAACCAAACCATTTGAGGTATAATGGATAAAGTGAATAACAGCATTTAGATTGATATATATGAAAGAGAGTGGAACATCATGGGCCGTAAGTGGAACAATATTAAAGAGAAGAAGGCGTCTAAGGACGCGAATACGAGTCGGATTTATGCGAAGTTTGGCCGTGAGATTTACGTGGCGGCGAAGCAGGGCGAACCTGATCCGGAATCTAACCAGGCGCTGAAGGTTGTGCTTGAGCGCGCGAAGACTTACAGCGTACCGAAAAACATCATTGAACGGGCGATCGAGAAGGCGAAGGGCGGAGCGGAAGAGAATTACGATGAGCTTCGTTATGAGGGCTTCGGGCCGAACGGATCAATGATTATCGTTGATGCGCTGACGAATAATGTAAACCGTACGGCGCCGGAAGTGCGTGCGGCGTTCGGGAAAAACGGCGGAAACATGGGTGTGAGCGGATCTGTTGCTTACATGTTTGACGCAACGGCTGTAATCGGTGTGGAAGGCAAAACGGCTGACGAAGCGCTTGAAATCCTGATGGAAGCGGATGTCGATGTCCGTGACATTTTGGAAGAGGATGACAGTGTGATCGTCTATGCGGAGCCGGATCAATTCCATGCAGTGCAGGAGGCGTTTAAAAACGCGGGCGTTGAGGAATTTACAGTAGCGGAGCTGACAATGCTTGCGCAAAGCGAAGTCACGCTTCCGGATGATGCGAAGGAACAGTTTGAAAAACTGATTGATGCCTTAGAGGATTTGGAAGACGTTCAGCAGGTGTATCATAACGTTGATTTAGGCGAATAAGGAGTGAGCAGGCTGTTATAGCCTGCTTTCTTTTTTTGTCCTAGAAATTGTTTTAGCTGTATGTAGGCGGCTGCCTATACGATCTGTAAGATATTCTCATACTCTGGACTGTAACCTAAGTGAAGGAGAGAGTGAATATGACTGATACTGATACAAGACAGATCTATGGCGGACCTGGTTTTGGCGCTTTTCCAGGCTACGGCATTGGCCGTCCCGGGTTTGGCATGTATGGAGGACTAGGCTATCCGGGCTATGGGATGTACGGAGGCTACCCAGGCTACGGCGGCATGTATGGGGGTTACCCAGGTTATGGGATGTCTGGAGGCTACCCGGGCTACGGCATGTCTGGGGGGTATCCGGGCTATGGCATGCATGGAGGAGTCGGCGGCTATCCGGGATATGGCGCGTACGGCGGCGGTTACCCAAGCGGCGGTTATGGAGGCTCTCCGGGAGCTGTAAGCTATCCGGGCATGCACCATGAAAACGATGGACATCATCACTATTATCACCATCACCATGATGGAAAAGATAATCTTCATCACCACCATCATCATGTTGGTAAGGATAATCACCACCATCATCATGATGGTCATTATGGCCACCATCACCACCATATGGGCCATTGGGGAAAAGACGGCTTTAAATAAAAAAGATGATGGTGAAAAGAGGACACTCTTGCAGATCAAGAGTGTTTTTTTTATTTTTTTCTTGACTGTTCAGTCCGGAAAATGGTAACATTTGTTTCAGGAGGTGATCGTTTTTTGGGGAGGAATAAAGAATTTGATACGGCGCTTGTTCTTCACAGGGCGATAGAGGTTTTCGGAGAGTATGGCTACGAAGGAACGTCTCTTCAGGAACTGCTTTCTCATTTAGGCATTGCCCGCCAGAGCTTGTATGATACGTATGGAACGAAACGTGATTTGTTTTTGTCCGCTGTGAAATCGTATCTTGAAGGAAAAAACACTGCCGTTATGGAAAGGCTTGAAGCGCCAGGATCTGTAATGGAAGCCATTCGTGAAATTTTTCAGGAGGGTGTCAATGCCCTGAGGGATCCGGAACGGGCGAAGGCGTGCTATATCATTAACAGCGCGATTGAACAGATCCCGCATGATCTTGAGCTTGCCCGGTATTTTGAAAGACAATCCAAGCAGCTTGAGGACGCTTTTTATCAGGCGCTTTTAAGGGCGAAGGATCAAGGAGAATTGAATGGCGAAGATCCTGATATATCTGCGCTTGCCCGGTACCTGAATCAAAGCAGGCTGTCACTGACATTTATTGCGAAAGTGACGGCAGATATGGATCGTCTTCAGGACCATGTTGACGTGAGTTTATCAGTGCTTGATTAACATGTGGTAAAGAATTCTTTGCCCATGTGTGCATTTTTTGGACTGAATGGTCTGGAAATAAAAAAAGAGGTGATGATGAATGTCGATGAATGAATTTGAAAAAGCATGTGAAACATTGAGAAAGTTTATGGCTTATATGCTTGAGAAGGACATGAAGAGCTAGGTGGAGCTTTGGGATGAGAATGCTGTATTTGAGTTTCCTTATGCGCCGGAGGGATCACCAAAAAGAATAGAAGGGAAAGCGGCTATTTACGATTATATTAAGGATTATCCTAAGCAGATCCATCTTTCTTCATTTACGGCTCCGACAGTGTACCGTTCAGCGGACTCGAATACGATAATTGCGGAGTTTCAATGTGACGGCCATGTGATTGAGACTGGACTGCCTTATCGCCAAAGCTATATCAGTGTCATCGAAACGAGAGACGGCCGCATTGTGCGGTATAGGGATTATTGGAATCCGCTTGTTGTAAAAGAGGCCTTTGGAGGATCATTATTGCAAACAGAGGAGAGTGGAAAATGATGAAACAGAATCCGATTTTAATCACGGGCGGGACCGGCACAGTCGGCAGCCGAATCGCCAGCCGTTTAATCAAGCTGGGATACAGGGTGCGTATTGCAAGCAGAAAAAAGGGCGAGCTTGCAAATGCAGAGTATGTGTATTTTGATTGGATGGACGCCTCCAGTTATACGCCTGCCCTAGAACAGGTAAAAGACATCTATCTTGTTGCTCCGGTCGGTGTGCTTGATCCGGCTCCCTATGTGCTTCCCTTTTTAAAGGAAGCAAAGCGTCTTGGCGTAAAGCGGGTAGTGATGCAAAGTGCGTCTGTTATCTCCGAGAATGGCCCTGTGTTTGGCGCGCTTCACCAGGCAGTGCGCGAGTTTCCAGAATGGACGGTGCTGCGGCCCTCATACTTTATGCAAAATTTCATCAACGTCCAGCATCAAATGTCGATTCAAAATGAGGGACGCATCGTCACGGCTTCGGGTGAGGGAAAGCTAGGGTTCATTGATGCTGATGACATCGCAGAAACAGCTGTCCGTGCTTTGACTGATGCCGTCCCTCATCAAACACATCATATCCTGACAGGACCCGAGGCGCTGAGCTATGCCGAAGCGGCAGAGATCATCGGTGCTGCCGCGGGACGCCGGGTGGAGCATGTCAGCATTTCTCGTTCCGAGCTGCAGAATCGGATGGCGGCAGCTGGTTTGCCGGCTGATTATGCCAGTTTTATGGCGGGGCTAGATGAAGCAATCAGCCATGGTGCGGAACATCGGGTAACGGATACAGTGAAGCGTGTGACAGGAAAAGAACCACGTTCGCTTTCAGAGTTTGCGGCTGCCCATGCTGCGTATTGGAAACACTGACCTCATTTTGGACTGAATAGTCTAGAAAGACCTTCGGCAGAGCCGAAGGTCTTCTTATTGAAAAAGCTAAGTCATGTTTCAGTCATAATCATGCCTCCTGCCTCATACCTATTAAGGTCATTGTTTTTGAGAAAGGAGGAGCCGGAATGAAGGATATGCAGCCGTTTACGCCTGTCAAATCATATACGCCCTTTCACAGCCGTTTTGATCCCTGTCCGCCCATAGGGAAGAAATATTACAGAACGCCCCCTAACCTTTATATGACCTTTCAGCCTGAGCACATGGAGCAGTTTTCGCCGATGGAGGCTTTAAGGAAAGGCACCCTTTGGAAGGATCTCTATGATTTTTATGAAAACCCTTATCGAGGGGGAGACGCACATGGCAAAAAAGGTTGACGCCGAGTATTATCGTCAGCTTGAGCAAATACAGGCCGCGGATTTTGTGCTTGTTGAGCTGAGTCTTTATTTAAATACACATCCTCATGATGAAGATGCGCTGAAGCAATTCAATCAATATTCCGGCTATTCAAGGCACTTAAAAAGACAGTTCGAATCCTCTTACGGGCCGCTTCTGCAGTTCGGCAACAGCCCCGCGGGCGAGGATTGGGATTGGGGCAAAGGGCCATGGCCGTGGCAAGTATAAGGAGGAATGCCTGAATGTGGGTGTATGAAAAGAAGCTGCAATACCCTGTCAAAGTCAGTACGTGCAACCCGACGCTGGCGAAATATTTGATTGAGCAGTATGGCGGAGCGGACGGCGAGCTGGCCGCGGCTCTCCGGTATTTGAACCAGCGTTATACAATTCCTGATAAGGTCATCGGCCTTTTAACAGATATCGGTACGGAGGAATTCGCCCATTTGGAAATGATTGCGACCATGGTCTATAAGCTGACGAAAGACGCCACACCGGAGCAACTGCGTGAAGCTGGCCTTGGCGATCATTACGTCAATCATGACAGCGCGCTATTTTACCACAATGCGGCGGGTGCGCCGTTTACAGCGACTTATATTCAGGCGAAGGGCGATCCGATTGCCGATTTATATGAAGACATTGCGGCAGAGGAAAAAGCGCGGGCGACGTATCAATGGCTGATTGATATCTCGGATGATCCTGATTTAAACGATTCCCTGCGCTTTTTGCGTGAGCGTGAAATTGTGCACTCCATGCGCTTCAGGGAAGCGGTTGAAATTTTAAAAGAAGAACGAGATAAAAAGAAGATTTTCTAATAGGCAGATTGGCCTCTCTTTCATACACCCTTTTACATACAGAGAAAATGGTCTGTTTTTGCGGTTTGGTCTGCATTATAATCAAGGTGTGTGTGCAAGCTTACTTTTTGATTGGGAGGCCTTTATGTCAGCTTTTAAGATTGAGAACGAAACGATTGCAGATGGATTTTACGCGTGTCCGGCCGTCTATGAGGATGCAGAATCGATTACCGGGTTGCTCGTCCGAACAGCTGAATGGCTCCGGGATCGGGGTTCTAACCAATGGAGCGGACTGCTGGAAGGCCACGATACACATGATATCACGGGTTCAATTGCAGATGGGCATGTGTTTGTGTTTAAAAAGGATGAAGAGCTTGCGGCTGTCGTGATGCTGCTGCCTGAACCAAGTGAGTGGGACAGGACGCTTTGGGGAGACGATGGGCATGAGGAGTCTATTTATTTGCACCGCCTCGCAGTAAGCCGCCGGTTTGCGGGACAAGGACTTGGAGCACGCGTCCTTCAATGGGCGGAGACGGGCATACACTTTCCAGGAAAAACGCGGATCCGGCTTGACTGTGTCGCTGATAACGACGCCCTGCATTCCTTTTATCGGCGTATGGGATATGAATTCATGGGTGCTGATGCATCCGGATATCATTTGTTTGAGAAAGAGATTACGACAGAATAAGCGTCCTTTCAAGGAGGCTTTTTTGTCTTTTTCTAAAAGGGAGGGCAGGCGATGTTGTGGCCAATTTTATTTATGACAGGGATCGTGACGGCTTGTCTGTTCACTGGCGTATCTGCTTTGATGCGGATGAAGTTTCCTGACAAAAGCCGGCCGGAATGGATATTGGCCGGGCTGATCGTCCTTGGTGTGTTTCTGATCTGGTACAGCCTCGTGTATGTACGCGGCTGGGAAGGGGCTGCGCTCGGAGTGCTTGGATTCAATGTTATTTGCGGAGCCATTGCCGGATATTTGATCGATAAGGCCATCCGGCGTTACAGGAAAAGATAAGACGGAGGCTGTCTCTCATCATGTCGAATTTTTCACAGAACGGCAGGAATTTTCTTTCGAAAGGAGAAATACATAGTACTTTAAAATGAAAGCGTTTTCCATAACGGGAAGGTGATGTAGATGATACACAGTGTGACGAATGGGCTGAATCGTTTTTGTACGTGGGTGATGAGACTGGCCTATTTGAATGTGCTTTGGATTTTGTTTTCTCTTGTTGGCCTGGTTGTGTTTGGGCTGATGCCCGCTACTGCCGCGATGTTTACAGTGGCGAGAGAATGGGCGAAGGGGAATGCGGATGCCCCGGTGTTTACTGTCTTTATTCGGGCGTTTAAAAAGGAATGGCGGGCATCACAGATCATCGGGCTCATCGTTGTGACGGCTGCCCTGTTTCTGTTTGCGGATATGCGGATAGCAGCTCAGATGGATCAGCCTGTGCTCGTCAACGTGTTCCTGAGCATCAGTTTGATTTTCGCGTTTGTTGTGCTGTATGTGTTCCCGGTGTTCTCTCATTTTGACGTAAAAATCAGAGAGGTGCTGAGCATTAGCTTTTTGATTGCCTTCAGCCGCCCGGCGGTGACGCTTTTGATGGCGGCGGGCGCTGTCGGTGTGCTTTGTCTCGTTCTGTTTCATGTCACATTTTTGCTGTTTTTCAGCGGGAGTTTGCTCAGCCTGATCTTAACGAAGCTGTCCTTTAAAGCGTTTCGGTCAATGGATCAGCGGCAGGAGAAAGAAAAGGCGGCATGAAGAAAAGAATTGCTGGCTGGTACAGGCGGATGATGATTAAGGATAAGCTGTTTGTGTTTCTATCGTTGATTATGGCCGTATCCTTTCTGTTTGTATACAGCGGGGTGCAGTATGCCTTTCATGTGTATGATGAGCAGATTTACCGCAAGTCCTCGGAGGTGCTGCGGATGTCTTCTGAAAGGATCGAAGACGAGCTGAAGAAGATAGAGGATGTGTCATATGAAATCATTACAGACGAACAGATTCAGCGCATCCTGAGCATGCAAAATCGGGATGATACGTATGATCAATATCAAATGAAGCAGGAGCTGTGGGATCAGCTTGCGGGATATGCCAGCGATGAAAAGTACATCGACTCCATTCATTTGATTGATGCCCGCGGTGCAGAGTATTCGGCCGGAAGCAGTTCTTCAGATCTTTTGAAGCAGGAGCAGGAAGAGGTATTTAAGCGAGCGAAAGCGAAAAATGGAAGAAATCTTTGGATGACGCTCGGCAGATCTGATCCCGTCCTGATTTCAGCACGGCAGATCAGATCCTATCACCAGCTGAGTTTGAACGGCTTGGGCATGGTGCTGATCCAAGTCAATATCAAACAGATGATTCGTGATGTTCCGAAGGATTGGGGCGATTCAGTCGGAGACATCATGATTGCTGACCAAGGCGGGAATTTGGTGTATACGGCACATGCATCAGCGCATGTTCCCGAGGCAGCAAAGGATACGCTGAAGCACCCAGGTTATGACTTGATAAAAAAGAATGGCAAACGTTACTTTATTTCTTACCTTCAATCATCCTACCAAAATTGGAGCTACTATAACGTCATCCCCTTTGATCAGATGTTCGCAAAAATTTCCTTTATGAAAACAGTGATCGGCACATTCTTTCTTCTCTTTTTCTGTGTGGTTTTGCTTTTCGGAAGGAAAATTGCCAACAGCATCACGGAGCCGATTGAACAGCTTGTGACCGCGATGAAATCGGTACAGCACGGCGGCATTGAGGCGGGTGTATCGCTTTCTCTGCCGGAGCATACACAAGATGAGGCCGGCATGCTGAACCGCCATTTTACTGTCATGATGAAACGGATTAATGAGCTGATGGAAGAAAATGTGGAAAAACAGCTCATCATTAAAGAAACCGAATTGAAAGCACTGCAAGCCCAGATCAACCCGCATTTTTTATATAACACGCTCGAGTCCATCAATTGGCTCGCAAAGGCGAATCAGCAAAAGCAAATCTCAAAAATGGTCGAATCGCTCGGTTTTCTTCTGCGAAACAGCATACATATGAAGAAGGATATCGTGACCATTCAGGAGGAGGCGGACATCGTACTCCACTATATGACCATTCAGCGATTTCGATTTGAAGAGCGTTTGAATTTCACGTTGGATATTGACGATGAGGTGAAGCATTGTCTCATTCCAAAACTGACGCTCCAACCGCTTGCGGAAAATGCGATTCAATACGCGCTTGAACCCTTTACAAGGCCGTGCGCCATCCGGATTCAGGCGAAAAAGGCGAAGGACTGTGTCTGTATGACGGTCGAAGATAACGGCCCTGGCATGGATGAACGGATTCTTGAATCATCGGGCGGAAGAGGAATCGGACTGTGGAATATTCGTGAGCGCATCAGCCTGACATTCGGAGAGCCATACGGATTGCGTATTCAAAGTAAGCATGAAAAGGGAACGAGGATTGTGATCACAATACCGTGCCGAAATGAGGTGGTGTGATGTATAAAATACTGCTGGCTGATGATGAGAGGATTATCCTTGATGGAATGGCGGGAATCATTGAGTGGGAGGCGCTTGGCGCTTCACTGATCGGCAAAGCGCAGAACGGACATGAAGCGTATGAAAAGATTGTACATAAGCAGCCGCATATCGTCATCACAGACGTCAAAATGCCTGGCATGGACGGGCTTGAGCTAATCAAAAAGGTATCAGCCGTCAGCCCGTCGGTGCAGTTTATCGTCCTGTCCGGGTTTGGAGAGTTTGAGTACGCAAAGGAAGCTATGAAATATGGGGTGAAGCATTATTTGCTAAAGCCCTGCAATGAACAGCAGATTATCAGCTCGCTGGAGGAAATCATTGCTGAGCTGAAGCGGCAAGATGTGTGGAAAAAGAAAACAGACCACCTGATACACGAGCTTGATCATATCCGTTCCTTTGCTGCCGATCAATACTTGGAAGGCTTGATCGCCGGTGTCGCCCAGCTGTCACCGCCGCCTTCGCTTGCCGGAAAAAAGGTCCGCCTCTTGATCTTAAAAGGGGACCAATCTATTGATACCGCGGCTAGAAAGGCACTCGGGACGGCGCTGACTGCGGTTTGCGGCAGCGGAGAATGGACCGTGCTCGCTGTAGAGGAGAACGCCGCTGAAAAGGCGGCGGAGGTTTTTGCGGACCGCAAGATGGCTATCAGTCAGGCGGGAGAACTTCGGCACGCGGGGCAGCTGTTTCGGGATACAGCTGAAGCGTCTGGTGACCTGCACGGGAGCGCAGTGATTTCAAAAATGATCAGGCTTATTGCCGACGAGCTCGGAAACCCGAATCTGTCCTTAAAATGGGCGGCGAAGGATATGATGTTTATGAATCCTGATTATCTCGGGAAGTTATTTAAGCAGGAAACAGGCGAGAAGTTTTCCCAATATGTTACACGAGTGCGTCTTGAGCATGCGATGAAGCAGATGAAAATAAGGCGGGATGCGAGTGTATCAGAAATTGCTGAAGAAATCGGGTTTGGCGATAATCCGAAGTATTTCAGTCTTGTTTTTAAAAAATATACCGGTCTGACACCGTCAGAATTCAGAAGAAAACAGGGAGGCGCTTCCGCAGGATAGCCATCTCTGTTTTTTTGACTTTCGCCACTGTTTTTTGAGTGTTTCGCCCTATCTGAACGCTTTAAAATAAAATGTAAGCACTTACATTAAAGGGGGGATTGGTTTGAAGAAGATTTGTTACGTTCTGTTATCCCTTGTCTGCGTCTTTTTTTTCAGCGGATGTTCAGCGGGTGAAGAGGCCTCGGGAAAAAAAGAAGACGTTACGCTCAGAATCGCGTGGTGGGGCGGGCAGCCAAGGCATGATTATACAACAAAGGTAATTGAACTTTACGAGAAAAAGAATCCGCACGTCCATATTGAAGCGGAATTTGCGAACTGGGATGACTACTGGAAAAAGCTCGCGCCCATGTCTGCCGCCGGCCAGCTTCCTGATGTCATCCAAATGGATACCGCTTACTTAGCCCAATACGGAAAGAAGAACCAGCTGGAAGATTTAACGCCGTATACAAAGGATGGAACGATTGATGTCAGTTCAATCGACGAGAATATGCTGTCGGGCGGAAAAATCGACAATAAGCTCTATGGGTTTACGCTAGGTGTCAACGTGCTGTCTGTGATTGCGAATGAAGATTTGCTGAAAAAAGCCGGTGTGTCTATCAATCAGGAAAACTGGACGTGGGAGGATTACGAGAAGCTGGCGTATGATCTTCAGGAAAAGGCCGGCGTGTACGGCTCCAACGGAATGCATCCCCCTGATATTTTCTTTCCTTATTATTTGCGCACGAAGGGTGAGCGTTTTTATAAAGAAGACGGCACTGGCCTCGCGTATCAGGATGATCAGCTGTTTGTCGATTATTTTGAACGGCAGCTGAGGCTGGTGAAAGCGAAAACGTCCCCAACACCTGATGAAAGCGCACAGATTAAAGGGATGGAGGACGATTTTATCGTCAAAGGCAAATCAGCGATTACATGGAACTACTCCAATCAATATTTGGGCTTTGCCCGGTTGACAGACTCGCCGCTGTCTCTCTATCTGCCGCCGGAGCAAATGAAGGAAAAGGCGCTGACACTGAAGCCGAGTATGCTGTTTTCCATTCCGAAAAGCTCTGAGCATAAAAAAGAGGCCGCCAAATTTATTAATTTCTTCGTGAACAATAAAGAGGCAAACATGCTGATCAAAGGCGAGCGGGGAGTGCCAGTATCCGACAAGGTGGCGGATGCGATTAAACCGAAACTGAATGAGGAAGAAGCCAACATTGTGAAGTATGTGGAAACCGCATCAAAAAACATCAGCAAAGCCGATCCGCCGGAGCCTGTGGGAAGCGCGGAGGTCATCAAGCTGCTGAAGGACACGTCTGATCAGATTCTGTATCAGAAGGTATCCCCGGAAAAAGCCGCCAAAACGTTCCGGAAAAAGGCCAATGAGATATTAGAGAGGAATAATTGACGGGAAATGGGGCTGACGCAATGAAACAAAGCCGGAGTATGAGAAAAGACAATCTGGCGGGATATGCTTTTATTTCTCCGTTTATCATTGGGTTCCTATGCTTTACGGTCATTCCGATGGGGGCGTCCCTGTTTCTGTCCTTCACAAGCTATGACTTGTTTACGGCGCCGAAATGGATCGGGCTCGACAACTTTAAGGAAATGTTTACGGGTGACGAAAAGTATTGGCAGTCGTTGAAGGTGACGTTTACGTATGTGCTTGCCGGGGTTCCGCTCCGCCTCGGCTTCGCGCTTTTTATCGCTGTCATCTTAAACAATGCAGCAAAAGGAACGGCCATTTACAGAACGCTCTTTTATCTGCCTTCGATCATCGGCGGGAGTGTGGCCGTGGCGATTATGTGGCGCAATATTTTTGGCAATGACGGGGTCATCAATGCGCTGCTGTTTTTTGTCGGGATTGATCAAAAAATTCTTTGGTATCAGAACCCGACAAGTGCGTTGTGGACATTGATTCTGCTTTCCGTCTGGCAGTTCGGGTCATCAATGCTGATTTTTCTGGCCGGGCTGAAAAACATTCCGTCTGCGTATTTGGAAGCGGCAAGTGTGGACGGGGCGAATCGGGCGCAGCGTTTCTTTAAGATCACGCTTCCGATCCTCACACCGATTATCTTCTTTAACCTTGTGATGCAGACAATTTCAGCATTTATGACATTTACACCTGCCTATATCATATCGAAGGGAGAGGGAGGACCGCTTGACGGGACGCTTCTGTATTCGCTCTATTTGTTCCAGCGGGCGTTTAACTATTTTCAAATGGGCTACGCATCGGCGATGGCGTGGGTCATGCTTATCATTGTCGGGCTGATAACGCTGATCCTGTTTAAAACATCGTCATATTGGGTTCATTACGAGTCAAAGGAGGAATGACGGATGGAGCCGATCAACCAGCCTGTCAGAGAAGTCCCGGTTTTTGAGAGGAAAAAAACCGGGCGCGTCAGGCCCAAACGCATACTGTTCCATGTTTTTACGGCATCGCTGGCGGTGTTATTGCTGTATCCGGTCATTTGGCTGTTTGTCAGCTCATTTAAGGAAAGCGCCAGCATTTTTACAACCTCTCATTCTCTCATTCCCGATCCTTTTATTCTCAGTAACTATGCTGAGGGATGGAAGGGCATTGCGGGGCAGCCGTTTCTGACCTTTATTAAAAACTCGGCGATTATTGTCGGGCTGTCAACAATCGGCGCCGTCCTGTCATCGGCTGTCATTGCGTACGGATTTGCGCGTATTCCGTTTAAGGGTAAAAAGTTTTGGTTCGCGTGCATGATGGGGACGTTAATGCTGCCCCATGAAGTGCTGATGATTCCGCAGTATATTATGTTTGCGAAGTTAGACTGGCTGAATTCCTTTAAACCGATTGTCGTTCCGCAATTTTTCGGGCATGCGTTTTTTATTTTTCTGATGATCCAGTTTATCCGGACGATTCCCGAGGAGCTGGATGAGGCCGCACGAATCGACGGATGCGGGCGCTTTGCCTGCTTTTGGCGGATCATTCTCCCGCTGATTGCCCCGGCGCTCGCGACGTCTGCGATTTTCTCCTTCTATTGGAAGTGGGAGGAGCTGATTCAGCCGCTTTTGTATTTGAATAAACCGGAGCTTTACCCTGTTTCACTTGCGCTGAAGCTTTTTCTCGATACGGAATCGGCTTCGAACTGGGGCGCGATGTTTGCGATGTCAGCCGTTTCATTATTGCCTGTGATTCTTGTATTCTTTTTGTTTCAGAAATATATCGTTCAGGGCATCAGTACGACCGGATTAAAATAAAAAGGAGTGTTGCAGATGGCACAGCTTATCTTTGATGAAGAAAAGGTGTCGTCCGTCATTGATCGGATCGTGAAACGGACATTTCAGATGGATTTTGCGTGGGATTGGCCCGGCGGCGTCGCATTTTACGGCGTGGCGGAGGCCTACGAGGCGACGGAAAACGAGGAATATATCAATCTGCTAAAAACGTGGGTGGATGAACAGCTGGAGGATGGGCTGCCGCCGCTTTCGATCAATGGCGTTTCTATCGGGCATACGCTTTTGTTCCTCCACAAGGTGACGGGTGATGACGTGTATTTGGAAACAGCGGGCGAGATGGCGGAATATGTGCTGCATAAGGCGCCGCGCTTTGGCGAGGGCATCCTTCAGCATACGGTGAATGCGGCTGAATATGTATTTCCTGAGCAGGCATGGGCAGATACGCTGATGATGGCGGGGCTGTTTATGCTGAGAATCGGGCGCGTGATGGAGCGTGAGGATTATTTTGAAGATGGTCTGCGCCAGTTTCACGGACATGAGGACGTGCTTCAGGACCCTGTCACGAATTTGTACTACCACGCTTGGGACAACAAAGCGCAAAACCATCTGTCGGGGATTTATTGGGGAAGGGCGAACGGCTGGGCGGCACTCACAATGGCAAAGGCGCTCCCGCTCATTGAGGTGACGCATCCTTCCTTTATGATCATTGACGGATCGCTCAGAGACCAGCTGAGCGCGCTTGTCCGGCTTCAGGATGAATCAGGGCTGTGGCATACGATTTTGGATGATCCGGATTCTTATCTGGAGGTTTCGGCATCGGCCGGCATTGCCTCTGCTCTGCTGTCAAGCGGAAAGCTCTATACAAAATATGTGCAGAAATCGCTTGCCGCCATTTTGGATGCGGTGGAAGAGGACGGACGGGTCAGCAAGGTATCGGCCGGGACAGCTGTCATGAAAAATGCCGAAGGATACAAACAGGTGCCTAACAAACGAATACAAGGATGGGGACAGGGGCTTGCGCTGACGTTTCTTGCTGATGTGTTGAGAACGAAAAAACGCGTGTATCAGTAAAGACCAGCGGCGGGGGGAAAGGGATGAAAAAACAGCCTCAACAGAAGGAACGGGTTTCTCGCTGGAAGGGAACGTATTTCAAAAGAAACTTTTTCTTCATTTTGCTGATTGCCTGTATTCCCGGATTACTGACTGGCGGCGCAATCTATTTTCTTTCGATCGACAAGGTGGAGAAAGAGCTGCAGAGATCGCATGAAGCACAGGTGGCGCGTGAGGTCAGCCGAATGGATGAGAAGCTGGGCGTGCTTGAGCTGGCTCTCACCCAGATGGCCTACGATTCTTCGCTGATGAACGGATTGGCCGAGAGGGATTTGGAGAAAGACTTTACGTTTTCCTATCAATTAACGAAAAAGCTGTTTCTTTTGCGGGACCAGCAGCCGCTGATCGAGCGGGCTTCCATCTTTCTGAACAGCCCCCGGCCTCTTGTGCTGAGCCCCGAATACAGCGCTTTGACAGAACGGGAGGCGCTTCGCAAGTATCGCTCGCTGCTTGCCTCAGACCAAAGCATTTATTGGAAGCGGTCGGGAAATCAAGCGATGCTGATTCAACTCATTCCGGGCGCGGCGGAGAAACCGTTCGGCGCGATCATGCTGGCTGTTGATCTGAAAGAAATGGCATCGATCCTGCAAAGCTTGTCCCCTTATCCTGATGGCATTGCGCTGCTTTTGGATCAAAATCAAGAGGTGCTCTTTCATGAGGGGGAAAAAGATTTTGAAAAGACTTTGCTTCATGAAGTAAAAAAACAGCCGAATGAGAAAGGCCATTTTCAGATGGAATGGGACGGCAAGGTGTATTCCGTTTCCTTTGGAGAAATGAACCGAATGCATCAGCAATGGACCTTTGTGTCAGCGGCGCCTCTTTCTGCCATTACAGCGCCGATGGTGTTTTTATCCAAAGTAATCATCGCGATGCTTGTCATTTGCATCGGTTTGGCGGTATGCATGACATGGTATGCATCAAAAAAAATCTATCGTCCCATCCAGCACTTGCTTGGCTTGTTTACCGGTGGAGAGAAGAAAGTATGGCAGGCATCCGGGCAGGATGAATTCAAGTGGATTGAAAAGAGATGGCAGGATCTATCCATTGAAAGCCGGAAGCTCCAAGAGCAGCTCCTGCGGCAGACGCCCCATATGAAAAAGAGTTTTTTGCAGCATCTCTTGCAGGGTGATTTTTACTACGACAACGAGGAAAGTCTCAGATCTCGGATGGAGGAGGCCGGCTGGAACATCGGCGAAAACGAGTTTCATGTGCTGGACCTTCAATTGACAGGGCTCCGCTATGAAAACAGCATCTTCTGTTGTGATGATGAACAGCTCGCTGTGTTTACACTGACTAATATCGCTGAGGAATTGGCGGCTAAACGCGTTTTTCAGCTCTCCATACTTGATATCGGCCGGGTTTCTGTCACCGTGCTTGTGATGACAACAAACAGCTCTGATCTCAAAATGTATATAACGGAGCTGGCACGCCAATTTGGGGATGTAACCGGACTATGCCTGACCTCGACATTGAGCAGCAGGACGGAACGTGTCACGGAAATCCCTTCTTTATTTCAGGATGTGAAAAGCGGCAAATCCCGCAGGCAGTTTGCCAATCGGAACCAGGTCATTGATTTACAGACCGACTTCCCGCAGGATAAGCAGTCTGCCCCTTATTACCCTTTTGAGCTGGAAAAACAGATTGTTCAGGCCATCCGGCTGGAAAGAAAACAGGAAGCCCAGGAACTGATAAATAGATGTATGAAGGAACTGGCGGAAAAGGCGGCCATAGACAGGCATGTGCATTCTGCCCTGATTCAGCTGTTCTCACGCATTCAGGAGGATATTTTGCATTCCGGTCTTAATCCCAGCGAACTGTTTCAGCATCGGAATCTGCTTCTTGATATATCAGAATTGCGCGAACCTAATGAAGCGGCGGCCTGGCTGATGGATATTGTGGTGACGCCTTACCTTTTCAAGCTTGAAGGCAGAAAAAACAGACAGCAAAAGCAGCTGGTAGAACGTGTGATTGCGATGATTCACGATCAGTATATGGCGGACATTTCATTGGAAAGCTGTGCCGATGCGCTTGGCATGAATTCATATACGTTAAGCAAGGCATTTAAGCAAGTAACCGGCATTAACTTTATCGATTATGTGACCCAGATCAGAATCGAAAAGGCGAAAGAACTGCTGGTCAATACGAATAAAAAAATTCATGATGTGTCAGAAGAAGTCGGCTACCGCCACAATTACTTCAACCGGATTTTTAAAAAACAGGTCGGCATGCCGCCGGGTGTCTTCAGGCAAATGTATCAGGAAACGCCGTGAAAGGAGAGAACATGTGATGGAGAAACCGATTCACGTATTTTTGGCCGGGGATTCCACTGTGAGTGACTGCCCGCCTCATGAAGCGCCGATGGCGGGATGGGGGCAGGTATTCGGGCAATTGTTTTCTGAAGAGGTAGTGGTGCACAATCACGCCAAAGGAGGAGCAAGCACCAACTCTTTTGTGGAGGAAGGAAGGCTTCAAGCAATTGCCGAGCGCATGACACAAGGCGATTATTTGTTGATTCAATTCGGCCACAATGACCAAAAACCGCGGGGGACGAAGCCGTACTCCACATTTCAGCAGTTTCTTACCTTGTTTGCAGATACGGCACGCGAAAAGGGCGCGCATCCTGTTTTCGTCACATCGGTGCAGCGCCGCCGCTTTGACGAAAACGGACGGATCGAGCATACGCTCGGTGAGTATCCCGATGCGATGAAAGCACTGGCGAAGGAGCTCGATGTACCTGTGATTGATCTGCTCGCGAAAACAAAGGTGCTGTATGAAGCATACGGTCCTGAGGAGTCAAAGCGATTGTTCGTTTGGTTTCAGCCGAATGAACATCCGAATTATCCGGACGGCATTGAGGACAATACGCATTTTTCGGAAAAAGGTGCAATGGAGGTTGCAAAGCTTGTGGCAGAAGGCATTGAAGAGCTTGGACTTCCGCTGAAGGACCATCTTGTGAGCCGGGAGGGAAAAGAACATGTATAAGAAAGGCGCGTGCCTGTACCGAAATCCGCTCCAGTCAGAAAGCGATGTGAAGAACTGGCGGATGGAGGGTGGCGGACAGATCTCATTTGATGATCACAGCATGCACCTGTCACATGTCCAGGACGAAGCGCACTTTGTCTTTTGGTGTCCGGAAACCTTTCCAGACGGCATCATAGTGACATGGGATTTCTCCCCGATTGAGCAGCCGGGACTATGTATGCTGTTTTTTTCCGCTGCGGGGATTGGGGGCGAGGATTTATTTGATCCAAGTCTCCAGAAAAGAACGGGAAAATACCCCGAGTATCATTCAGGGGATATCAACACTCTCCACCTGTCATATTTCCGCAGAAAATACCCGGAGGAAAGAGCATTCCGCACCTGCAATTTAAGAAAAAGCCGCGGTTTCCACCTCGCCGCAATGGGAGCCGATCCGCTGCCTTCTCCAGACGACGCTGATTCTCCGTATCGTATGAAGCTCATTAAAGACAAAGGCTATGTGCGCTTTTCAATCAATGATCTACCCATTCTTGAGTGGATGGACGACGGCAACACATACGGGCCTATATTAACTAAAGGAAAAATCGGGTTCCGGCAGATGGCGCCCATGAAAGCCGCTTACAGAGATTTTGCCGTACATCAAGCGGTGAGAAGATGAAGACGACCGTAACGGACGCGCTCTATGCAGGATGCGAAGTGGTGGTGAAAATCGCATGGCTCAACGGGCTGTGGCTGTTGTTTACCCTTTTGGGCGGCGTTCTTTTCGGATGGGCGCCGAGCACAGCCGCGATGTGTGCCGTGATAAGAAAATGGCTGATGGGGCAAAAAGATGTACCGGTATTTCCGTTATTTCTCAATACCTATAAAAAAGAGTTTCTCAAAGTTAATGCGATCGGATTGGCGTTTTCGGCTCTTTTGCTCATATTGTCCACGAACTATCATTATTTTTCGGCCAGTACGGATTGGCTGTCCTTTGCCGTAACAAGCTGCACGCTGCTCGCGGGGCTTTTGTATATCATTGCGCTGATGTATGTGTTTCCCCTTTATGTGCATTACCAGCTCCCGCTTCGCAAATATATTCCGCAGGCACTGCTGTTTGGCGCCATGAGGCCGCTGACGACTGGCTGTATGCTGATCGGGTGCGGATTTGTCCTTTATTTGCTGTATACGCTTCCCGGCCTGATTCCATTTTACGGCCCCTGTTTATTTGGGCTTGTGATGATGTTTTTTGCTCTTAGGGGATTTCAAAAGACGGAGGCCCAGCATCACCAAGCTGGGTAACAAAAAAATGACACATACGCAAAAAAGTGCAGTGGCCGAAATAGGCAGATGCAAAAAAATGAAATTGAAGACAGCTCACACAGCGCATAAAATCCAATTTAGGTAAGCGCTTACAGAAAAATAAGAAGGAGCTGTCTGATGATTACACGAAGGAAACGCATGTTTACCACTGTTACGTTGCTGGTCTTGTTGGTGATGGGAGCCTCTGTATATCCTGTGAAAGCTGAAGGGGCAGCGCGGCAGATGGAAGCGCTGAACCGGGGGCTTGTCGCGGTCAAGACGGACGGAGGCATTTTTGTCAGCTGGCGGTTTCTTGGCACTGAAAACGCATCTGCTTTGTTCAATGTGTACAGAGACGGGCAAAAACTGAATGCTGCGCCTGTCAAAGCCACGAACTATGTGGATAAAAACGGATCGACCAGCTCAACGTATACGGTTCGTACCGTCGTTAACGGTACCGAACAGGCGGCATCTGAAAAAGCCTCCGTATGGGCGCAGCCGTATCATTCCGTCCCGCTGGATAAACCGGCTGGCGGCACGACACCAAAAGGTGAAGCTTACACCTACAGCGCCAATGACGCAAGTGTTGGCGATGTGGATGGTGACGGGCAATACGAGCTAATCCTGAAATGGGACCCATCTAACTCAAAAGACAACTCGCAGGATGGCTATACAGGTGACGTGCTGATTGACGCGTATAAACTGAACGGAACGAAGCTATGGCGGATCAATCTCGGCAAAAATATCAGAGCGGGCGCGCACTACACCCAGTTTATGGTGTATGACCTTGATGGTGACGGAAAAGCGGAAGTGGCAATGAAAACGGCGGACGGGACAAAAGACGGCACTGGAAAAGTGATTGGAAATGCCAATGCTGATTACAGAAATGAACAGGGGCGTGTGCTGTCAGGACCGGAATACCTTACTGTGTTCCAGGGGACAACCGGGAAAGAACTTGTCACCGCAAATTTTGAACCGGCGCGCGGCAATGTATCGGATTGGGGAGACAGCTACGGCAACCGTGTTGACCGTTTTCTCGCCGGCATCGCCTACCTTGATGGACAGCGGCCGAGTCTGATCATGACCAGAGGGTATTATGCCAAAACCATGCTAGTCGCTTATAACTTCAGGGACGGAAAGCTGTCAAAGCTTTGGACGCTTGACTCCTCAAAGCCAGGAAATGAAGCGTTCGCAGGACAAGGGAATCACAACCTGAGCATTGCGGACGTTGACGGGGATGGAAAAGATGAGATTATTTTCGGCTCAATGGCTGTTGATCATGACGGCAAAGGCATGTACTCAACGGGCTTAGGCCATGGGGATGCCCTCCATGCCGGGGATCTTGATCCGAGCCGGCCGGGGCTTGAGGTGTTTCAGGTACATGAGGACAAAAACGCCAAATACGGCTTATCCTTCCGTGATGCGGCAACCGGAAAAATCCTTTGGGGCGTTTATGCCGGCAAGGATGTAGGCCGCGGAATGGCTGCTGATATCGACCCGCGTTATCCGGGGCAGGAAGTGTGGGCCAACGGTTCCCTTTACTCAGCGAAAGGGGCCAAAATCGGAAGCGGGGCTCCGTCCTCGACCAACTTCGGCATCTGGTGGGACGGCGACCTGCTGCGGGAACAGCTGGACAGCAACCGAATTGATAAGTGGGATTATCAAAACGGCGCATCGAAAAATGTGCTGACCGCATCAGGCGCAGCCGCAAACAACGGTACAAAAGCAACGCCGTCACTTCAGGCTGACCTGCTTGGAGACTGGCGTGAGGAAGTGGTGTGGAGAACGGAGGACAGCAGCGCGCTCCGCATTTATACGACGGCCATTCCGACTGAGCACAGGCTGTATACGCTGATGCATGATCCTGTGTACCGGCTTGGCATCGCCTGGCAAAATGTCGCCTATAACCAGCCGCCGCACACAAGCTTCTTTTTAGGAGACGGCATGGCGGAACAGCCAAAACCGAATATGTATACGCCTTAACTGAAAGGGGGAAGGAACGGGCTGCGCCCAGCCCGTTCCCATCAAATGAAACCGAAAAAGAGGCAAATGGAATACTTGACCAGAGGTTTGATTGCGGTACAGACAGAACAGGGCGTGTTTGTCAGCTGGCGTTTTCTCGGAACGGATCATGAGACGACGGCTTTTCACCTTTATCGAGATGGAAAGCGAATCACCCGCGATCCGATCGCTGACAGCACCAATTTTCTTGATCAAAACGGAACGGCAGACTCTGTTTATCAAGTGGCGGCTGTCAATAAAGGACGGGAAGAAAAGCTTTCCAAGGAAGCACGTGTTTGGCAGGAAAATGTTCTTGAGGTTCCGCTTGCCAAACCGGAAGGCGGTGTGACGCCGGACGGAAAGCCGTACACTTACAGCGCCAATGATGCCAGTGTCGGAGATGTAGACGGGGATGGAGAATATGAAATAATCCTGAAGTGGGATCCGTCCAATTCAAAAGACAACGCTCATGACGGTTATACCGGGGAGGTGCTCATAGATGCCTATAAACTGGACGGCACCTTTTTGTGGCGCATCAACCTCGGCAGAAACATCAGAGCGGGCGCTCATTATACGCAATTTATGGTGTATGACTTGGACGGTGACGGAAAAGCAGAAATCGCCATGAAAACAGCTGACGGCACAACAGACGGGAAAGGACATATCATCGGTGATGAGCATGCCGATTTTAGGAACGAACAGGGCAG
This sequence comes from Bacillus sp. ATD, assembly GCF_050585765.1. Lineage (NCBI taxonomy): Bacteria > Bacillati > Bacillota > Bacilli > Caryophanales > Bacillaceae > Bacillus > Bacillus sp. ATD. The sequence continues at coordinate 55,969 of NZ_JBOBQH010000007.1, read as the reverse complement.
AATCCTGTCCGGTCCGGAATATTTGACCGTGTTTAAAGGAGAAACCGGTGAGGCGCTCACGACCGTGGAATATGAACCGCCCCGCGGCAAGCTGGAGGATTGGGGAGACGGCTATGGAAACCGGATGGACCGTTTTCTCGCTGGAATCGCTTACTTGGATGGGGAGCGGCCGAGCCTCGTAATGGCGCGCGGCTACTATACGAGAGCCGTGCTCGTGGCATACGATTTCAGAAACGGAAGGCTCAAAAAACGCTGGGTATTTGACTCCAACCATCCGGGACATGAAGCGTACGCAGGACAGGGGAACCACAGCTTGAGCGTGGCAGATGTGGACGGAGACGGAAAGGATGAAATCATCTATGGCGCAATGGCGGTCGATCATGACGGAACCGGCCTGTACTCAACGGGGCTCGGACACGGAGACGCGATGCATGTAGGGGATCTGGACCCGTCACGAAAAGGGCTTGAGGTGTTCCAGGTGCATGAGGATGCCACGAAGCCGTACGGACTGTCACTGCGGGATGCCGGAACCGGTGAGATATTATGGGGCGTCCACGCTGGAACTGATGTTGGCCGGGGCATGGCGGCTCATATTGATCCAAGCTACAAAGGGTCGCTCGTCTGGGGAATTGATCCGCCGGGCAATGATGGTATGTCGTATGGGCTTTTTACGAGCAAAGGAGAAAAAATCAGCGACAGAGCGCCCGCTTCAGCCAATTTCGCCATCTGGTGGGACGGAGATTTGGTCAGAGAACTGCTTGATCATGACTGGGACGGAACGATTGGCAGGCCAAAGATTGAAAAATGGGATGCTGAAAATAGCTGTCTGAAGACGATATTTCGACCGGACGGCGTGCTGTCCAACAACGGCACGAAAGGAAATCCGGTTCTTCAGGCCAACCTGTTCGGGGACTGGCGGGAAGAAGTGATATGGAGAACGGAAGACAGCAGCGCACTCCGTATCTATACAACGACACATCTCACTCGCCACCGTTTTTACACGCTGATGCACGATCCGGTTTACAGGCTCGGCATCGCCTGGCAGAACACCGCCTACAACCAGCCCCCGCACACGAGCTTTTTCCTCGGTACAGGGATGAAAAAACCGCCGAGGCCCGCCCTGTACATAGCGGGCAGCAAAGCGGAGGCACCGCTGTAGGAGGACTAAGGGATAAGAAGCAGCCGTATAAAAAACGAGGAGGAATGAAAAAATGGCAAATCATATTTATCTCGCCGGCGATTCGACTGTTCAAACGTATGGAGACAGCACAAATCAAGGGGGCTGGGGGCAGTTTCTCGGCTCGCATCTGCCGGAGCATATCCAAGTAATCAACAGAGCGATTGGGGGAAGAAGCTCGAAAACATTTGTGGAAGAGGGCAGGCTTCAGGCGATTCTTGATGTGATCGAGCCGGATGATTGGCTGTTTGTGCAGATGGGCCATAATGACGCATCGAAAAATAAGCCGGAGCGCTACACCGAGCCTTATACTACCTATAAACAATATTTAAAACAGTACATCGCCGGTGCGCGGGAAAAAGGCGCCCATCCGCTTCTCATTACCCCCGTAGCCCGATTTCACTACGAAAACGGCGTGTTTTTGAACGATTTTCCTGATTATTGCATTGCCATGAAGCAAACGGCTGCTGAGGAGAATGTCCAGCTCATAGATCTAATGGAGAAAAGCCTTGCTTTCTTTACTGAGAAGGGCGAGGAAAAGGTGTACACCTATTTTATGGTTTCAGAAGGGATTAACGATTACACGCATTTCACAAAAAAAGGCGCAAATGAAATGGCGAAACTTGTGGCAAGAGGCATAAAGGAGCTCGGCCTGCCATTGACAGAATCGATCATCAAAGAAGGGTGAAGAATGTGAGGAGAAAACTATATCATGGGGCTTGCTATTATCCGGAATTATGGGATGAAGAGACGATTCAGCAGGACATTGACATCATGCGTGAAGTTGGCGTGAATGTTGTGCGGATCGGCGAATTTGCCTGGTCTGTCATGGAACCTGAAGAAGGAAAAATTGACATCGTTTTTTTCAAAGAAATCATCACCCGGCTGTATGATAGCGGCATCGAGACGATCATGTGCACGCCGACGCCTACCCCGCCGATTTGGCTGTCACACGGCCGGCCCGAACGCATGCATGTCAATGAAAAAAGAGAGATCATGGGGCATGGCTCCCGTCAGCACGCCTGTACGAACAACCCGTACTTCCGAAAAAGAGCCGCCATCATCACGACAGCCATCGCCAAGGAGCTTGGCCAGCTCCCGGGACTGATTGGCTGGCAGCTAGACAATGAGTTTAAATGCCATGTCGCAGAATGCATGTGTGAGACGTGCTTGCGCTTATGGCATGACTGGCTCAGAAACCGCTATGGCGTGATTGAGCGGTTAAACGAAGCATGGGGAACCGATGTGTGGAGCGAAACCTATCAGACGTTTGAGCAAGTGCCGCAGCCGGGGCCGGCCCCGTTTCTGCATCACGCCTCTTTAAGGACCATGTATCAGCTGTTTTCGATGGAGATGATCGCTTCGTTTGCGGATGAACAGGCCAAAATTATCCGCTGCTATTCAGATGCGCCGATCACGCATAACGGATCAGTCATGTTCAGCGTGGACAATGAGCGAATGTTTCAGAATCTCGATTTTGCCTCCTATGATACGTACGCTTCGCAGGAAAACGTCTCTGCCTTTTTATTGAACTGTGATTTATGGAGAAATCTGAAACAGGGGCGCCCATTTTGGATTTTGGAAACGAGTCCATCGTATGCCGCCTCGCTTGAAAGCTCCGCTTACCCGCACGCCGACGGGTATTTGCAGGCCGAAGCCGTATCGTCCTACGCCTTAGGAAGCCAGGGGTTTTGCTACTGGCTGTGGCGGCAGCAGCGTTCAGGCAGCGAGATTTCCCACGGTTCGGTTCTCAGTGCCTGGGGCGAGCCCACCATCGGCTACCCAAATGTGCTGGCGGTTGAGCGGGCAAGAAAGGAAATCGAACCGATTATTCTATCGACTGAACCCGTTCAAGCCGAGGCGGCGATGACGTACTCTGACAGAGCAAAAGCATTTATCAAAACTGAGCCTCACCGGGGACTCCGGCACCGTTCGCTTGTGACGCATTTTTATGAACGCCTTCTCAATACGGGGATTCACCGTGACCTCATTCCGGAAGGCGCTCCGCTGGACGGCTATCGTTTGCTGTTTACGCCATTTGTGCCGCATTTGTCTTCTGAATTTATCAAAAAGGCTACGGCATTCACTGAAGCCGGCGGCATCTGGATCGCCGGGCCGCTGACAGGAGGGCGCACATGCGAGCATACGATTCATACCGATTGCGGACTTGGCGAACTTGAGAAAACGTCAGGGATCAACACGCTGTTCACCTTTCCGATGAACGAGAACGTGAATACAGGAAAAGCGTTTGGCATCACTGCGCCGCTCGGACTGTGGAGCGCGGTGTTTGACACAGAGAGCGGAAACATCCTTGGCACGGTTGAATCGGGACCGGGAGCGGGCCATGCTTTTTTGACGGAACGAAATTACGGCGAGGGGAAAATCGTCATGCTGGGCTCGCTTCCAACCGGGAAAGACGGGGATGCGATGCTGGAGGCGCTTGTCAGGCATTACGCCGCTGAGGCAGCCATTTCTGTCCGCTCGGATGTGACACCCGGCACGATCGTTGCCCCGCGCAAAGGCGATAACGGCCTCGTGTGGATCATCGTGAATATGGATGGAAAAGGCGGAAGCGTGACACTGCCGGAAGCGGGAACGGATCTGTTGAAAAAACGTTTGGAAAAGGCGGGGAGGCTGGCGGTCGGACCGCATGAATACCGTGTAATTCAGTTTGACAATCACAGCTGATTCTTTGCATCGAATCAGCTTTTTTCTATGGAGGGAGAGACCGATGAAAAAGATCAAATGGTTATCAGAACAGCCAAAAGTGACAAGCGGTGTGACGTGGGGCGTGCCATGGAAAAAAGGAGAATTAAAAAAGGGTGACCGTCTGGCGCTTCTGAATGAAAACGCGGAAATGCGATATGTGCAAAGCGAACCGTCGGCCTATTGGCCTGACGGGAGCATCAAGTGGACGAAGCACGCGGCGGTGTTTGGCGGTCAGGAGAACCAAAGCTTTACAGTACAAAAAGGAGATGCACCGCAGCCGACAAAATCGATCAGCATTCACGAGTCAGCGCATGACATCCAAGTGGATACAGGAACGCTCGTCTGTACCATTCATAAAACAGGCTTTGATTTCATTCAATCGCTGCAGATCAACGGAAAGCCGATCGCCGCAGGCGGGAGGCTCGTTGCCATAAGAGAAACGAAAAAGGAGTCAGCGGCGGAAACGGTTCTTTTTCAAGAAACATCTGTCAGCCTTATCAAACAGGCGGCGATTGAGCAAAGCGGTCCTGTCAAAGCAGTGGTCAAAATCGAGGGAATTCATGTGCTCCATAAAACGAATGAAGAATGGCTGCCGTTTGTCATCCGTTTGACGTTTTATGCCGGGCTGTCTGAGATCGGCCTTGTGCACACGCAGCTAATTGACAGGAGCGGTAAACAAGAATTCATTAAGGGGATCGGCATCGAATTTGACCTTTTTTTGGAGGGAGAGCCGTACAACCGCCATTTTCGTTTTGCGGGAGAGAAGGGGATGTACAAAGAACCCGCCCAGCTGTTTGGCACACGTAAATTCAATGAACGGTATCCGCTTTATGAAAAACAAATCAATGGCGAAACGCTGTCACCAGATGAAGAGCATAAGGAATGGCTTGCGCACGGAACACAGAATGCGGTATGGGACGATGTGAAGCTTGTTCAGGATTCAAGCGATCATTACAGCCTGTCAAAACGGACCGGAAAAGATTATGCGTGGGTCGGAATGCTGCATGGCAGCCGGGCGAAGGGGCTTTGCTATGCGGGCGGCGAAAATGGCGGTGTGGCTCTCGGCCTGCGGTATTTCTTTGAGAAATATCCGTCAGCTCTGGAAATCACAGGTCTTGCCGGCAGCCGCCCAAAAATGACCGTCTGGCTTTGGCCCCCGGATGGAGAAGCGATGGATTTGCGGCATTATACAGGACATACCCATGTGGCCAGCGCGTATGAAGGCTTTGAGGAAATGCGCTCTGATCCGACCGGCATTGCGAACACGAATGAAATCAGCCTGGCGTGCTTTTCGCACATGCCGTCTGATGAAGTCCTAAATGTGCTCGCTGACAAATGGCAGGCGCCGCCGCTCTTGGTATGCGAGCCGAACGTCTATTACGAATCAAAAGCGCTCGGGGTTTGGAGCATCATTGACACATCCCATCCGCTCAAAAAAGAGCTGGAGGAACAGCTTGACGCCGCCTTTCTGTTTTATAAAAAGGAAGTAGAGCAGCGCAAATGGTACGGATTTTGGCATTATGGCGATGTCATGCATACGTATGATCCAATTCGGCACATGTGGCGATATGATCTCGGCGGATACGCCTGGCAAAACAATGAGCTCGTTCCGACCCTATGGCTGTGGCAGGCGTTTTTCCGCTCAGGCAGAGAGGATATCTTCCGAATGGCAGAAGCCATGACCCGCCACACGAGTGAAACGGACAGCTTTCATCTCGGTGAATACGCCGGGCTTGGCTCACGGCATAACGTTGTGCACTGGGGATGCGGCTGCAAGGAAGCGAGAATCAGCATGGCCGGACTTTATAAATTCTATTATTATCTGACGGGTGATGAACGGACGGGAGATCTTTTGACAGAAGTGAAGGATGCCGATTATGCCCTTGTCAAAACCGATCCGATGCGCGCTTTTTACGAGAAAGGCAAGCACCCGACTCACGTGAGAACGGGGCCGGACTGGGCGGCGTTTTGCTCGAACTGGCTGGCGGAATGGGAGCGTACCGAAAATCCGGAATATCTCAAAAAAATCGAAACGGGCATCAACTGTCTAAAGCAGCTGCCGCTCCGCTTATTATCCGGCCCGACATTTGAATATGATCCGGCGACTTCGATGCTTCATCACATGGGAGACGGCATTGCGGGCGGATATCATATGATCATTGCCTTCGGCGCGCCGCAAGTGTGGATGGAGCTGGCTGAGCTTCTTGATGACCGGGAATGGGAGGAAATGCTGAGTGAATTCGGCGAATTTTACACCCTCAGTGATGAGGAAAAACGCAAAAAAAGCGGAGGCGCACTTCATGACGGGCATTTTCACTGGCCGATGTTCGCCGCCGGTATGACAGCCTACGCCGCGAGAAAAAAACAAGATCCTCATCTCGCCGCCAAAGCGTGGAATCTTTTGCTCGATGATAAGCTCAGCCATACGCCGCTTCCGATCAAACCCGAGCGCATCGAGACATGGACGCAGCTGGAGGAACTCCCGTGGGTGACAACCAATACTGTCTCCCAATGGTGTTTGAACGTCATAACAGCGCTGGAACTGATCGGAGATTCCCTTCCGGCAAAAAAAGAAACGTCGGGCAAAAAAGGATAACAGCCGGAATTTCATAGGAGAAACGAAGCAAAAAATGAAGATTGCAAGAATTTATGTAAGCGCTTTATATTGAGAGAGGCAAAGGGGAAATGCAAAGTGAAAAAAAGGGGGACTTACGCATCATGAAAATAAAAATGCGAAAAAAATGGCTGGCCTTGCCGCTTGCTGCCATGATGATCGCCGGATGCAGCAATTCGGAAACATCCAGTTCAGCGGGCGGTTCGAAAGACACGATTAACATTATGGCGCCGCTCTTATCGCCGGAAAGCCCGAGTGAAAAGAGCCCTTCATTAAAAGCGCTCGAAAAATACACAGGCAAAGAGATTAAGGTGACATGGGTGCCTGATTCATCCTACAACGACAAATTCAACATCGTCATGGCTTCAGGAGAGATGCCTCACGCGATTGTCATTAAAGATAAGTCAGCCGGCTTTATCAAGTCTGTCAAAGCAGGGGCATTTTGGGAGCTGTCTCCTTATTTAAAAGACTACAAGAATTTAAGTCAGGCAGATGAAAAGATTTTGAAGAACAGCTCGGTGAACGGCGAGGTGTACGGAGTCTACAGAACGAGGGACCTGATCAGGGCGTGTATGATCATCAGAACCGACTGGCTGAAAAATGTCGGCCTGGATATGCCGGAAACGCTTGATGATTTCTATGAAGTGCTGAAAGCTTTTAAGGAAAAAGATCCTGACGGGAACGGCAAGGATGACACGTACGGAATGGTCGTGCCGAAATGGATGGGGCTCGGCAACGGAAGCCCGTGGGATGTTCTGCAAATCTGGTTCGGCGCCCCGAACCGCTACGGTGTTGAAAACGGAAAGCTGATTCCTGATTTTACAACGAAGGAATACATGGAGGCGCTCAAGTTTTTTAAAAAGCTCTATGATGAGGGTTTGATCAATAAGGATTTTGCGGTCATGGATTCAGCAAAGTGGAATGATCCGGTTGTGAAAGGAAAAGCGGGTGTCATCGTTGATACAGGCTCCAGAGCGTCTCAGATCCAAAGCGCGATGGAGGAGGCGGATGAATCGAACAAGGATATCATTGATATTGTCGGCTCGCTTGAGGGGCCGAATGGCAAGCGCACCTTTCCGACATCCGGTTATTCAGGCATGATCGCGATACCAAAATCAAGCGTCAAAACCGAAAAAGAGCTGAAAGAGGTGCTGTCCTTCCTCGATAAAATGAATGATAAGGAAGCGCAGATTCTCACGAACAACGGAGTGGAGGGGCGCAATTACGAGCTCAAGGACGGCGTATTCACCTCACTTGAAAAAAACAACAAATCCCTCCTATATGAGCATGAAGGCTTGGCGCAGTTCAGCATGTCGATCCCGAAAAGCGAGTATTACATCGAAGAGCAGAAAACAAAGCTCTTTCAGCATCGCAAAGACATCATAACTGAAGGAGAAAAAATAGCCGTCTTTAACCCGGCTGAGTCGCTTGTATCCGATGTCTATACCCAAAAAGGAGCCCAGCTTGACAACATCATTCTCGACGCGAGAACACAATTTATCATTGGAGAAATTGATGTAAACGGGTTCGAGGATGCGGTGGAGCTTTGGAAAAAAAGCGGCGGCAATGACCTGATGAAGGACTTGAACAAATTGTATCAATCGTCAAAATAAACCGATGCGCCTGCCGCTCGGCGGGCGCGCCGGTACCACGAAAGGAGAACAGATATGGAAACAGTGCCGAAGAAGGGAGATTCACCTGTTCTCACTGCTGGAAAAGGCATCAGTTGGATGGCTGCGCTCAAACGGGACAAATGGCTTTATCTTCTTCTTATTCCAGGTCTGCTTTATTTTTTGATTTTCAAATACTTGCCGATGTGGGGCGTCCTGATCGCATTTAAAGACTATTCGCCATATCTCGGCTTCTGGAAAAGCGAATGGGTCGGCTTTGATTACTTCAAAGACTTTTTTATGAATCCGGATTTTTTCCGGCTGCTGCGCAACACCCTCATGCTGGCGAGCATGGATCTGTTGTTTGCCTTTCCCGCGCCGCTCATTTTGGCATTGCTTTTGAATGAGGTGAGAAAGGCCGTGTATAAAAGATGTATCCAAACCTTTATTTACGTGCCCCATTTTGTATCCTGGACAATTGTGGTCAGCATCACCTTCGTTTTCTTTACTGTCGATACAGGTGTGATCAACAAAATGATTATGAGCCTGACAGGTGAGCAGATTTCTTTCTTGTCTGATGCAGACTGGTTCCGCCCGATGATTGTGATGCAAAGCATTTGGAAGGAGACAGGCTGGGGGACGATTCTATTCTTGGCCGCACTGGCAACTGTTGACCAAGAGCAGTATGAAGCCGCCATCATGGACGGAGCGGGCCGGTTCAGGAGAATGTGGCATATTACGCTGCCGGCAATCAGAAGCACCATTATCGTTTTGTTGATTTTAAGAATCGGCAGCTTTTTGAATCTCGGTTTTGAACAGGTGTATTTGATGACGAACTCGCTCAACCGCAGCGTGGCTGATATTTTTGACACGTACGTGTACATGATGGGGATTACCCAAGGCGCGTACAGCTACAGCACGGCGGTGGGGTTGTTTAAATCGCTTGTCGGAATCATCTTGATTTTCGGCGCCAATTACATTGCGAAAAAGTTTGACCAGGAAGGATTGTTTTAGAGGAGGGAGAGGTATGGCTGAAATTCACACGATGCATAACACCAAAGCCGGACGGGTGTTTGACGTCTGCAACATTCTGTTTCTCGGCGGTGTCGGCGCGATTACCATTTTGCCGTTTTTGTACATTATCGCTGGTTCCTTTGCGACAGAAGCGGAACTTGCCCAGCGGAGCTTCTTTATTTTTCCGAAAACCTTTACACTCGATGCTTACAAGTATGTGTTTTCGACACCGACGTTCATTCGAAGCATGGGCGTGTCCATCTTCATCACCGTGGTCGGGACGGCTGTGCAGCTGTTTTTCACCTTCACGATGGCATATCCGCTTGCGAAGCGGCATGTGAAGGGACGGAATCTGCTGTTGAATCTAGTAATTTTCTCGATGCTGTTTTCCGGCGGCATGATCCCAACGTACCTTGTCGTAAAATCACTCGGCCTTTTGGATACGTATTGGGCATTGATTCTGCCGATGGCAATTAATCCGTTCAACCTCATTATTATCAAAAACTTCTTTCAGCAGCTGCCGCGCGAGCTGGAGGAGTCAGCAAAAATTGACGGGTGTTCCGAAATCGGCGTCTTCTGGCGGATCGCCCTGCCGCTGTCAAAGCCGGTCATCGCGACCTTTGCGCTGTTTTATGCGGTCGGGATTTGGAATGATTTCTTCCACGCTCTCTTATATATCAATGACAGTGCAAAATGGCCGCTGCAAATGGTGCTTCGCCAAGTTACGATTTTATCGGATTTAACGGCGACCAATGGCGATACGTTGCAACATGCCGTTCCGCCTGAGCAAGGTATAAAGCTCGCCGTCATTGTCATTGCGACGCTGCCGATTTTGGCGGTCTATCCATTTTTACAAAAACACTTTGCAAAGGGTATGCTGATTGGCTCGGTAAAAGGCTGAGAAAGGGAGTGTTTCATATGAGTACGTTACATCAGATTAAAATTGCCTATATCGGCGGGGGGTCTCAAGGCTGGGCCAGAAGCCTGATGAGTGATTTGGCGATTGATGAGAGGATGTCAGGCATGGTGGCACTCTATGATCTTGATTTTGAGGCCGCCCAGAGAAACGAAGTGATCGGCAATTACAGTGGAAACGGCAGATGGAGATATGAGGCCGTTTCTACTTTGAAAAAGGCGCTATCTGGCGCGGATATCGTCATTATTTCCATTTTGCCGGGTTCTCTGGATGATATGGAAATTGATGTTCACTTGCCAGAGCGCTGCGGTATTTATCAGTCTGTAGGTGATACTGTCGGGCCGGGCGGAATCATCAGAGGCTTGCGTGCTGTCCCGATATTTGCGGAAATTGCCCGGGCAATAAGAGACTACGCACCTGAGTCCTGGGTCATTAATTATACAAATCCGATGTCCGTCTGTACTAGAGCGTTGTATAAAGTGTTTCCCGGAATCAAAGCGATTGGCTGCTGCCACGAGGTGTTCGGGACGCAAAAGCTATTGGCGGAAATGGTCACGGAAAGGCTGGGAATAGAGGTGCCGCGGAGAGAAGATATCCATGTTAATGTGCTCGGCATTAACCATTTTACATGGATTACGGCAGCCTCTTACCGCCATATTGACCTGCTGCCTATATTCCGTGAATTCAGCTCGCACTATGGGGAATCAGGATATGAGCTGGAGGGACAGCGTCTTTCATTCGGCACACCGTGTTGCGTTTGATTTATTTGAAACGTATGGCGCGATCCCTGCTGCGGGTGACAGGCACCTGGCAGAGTTTCTTCCCGGCCCATATCTTAAACAGCCTGAGGTATGGAAATTTCATCTCACACCTATATCATTCAGAAAACAAGACAGAGCGCTGAAACGACAAGAAACAGACCGGTTCATTCAGCAACAACGGGGCGTTGCTGGGGAAGCTTCGGGAGAAGAAGGCGTGAATATCATAGCGGCTCTTCTCGGATTGGGTGAACTCGTCACGAATGTAAATATGCCGAATCAAGGCCAGGTCTCAAACCTTCCTATACAAGCCATTGTCGAAACGAACGCATTCATCACAAGGAACAGTGTCAAGCCAATTTTTTCCGGAGCGCTTCCGAAAGGTGTGGAAATGCTGGCAGCTATGCATGTATCCAATCAGGAGGCAGTGGCGGAAGCTGGTTTGACAAAGGATACAGGCCTCGCGTTTCAAGCCTTCCTTAATGACCCGCTTGTCATGATTGACCGCAATGATGCAGAGCAGCTTTTTGATGACATGCATCAAAGCACCATACAAAGCTGAGCAGGCCGATTTTTTCAGCAGGGTGAGCTTCTTTCGCGGTTTAGAAAGGAAAGCATTGACCATACTGATAGTATTATCAAGAAGTAGGTGCTATCAATATGGGAAATTATTTAAGTGTTGCGGTGGAGCTGGTCTGCGGTTTAGGCATTTTATTTATCATTTTAAAGCTTCTCGGGAAAACCCAATTTTCTCAAATTACGCCGTTTGACTTTATTTCTGCTTTAATTTTAGGAGAATTGGTCGGAAATGCCGTTTACGATCATGAAATCAAGATCAAAGAAATTATTTTTGCTTCGCTATTGTGGGGCGTGCTGATTTATATTATTGAATTTATCACGCAAAAAATGAAATCATCGCGGAAGTTTTTAGAGGGCGAGCCGAATATCGTCATCCGCAAAGGGGAGCTTCAATATAAAGTATTGAAGAAAAATAAGATGGACATTAACCAGCTGCAAAGCCTTTTGAGGCAAGCGGGGAGCTTTTCAATCCAAGAAGTAGAATATGCGATTCTTGAAACAAACGGGATGGTCAGCGTGCTCCCCAAATCCGACTTTGACAAACCGATAAATAAGGATTTGCAGATTCCTTCGAAGTCTGTTTCTCTGCCGATCACTTTAATCATAGATGGAGAGATTGTGCAGGATAATTTGAAGGAAGCAGGTGTGGATGAACAGTGGCTGAAGCAAGAATTGAAAAAGAAGAACATTGATAAGGCGGAGGACGTGTTATTTGCGGAGTGGCACAAAAATAATCCGCTGTATACCGTAACCTACGAACAAAGCAGATCAACATGACTCTTTGAAAAAAAGCTTGCAGCGAGGCGCAAGCTTTTTATTGATTATATGTCCCTTGTTTGACAGCACGTACATGGTACATGCTCACTTCAGTGTTGATCAGATAGTCAGGCTTTGGTTTGCCTTTGTTTGCTTTATGGCCGGCGATATGAGCATCGCTTTTTTCCCATTGTTTCCAGTGATCCTCTGATTCCCAGCGAATCATGACAACAACTTCTTCATCACCGCGGCGCACATTTTTCTCAAGCACTGTCACATCAATTAAACCTTCTTGTTTTTCAATGATTCCTTCAGCACTGAAACGTTCTATGACTTTATCTGCAAAGCCTTCTTTAACCGTCATTTTTCTCAACTGTACAAACATTTGTCTCACTCCAATCATTCTTGCATATGAATAATTGTAAATGAAATTCATTCTCAATGTCAAAAGAAAGCGCAGGGCGGAATGAACCGCCGTGCGCAGTTTATTCTTTTAATAAAAACACATTTCCGTCTTCGTCCTTAAATTGAACGAAGGTGCCCCACTCCATTTGATTGGGCTCACCGAGAAATTCTACGCCGTTTGTCTTCATTTTCTCGTATGTACCGAAGATGTCTTCACATTCAAACACGATAGAAGCCTTCATTTGCTCAGAGCCTTTCATCATGGCCTTCGGGTAAATGACTAAACGAGTCTGAGCACCTTTTGGCGCAACCTCCAGCCAGCTTGCTTCAGGTCCCATCGGGTGGTCGGCTGCAATATCAAAGCCTACCTTCTCAGTCCAAAATTGTTTCGCTTTCTGCTGGTCTTCAACATATACAGCTACAGTGCCAATTTGTTTGATCATAGGGAAACCTCCAAGTTGCAAAGATAATAATACTATAACCTGTTTACGGCCGAAGTAACATAAAAAAAATCAGCCGGGAAACCGGCTGATTTTTGATTAAAATGAGCAGCTCACAACATCGATCTGATTTGTGTCTAAGGCGAAATAAACCCAGCGTCGCCGTGAATGATCCCAGTAAAAGCCGCCGACGGATCTTCTGCCAAGGATAATTGGGTAGAACCAAAATGAGCGGCCATTGGTTAACCAAACATAGGTAAACCGGAAAAGGCAAGGACGAATGGTGATTGGTTCAACTAACAAAACGGCTCCTTGAGAACTCTGCGGTTTTTTTGGTTTCGCTGGTATTTGGGAAGGAGGAGGTCCCTGTGGCGCACCGCCGAATCCCGGAGCGGCGCCGCTGCCGATGCCAGGGCCGGAGCCGCCGCCAAAGCCCGGAACGGCACCGCCGCCAATGCCAGGACCGGAGCCGCCGCCGAATCCCGGAACAGCGCCGCTGCCAATGCCAGGCCATGGATATCGATATTCATATTCAAAAGCAGGCCAAGGCTCATAAAAATGCCCTGCAAACATATAAGGATCAACATAATACATGTGATAACGCCCTTTCTCATTGTAAACTGTACACTGCAGTTTATGCGGGCAGACTCTTATTGGTGCATTCGCCTATGGATATAAACTGGAATGCGCTCAGAGAGCAGATTCATTTGATTTTTCCCTAGTCTTATTCACAATTTCGATTTATCATTTTATAATGAAAGTGCTTCTATTACGAAAAAGGAGACAGACCGTGAATATCGATCAATTATTATATCAATATATCATAGACCACACTGCGGACATTACTGAGAAATGGTTCAGTTTACGCTGCCAGCTACAAGGCGAGCTGTATTCCGCCGACCATTTAAGTGCAGAAACGAAAACGCTTTTAACCGAGCAGCATACGTTTACCAATATAACAATTGCAAGCGCATTTCTAGAGGATCAAACCGATTTTCAAGAAAATATGGCGAAATGGGCGCAAACCGTTGCGAAAAACAGGGTAGAGCAGGATGTTCAGGTGCATGAGGTCGTAGAAGCCATATCCAATTCTAGAATCTCATTCTGGGACGCAGTCGTCACATTTATAAAAGAAAATCAGGAGATCGTCACAAATGAAGATGCAGACCGATGGAACCGCATTGTGAATCAGTCGTTCGATAAGCTGATTATTGAATTCTCCGAGCAGTACCAAAAATTCATGCTAATGAGGCTTACATCTCAGCAGGAACTGATCTCAGAGCTTGGCTGTCCGGTTATTTCCATTGCTGATGGAATCGGGATATTGCCGCTTATCGGCTCAGTTGATACAAAACGGGCACAGATCATTTTAGAAACAGTGCCGGTCCGCTGTGTCGAGAGAAAAATCACAAGCCTCGTCGTTGATCTTTCGGGTGTCCCGATTGTGGATACCATGGTGGCGCAGCAATTGTACAACCTGTCTAAAACGCTTTTCTTATTAGGCGTCAAAGCCGTATTTTCAGGGATTCGCCCGGATGTGGCCCAAACATCGATTCAATTGGGGCTTGATTTTAGTGAATATGAAACGTATGGCACGCTGAAGCAGGCATTAGAAAACATGGGTGTCCGCTGTATTGTTGAAGAATTGGAAGAAAACAAATAGGAAGTTCCCAGGCATATGATTGTCCGTCATCGGGTGATCATATGCCTTTTTGATTTGAAGAGAAATCACCATTGATTTATCAAAAAAAACATAATATTATAATTCTTATAAGAATACTGTGAATTAAAACCTATTCAACAGGGGGGAAGGTATTTTGGTTTCAAAATTAACGATTGATCCGGAAGTGATTGAAAAAGTCATCAGTTCGCTGGAAACGCTCGATTTCGGCACCGTTCAGATTACGGTTCATGATTCTCAGGTTACCCAAATTGAGAAAATAGAAAAGCATCGTTTTTCGCTGAAAAGGAAAGAATCGAAATGATAACGTAAAGGGCGTTTGTTTTCATTAAATTCTCCTTAAAACATATACATATTTCATCCAATTTTTATATAATAGACCTTTAAGATCATTTTTTAGGAGGATTTTTGACATGCAAGCTACGGTTCACGAGAGTAAGCAATCGATCATGCAACGCATTTTGACAGTCTTTGTCTTCACATTGCTGATCGCGACTGTCGGCCTTTTTATCGGCCAATTTGTTCCTGTCGCTTTGATGCTGCCGCTTTCTATTCTTGAAGTGGCGATGATTATTATGGCCTTCTGGATGCGCAGAAGAAAAGCGGTCGGGTATGCGTTTGTATATACATTCGCGTTCGTTTCCGGCATTACCTTATTTCCGATCGTCAGCCATTACGCTTCCATCGCCGGCGCCTATGTCGTGCTTGAAGCCTTTGGTTCTACATTTGTCATTTTTGCCGTCTTAGGCACAATCGGCGCAAAAATGAAGAAGGATTTATCCTTTCTGTGGTCATTTCTAATGGTAGCGGTGCTCGCCCTCGTTGTGGTAGGGATTTTCAACATTTTCAGCCCGTTAAACTCAGCGGCGATGATGGCGTATTCCGTGATTGGAACCATCGTCTTTTCCCTTTACATTTTGTATGATTTGAACCAAATCAAGCACCGCCACATTACGGAAGACTTAATTCCCGTTATGGCATTATCGCTGTACCTTGACTTTATCAACTTATTCATCAACCTGCTCCGCTTCTTCGGCATTTTGAGCAGTGATGATTAATAAAAAAGCGCCTGTCATGAGATAGGCGTTTTTTGCCATACATCAAAAAGGCAGGTGGAGTATTGGTGAAAAAACAAATGGGCGCATATGTATCTTTGGCAGCAGCTATGGCGATCGTCGGCAGCTCTGTCGTTGTCGGCAAGCTGATGGTCGAACGGATTCCGGTCTTTCTTTCCTCAGGATTGCGTTTTTTGATCGCTTCTGTCGTATTGCTCACGCTGCTGTTTTGCATTGAAAAAGGGTTTCCGGCTTTAACGAAAAAAGATGTGCTCGTCTTGCTGGTGCAATCATTCACAGGTGTGTTTTTGTTCAGTATTTGCCTGCTGTATGGGGTTCAATATACGACGGGAACGGAAAGCGGCATTTTGACAAGCACAACCCCGATGGTAATCGGTATTTTATCCTTTTTCCTGCTGAGAGAAAAAATTGAGAAAAAGATGCTGATCGGCATTATGCTGGCGGTTTGCGGCGTGATGGCGATTAATCTATTTGGAGCGGGGAGCCAAGACGGGGCGCCGCACGCCTTATTCGGGAACATGCTGATCATTGCTGCAGTCATTGGCGAAGCGTTGTTTACATTGATGGCCAAGCTGCTATCCCCGCATATTTCGGCTCTGGCGATTTCGACCTTCGTATCGCTCTTCGGCTTCCTGTTTTTTCTCCCGTTTGCTTTGTTTGAGGCCTCTTCATTTGATTACAGCGTGCCGACTGTTTTGGATTGGTCGTACGTGCTGTATTACGCGCTTTTTGTTACCGTTTTAGCATTTTACTTATGGTATAGCGGGGTGACGAAGGTGCCTGCGGGTGTATCGGGCATTTTCACATCCGTTCTTCCGGTCTCCGCTGTTATTTTGTCAGGCGTAATATTGAAGGAGCCGTTTGAGTTTGTGCATTTCATCGGCATTGCATGTGTCATCGGCGGCATATTTGTTACGGTCATAAAGAAAAAACAGCCGGATGCGTATCCGGTTGCAGAAGAAAAGACGCTGTAGCCTGTCCGGATCGGACGGGTTTTTTAGTCTTTAAACACGTTCAGCCTTTCAAAAAGATCACCAAGCATCTTACGAACATATCTTTTTCCTCATCGTTGTAGTTTTCCATGACCGCGGAGATTTTGCGGCAAAAATTGCTCAAGGAGTGCTTTGCCTTCCGTTGTCAGTTCAATGCTGATTTTTTGTTTATCCTCTGTGTGATACCTCCGGCTGACAAAACCGTCTCTCGCCAGCCCGTCCAGCAGACCTGTAATCGTCGCTTTCGTGATGTTTGACTGTTTGGCAAGCTCTGTCGGACTTAACCTATGATCCTTGGCATCAAAGAGCAACATCTGGCGATCGAGGATGCCATCGTCCTCGCCGGAGAACCCAAAAACCACGCCGATCACGAAACAGCATTACAGGCCTACTACAAAAGAAGATCCCCAAGAGCGCTCAAAGTCCAGAACCTATCCTCAGAAATCGTCCCCCGCGGGCTGAAAGGAGAGCCGGGAGCGGAAGAGCTGATTGGGGAGTGCTAATCGGTGTTGAGGGAAGGGTATTAAATAGGAAAAGTCCAGAAAGTGATTTCTGGACTTTTTTATTTAGAAGACACAAGTGTTTTAACTAATTAATCTAGAGTTAGATAACAATAAATGATGTGAAATAATCCGTTATTTGGTAAAATTGAGTCAGAAAATATAAGTTTATTTAGAATTTCATTATGTAAAATAGGGGAGACATTATGCAAAAGTGGATAGGTAAACGCCCTACAATAGGCCAAAAAACCTTAGTAACAAAGTACGGAAATTTATTACAAGAAGCAGAAATAGTAACCTTATCGTCGCAAGAAAGTGTTCTAAAGATTATTGAAGCAGAATGTGATAAAAAAAGTGGTAGAGAATTAAAAGGGGTATTAGCACTTACTACTCAATCTATTTTCTTTGTTTCTAAACATGAACGAATGACATATAAATATTCACAAATTAATGATATTGAAGTAAGAACTGATAAAAAAGATAAAAATAGTTGTGTTTTAAGCCTTAAGATAGGCCGTTCAAAACGTACATTCGATGATATTAAGAAAAATGATGATAGCCAAGAATTTATAGAGATTTTAGAGTACATGATATCTAATCAATCAAAAGAAATTATAACGACAGTTACACATGATTTTGATTATTTTTTACATGCTGAAAAATTAATTGATTTACAAAATCGAAATGTTAAAATTACTTCTTTTGTAATGAAGAGGGACAATCTAAGTCTTTCGAAAAATGGCGAACGATTGTTGCGTGAAAAACATAAAAATGCTTCCTTGATAGCGGAAGGTTTTTTTCAAGAGGATAGACAAAGTAAGGGTAATTTTATTGTACTCGAGAACCAAGTGGTATATTTATATGAATTTAATAATAAAGAAAGAAAAGCCAAATTATTATATAAGTGGGATTTTAAATACTTTTCTTACGCGGTTATTGATCGATTTGCAATAAAAACAGTTATCAATGTTACAGAGACAGGGAAAAGTTTGATTATAAATATATTTGGCAAGGAATTTGTTTCTATTTTAAATGATGCAAATATTCCCCTTAAGCAGAATAAGAGGAAATGGTATCAAAAAATAATAGGGTTCCGAAGTGGTAAGTGGTGGAAGAGAGCTATTGCTTCATTGGTTTACCTGCTGCTATTGCTGTTAATCTTTAACACATTTTTTGGAGAAAACAATAAAGAAGCCAACTCTGTAAAATCAAGTGATAAGACAGCTGTTTTAAAGACTGAACATAGGGAAGAACAGATAGAAAATCAAAGCAAACATGAAGATAATGAACAACAAGATAATAAGAGTAAGCAAGAAGAACAAGCAAAAAAGCAAGCAGAAGAAAAACGCAAGAAAGAGGAAGAAGCACAACTAGCAGAAGAAAAACGCAAGAAAGAGGAAGAAGCTCGACTAGCAGAAGAGAAAAGTAAGAAAGCAGAAGAAGCTCGACTAGCAGAAGAGAAACGTAAGAAAGAGGAAGAAGAGCGACTAGCACAAGAAAAACGTAAGCAAGAGAAAGAGATACAACAAGCAGAGGCACAAGAACGACAGACGAATGTCTATTACAAAAATTGTACCGCAGCTCGGCAAGCTGGTGTTGCACCTATACATGCTGGTGAACCAGGATATGCAAAACATCTTGACCGTGATGGTGATGGAATTGCTTGTGATCGCTAATTCATATATGGTTATTTAAAGAAAGAGAGAATAGTGAAATATTCTCTCTTTTATTATTTTCAACAAACGTTTAATCGTTATTTATATTTTTCACTTTTATCCGCTCAATCACCTCATGCAGCCCCTCAGGCTTATAAAACTCCACCGGCGAACTGCCCTTCTCAAACGAAATTGTCTCGGCTTCAATCAGCGCGACATAGCGCCCGTTCACTTTTGCGAGATGAATGGAGTCGCCAAAATCCGCTAGCAATCCCTTAATCTCTGTTTCTCCGACTTTCATTTTCAGCTGGGCCTCTGGCGTGTGCTCGATGATTTGGGCGGAGGCTTCGATCACTTGATGGGTGTCGAGGCGCTCTTGGATCTCCCGCTTTTCGCTCGCTTCCCAAATCTCAATGTCGTGCTCGAACTGCTTGAGCTCTTCGCTATTGTCTTCAAATGTCTCATAGACGTGCTCCTGCACCATGTTCATGACCTGGTTTTTCATGATTTCCGGCATCGATTCGCCGTACTCGACGAATTTCAGAAAGTCCTCAAAATAGCGGGCGTGCGAGGCCTGGTGGATTTTCAGCTCGCCTTCCTCGACCATTCCTTCCTCGGGCATGTACGGGTATTGGATGCTTTTCATGTTTTTTGTCGTGATCGCCATTTCGACTTTTTTAATGAGAGAAGACGCGTCAGAGATGCGGGCGACCTTCGGCTCAAAGTCACATTTCATAATGAAGACAAATGACTCGTCAAAGTATTTTCTCGGCACGGCTGAAGCGACGAGAAACACGCCGCCGCGGACTGCGCTTGTGTCGAGGTACGTGCGGACGAACTGCTCGCTCAGCTCATTGAAGTCTTCTTTTGTTTCCGCCAGACGCGCGCGGTTGAACATGTTGTAGTTTGGGTTGGAATCAAGCTCGTGGCCGGGCTCGACGATAAAATGGCCGATTTTCGTCGGCACCTGCTCAGACTGCGGATGACGTTCTGCTTTCCGTTTGACGATTTTTTTCAGTTCTCCGTCGAGAAAGTCCTTCAGCTCGCTTTCTTCAAATTCACCCGTATCAAGGGTCTGGAAGTGCTTGAACTGTTTGTTCGCCTGCTCATCCTTGCCTTCCACCTGTATGACATAAAAGGATAAAAACCGAATTTCAAAATCCATATGTGAACTCACCTTATTCGCGTATTGTACAGCTTCTCAAGTATAGAAAAAACAGCGATCATGCGTCAATTGGAAGAACGGAATAATCATGACCATGAAAGGGAAATGTAGTCAAATAGAAGGCATTTCATACGGAAAGGAATGGTTCGATGAAGGAAACAAGCCCGATTCCTCAGCCGAAGACGTTTGGGCCGCTCGGCAATTTGCCTTTAATTGATAAAGACAAACCGACGCTTTCACTGATCAAGCTAGCGGAAGAACAGGGTCCGATTTTTCAAATCCATACACCCGCGGGCACGACGATTGTGGTGTCCGGCCATGAATTGGTGAAAGAGGTTTGTGATGAAGGACGGTTTGATAAAAGCATTGAAGGCGCCCTGGAGAAGGTTCGCGCGTTTTCCGGTGACGGATTGTTTACGAGCTGGACGCATGAGCCTAACTGGAGAAAAGCGCACAACATTCTGATGCCGACGTTCAGCCAGCGGGCCATGAAGGACTATCATGAGAAAATGGTCGATATCGCTGTTCAGCTCATTCAAAAATGGGCCAGGCTCAATCCGAATGAAGCTGTTGATGTCCCAGGAGATATGACCCGGCTGACGCTGGACACCATTGGGCTATGCGGGTTTAACTACCGCTTTAACAGCTACTACAGAGAAACGCCCCACCCATTTATCAACAGCATGGTGCGGGCGCTTGATGAAGCGATGCATCAAATGCAGCGGCTTGATTTCCAAGATAAACTTATGGTCAGAACAAAGCGGCAATTCCACCATGATATTCAAACGATGTTTTCGTTAGTCGACAGCATTATTGCAGAGCGCAGGGCGAATGGAGACCAGGATGAAAAAGATTTGCTCGCCCGCATGCTGAATGTTGAAGATCCGGAAACGGGTGAAAAGCTCGACGACGAGAATATCCGCTTTCAAATCATTACGTTTTTGATTGCTGGCCATGAAACAACGAGCGGCCTGCTGTCCTTTGCGATCTACTTTTTATTGAAGCATCCTGACAAACTGAAAAAGGCGTATGAAGAGGTAGATCGGGTGCTGACAGATGCAGCGCCGACCTATAAACAAGTGCTGGAGCTGAAATACATACGGATGATTTTAAATGAATCACTGCGCTTATGGCCGACAGCTCCGGCTTTTAGCCTTTATCCAAAAGAAGACACAGTCATTGGCGGAAAGTTCCCGATCACAACGAAGGACAGAATTTCTGTGCTGATCCCGCAGCTTCATCGTGATCAAGACGCTTGGGGAAAGGACGCCGAGGAATTCCGGCCGGAACGGTTCGAGCATCAGGACCAAGTGCCTCATCATGCGTACAAACCGTTCGGAAATGGGCAACGGGCCTGTATCGGCATGCAGTTTGCCCTTCATGAAGCCACACTTGTGCTGGGCATGATTTTAAAATATTTCACGCTGATTGATCATGAGAATTATGAGCTTGATATCAAACAAACCTTAACGCTCAAGCCCGGTGATTTTCGCATCAGGGTTCAAACCCGTCATCAGGAAGCCATTCATGCTGACATCCATGCAACAGAAAAACCGGGGCCTGATAAGCAAAAAGAAGAAACGGAGACAAAGGGCGCATCGGTCATCGGCCTTAACAACCGCCCGCTTCTCGTGCTGTACGGCTCTGATACCGGCACCGCAGAAGGCGTCGCCCGGGAGCTTGCAGATACAGCCAGTCTTCATGGCGTCAGGACCGAGGTGTCACCTCTGAACGATCAGATTGGCAAGCTGCCGACAGAGGGAGCGGTTGTCATTGTGACCTCGTCCTATAACGGAAAACCGCCAAGCAACGCGAGACAGTTTGTCCAGTGGCTCCAAGAAATCAAACCGGGTGAGCTTGAGGGCGTCCATTACGCGGTATTTGGCTGCGGCGACCACAATTGGGCGAGCACGTATCAAGACGTGCCGAGATTCATTGATGAACAGCTTGCAGAGAAAGGCGCGACTCGGTTTTCTGCGCGCGGGGAAGGTGATGTCAGCGGTGATTTCGAAGGGCAGCTTGATGAGTGGAAAAAGAGCATGTGGGCGGACGCCATCAAAGCATTCGGACTGGAGCTTAATGAAAACGCCGATAAGGAACGAAGCACGCTGAGCCTTCAGTTTGTCAGAGGGCTGGGAGAGTCCCCGCTTGCCCGATCGTATGAAGCGGCTCACGCATCCATCGCCGAAAATCGTGAGCTTCAGTCCGCGGACAGCGATCGAAGCACCCGCCATATCGAAATCGCATTGCCGCCGGATGTTGAATATCAAGAGGGCGACCACCTTGGCGTATTGCCAAAAAACAGTCCAACCAATGTCAGCCGGATTCTCCATAGATTCGGTCTGAAGGGAACCGACCAAGTGACATTGTCGGCAAGCGGCCGCAGTGCGGGGCATCTGCCATTGGGCCGTCCTGTCAGCCTGCATGATCTTCTCAGCTACAGCGTTGAGGTCCAGGAAGCAGCCACAAGAGCGCAAATACGTGAACTGGCCGCTTTTACAGTGTGTCCGCCGCATAAGCGCGAATTAGAAGAACTGACAGCAGAGGGTGTTTATCAGGAACAAATATTGAAAAGACGAATTTCCATGCTGGATCTGCTTGAAAAGTACGAAGCATGCGACATGCCGTTTGAACGATTTTTAGAGCTATTACGCCCGTTAAAACCGAGATATTATTCGATTTCAAGCTCTCCAAGAGTGAATCCGGGGCAAGCATCAATCACAGTCGGCGTTGTGCGCGGCCCGGCGTGGAGCGGCCGTGGCGAATACAGGGGTGTGGCATCAAATGATTTAGCTGAGCGTCAAGCCGGTGATGATGTCGTGATGTTTATCCGCACACCGGAATCCCGGTTTCAGCTTCCGAAAGACCCTGAAACTCCAATTATTATGGTCGGGCCAGGCACGGGAGTCGCGCCATTTCGCGGTTTCCTTCAAGCCCGCGATGTTTTAAAGCGGGAGGGGAAAACGCTCGGTGAGGCTCATCTCTATTTTGGATGCAGGAACGATCGGGATTTTATTTACCGAGATGAGCTTGAGCGGTTTGAAAAAGACGGTATAGTCACAGTCCACACAGCCTTTTCCCGAAAAGAGGGCATGCCGAAAACATATGTCCAGCATCTCATGGCTGACCAAGCAGAAACATTAATATCAATCCTTGACCGCGGTGGCAGGTTTTATGTATGCGGTGATGGCAGCAAAATGGCCCCGGATGTGGAGGCGGCTCTTCAAAAAGCGTATCAGTCTGTTCATGGAACCGGGGAACAAGAAGCGCAAAACTGGCTGAGACATCTGCAGGATACCGGTATGTACGCCAAGGATGTCTGGGCAGGGATATAGATAAAGAAGACTGGAGACATCCAGTCTTTTTTGTCCTTTCGAAAAAATGGTGATCACGCTAAACATTAGTGCATACAATAACTTCAGTCCGCCTTAAAGGGCGGGCTGTCTGCAAAACCTATTTTTCGTTTTTGCTAGTTTATGTTATTCTTATACTCGGTATCTATTTCTTTTTTCAAAGGCACACATGACAAAAGAAATCTTTTTTTATTTCTGAGGAAAAAAGTGAAACGAAATGAAGGTTTCTTTCGTCCAGTGATTGGTTTCCAAATGGTTATAATAAAAATGGTATGGTGCGAAACATAAATATTCCGGCTTGCCGCGGTGTATTTATTGTTGTGTGATGCCTTGATTTTGTTTGGAAAGAAGAAATGAGAAGGCAGGATATAAAGAGCAGGTAAATATGAATGAAGAACTTAAAGTGTTTAAGAAAGTAGAGGTTGCCATGAAGAAACTTTTTTCTTACAAACTTAGCTTTTTTGTGCTGGCTGTTATACTGTTTTGGGCAAAAACGTATTTATCCTACAAGACTGAGTTTAATCTTGGGGTAAAAGGCACAACCCAGGAGATCCTCCTGATATTTAACCCATTCTCAAGCGCCGTCTTCTTTTTAGGACTGGCTTTGCTGGCGAAAGGGCGTAAATCAGCCATTATTATGCTGATTATCGATTTCTTGATGACATTTGTGTTATATGCAAATATTTTATTCTATCGTTTCTTTGACGATTTCTTGACGTTCCCGAACATTAAGCAGTCCGGAAACGTTGGAAACATGGGAGACGGGATTTTCAGTATCATGGCCGGTCATGATATTTTCTATTTCTTAGATATTATCATTTTGATTGCGGTATTGATCTGGAGACCTGAATTAAAAGAATACAAAATGAAAAAACGCTTTGCATCTTTAGTGATCCTTTCCGGGATCGCACTGTTTTTCATCAACCTGCACTATGCGGAAAAAGACCGTCCGCAGCTGCTGACAAGAACGTTTGACCGCAATTATATCGTGAAATATTTAGGTCTTTACAACTACACCATTTATGACGGTGTACAGACGGCTCAAACAGAAACGCAAAGAGCCTATGCAAGCAGCGATGATTTAACAAGCGTCGAGAATTACACAACGTCTCATTATGCGAAACCGAACGCCGAGTACTTCGGCGCTGCAAAAGGCAAAAACATCATTAAAATTCACCTCGAAAGCTTCCAGTCATTCCTGATTGACTACAAGCTGAACGGTGAAGAGGTAACGCCTTTCTTAAATAAACTTGCGCACGGCGGAGAAGATGTGACGTATTTTGATAACTTCTTCCACCAGACAGGCCAGGGAAAAACATCTGACGCCGAGCTGACAATGGATAACTCGATCTTCGGCCTTCCAGAAGGCTCCGCGTTTGTGACGAAAGGCGAAAACACTTACCAGTCGCTTCCGGCGATTTTAGACCAGAAGGAAGGCTATACAAGCGCTGTCCTGCATGGTGATTACAAATCGTTCTGGAACCGTGACCAGATTTACAAACATATCGGATACGACAAGTTCTTCGACGCAAGTACGTATGATATGTCAGATGAAAATGTCATCAATATGGGACTGAAGGATAAGCCGTTCTTTACAGAATCGATTCCAAAGCTTGAGTCTCTTAAACAGCCGTTTTACGCGCATTTGATTACATTGACAAACCATTATCCGTTTAACCTGGATGAAAAAGACGCGTCTCTTAAAAAAGCGACAACCGGCGATAACACAGTAGACAGCTACTTCCAAACAGCGCGTTACCTTGACGAAGCGCTTGAGCAATTCTTCAAGGAGCTGAAGGAAGCCGGCCTGTATGACAACTCAGTCATTATGATTTATGGTGACCATAACGGTATTTCAGAAAATCATAACCGAGCGATGAAAGAGATTCTTGGAAAAGAGATTACAGATTATCAAAACGCACAGAACCAGCGTGTGCCGCTGATGATCCGCGTTCCTGGCAAAAAAGGCGGAGTGAACCATACGTATGGCGGCGAAATTGACGTCATGCCGACACTTCTGCACTTAGAAGGAATTGATTCTCAGAAATATATCAACTTTGGTACTGACTTATTCTCTAAAGACCACGACGATACAGTGGCATTCAGAAACGGAGACTTCGTAACGCCGAAGTACACATCAGTCGACAATGTCATTTACGATACGAAGACTGGTGAAAAATTGAAAGCGAATGAAGAAACGAAGAATCTGAAAACAAGAGTGAACCAGCAGCTGAGCCTTTCAGACAGTGTCCTGTACAAAGACTTGCTGAGGTTCCATAAACTAAATGATTTCACAGCCGTTGATCCGTCAGACTATCATTACGGCAAGGAAAAAGAAATCAAATAAGATGAAAAAGAGCCTTGAGCGGGCGCATTGCCTTCGCTCAAGGCTCTTTTTTTGGTTATATAACCAACTTGAAAAAATAGATTCCATTTGGTCACCAAGGCCGTCTTTCTTTCATATCATTACAGTAGATTTTGAAACCGGTATTGAAATCGGACAAATTATCGGGGAAATGCCTTGATAGATTGTAAAGATGTACTAGGTTTCGAACTCAATATTCATAGAGATGAGGGGTAGAGATGAAAGCGGTCATTCTCTGCGGCGGAAAAGGAACGAGAATGAGTGAAATCACGAATGACATTCCTAAACCGCTCGCCATGATAGGCGGCAAACCGATTCTATGGCATATTATGAAAATCTATCAGTACTACGGAGTAAACGAGTTTATTCTGCTTTTGGGCTATAAAGGCGAAAAAATCAAAGAATACTTTCTCGACTATGAATGGAAGCACAACAGCCTGACACTCGACAGCGCTACGGGAGAGGTACAGATGCTGGGGCAGCCTGAAACGTGGAAAATTACGTTTTTGGAGACTGGGGAAGATACGCTGACAGCCGGAAGAATCTTGCAGGCGAAAGACTATATCGGTGATGAAACATTTCTGCTCACCTATGGGGACGGGCTGGCCAATATCAATCTTTTCCATCTCATCAGCTATCATCAGACAAAAGGTGCTGCCGCGACTGTCACCGGCATTGACAAAGTCTCGCAGTTTGGCACCTTGACGGTTGAGGACGGCATGGCGAAAACATTTTCTGAGAAGACATCAAGTGACGGAATCATCAATGGCGGATTCTTCGTTCTCAGTCCCAAGGTTTTCGATTATTTGCCGAAGGACGGGAACACAATGTTCGAAGATGAACCGCTGAAGAACCTTGCCAAAGACGGAGAGCTTGCCGTGTACCGCCATTATGGATTTTGGACGGCCATCGATACGTATAAAAATCTCTTAGAAGTCAACAAGATGTGGGATCAAGGACAACAAGTATGGAAGGTATGGTGAACCGATTTGAGTTTCTGGAAAAATAAAAACGTATTTGTTACGGGGTGTACAGGTCTTTTAGGAAGCTATTTGGTGAAAGAGCTGATCGAACAGGGTGCAAACGTGACGGGTCTTGTCAGGGATCATGTGCCCCAATCCAATCTGTATCAGGGAGACCATATCAAGAAAATGAACATCGTGCAGGGCTCTCTTGAAGACTTGGCTGTCATTGAACGCGCGCTTGGAGAGTATGAAATCGACACTGTCTTTCACCTCGCTGCACAAGCGATTGTCGGGGTGGCAAACCGCAACCCGATTTCTACCTTTGAAGCAAATATTCTCGGCACATGGAATATTCTCGAAGCCTGCCGCAAGCATCCGTTAATTAAACGGGTCATTGTCGCTTCAAGTGATAAAGCTTACGGCGATCAAGAAAACCTTCCATACGACGAAAACATGCCGCTGCAGGGCAAGCACCCGTACGACGTCTCAAAAAGCTGCGCAGATCTGATCAGCCACACCTATTTTCACACGTACGGGCTTCCGGTCTGTATTACGCGCTGCGGAAACTTATACGGCGGCGGGGATTTAAACTTCAACCGCATCATTCCTCAGACGATTCAGCTTGTGCTGAACGGGGAAGCGCCGGAAATCCGCAGCGATGGCACCTTTGTCCGGGACTACTTCTATATTGAAGATGCCGTTCAGGCTTATTTGCTTCTTGCGGAAAAAATGGAAGAAAACAATCTTGCCGGAGAGGCCTTTAACTTCAGCAATGAGATCCAGCTGACCGTCCTTGAACTGGTAGAGAAAATTTTGAAGAAAATGAACAGTAATCTGAAACCTAAGGTGCTGAATCAGGGAAGCAATGAAATCAAACATCAATATTTATCCGCGGAAAAAGCGAGAAAGCTGCTGAATTGGACACCGGCCTACACCATTGATGAAGGACTTGAAAAAACGATTGAGTGGTATACGGAATTCTTCAAAAAGTAATGTGAAACGAGGTGAACATGACTGTGGCCAGCGCGTATTGCACCGTTTTATCAAAAGGAAGATTATATCAGGCAGTCGCCTTATTTAAGTCATTAGAGCGAGTAGACCAAGACAGTCCCATTTTTACGCTGTGCATGGACGAAGATACGCACCGCGTGTTACAGAAGCTGAAGATGAAGCAGCTGAACCTTGTGCCGGTGGCCGCTCTTGAAAATGAAATGCTTCTAAAGCTGAAGGAAACTAGAGATCAAAGTGAGTATTGCTGGACGATGAAGCCGATCTTTCTGCAAGCTGTGCTGAACAGCAATCCCGAGCTGGAGCGTGTGACATACATTGACGGGGATCTCTTTTTCTACGCAGATCCATCGCCGATTTTTGAAAACCAGCCGGACTGTTCGGTGCTGCTTTCACGGGGGGATATTGTCATTCCTTCTTTTGAGAAAGATCAGATTGACATGCTGCAGCGTCTTTTAGGCAGATATAATTCCGGGTTTATCAGCTTCAAGCATGATGATGCAGGCACTGACTGCTTGGAGTGGTGGAAGGAACGCTGTCTTGAGGAATGCAAAAATGCGCCGGGTGAAGGAAAATTCGGTGACCAAGGCTATTTGGATTATATGTCTGGGCTGTTTCCGAATGTTTGTGATATTACAACACCCGGCGTGAACATTGGTCATTGGAATTATGGGCAGCATACGTTTTCGTGGGAGGATGGCCGGATCGTGCTGGAGGATGGCAGTCCGCTGATTTTTTATCATTTCAGCGGATACCGAATCGTCGGCATCAATGAAATCAAACAGATTCATGAAACAACCCGCACAGACCTGCCGTTTGTGCATGAACTGTATCAAGAGACACTGCCGCATATCATTGAGCACATCAAAACATTAGACCCTGAATTTAACGGTTTTGCTTCAAAAGATGACAACAAATAAATGAGTAAATACAGGAAGTGAAAATGAAGTGAAAGCAAGCGTTATTATTCCTGCATATAATTCAAAGGAGCGTCTTTATAACAGCCTTCTGTCATTAAACCAGCAGGAGTGCGATGAAGAATTCGAAGTCATTGTAGCGGACAATGGCTCTGAGGACGGGACGCTCTCAATGCTTGAATCATTTCAAGCGGATTTTCCGCTGATTTTTACCCGGATTAAAGAAAACAGGGGGATTGCGTACGGTCGAAATCAGGCGCTGCGCAATGCCAGAGGAGATATCCTGATTTTTCATGACAGCGATATGCTTGCGGCAAAGGACCTTGTGGCAAAGCATATTAAAGCCCATGAGAATGAAGAGAATCTCGTCGTGTGTGGGTTGTTTTGGAAGCGGATCTACAGTTTTTATTATGAACGATTTGAAGAAGAACATAAGGAACAGCTCGCAAAGCTCACAGATGAAATGCCGAAAAAAGACAAACAAAAGCTGCTGGAGGAAGAGGACATTAAAAACGGAAGCTTTCTTGATAAAAGCTTTGACCTTAATACCGACTTTATTGACGTGCTCAAGCAGATTTTAGATGAGTACGGAGATGATCTGGAAGGCTATCATATGCCATGGCGCTTTTTTATCACAAATAATTCCTCTGTTAAACGCAAGCATGTCGTTGATCTCGGTTTATTTGATGAGGGCATTGTGCGGTACGGGTTTGAGGATTATGATCTCGGCATCAGGCTTCATCAGGCCGGATTGACCTTCAGGCTTCGGCGCGATATTGTCAGTGTTCATCAGGAGCATCCAAGCAATTGTAAGTCTGTAGACGATATTCGGGCAAACATTGCCTATATGTGCGATAAATACAACAATATCCGCTCCTTAGACGTTCATCTCGCTTTTAATGGGCCGTTCCCGCCTGACATGACAAACAGAATCATGGATGATATTCAAAAGCTGCTGGAATCTCAGAAATATGATCTGCTGCTGAATCTATTTCTTGAGCTTCTGCATGTTGTTAAAGAGCGCAATATTGATCCGGATTGGCGAAAGAAATCCCCAAGGGTGACGGCGGAAAGCTTTGATTTACAAACTGTCCGCAAGCTTCTGCCAAAAGCGAAGAAAAAGCTAGGCGTGAACGATTTCGCCAACGCACTGTATGCGCTTGTCAACGATTTGCTGCACGTGGATCTTAGATCATTGGATGTGGTATAAGTGAGTACATTTCATTTTTCAACGATAGTGTCAAGGACACATATCTTTAAGCTCATGCCCATGATTCATTCTCTCCATGAGCATTGCGATGATTTTCATTTATATGTGCTGTGTGTCGACCAGAAAGCGTACGAATTGCTTCAGCACGTTCCATGGGAGCATGTCAGCTTTGTGCAGCTGCATGAAATGGAAGACCCGGAGCTGCTGAAAGCAAAAAGCAACAGAACGTTTCATGAATATTGCTGGACGTTAAAGCCCGCCTTTTTGTTTCATGTGATGAGCAAGTGGGATGACGCTGAATACTTTGCCCATATGGATACGGATCTATTTTTCTTTTCTGATCCGGCACGTATTTTTGCAGAAAACCCAACGGCGTCTCTGTATTTGACTGATCATCGTAACTCGCCGCGCTTCATGTCCTACTACGAGCGAACCGGACGCTTTAATACAGGCTTTGTCGGTGCCGGTAATACAAAGGAAGCATATGAAGCGGTATGGCAGTGGAGACAGGACTGTATTGCATTTTGCACAGTCGAAATGGATACGGAACGAAAGACATACGGCGATCAAAGATATGTGGAGAAATGGCCGGCGCGGTATAAGGGTGTGCATGTTGTCAAATCAATTGGAGCCAATACAGCGCTTTGGAATATCGAAAACTATAAGGTCGGGCAAAAGGACGGCCGCGTGTATATAGATGAAACGCCGCTGATTTTTTATCATTTCTCCGGGTTTACACTTGTGACAGAAAAAGAGTTTAATCTTTGCTGGTATTACCGGATTGAAGATGAAGCGACAATTGAGATGATTTATATGCCGTATATATTAAATCTGAAAAAATGGATTGATGAAATACAGTCCGCGTTTCCAGACTTTGCGGACGGATTTATCCCGAAGCATGCAGTGCCTGACACTCATTTTATACAGCTGGATTAAAAAAACCCTGCCGCTGGGCAGGGTTTTTTAGCTATGCCATTCTCTCACCTTCTGGTCACTTGGCAATAGGAAGGCAAGGATGCCGAGAACAGGCAGAAAGGCAATGGCGATCATCGTCGGGGTCAGTCCCGCTGCATCAATCAGAGCGCCCAGTGCCACAGCGCCGATCGCGCCCATCCCGAAGGCAAGACCGACGGTTAACCCAGACATTGTGCCGATTTTTCCAGGAACTAGTTCCTGTGCATAGACAACCGTTACGGAGAAGCTCGACATCAGAACCACGCCAATCAATGCGAGCACGCCATAGGCGAGAACCGGGCCGGCAAATGGCAGCAAAATCGCCAGCGGCGCCGAGCATAACAGCGAACCGAGGATAACGAAGCGTTTTCCAAAACGGTCTGCAAGCGGGCCGCCGAGAAATGTGCCGATCGCGCCAAACAGCAAGAAGACAAAAATATAGCTTTGTGCCTGCTGAATGCTTACGTGATATGTATCCATCGCGTAAAACGTGTAAAAGTTGCCGATCGCACTCGTATACCAGGAACGCGCAAAAATGAGAAATATAATAATAATAAGAGCAGATACAACAGATTTGGTGATGGCTGTGTTTTCAGCCGTTTTCTTTTGCTTGCCTGATTTCTGGGCGAGACTGCCAAGACGTGAGGCGTACCATTTCGCAATATACATGAGAAACATAACAGCGAGCGCGGCGACAAGCGTGAACCAAACAGCGCCGAATTGCCCGAGCGGCACAAGGATCAGCGCGGTGATCAGCGGCGCCATCGCCTGGCCTGAGTTTCCGCCCACTTGATAAATCGACTGGGCGAGTCCGCGTTTTGTGCCGGCGGCCATATATGCCACACGAGAACCCTCCGGATGGAAAATGGCTGAGCCTAATCCAATGAAAAACACACAGCATAAGATCGTGATGAATGACGGGGCGAATGCAAGACCCAAAATGCCAAGCATGCTGGCGGTCAAACCGACTGGAAGCGCGTACGGCCGCGGCCGTTTATCAGTATACCAGCCGACGACAGGCTGCATCACGGATGACACCATGTTTAATGTGAAAGCGATGATGCCGAGCTGTGTAAACGTCAGGCTCATGGAGCGTTCCAAAATAGGAAACATGGCCGGAATCACGGCTTGCAGCGAATCGTTGAGCATATGGCAGATTCCGATAATAATCAAAATCGGATACACCGTGGTGCCGGGTTTTTGAACTGTTTTTTCTTTTAACGGGGCGGCGATAGCCAATTGAGTCTCCTCCTTACATATATAGCCAAAGCATACCATCATATTATTCATAAGGTGAAGAATTTATCAAGAGGAAAAAAGACTTTTATGAAAGAAACGCCGTCAGCCGATTAGCAGCTGACGGTATTTTCGATATTCAAAATGTGATATAGCTCTTCAAGCTTACGAATCTCATAGGTTGGGATGATCTCTGGAACATTCGGCTTCATCTCAGGGTTCATCCAGCAAGTATCAAGCCCGGCGAGCTGGCCGCCTTTGATGTCAGCAGTCAATGAATCCCCAATGATTAATGTGTGCCCTGCTGAAAATTGGGGAATCCGTTCAAACACGTAATCGAAATATTCTTTCATCGGCTTTTGGAAGCCTGTGTCTTCAGAAACGAAAATGTCCTTGAAGAACGGAAATAATCCTGAGTCACGGAGACGCTTGTATTGTGTGTTAGACACGCCGTTTGTCACGATGTACAAATCAAACTGATGCTGCAAATTTGAGATGAGAGCAAAAGCACCGTCTATCAGCTGATGTCCTTCTTCAAGAAAGCTGCGGTATTTTTGCTCAAGCAAAGCGCCGTCCGCCTCGTAACCGTACTCCTTGAGCAAAGCGGAAAAACGCGTATTCACGACTTCATCCCGTGTTATCTTTCCTTCTTCAAAGGCTCTCCAGAGACCTTGATTGATGGCTTTATATTGCGACTTCATGTCACTTGTTAAAGGAATGTTTTGATCTTCAAACAGCAAACGGAGGGCTAAAGCTTCTGCCGCTTTAAAATCAAGGATGGTATCATCTACATCAAATAATAAAGTGCGGTATTGTTTCATCTGTGTGTCTTCCCTTCTCATATGTACTCAAAGTATAGCACATAAAAAAAGGAAAAAGCCGGCGGATGAGTGAGGCAGCGCCGGCTGAAAAAGAGATTATTTGTTTAATAAACTGTGTTTTCTCGAATATAGGAAGTAAACCAGTGTTCCGACAGCGATCCAGATGACAAATGAAAGCCATGTGACGCCGGGAAGGCTGTACATGAACCAGAGGCAGATGCCTGCGCTGATAATCGGCACAACCGGAACGAATGGCACTCTGAAGGACGCTTTGATTTCAGGATGTTTCTTTCTTAACACAATGACAGCAATGGAAATGACCGTAAACGCGGCAAGTGTTCCCATGTTCACCAGATGAGCCAGCGTTCCGAGGTTAATAAACCCGGCGATTCCCGCTGCAACGATCCCTGTCAGCCATGTATTGCGAAACGGCGTTTTAAATGACGGATGCACCTTTGCGAACAAGCCAGGCAGAAGGCCGTCTCTGCTCATGGCAAATGTCAAGCGGACCTGAGCGTACAGCAAAGCGAGCATCACCGTCGTAATCCCGATAATCGCACCAACAGAAATAATTCCGGCGACAGCGTCCTGTCCGACGAATTTCAGCGCGAAGGACACCGGATCTCCGACATTCAATTTGGCATAAGGCATCATGCCTGTCAGCACAAGCGATACCGCGATGTACAGAACCGTACAGACGGCTAGAGCTGAAATAATGCCGACGGGCATGTTTTTTTGTGGATTTTTCACTTCCTCTGAAGCGTTAGAAACCGCGTCAAACCCAAGGTACGCGAAGAAAACAGTGGCAGCGCTCAGAATGACGCCTTTCATCCCAAATGGCATAAAAGGAGACCAGTTGTCCGGTTTCACATAGCCGATGCCGACAATAATGAACAATAAAATGATCGCGATTTTCATCAGTACAATGACGTTGTTAAAGCGTGTGCTTTCCTTGACGCCTCTGCTGACAATCGCAGTGATGAGGAGAATGATCACTGCAGCCGGAAGATTAAATACGGCATCCGGCGTGCTTCCCGGCGCTCCTGTCAGTGCAGCCGGAAGATGGAGATTAAAGCCGGCAAGCAGCGATTGAAAGTAGGAAGACCAGCCGGTGGCAACCGCCGACAGTGCAATGACATATTCAAGCATGAGATCCCATCCGATTAAAAAGGCGAGCAGCTCTCCAAGTGTCACGTATGAGTATGAGTACACGCTTCCCGAAATCGGAATGGAAGACGAAAACTCAGCATAACAGAATGCAGCCAGCGCACAGGCGAGCCCTGCTAAAATAAACGATATGATGAGGGCGGGACCTGCACCGGTTGCTGCCACTGTTCCTGTAATGACAAAAATCCCTGTACCGATGACACAACCTATACCGAGCAAGGTTAAATCAAATGCGCTTAACGTACGGGCAAGGCTTTTTGACTTGCTCTGCGCACTCAATGTTTCAAGCGGTTTTTTTCTAAATAATGAACTCATCAAAAGTTCCTCCTGAAAATATTCAAAATATTCTAATCATTATATACAGTTCTTGTTGTATTATATTGTCGAAATTTGACGCAGTCAATAAAATATTTTTCTGCTTTAAACGATAGAAGCGAAACAGCGTTGTCGTATCATAGGATAGCAATTTTTACTAATCTAATATTCAATTTTATGCAGGATGAACCGATAGAAAAAATAGATTCGCCCATATTTTGATTTGCGGTTATAAAGGAGATGCTGACCATGTTTCAATATGAAGAGTTGAATAAACAGTATATCGGCGGGAAATGGCAGGAGGGCAGCAGCCCAAATGTATTGGAAAACAAAAATCCTTATACTCAAAAAACATTCACAACATTCCGTAAAGCGACTGCTGACGATGTAGATGAAGCGTACCGGGCAGCGGCGCTGGCGAAGAAAAAATGGGATGCGGTCAATCCGTTCGAAAAAAGATCCATTTTAGAAAAAGCCGTCACGTATATCGAAGAAAACGAAGAAGCCATCATTTATTTGATTATGGAAGAGCTTGGCGGAACAAGGCTCAAAGCAGCCTTTGAAATCGGTCTTGTCAAAAACATCATAAAAGAAGCGGCAACGTTCCCTGTCCGCATGGAAGGTAAAATTCTTCCGTCCACAATAGACGGAAAGGAAAACAGATTATATCGCGTGCCGGCAGGTGTTGTCGGTGTTATCAGTCCATTTAACTTCCCATTCTTTTTATCTATGAAATCAGTGGCGCCTGCACTCGGAGCCGGCAATGGCGTTGTGTTAAAGCCGCATGAGGAAACACCAATATGCGGCGGAACGCTGATTGCGAAAATTTTTGAGAACGCGGGAATCCCAGAGGGTCTGCTGAATGTTGTTGTCACAGACATTGCTGAAATCGGAGACAGCTTCGTTGAGCATCCAGTGCCGCGGATTATCTCATTTACCGGTTCTACGAAAGTCGGCAGCTACATCGGGCAGCTTGCGATGAAGCATTTTAAAAAGCCGCTTCTTGAGCTTGGCGGGAATAGCGCCTTCATCGTGCTTGAGGATGCAGATATAGAATATGCGGTCAACGCGGCGGTGTTCAGCCGATTTACACATCAAGGACAAATTTGCATGTCAGCCAATCGCGTGCTTGTCCATTCATCTATTTATGATAAGTTCCTTGAGCTCTATCAGGCAAAAGTGGAATCGCTGAAAGTCGGCGACCCAATGGACCCTGATACGATTATCGGGCCATTAATCAACAGCAGACAGACGGACGGGCTGATGAAGTCTGTTGAGCAAGCAATTGAAGAAGGCGCTGTACCGGTGAAGCTTGGCGGATTTAACGGGACGATTGTGGAACCGACGATCTTAAAAGACGTCAAACCGTTCATGAGCATTGCCAAGGAAGAGCTGTTCGGGCCGGTCGTCTCCTTTATGAAGTTTGATTCAGAAGACGAAGCGGTGGATATCGCAAACGAAACGCCGTTTGGATTGAGCGGTGCCGTACATACGTCAAATCTTGAGCGCGGCGTAGCTTTTGCGAAACGCATTGAAACAGGCATGATTCACGTTAATGACACGACCATTAATGATGAACCGAATGTAGCCTTTGGCGGTGAAAAGCAATCAGGCCTCGGCCGTTTGAACGGTGAGTGGAGCCTTGAAGAATTTACAACGCTGAAATGGATCTCGGTTCAGCACGAAAAACGCAGCTTCCCTTATTAATGAATAGGAGTGAATGGAATTGAGCATAAAAACGGAAAAAGAAACGGCAGATATTCTGGACGCATTTATCAAAGTAGCCCCTTATTTAAACAGCCTGGTTCAGGATGATATTACAATCGGCATTTATGATACGGAAAAGCTGCTCGTGAACATACCGGCCAAAACCTTTTCGCTGAACGTAAAAGCCGGTGATCCACTGCAGGAAGGGGATATCATCACAGATGCCATCCGCAGCAATCAGAAGAAAACGAGCATGGTTCCGAAAGAATTGTTCGGCTTCCCGTTGATCGCCCGTGCCATCCCGCTCCACGACGAGAATGGAAGAGTCATTGGAGGCGTTGGCCTCGGTACGAGCCTTGAGGAGTCATCAAAGCTGCATGATGTGGCAGAAAGCTTATCGGCTGTTGTTGAACAAACGGCCGCGGCCATTTCCGACATTTCTGACTCAATTAACGGGTTTTCAACTCAAATGTCAGGCATTTCCTCTCAAGCGAAAAAAGTAAGCGAAAGCGCCGGTGAAATCGCCGATATTTCAGTCACTGTTAAAGGCATTTCTGACCAAAGCAATCTGCTTGGCTTGAACGCCGCGATCGAAGCGGCAAGAGCGGGGGAGTCCGGAAAAGGTTTCTCTGTCGTCGCAGATGAGATCAGAAAGCTAGCGACACATTCAAAAGAAAATGTCGGCCAAATTGACCAGATTACGAAAAAAATCCACAGCCTGCTAAAAGGGCTGGAGGAATCCATTGAGTCGATTAATCAGCATACAGACGGACAAGCCGCTGCCGTTGAACAAATTTCCGCCACGATGCAGGAGATTTCAGGAAGCGCGCAGCATCTTGCAAAAATGGCAGAAAAAGCGCTTGAGGAAGAGTAAGAGACCGGGGACAAACGTCCCCGGTCTTTTTCATATCCCGCATTTCCATGAAATTCGTCTGACGTTTTACTAGTTTTATTCCAGCGGCTGATTTAAAATGTACACATGAACTTACGTGAGGATTGATAGGAACCATGAGCATATTAAAAGCGGAAAATCTTTATAAAACATACGGAGATAAAACATTATTCGACCATATCTCCTTTCATATTGAAGAGAATGAGAGAATCGGATTAATCGGGCCGAATGGAACAGGGAAATCAACGCTGCTGAAAGTGATTGCCGGCTTGGAATCTATCGAAGAAGGGGAAATTACGAAATCCGGAAGCGTGCACGTGGAATTTCTTCATCAAGACCCTGAGCTGCCCGCGGGGCAAACAGTACTGGAGCATATCTATTCCGGTGAATCGGCTGTGATGAAAACCTTGCGTGAATATGAAAAAGCGGTGCATGAATTGGGGAAAGATCCCGAAAATGAACAGCGCCAGAAACACCTGCTGGCAGCGCAGGCGAAAATGGACGCGAACAACGCATGGGATGCAAACACCCTGGCAAAAACCGTACTGACTAAGCTGGGTGTCAACGATGTAACAAAGCCGGTCAACGAGCTCTCAGGAGGCCAGAAAAAACGGGTAGCCATTGCCAAAAACTTAATTCAGCCCGCTGATCTGCTCATTTTGGACGAGCCGACAAACCATTTGGATAATGAAACGATTGAGTGGCTTGAAGGATATTTAAGCCAATATCCCGGCTCTGTTATGCTGGTCACGCACGATAGATATTTCTTAAACCGTGTCACGAACCGCATTTATGAGCTAGAACGAGGCAGCCTCTACACGTATAAAGGCAACTATGAAGTGTTTTTAGAAAAACGAGCGGAACGGGAAGCGCAGGCTGAGCAAAAGGAAACGAAGCGGCAAAACCTGCTGCGCCGTGAACTGGCTTGGCTCAGACGAGGAGCGAAAGCCCGATCCACAAAACAAAAGGCGAGAATTGACCGGGTAGAAGCGCTTAAAGAGCAGAAAGGCCCTCAGTCATCGGGTTCACTCGATTTTGCGATTGGCTCGCACCGTCTCGGCAAACAGGTCATTGAAGCGGAGAACGTCATGATCGCTTATGACGGCCGCATGCTCGTCGACCGTTTTAATGAACTTGTCATACCGGGTGAACGGATCGGAATCATCGGGCCAAACGGCATCGGGAAAACAACGCTGTTAAACACCCTTGCCGGCCGTCACACGCCGGACGGAGGCGATATTACGATCGGACAGACGGTCAGAATCGGCTACTATACCCAGGATCATAGTGAAATGAATGGTGAGTTAAAGGTCATTGACTATATAAAAGAAACGGCGGAGGTCGTAAAAACAGTAGATGGCGATATCATTACAGCTGAACAAATGCTGGAGCGTTTCCTCTTCCCGCGTTCCATGCAGCAGACGTATATCCGCAAGTTGTCCGGCGGGGAAAAACGCCGTTTATACTTGCTACAGGTTCTCATGCAGGAGCCGAATGTCCTGTTTCTCGATGAGCCGACGAACGATTTGGATACTGAAACATTAAGCGTTCTTGAGGATTACATCGACCAATTCCCTGGCGTCGTCATTACCGTATCCCATGACCGCTATTTCCTTGACCGCGTCGTCGACCGTTTGATTGTGTTTGAAGGAAATGGTGTCATTACCCGCTTCCAAGGCTCCTACAGCGATTATATGGAAGAGTCAAAAGCGAAAAAAACAACTGAAAAATCGGCTGCTGAAGCAAAACCGGCTGAAGCCGAGCCAAAGAAAAAACGGAAAAAGCTTTCTTACAAAGACCAGCTGGAATGGGACGGCATCGAAGATAAAATTGCTCAGCTGGAAGAAAAACATGAACAGCTCGAAGCTGACATCGCCGCAGCAGGCAGTGATTTTGGCAAAATCCAAGAGCTGATGGCCGAGCAGGCGAAAACGGCGGAAGAGCTTGAGGCTGCGATGGACCGCTGGACAGAATTGTCCCTCATGATCGAAGAACTGGAAAGCTAAAAAGCGTGGCCGCAGCAGGCCGCGCTTTTTTTCACATAATGTACAAAAACGAATCGGCCTGCTTATGATAGGATGGAATTGTGTG
Source organism: Bacillus sp. ATD (assembly GCF_050585765.1). NCBI lineage: Bacteria > Bacillati > Bacillota > Bacilli > Caryophanales > Bacillaceae > Bacillus > Bacillus sp. ATD. The sequence continues at coordinate 16,921 of NZ_JBOBQH010000007.1, read as the reverse complement.
TCAGCGGCACATGGAAAACTAACGGAGATGATGAAGTATGACATGGGCGATCGTGATGTTAATTCTCATGAGTCTGGTGAAAATCGTATTAACCTGTCTTCCTACAGGCGTCATAGAATGGCTGCTCAGCAAATTTGAAGTGCACGCCAAGCTTAGTGATGAAAATGCGAGCCTCTCTCTAGACGGAAAACGTCTCGAGGGTACAGAGAAGCAGAAAGTGATTGATCAATTTAACGAAGCTGTCTTCCTGGAGAAATATTATATTTACCCAGGTGACGAAGAGCGTTATTTATATCCGGAAAACGGCGGCACGCCGCTTGTGATAGATACGAAAAAAGGCAAACATGATGTGAGGCTGTTTGTATACCGCTACGATGACCATATCGACGTCGTAAAACAGTACAAGAAGAAAGTGATCGCGTATCGAGTGCTTTCAGAAAGCCTTCAAAAAGAGTCTCTGTCACTGGCGGGAAGTTTAGCTTAAACAGGAAAGTGAAAGACGGGTGCTTTATGCTGCTCGTCTTTTTTATTGCTTTTTAAAAGTTAACGTTTACGTTAAGGTTCAAAAGGTGTATAATGGTAACAGAAACGGCGAAGGGGGATTTACCTTGGAATGGATGAAGATTGATCAAGTGGCCAAAAGAAGCGGGCTGACAAAGCGGACCATCCGGTTTTATGAAGAAATCGGTTTGATTCCGGCGCCGAAACGGACAGACGGCGGTGTAAGGCTTTATTCAGAGGATGATATGGAGGAGCTTGAGAAAGTCATCAGCACAAAAGAGGTGCTCGGTTTTTCCCTTCAGGAGCTTCAGCATTTCATGGAAACCAGCCGTCAGCTAGAGTTAAACAAAGAGGGGTATTTGTTGTCACTGGATCCTAAGGAACGGAAAGAAAAACTGGAGGAAATTCAGGAAACCCTGAATCACCAGCTGGGTTTGATTGATGAGAAAATCCGCACATTCCAAAGCTTTAAAGAACATCTGCAGGGCATGAAAGAAAAAGCGGAACGTGGCATTCAATCAATCGAATGAAAAGTTTGTTAAACGCTATTTTTGTAGCGTTTCTTTTAATGGAATAAAGATGGAGGTCAGGTCAAATGGATAAGACAAAACAAGTGAATCAGAAAACGGGCTTGCTCAGCCAGCCGAAAGCGGTATGGGCTGTCGCGTTTGCCTGTGTGATTTCTTTTATGGGAATCGGGCTGGTCGATCCAATTCTTCCGGCCATTGCCGCACAATTACATGCTTCACCTAGTGAAGTATCACTCTTGTTTACAAGTTATTTGCTTGTTACCGGATTTATGATGTTTTTCTCAGGAGCCATTTCCAGCCGCATCGGCGCGAAATGGACATTAATTCTCGGACTTATTTTTATTATTGTGTTTGCGGGGCTTGGCGGCAGCTCAAGTTCAATTGCTCAGTTAGTCGGCTATCGCGGCGGCTGGGGATTAGGTAATGCTTTATTTATCTCCACAGCGCTTGCGGTTATCGTCGGCGTGTCAGTCGGCGGAAGCGCCCAAGCGATTATTTTGTATGAGGCTGCGCTCGGTCTTGGGATTTCTGTCGGGCCGCTTGCAGGCGGAGAGCTTGGAAGCATTTCATGGCGCGCACCGTTTTTCGGAGTATCTGTTCTGATGTTTATTGCGTTAATCGCAATTTCTTTCATGCTGCCAAAATTACCGAAACCAGTGAAACGCGTCGGTGTGTTTGATGCGATGAAGGCGCTCAAATATAAAGGCCTTTTAACGATGGCCGTATCGGCATTCTTATACAACTTTGGATTTTTTATTTTGCTTGCTTATTCTCCATTCGTTCTGGATTTGGATGAACATGGTCTTGGATATGTCTTCTTCGGCTGGGGCCTTCTGCTGGCGATTACGTCAGTCTTTACGGCGCCGCTTGTGCACAAAGTGATGGGCACAGTGCGTTCGCTCGTCGTTCTCTTTATCGCCTTTGCGGTCATTCTCATCATTATGGGGATCTGGACAGACCATCAGACTTTGATTATTACATGTATCGTTGTCGCTGGTGCTGTCCTCGGTATGGTGAATACGATCATGACAACCGCTGTGATGGGTTCTGCGCCGGTTGAACGCTCAATCGCGTCTTCAGCCTATAGCTCAGTCCGCTTCATCGGCGGCGCACTCGCTCCGTGGATTGCGGGAATGCTGTCAGAACATTTCACCGCAAGCACACCATATACAGTAGGCGGAATCGTCGTTTTTGTCGGCATGCTTGTCCTTCTCATGGGACGTAAACATCTTGCCGGGATTAAGGCGGGGCATTAATAACGAAAGACACTGCGCATATGCAGTGTCTTTTTATTCGTTATAATGCATCATAATCGAATTGGTGCAGGAAAGGATAGTCTTTATGACACAATTTTACTACTTAACAGCTAAAACCCCTTTAGAAACCGGTTTTTTCGGTCAGCAAGAACGGCGTTCGCGGAAAGGGCATCCGCTACGGTCAGGCATTGATGCGGCTGGGATTTATCTTGTAGAAGCTGAGAATGTGTCCGTTCATTTACGATTGCCATTTCAAGTGATGGTTCATGCTGTAGAGGGGACGTTTGCCATGAAGGCAAAGCCTGACGAATATGATCAGAAATGTTTAGAAACGCTCTATCAATACATACACAGCGTCATGAAAAACAGCTTTTCGGTTGAATGGTTTACCGCTTGGGCTGATAAGGAAGACTTTGAGCTGTCTGCCAAAAGAGAGCTGACACTTGATGAATTCACATCGCCATTGCAGCTCATTTTAAAAGACAGAGAGCTTTTGAGAATCGTTCAGAAAAAATGGCAGTAAAAAACCCGCCCTTCAGCAGGCGGGTTTTTTTATAAATTAAAGCACTTTCGTCGTCCAAGACTCGCAGTTCCATGTTTCTGTCGCGATATCCATATAAAACTCTGGCTCGTGGGAAATAAGCAGAATCGAGCCTTTGTATTCTTTGAGGGCGCGCTTGAGCTCTTCCTTGGCATCGACATCCAAGTGATTTGTCGGCTCATCGAGCACTAACAGGTTTGTTTCCGAATTGATCAGCTTGCACAATCTGACTTTGGCTTTTTCGCCTCCGCTTAATACGGAGACGCGGCTTTCGATATGCTTTGTCGTCAGTCCGCATTTTGCCAGTGCGGCACGGATTTCATACTGGGTATATGAAGGGAATTCGCTCCATACCTCTTCGATGCACGTATTGTTGTTTGTTTCCTTGACCTCTTGCTCGAAATAGCCGGTATAGATGTGCTCGCCGCGTTCAACCGAACCTTCGAGCGGCTGGATCTCGCCAAGCAAACTTTTCAGCAATGTCGTTTTTCCGATTCCGTTTGCGCCGTATAGGGCGATTTTTTGGCCGCGCTCCATGCGGAGGTTGAGCGGACGGGACAGCGGGGAATCGTAACCTATCACGAGATCCTTTGTTTCGAAAATCAGCTTGCCTGACGTTCTCGCCGGCTTGAAATGGAATTCCGGCTTTGGCTTTTCTGCCGCAAGCTCGATCATATCCATCTTATCGAGTTTCTTTTGGCGGGACATCGCCATGTTTCTCGTGCTGACACGCGCTTTGTTGCGGGCAACGAAATCCTTCAGCTCTGCGACTTCCTGCTGCTGCTTTTTGTAGGCCGCTTCAAGCTGCTGTTTCTTCACCTCGTAGACTTCCATAAACTGATGGTAGTCGCCGACATAGCGTGTCAGCTCTTGATTTTCAACGTGATAAATCAGGTTGATGACGCTATTTAAGAACGGAATATCGTGGGAAATCAGGATGAACGCGTTCTCGTATTCCTGCAGGTAGCGTTTCAGCCATTCAATATGCTGTTCATCAAGATAGTTGGTCGGCTCATCGAGAAGCAGAATTTCCGGCTTTTCAAGAAGCAGCTTGGCGAGAAGAACCTTTGTGCGCTGTCCGCCGCTTAGATCAGTGACATCGCGCTCTAAACCGATATCACTCAAGCCGAGGCCGCGAGCGATTTCTTCCACTTTGGAATCAATAACATAAAAATCATTGTTTGTCAGCGCGTCTTGAATGACGCCGACTTCTTCAAGTAGCTTCTCGAGCTCGTCGGGATCAGCCTCGCCCATTTTGTTGTAAATCTCGTTCATTTCCTCTTCCATCGCAAATAAATAATGGAACGCGTCTTTCAGGACGTCACGAATGGATTTTCCTTTTTCAAGCACGGTATGCTGGTCAAGATAGCCGACACGGACATTTTTTGACCACTCGACTTTTCCCTCATCAGGTTCAAGCTTTCCGGTAATAATATTCATGAAGGTTGATTTTCCTTCACCGTTTGCGCCGATCAGCCCGACGTGCTCGCCTTTTAACAGGCGGAAGGAAACGTTATTAAAAATGGCCCGGTCACCAAAGCCGTGGCTTAAATCTTTTACAGATAAAATACTCATGTTTACACCTCTATCGTTTATCAAACACGCTCAATCGGCGTGTAATATTCACCCTTTTGATTATAAAGGAGGATTCGGAATGTTGAAAGGTATAGGAAAGAAAAAGAAAAATTGCGTTCCGGGCGAGGTTTTGAGATACTATGGAGTAGATTTCAGGAATTGAGGAGAACAAAAATGACGCAAACTTGGCCATTTTTACATAATGCACAATCATTTATACAAGAGAATTGGCAGGCTTCCGGCTTTCAAAAGCCAACTCCTGTACAGGAGCAGGCTGCCCAGCTGATCATGGACGGAAAGGATGTCATCGCGGAATCGCCGACAGGCACAGGAAAGACGCTGGCGTATGCGTTGCCGGTCTTGGAGCGGATCAAGCCGGACCAGAAGCATCCGCAGGCAGTCATTTTAGCGCCTTCGCGTGAGCTGGTCATGCAGATTTTTCAAGTGATTCAGGATTGGAAAGCGGGCTCAGAGCTGCGCGCCGCTTCCTTAATCGGCGGGGCGAATGTGAAGAAGCAGGTTGAAAAGCTGAAAAAACACCCGCATATCATCGTCGGCACGCCGGGCAGGGTATTTGAACTGATTAAAGCAAAAAAACTCAAAATGCATGAAGTGAAAACGATCGTGCTTGATGAAACGGATCAGCTCGTCCTGCCGGAGCATCGCGAAACGATTAAGCAAATCATTAAGACAACATTGAGAGACCGCCAGCTTCTATGTTTCTCTGCCACGCTCAAAAAGGAAACAGAGGACGTGCTCCGCGAATTGGCTCAAGAGCCTGAGGTGTTGAAGGTGCAGCGAAGCAAGACGGAAGCTGGGAAAGTAAAGCATCAATATCTCATTTGCGACCAGCGTGACAAAGTAAAGCTGCTGCAAAAGCTGTCAAGGCTTGAAGGCATGCAGGCGCTCGTATTTGTGAGAGATATCGGCAACCTGAGTGTATATGCCGAAAAGCTGGCATATCACCACGTTGAACTCGGCGTTTTGCACAGCGAAGCGAAAAAAATGGAGCGGGCTAAAATCATTGCCGCATTCGAAGACGGAGAGTTCCCGCTTTTATTGGCGACTGACATTGCCGCACGCGGCTTAGACATAGAAAACCTGCCATACGTGATTCATGCTGATATTCCTGATGAAGATGGCTATGTCCACAGATCAGGACGAACAGGCCGGGCCGGAAAAGAAGGCAACGTGCTGAGCCTTGTGACAAAATTGGAGGAATCAAAGCTGAAAAAAATGGCGAAGAAGCTTGGTGTTGAGCTGAGTGAAGCTGTGTATGCAGGCGGAAAACTGAAAACAAAATAAAAAGAAGGGCGAAAAGCCCTTCTTTTTTGTTGTAAAATAATAGAAAAGATTTCACGTGGAGGTGGGAAGATGGTTTCAATAGACAGGTTTCAAGCAGTGAAGGAGCCAGAGCTGAAAATCCTTGAACACTGGTTCGAGAATGAGGATACCAGACGGAGAATGGATGGGATGCTGCCATTAGATGAGTGGTATGCACGAGTAAATAAAGATGAACACGACACCATCATCATGGCGTATGATGGACAGCTGCCGGCAGGAATGGCCGTTATTGAGTTCGGGGAGGAGCGGACGTATATTGGGTTGATCGTCAATCCTTTGTGCCGGCTTCAAGGGTACGGAAAACGGATATTACAAAAGCTGCTGACCGAACCTGATTTTACTAAAGTGCGGGAATGGGTGGCATGCATCGAAGAAGACAATCGAATCAGTTTAGCCTGCTTTCAGGCAGCAGGGTTCATTTTGGAGGATACGAAACCAGATGAAGATGGTTTTCTTACGCTGATTTTTCGCAGCTGACCTCAATAAACACAAAAGGAGGGCAAAAAGCCCTCCCGATTTCATCTTCAGCTCGGATCGCTGACCTTGATCAGCTGTTTTCCTTTATTTTCTCCCTTAAATAAGCCGAGAAACGCGTCAGGAATATTTTCGAAGCCTTCTATGATGGTTTCCTCGTAATGGAGTTTACCAGCCTTCAGCCATTCGGCCAGCTGTTTTGCTCCCTCAGGAAAACGATCGGAGTAGTCGCTGACGATAAAGCCTTGCATCAGCGACTTCGTTTTAATCAGCTTTGATTGGACACGAGGGCCCATATCATCTGCTTCGCTTTCTGCGTTATAGGAAGAAATGGCGCCGCACACCGGAATGCGGGCAAATTCATTGAGCAGATTCATGACCGCGTCTGAAATCGGTCCGCCGACATTGTCAAAATACACATCGACACCGTCAGGACAAGCGCCTTGAAGCGCTTTTTGGATATCATCCGCTGTTTTGTAATTGATGGCTTCGTCAAACTGAAGCTTCTGTTTTAAATAGTCGATTTTTTCATCAGAGCCCGCGATACCGACAACTCGCGCGCCTTTGATTTTGGCAATTTGCCCGACTGTTGAACCGACGGCTCCCGCAGCTCCGGAGACAACCACAGTTTCGCCTTCCTTCGGGCGCCCAATGTCCAGCAATCCGAAGTATGCCGTTAAGCCGGTCATCCCCAAAATGCCGAGATAGGCAGAAGCGGGAGCAAGGCTTGTATCAATTTTTCGCAAGGCAGACTCGCTTACCGCGGAATATTCCTGCCAGCTGAGGTTTCCGATGACGATATTGCCTTTTTTCAGATGATTCCCGTCTGACACAACTTCAGCGATAACCCCGCCAGAGAGCGCTTCATTTAAAGCGAACGGCTCAACATATGATTTCGTATCCTGCATACGGCCGCGCATATAGGGGTCAACCGATATATATAGCGTTTTGACAAGCACTTCCCCTTGCTTCGGTTCAGGAACCGGAACGGTTTCAAAGCGAAAGTCTTCATGAACAGGAACACCTTGCGGACGTCTTGCTAATTGAATTTGCTGCTGAGATGCTGTCATTTTCATCCTCCTATCACTTGGTTGACACCACTGTAACATGGACAGGAGAGGAAATACAAAAGGTAAGCTGGCAAAATAAAAAGGAGAGGATCTACCTCTCCATTTCATTTCGCCCGTAATTTCGGGCACAGTCCCGTCGGCAAGCACATTGGCTTCTGGTCGATCGGGCTTCTCATGATGCAGCATTCCAAGCCGAAGACTTCACGGAAAAATGGCTGGGTAAATACATCTTCCGGCGTTCCGGCATTATATATTTTACCGTCCAGCACACTGATCAGATAGTCAGCATATTGAGCGGCTTGGTTTAAATCATGAAGCACCATGACAATGGTGCGGCCATGATCGCGGTTCAGCTTTTTCAGCAGCTCAAGCACTTCAATCTGATGTGAGATGTCTAAATACGTGGTCGGTTCATCAAGCAAAAGCAAATCGGTTCCTTGCGCAAGTGCCATGGAAATCCAAGCTCTTTGTCTTTGGCCGCCTGAGAGGGCGTCCAGCGTCCGCTCCTTCAGCTCGATCATTCCCGTTGCGTTCAGCGCCCACTCTACCATGTCGTGATCCTCTTGGGTATGCTTGGATAACAGCTTTTTGTGAGGATGTCTGCCGAAATAGCATAATTCCTCTACCGTTAATCCTTCAGGAGCCTGAGGAGATTGTGGAAGAATGGCCAGTTTTTTTGCGACTTCTTTTGACGGCTGGCGGTGGATGTCTTTTCCTTCTAATAGCACTGTACCGCTTTTCGGGGCCATTAGCCTGGCGAGCGATTTGAGGATTGTTGATTTACCGCAGCCATTGGCGCCGATGAGCGCAGTGATTTTTCCTTCTTCTATCTTTAAGTCGACTCCGTCAATAATCACTGTGCTGTCATATGAAAGAGTGAGCTGGTCTGCAGCCAGTTTTCCCATGGTATCCTCTCCCTACTGTTTCCTCGCTTCGAATTTCAATAAATATAAGAAATAAGGCGCGCCAATCACGGCTGTCAGTATTCCGGCAGGTATTTCAACCGGAGGCATGAGGCCGCGCCCTAGAGTATCTGCAATTAATAATATAATAGCACCAATCAATGCCGATGCAGGCAGTAAATATTTAGCTTTTTCTCCGGCAAGCCGTCTGGCAATATGCGGAGCAAGCAAGCCGATAAAACCGATTGAGCCGACGACGGCTACACAGCTTCCCGCCAGCGCAACCGCGGTGAAAATCAGGATGAATCTCAGCCGGTTTGCGTTTTCTCCGAGACCCTGCGCAAGCTCATCACCGAGTGACATAAGATCCAGCTTCGGTATGAGAATGCAGACGATCGGAAAAAGAATCAAAAGCCATGGCGCAAGCAGCTTGACTTCTTCCCAGTTTCTTCCCCAGAGGCTGCCTGTCAGCCAAATGAGTGCAGCATTCACGTCGCCCGGAAACTTGACCATCATATATTGCATTCCGGCGTGGCAGACCGCGCCTAAGGCAATGCCTGATAAAGCCAGTGAAGAGGGCTGAATGCTCTTTTTTCGGGCTATCATTAACAATAGTACAGCAATAATGGCTGCTCCGGCAAATGCGGAGAACGGAAGCACGTATACCGGCGACTCAGGAAAGATGAGAATCACAGCCATCGCCGCAAGTCCTGACCCTTTTGAAATGCCGACAACGTCCGGGGAAGCAAGCGGATTTCGGATCACGCCCTGTAAAATTGCTCCGGCAGCGGCAAGACCTGCACCGGCCAAAATCGCTAAGATAATGCGGGGAAGCCGATATTGCTGGATGATAAATTCAAAGGAATGATCCAGACCCAGCAAATTCGTCACCACCGCCTCAGGTGAAATGTATAATGCACCGATTCCGATGCTGATGACGGACAGAACGATCAAAATCACGGCCAATATGAGTATCGCCAGCAAGGGGCGTTTTTGTTTTCTGGTTGTTTTCTTCATTTCAAGTGTCGCCCTTTCCTTGCCAAATATAAGAAAAACGGCGTTCCGATAATCGCGGTGACAATGCCGACCGGTGATTCATAAGGAAATGCAATCCATCTGGCCAGAACATCTGCGTACACCAGCAAAATGGCACCGAACAGTGCAGAAAACGGAAGCACGTATTGATAATGTTCTCCGATCAGCTTGCGGACAATATGCGGGACGAGCAGCCCGACAAAGCCAATCGGCCCGGCGACGGCTACGGAAGCGCCGGAAAGGATTAAAATAATCAAACTGATCAGAATCCGGATGCCGTTCATATTTTGTCCAAGCCCTTTTGCTGTTTCGTCTCCGAGACCGAGAACAGAAATAGAACCGGAAAATACGAGAGCAAGCCCGATGCCAATGACAGAAAACGGAGCGATGGTCAAGACGTCCTGCCAGTTGCTGCCGTCGATTGCGCCTGTCATCCAGTACAGAACATCCTCACCTGACTCATTTAAAATAATGATGGCCTGTGTCATGGAGGAGAGGAATAAGTGCACGGCCATTCCTGACAGCGCCAGTTTGACAGGTGTCATGCCGCCGGATGAGGCAATCATATACACAATCGCGCCGCCTGCCGCCGCACCCGCAAAAGCGAAAAGAACAGAAGAATAGGGCGATGCCGGCAGAATGACGAGAGAAGCAACGACAAAAAGCGATGCACCCGCATTCACACCGAAAATTTGGGGTGAAGCCAGAGGGTTTCTCGTCATAGCCTGCATTAGCGCCCCTGCTACAGCTAGGCTGGCGCCGACAAAAACGCCGATTAATGTGCGGGGAAGGCGAAGAGTAGAGATGATGAGCTGTTCCTTTGAACCGTCCCATACAAAAAGATATTTCAATGAATCTATGATGCCGATGTCTGAGGCTCCTACTGAAAGATTCAGCCCAAGCCCAAATATAAAAATGATCAGTGCAATGATGAACATCATCAGTCTTGATGATGAGCGCCGTTTGGCTGAATGATACAACAGTCTCACTTCCTTACTGCGTCTGGTTGCAAAAACGAAGAAGCAAGGATTTCCCCTCGCTTCTCATTTGTCTTATTTATTATACACTTTTTTTAGCACATCTTTGGCGCTTGTTTCACTAGACTTGATGCCTCTGAATCTTGTCCAAGTGTCACGGTCCGCATCATAGACTTGTCCATTTTTCACTGCTTTGAGATTTTTCCAGAGCGGGTTCGTTTTCCATTCGTCTACAATGGTCTTGCCTTCGTTGGCTGAGATGAACAAAATATCTGGATCGATTTTGCTCAATTGCTCGAGGCTGACCTCTTGATAGGCGTTATCTGACTTCACAGCGTGTGTAAAGCCGAGCATTTTAAAGATTTCTCCGTCATAGGATGATGATGTATGAAGCTGGAAGGAATCCGCTCTTGCAACCCCGAGAACGATGTTGCGGTTTTCATCTTTTGGAAGTTCCGCTTTCAGGCCGTTGATGACTTTTTTGTGCTCGGCAAGCTTTTCTTTTCCTTCATCTTCTTTATTTAATGCTTTTGCAATGGTTGTAAAGCTGTCGATTGTTTCGTCATATGTCGCTTCACGGCTTTTTAATTCAATCGTCGGGGCGATTTGTTTCAGCTGTTTATAAATGTTTTTATGGCGCTCAGCGTCAGCGATGATTAAATCAGGCTTCAAGGAACTGATGACCTCAAGATTCGGTTCGCTGCGTGTGCCTACAGATGTGTAATCAATGGAGCTGCCGACAAGCTTTTTAATCATATCTTTTTTGTTGTCATCGGCGATGCCCACCGGCGTCATGCCGAGATTGTGAACGGCATCCAAGAATGAAAGCTCAAGCACAACCACCCGCTTAGGTGTGCCGCTTATTGTCGTTTTTCCTTCTTCGTCATGGATCACTCTGGAATCCTTAGACTTGCTTTCGCTGCTTCCGTTGTTATTCTGGCTTGATGAACAGCCGGATACAATGAGGCAGGCGAGCAATAAAACACTCATGATGGCAATCAGCTTGTTAGAATAGGTGCGCATGTCATTCTTCCTTTTATTAGATTTAGTAATGAGAATCATTATCACATGTAACACTATAATAGCATGGCTTACCATGTCAATATTTTTTTAGTAAAGAAATCCGTTTTTTCACTGCTTTCTCATGAAAGCATCATCAGACACAAATAAGTGGTATGCAGCGTTACCGTGTCTTCGAGACAAAAACGCATGGGCGTTGGCTTTAGAGGTTTCGAACATATCAGCAGTGACGTATGGGAGGAGAGTGTTGAGATAACCGGACAATTTCTTTTCGATTTCGTCTGCAAGCGCAAACTCAATATCGCCGATATTCATAATAATCGAGAAAACAAAATCGATATCGATATCAAAATGTTCCTCGGCAAAAACTGCAAGCTCGTGAATTCCTGGTGAACATCCGGCACGCTTATGGAAAATCTGTTTGACTAAATCACTTACAATCCAAGCATTGTATTGCTGTTCTGGTGAAAAGTATTGCATTAGACATACCTCCTGCTCGTACGGATATAGGCAGCAATTCATGGTCGTGTGCTCCGTGCAGCGGCTTCTCTTTGATTTTGACTTTTCTGAAAATAGTCTCCGTTCCTATCACTTTACCATGGACGGAAAATAAATAGCTACTACCATTCTTCCTGTTTTTCTCTTCAATGTTCTGGAATCTGTTTCAGGTACAGACGAACGGGTATGAAAGAAATATAGAAAACAAGAAGGAGGAATATCGAAATGAAACCAGTTGTAAAAGAGTATACAAATGACGAACAGCTCATGAAGGATGTAGAGGAATTACAGCAAATGGGTGTGGCGAAAGAGGATGTATACGTCTTAGCTCACGACGATGACAGAACGGAACGCCTGGCAGACAACACGAATGCCAACACGATCGGAGCCAAAGAAACAGGTTTGAAGCACGCAGTAGGAAATATCTTCAATAAAAAAGGAGACGAGCTCCGCAATAAAATTCACGAAATCGGTTTTTCTGAAGATGAAGCCGCTCAATTTGAAAAACGCTTAGATGAAGGAAAAGTGCTTCTCTTTGTGACAGATAACGAAAAAGTGAAAGCTTGGGCATAAAGCAGGGGAAAAAACCAAAGGGCCAATTGACGGCCTTTTGGTTTTTTTTTGCGGTCTTTGCGGCGGATCTTCTGCAGAATGCCGCAATAAGATAGCGGAACATTTTCGGTTCTGGATGTCCCTCCATTTGCTATTATATTTTTGTGAGAAATTGGAATGAAATCTCACAAAACAGAAAATGGGGGTACATAGTGAATGAAAAAAGTGATGTTAGCTACGGCTCTGTTTTTAGGGTTGACTCCAGCTGGCGCGAACGCAGCTGATTTAGGCCACCAGACGTTAGGATCAAATGATGGCTGGGGCGCCTACTCAACCGGTACGACAGGCGGATCTAAAGCATCGTCCTCAAATGTGTATACCGTCAGCAACAGAAACCAGCTTGTCTCGGCATTAGGGAAGGATACCAACACAACACCAAAAATCATTTATATCAAGGGAACGATTGATATGAACGTGGATGACAATCTGAAGCCGCTTGGCCTAAATGACTATAAAGATCCGGAGTACGATTTGGACAAATATTTGAAAGCCTATGATCCTAGCACGTGGGGCAAAAAAGAGCCGTCGGGCACACAAGAAGAAGCGAGAGCACGCTCTCAGAAAAACCAAAAAGCACGGGTCATGGTGGATATTCCTGCAAACACGACGATCGTCGGTTCAGGGACTAACGCCAAAGTCGTGGGGGGAAATTTTCAAATCAAGAGTGATAACGTCATTATCCGCAACATTGAATTCCAGGATGCCTATGACTATTTTCCGCAATGGGATCCGACTGACGGAAGCTCAGGGAACTGGAACTCACAATACGACAACATCACGATAAACGGCGGCACGCACATTTGGATCGATCACTGTACGTTTAACGACGGCTCGCGTCCGGACAGCACATCACCGAAGTATTATGGAAGAAAATATCAGCACCATGACGGCCAAACGGATGCTTCCAACGGTGCTAACTATATCACGATGTCTTACAACTATTATCACGATCATGATAAAAGCTCCATTTTCGGATCGAGTGACAGCAAAACCTCTGATGACGGCAAATTAAAAATTACGCTGCATCATAACCGCTATAAAAATATTGTCCAGCGCGCGCCGAGAGTCCGCTTCGGGCAAGTGCACGTATACAACAATTATTATGAAGGAAGCACAAGCTCTTCAAGTTATCCTTTCAGTTACGCGTGGGGAATCGGAAAGTCTTCTAAAATCTATGCCCAAAACAATGCCATTGACGTACCGGGACTGTCAGCTGCTAAAACGATCAGCGTGTTCAGCGGGGGAACGGCTTTATATGACTCAGGCACATTGCTGAACGGCGCACAAATCAACGCATCGGCTGCAAACGGGCTGAGCTCTTCTGTCGGCTGGACGCCGTCTCTGCATGGATCGATTGATGCTTCTGCTAATGTGAAATCGAATGTTATAAATCAAGCGGGAGCGGGTAAATTAAATTAAGAAAGTGAAAAACACAAAGGATGCTAACCTTTGTGTTTTTTAATTAATTAAAATGTTTATTAACTTAGTTAAGGAGTAGAATGGAAAAGGGGATCGGAAAACAAGTATATAGGAGGAGACCTATTTATGGCTTCAGAAAAAGACGCAGGAAAACAGTCAGCAGTAAAGCTTGTTCCATTGCTTATTACTGTCGCTGTGGGACTAATCATCTGGTTTATTCCCGCTCCGTCCGGACTTGAACCTAAAGCTTGGCATTTGTTTGCGATTTTTGTCGCGACAATTATCGGCTTTATCTCCAAGCCCTTGCCAATGGGTGCAATTGCAATTTTTGCATTGGCGGTTACTGCACTAACTGGAACACTATCCATTGAGGATACATTAAGCGGATTCGGGAATAAGACCATTTGGCTTATCGTGATCGCATTCTTTATTTCCCGGGGATTTATCAAAACCGGGCTCGGTGCGAGAATTTCGTATGTATTCGTTCAGAAATTCGGGAAAAAAACCCTTGGACTTTCTTATTCACTGCTGTTCAGTGATTTAATACTTTCACCTGCCATTCCAAGTAATACGGCGCGTGCAGGAGGCATTATATTTCCTATTATCAGATCATTATCCGAAACATTCGGATCAAGCCCGGCAAATGGAACAGAGAGAAAAATCGGTGCATTCTTATTAAAAACCGGCTTTCAGGGGAACCTGATCACATCTGCTATGTTCCTGACAGCGATGGCGGCGAACCCGCTGATTGCCAAGCTGGCCCATGATGTCGCGGGGGTGGACTTAACATGGACAAGCTGGGCAATTGCCGCGATTGTACCGGGACTTGTAAGCTTAATCATCACGCCGCTTGTGATTTACAAACTGTATCCGCCGGAAATCAAAGAAACACCGGATGCAGCGAAAATCGCAACAGAGAAACTGAAAGAAATGGGACCGTTCAAAAAATCAGAACTTTCCATGGTTATCGTGTTTCTTTTAGTGCTTGTGCTATGGATTTTTGGCGGCAGCTTCAACATCGACGCAACCACAACCGCATTGATCGGTTTGGCCGTTCTCTTATTATCACAGGTTCTGACTTGGGATGATATCAAAAAGGAACAGGGCGCTTGGGATACGCTCACTTGGTTTGCGGCGCTTGTCATGCTGGCCAACTTCCTGAATGAATTAGGCATGGTGTCTTGGTTCAGTAACGCCATGAAATCCTCAGTATCAGGATTCTCTTGGATTGTAGCATTCTTAATCCTAATTGTTGTGTATTTCTATTCACACTATTTCTTTGCGAGTGCGACAGCACACATTAGTGCGATGTATTCTGCATTTTTGGCTGTCGTCGTGGCAGCGGGCGCACCGCCGCTTTTAGCAGCGTTGAGTCTCGCGTTCTTCAGCAACCTGTTTGGATCAACGACCCACTACGGTTCTGGAGCGGCCCCGGTCTTCTTCGGAGCAGGCTACATCCCGCAAGGCAAATGGTGGTCCATCGGATTTATCCTGTCGATTGTTCATATCATCGTATGGCTTGTGATCGGCGGATTATGGTGGAAAGTACTAGGAATATGGTAGAAAGAAAAAGGCAGACGCGGTCTGCCTTTTTTGTGTTGCCCCACATTACATCATAGTGGGAGGAATCTTCTATAGCAATCGGCATATGAAAAGCCGATAGAAGGAAAAGCAACGAACTGAGAAAATAGATTGAAAAATATGATAAACCAGGGCAATCCATAATCCAGTGAGAAATATCTGGCGTTTTGCAGACTTTCTTTTGGGGGCTAGCGGCATGTGGAGCTCACTGGGTTTTTAGACACAACAGAATATATATAATATAAGCAAAAAAGGTGATGTAAGGACAATCACCTTTTTTTATTTTGCTTAGCGAAGTGAAAGACGAATGGCGTATTTCCTGCATATACTACCTGGAACTATTTAAAGATAGCGGGGAATGAAGTTGAGTGAATGATGTGATTGTAAATGGAGGATTTGAAACGGGCAATTTGACGGGATGGGCCTCTGCAAATGTGTCTGTAATCAATACTTTTGCCCACTCTGGAAGATATTCAGCGCAGTTTATCAGCAGCCAGCCGTATGCTTTTTTAGGCCAAATTATCCCTGTTATTTCTGGACAATCTCTTACATTCATCGTTTCACTTGGAAGAATGGGGAATAACCCAAGTCCCCAAGTAACGATACAAATTTTATTTGTTAACAGAGAAGGAGAAGAGATTGAAGGCGGACAGGAGATTATTATTACAGCCGGGAATTTGCCAAATCTCACTTTAAATACATGGAATGAAATCTATAGAACAATACAAACACCTGTAGAGGCAGTAAGTGCTGTAGTTGTTATTAGTAAGGCTTCGTTTGGATCTGTATTGATTGATGATATTTCTTTAATAGATTCTGTTGGTGGGATTGGACCAACAGGCCCGATGGGTCCAACTGGAGAAACGGGAGTAACAGGAGCGACAGGATCAACGGGGGCCACCGGAACGACTGGAGCGACGGGATCAACAGGAGCAACGGGTCCAACAGGAGCGACGGGACCAACCGGAACGACGGGATCAACCGGACCAACAGGAGAAACCGGAGTGACGGGAGCAACTGGAGTGACGGGAGCAACAGGACCAACAGGATCAACCGGAGAAACCGGACCAACAGGTCCAACCGGAGCGACCGGAGCAACGGGATTAACAGGATCAACAGGATCAACGGGAGCAACAGGATCAACGGGAGCAACAGGAGCAACAGGAGCAACAGGATCAACCGGAACAACCGGAGCGACAGGATCAACGGGACCAACCGGAACGACTGGAGAAACGGGACCAACCGGAACGACTGGGGCAACAGGTCCAACCGGAGCAACAGGACCAACAGGAGCAACGGGAGAGACAGGTCCAACAGGAGAAACAGGAGCGACAGGATCAGCTGGAGTCACTGGAGTGACAGGTCCAACTGGAGAAACCGGATCAACAGGAGCCACTGGAGCGACGGGACCAACCGGATCAACCGGAGCAACAGGAGCGACAGGAGCGACAGGAGCGACAGGATCAACGGGAGCGACGGGACCAACAGGTCCAACCGGAGCGACCGGATCAACGGGTTCTACAGGTGCGACGGGATCAACCGGAGCCACCGGACCAACCGGAGCAACGGGATCAACAGGAGCAACG